>DATDJI010000018.1:0-151001 GCA_036520615.1 Cellvibrionaceae bacterium | reverse complement strand
TGAAGACCCACCTTTTACGTTCAGGGCGATGGTAGTCTCCGCCAAATGGCCCGGCGCCACCGCCGTGCAAATGGCCGATCAGGTTACCGATAAACTAGAAAAAACTCTGCAGGAGACGCCCTACGTCGATAGCATCCGAAGTTTTTCTAGGCCCGGTGAAACTACAATTATTATTCAATTGGCCGAATCCACACCGCCAAAAGAAACCAGTGCCAGCTGGTACCATGTGCGCAAACGCATCGGCGATATACGGTATAGTTTGCCGCAAGGTGTTTTAGGCCCCTTTTTTAATGATCAATTTGGCGATACCTACGGCTCTATTTTTGCGTTATCGGCCGATGGTTTTAGTTATGCTGAATTAAAGGATTATGCTGATTTAGTGCGCCAACAACTTCTGCGCGTACCGCTAGTTACCAAAGTGGAGTTGCTCGGCCTGCAGGATGAAAAAATTAATATCGTTGTCTCCCATAAAAAACTTGCCCAAATGGGTATTTCTCTAACGGAAATAATCGACCGCATCAATGCGCAAAATGCTCTTACGGCCAGCGGTGTATTAGCCACCAGCACCGATAATATCCATTTGAGAGTCAGCGGTGAATTTAAATCCTTGGATGATTTACGCCAACTTAGCCTTGGCACGCAGGGCACAAATTTACGTTTAGGTGATATAGCAGAAATTACCCGCAGCTACGAGGATCCGCCAAAAAATAAAATGCGCCATAACGGCGAGGAGGTGATTGGCCTGGCTATTTCCATGCAAAAAGGCGGTAATATTATTGCGCTGGGTAAAAACCTGGATAGCACCGCTCAAAGTATTAGGCAAAAATTACCCGTCGGCATTGAACTGCATCGCGTGGCCGATCAGCCTAAAGCAGTTGCAAGCTCAGTTAATGAATTTTTAGGCACGCTTGCAGAAGCGCTAATAATTGTTTTAGCCGTAAGTTTTATTGCTCTTGGTGTACATAAAACACCTACGGGCTGGACGATAAACCTGCGCCCAGGATTAGTAGTTGGCCTTACTATTCCGCTGGTATTAGCCATCACGTTTTTATGTATGCGGCTATTAAATATAGACCTGCACAAAATATCTCTAGGCGCATTAATTATTGCCTTGGGCCTATTAGTGGACGACGCCATCATTGCCGCCGAAATGATGGTGCGCAAAATGGAGGAAGGTTTTTCCCGCGTGGATGCTGCAACATTTGCATATACGTCCACAGCCATGCCGATGCTTACCGGCACATTAATTACTGCCGCTGGTTTTTTACCTATTGGCTTGGCTAAATCCGCCGCCGGCGAATATACATTTTCGATGTTTTCCGTAAACGCTATAGCGCTGCTGGTTTCCTGGTTAGTCGCCGTGGTATTTACACCTTACATAGGTTATTTGTTATTAAAGGTAAAACCGCATAGTGCAGATGAGCCGCCGCACGAATTATTTAATTCGCCTTTTTACGCAAGGTTTCGCAAGTTGGTTGAGCGCTGCGTGGAGTTTCGCAAAACGACTATAACGCTGAGTATTACCACTTTTATTTTAGGCTTAGTGGGTTTTAGTTTTGTTGAGCAACAGTTTTTCCCCGATTCTAACCGCTTAGAATTAATGGTGGAATTATGGTTACCCGAAGGGGCCTCCTACACCAATATGGAGCGTCAAGCTTTAGAATTTGAGACATTTATTAAGCAGCAGCCAGAGGTGGATCATTACACCAGCTATATCGCCACCGGCGCGCCAAGGTTTTACTTACCGCAGGATCAAATATTGCCACAAACCAATGTGGCGCAAATTGTGGTGCTGCCGAAAAATCTGGCTGGCAGAGATAAACTGCGCGATGTAATTAATCATGAATTTGCAGTTAAATTCCCTGAGGTGCGCGGCCGTGTCCGTTATTTGCCCTCCGGCCCACCAGTGCCCTACCCCGTGCAATTTCGTATCAGCGGTACGGACCCGGTAAAGGTGCGCTCGATAGCCGATGACGTAAAAAATATTATGCGCGCCAACCCTAATTGTATCGGTGTAAACGATAATTGGAACGAAGCTATTAAAGTGCTGCGCCTGGATTTAGATCAGGATAAATTGCGCACCGTAGGCTTAACCAGCGAAACAGTAATGCAAGCGGCCAATACTATTCTTACCGGTGTTACCGTCGGGCAATATAGAGAAAATAATCGTTTAATTGATATTCAAATTCGCCAACCGCTTGATGAGCGCGACACCATTGAGCGGCTTAACGATACGAATATTCCGACGAATAATGGCCGTTATGTCACCCTTTCAAATATTGCTCGCGCCTATTTTATTTGGGAGCCCGGTGTTGTCTGGCGAGAGAATCGCGAATGGGCTATTACCGTACAAGCGGATGTAAAAGACGGCATTCAAGGCCCGACGGTATCGAGCCAAATAATCCCTTTATTAGCGGATATAAAAGCACATTTGCCGTTGGGTTACACCGTTAAATTAGCTGGCGCCGCCGCTGACAGCAGCAAAGCACAAGACTCGATTGCCGCGAATGTACCGCTGGTTATTTTTATTATTTTCACGCTGCTAATGTTGCAGCTACACAGCTTTTCCCGCGCCCTATTAGTGTTTTTAACCGGCCCATTGGGTATTGCTGGCGCTGCACTAGCATTATTAATTTTGCACCGTCCGTTTGGTTTTGTTGCGCAATTAGGCGTAATTGCTTTATTCGGTATGATTATTCGCAACTCTGTGATTTTAATTGATCAGATTGAACAAGATATTGCACGGGGCGAGCCTGCCTGGAACGCCGTAGTGGAATCCGCCGTACGCCGCTTACGCCCAATTCTACTCACCGCCGCCGCCGCAGTCCTCGCGATGATCCCTTTAAGCCGCTCGATATTTTGGGGGCCGATGGCCGTGGCGATTATGGGTGGATTAATTATTGCGACTGCGCTGACGTTGTTATTTTTACCGGCGCTGTATGCGTTGTGTTTTCGGATAAAGCGTCCTAATAAATACTAAAGGCCACAGGGCGCGCTAAAAACCCCCAAGCCGGGTAGAATGCATGCTCCATTTTTAAAGGGCATTCAAGCATGCTGCGATGGCTAATAATTCTAGGTCTTACCGCGAGCCTTAGCGCCTGCGGCTGGCAATTGCGCGGTGCGAGCACCGGGCATTACCCTGCGCAAATACAACTGGCAAGCCCGGACCGCTACGCACCGCTAATCGCAAGCCTCGGCCAGGTCATGCGGCAGCGTCACGTGCAATCGGACGATTCTGCGCCATTGCGCTTGGAAGTGGACCCGGAAACCTTAAATAAACGCACGGTTGCGGTTACCTCAATCGGCTCAGCCGCGCAATATGAATTAACCTTAAGCGCTCCCTGGCGCTTGTATCAGCGCAGCGGCCAAACACAATCTCTGCTACGCGAAGGTATTGCCAAAAGCGGCCGGGTATTTGATTTTCAGCCAGGTAATAACCTGGGGAAAACCGAAGAAGAGACTACATTAATGGCGGAAATGCGCCGCGAAATTGCCAATAGCATACTGGCGCAAACACAAAATTTAACGGCCGATAAAATTTCCGCACCGATTAATAATTCCACACAGCATACCCATGGCCAAAATTAATGCCGAACAACTAAGCAGGCATTTAAAACCGCTTGCGCCTGCTTATTGTGTCAGCGGTGACGAACCATTATTAATTCAAGAAGCTAGCGATGCGATTCGCGCGGCAGGACGCGCCCAAGGATTTAGCGAGCGCGAATTATTTCATGTGGAAAATCATTTTGACTGGGGCCATTTTTTACAAAGCGCTAATAGTTTAAGTTTATTCTCTAGCCGCAAAATTTTAGAAGTGCGCTTGAGCAATAAAATCAGCGATGGCGGCAGCAAAGCTCTGGTGGAGTATTGCAACAACCCCAGCCCGGATAATTTATTATTAATAATTAGCCCGAAACTAGATAAAAGTGCCCAAAATGCCGCTTGGTTTAAATCGATAGATAAAATCGGCATCACCTGCCCCATCTGGCCCATTGGTGAGAAACAATTACCGCGCTGGATTGAACAGCGTTTGCAGCATGCAGGTTTAGAAGCCGATAGCGATGCACTTGCGTTATTGGCCGCAAAAGTTGAAGGCAATTTATTAGCCGCTGTACAAGAAATTGAAAAACTAAAATTAATTGCCGAGCCCGGCCCGATCAGCCTGCACTTAATGGCGAGCGCCGTAGCCGATAACGCCCGTTATGATGTGTTTAGCCTTATGGATAAAGCACTGTTGAATGATAGCGCCGCTGCCGTGCGCCATTTAAGTGGATTAAAAGGTGAAGGCGCCGATCCGATTTTAGTGTTATGGGGAATTGCACGGGAAGTGCGCACATTACTAGCATTAAAACACGCCCATCAAAACGGCCAGCCGCTGGATGTGGCTGCGCGTAGCCAAGGTATTTTTGAGCCGCATTTAAGCTTAATGCGCCAACAATTACCGCGTTTTAAACCTGCTCAATTACGCTTATTACTGCGCCAATGTGCGCTCGCTGACCGCAGCATGAAAGGCGGCGCTAAACTTGATACCTGGGGGTTATTATTGGATATTACGCTGAGTCTTTGTGGTACACGGGTTTTAAATAATGGCAGTTTGCGCGCGCTATTAAAAACCTAACAAGATCTGGACAGAAAAATCACTAATGGAGCAATACCTTAAATTACATATAGATGCTTTTTCTTCACAAAAAATTTATAAAGATCTTATTTTCACGGCCTGACTGATGACCTGAATAATTATTTCCTATGACGAAAATTTTTGGACAAAATAAGGCATGCTGCTAAATAAGTGATTTTCTTTTTAGCAAATTGGTTGCTGCTCCAACTCATTAGCGGCTTAAATGTAATCGAATAGACACTATTATGTGTACACTCATACGCTTGCAGATGGTGACTGGCTCAGCGGCAATTACCTTGAGCTGCACTTAAAACTATAAAAAGGCTACCGCTATGACCCAGGCTATAAAACTCTCGGCCTTTTTAGTGGCCAATCAACTGGATCTTAAGGGCATAAAAGCATTTTTGGCAATCAAGCCCTTAGCCGATAACTCATCTGAATTGTTCTATGAATTACCAGACGGGAAATACCAATATTATTTTAATTTTGGCGTGATGGCTCTGTGCGGATACAACGACGAGGAAATCAAACAGGTCATCGAGAATATTTACGCTTTTCAAATTGACCCAAGCAAAAACTGGCTGCGCGATGATCATGATATTTTGGCAGACACTGATAGCGATATTGTGTTTGGTTTTGATGAATTAACCGTTGCCAATATAGATACCAAAGTTATTCGTATTACGTTGTTTAATCTTGCTCAATCGGTAGCACTAGATCATTATCACCATACCACCGAGGCATTATTAACAGAAGTAAAAGGCTTTACTGATCAATTAGAGTTAAATGGCAAGCTACTATTGAACCGCAAAAGTATGCTTCGCTTTCTCGGGCGGGCACTTAACACACATATAGATATAGCGGAAAACATCTATATTTTCGATGGGCCGGATTTACTCTGGTACGACGATTATTTGGATAAGCTGCACCAGGGGCTTATGAAACACTTTGATCTGCGCGTACGCTTTAACGAAGTGGAGTACACTTTAAAAATCATTTCCGAAAGCCTAACGGCCTTTCGTGAGATACTGCAGCACCGCGAGAGCAGTATTTTGGAATACATTATAATTGTATTAATTTTAGTTGAAGTGGTCGATTTAGTTGTTACCAAGCTTCTGTGAAGTATTTTGGTTGCCGATGAAAGGATAAGCGTATCACCACCGCATTCAACGAGGCCGCCATAGCATATAGCTGCCCATGGGAGTCACATAATGAAAACGTTCAGCTGTAGCTGCAAGGGCCGCCCGAAGCTGTTTTTTGAAAGCACTAGTTGCTGTGCCTGCGGTAGCCTTGTGGGTATTACTGATGATTTTAAAATAGTACAAAGCTTTACCCGCCACAAAAAAACCAATCATTATTTTGCCGATGATGAGCCTAGGCGCCTATATAAAAAATGTAAAAACTTTTTAGAACATGATATCTGTAATGGCATGATCGATATACATGCTAAAACGCCAGACGGTAAACTGGCTGATCTGTGTTTTAGTTGTAAATTTAATGATGTGGTGCCAAATCTTAAGGTTGCCGAACATTTGCCACTCTGGCAAAAAATGGAAACAGCAAAACGTCGTGCACTGTTTACGCTCAAATCGCTGCCGCTAGCATTATACAGTGCAGATGAAAAACCTCGTTCAGGCTTAACGTTTAACTTTTTAGTGGATCGCGACGCTAAAGATCATTTTATTAGTGCGCTGCCCAATCAAGAAAAAGTCCTCACTGGCCATGATAACGGCCAAATTACTATTAATTTAGCGGAAGCGGATGATGTAGCGCGCTCAAAAACCCGCCTGGATCTGCACGAACCCTACCGCACGCTGCTTGGGCATTTTCGCCATGAGTTGGGCCATTATTATTTTGATCAGCTAATTGCTTCCAATAAAGAAAAACACCGCCTGTGCAAACTGTATTTTGGCGATGACAGCGTCAGTTATAAAGCTGCATTAAAACGTCATTATGCTTCAGGCCCACCTTCAAACTGGCGCAGTCATTTCATCAGTGAATATGCCACTATGCATCCTTGGGAGGACTGGGCGGAAACCTGGGCGCACTACATGCATATTATTGATACGCTAGAAACTATTGACGATTGCAGGCTTCGGATAGACAGCCCAACTTCAGCGCATTTCCCTATAAACACATCTCTTGCCGATACGCCATTTGCGGATCTTTTGGATAAATGGATGGTATTTTCCGTGGCATTAAATTCAATTAATCGCAGTATGGGATTACAAGATGCCTATCCGTTTGTGTTAACACGATCGGTGCGCAAAAAATTAATGTTTATCCACCACGCAATTTTTAATACGCCCGATCAATTACCTGCGCCTTGACAAAACAAATAAATATGTGCGGTTAAATAGCCGGTTTGGAAATTAATTAGTTTGAAACCGCTTCACTTTTTATGTGTGTCGCAACTGCGCTAATACCGGTTCAACGGCAGGCATGACACCGCGCCATAAATAAAATGCTTCTGCCGCTTGCCCCACCAACATTCCTAAGCCATCGGCT
Organism: Cellvibrionaceae bacterium; assembly: GCA_036520615.1. GTDB lineage: Bacteria > Pseudomonadota > Gammaproteobacteria > Pseudomonadales > Cellvibrionaceae > CAMCXE01. The sequence continues at coordinate 143,875 of DATDJI010000018.1, read as the reverse complement.
AGGTGCGTAGCCGCGTGTTCGGTTGCCACTTGCAAAAATGGCGTGCGAGCTTGCCCGTACACCATGTCATAGGCTTTCGTCTGCGCGTACCAAATACTCTCCGGCAATGGCGGCATTTCACCGTGTAACCCTGCGGATATACCGTTGATAATAATATCGTAAGGGCCAGCTAAGTCCTCTAACCCTCGCGCTTCAATAGCGCTATCTTCAAACAACTTTGCTAGGTGCAAAGCCTTCGCCAAGGTGCGATTGGCGAGGGTCGTACTGGCTGGGTTCTGAGCTAATAAAGGCCCAAGGATGCCGCGCGCGGCACCGCCAGCGCCGAGAATCAATAATTTTTTACCGGTAATTTGCCAGCCCAAACGTTTAAGATCGGCCACAAGGCCTGCGCCATCGGTGTTATCGCCGAGGATTTGCCCACTCGCCAACCGCTTAAGCGTATTGACCGCCCCCGCCTGTTGCGCTCGCAATGTGCGTTGCTGAGCAAAGGCAAAAGCGTCTTCTTTGAATGGAACGGTTACGTTAAGCCCTGCCCCACCTGCAGTAAAAAATGCTTTCGCCTCAGTGGCGAAGGCATCTTGCTGCCACAGGCGTTTATCGTAGACAAGAGCCTGCCCAGTTTGCTGGGCAAAGGCTGTGTGAATAAGCGGTGATTTTGAGTGATTTATAGGGTTGCCGACGACGGCATAAACATCCACCATCACTGGCCGCCACCTAGGCTTAGCCAGTCGCGCGGAGTTAAATAGCGCTCGTAGAGTTTGGCCTCTGCACTGTTCGCTTCAGGCGCCCAGTTGTAGTCCCAACGCACCAGCGGCGGGAGTGACATTAAAATGGATTCAGTGCGACCACCGGTTTGCAGCCCGAACAAAGTACCTCGGTCATAAACGAGGTTAAATTCTACATAACGGCCACGGCGGTAGAGCTGAAATTGTTTCTCTCGCTCGCCAAAAGGCAGGTCTTTGCGGCGCTGAATAATCGGAATATACGCTTGCGTGAAGCTATCCCCCACCGCCTGCATAAAAGCAAAATTTCTCTCAAAGCCCCAGGCGTTGAGATCGTCAAAAAACAATCCACCAATGCCGCGCGGCTCACTGCGGTGTTTGAGAAAAAAGTAATCGTCACACCATTTTTTGTAATCGCTGTACACCGCTTCACCAAAGGGTGCACATGCGCTGTGCGCGGTTTGATGCCAGTGCTGGCAATCCTCATCGAAGCCATAATAAGGTGTTAAATCGTAACCCCCGCCAAACCACCACACAGGTTCAGCACCGTCTTTTTCCGCGATAAAAAATCGTACATTGGCGTGGCTCGTAGGCACATAGGGGTTGTTCGGGTGAATCACCAGCGACACCCCCATAGCTTCAAAACGTCGCCCTGCTAGCTCCGGGCGATGAGCAGTGGCTGACGCAGGCATCTGGCTGCCGGTGACATGGGAGAAATTCACACCGCCTTTTTCAATTACGCCTCCGTTACAGATAACCCGGGAGCGGCCACCACCGCCCTCTGGCCGCTGCCAACTATCTTCTACAAACGCGCCAACTGCGTCGGCGTCGGCAAGCTGTGCGCAGATACGGTCTTGAAGACCCATTAGGTAGTTTTTTACCGCGTGTTTATCAGGTGCCTGCATATGTACCCCCAATGCACTTATGATTTAGTGTTAATTTTCGCCGCTGCGGCTGCGCGCAACCGAGTAGGTATGTATGAGTTCGCTTGATTGATGGAACAGCTTTAATAGCCAGCCATCAGCCAGGCCGAACAATTTGACCGCTGATTAAATCACGAATCTGACTGGGGTTATTTGATTTGCCTACAGTCCCCGTACAGTAATGCACAGCATTGCCAAAATACACGCGGCTGCGCAGGGCCGTCCGCGCAGGGGCAAGACCTTGAGGGTTTGCAGAAGTAGAGACAATAGGGCCACCGAGAGTCGCGGTTAAACTATGAATAACCGGATGAGCACTTACACGGATAGCGACAGTAGCATGGCGCCCACTGATCCAGGCAGGCACTAGGCCGTAGTGGGGAACAAGCCAGGTGTTCGGCCCGGGCCAACTCGCAAGCAAGCGCTGCAGCTGCTCCTGAGTACAGCGCTTTAATAAAAACGCAAAATGGTCAGAGCTGCCGGACACCAAAATTAAGCCTTTGTGCACAGGCCGCCGCTTCAGCGTAAGTAACTGCTCAACTGCAGCCTCATCATCCAAACAGCAGCCCAAGCCCCAGACTGCTTCTGTCGGATAGGCCAATACACCACCCGCTAACATATGGTGTACGGACTGTTGAATGCGCGGCTGCTGAGGCTGGATGTTCACGCCCAAATCTCAGCGCTTATCGGGCACTCAATTTCTTTTGCAGAGCGGCGTCTTTCGCGACGACTTCAGCTGCGTTGGCGGCGCGCTCGGCAATAAGCGCGGCATGCAATTCTTTATCCGCTACACCGATAATTTGCGCAGCTAAGTATGCCGCGTTTTTTGCACCGGCTTTACCGATCGCAACTGTGGCAACTGGAATTCCGCCAGGCATTTGTACGGTGGACAGCAGCGCGTCTAAGCCGTCCAACGAATTCGCGATGGGTACACCTATTACCGGCTTAAGCGTGTTCGCAGAAACTGCACCAGCTAAATGTGCGGCCATTCCAGCGGCGCAGATAAACGCCGCGCAACCGCGCTGATCCGCGTCCACTACATAATCATGGGTGGCTTTGGGTGTGCGGTGGGCCGAGGATACTTTCGCCTCAAACGGAATACCCAGTTTTTCCAACACCTCGAAAGAGGCTTCCATAATGGGTAAATCGGAATCGGAACCCATGAGAATTGCCACAAATGGTTTGGTCATAACGCCCTCTTAAACATCATAAAATATGGGGAATTGACGCGAACGCCGCGCAAGGGGCGCCAAAATACCCCAGCCTGTTTAGATCAGCAAGGGGGCTCGCAGCGAGGTGGACATCATGCGTGTGTAACCACCATTAAAACTGCTGGCCAGGCCCTTTAATTCCAGCGTTAGCAGGCTTGTTAACAGCTCACCAATCGGCAGCCCCGTGCGCTCACCCAACTGATCCAGCGTTGTCGGCGTGAAATCCAATTGCGCTAATACGAGCGATTCTGATGGGTTTTCGATTAGCTCACCGCGCTCCATTAGCGTGAGGCCGGAGGGCGCATCACTCGGCCGCTGCGAGGGCAGTCCCAGCTCTTGCCATTTCAAACTTAAATAGCCTGCAAGATGTTGGAAAATGTCATCTGCCGATTCGGTTAATGCGGCGCCCTCCTTAATCAGTGCATGGCAGCCTCGGCTCAGTGGATTATGAATGGAGCCGGGAATAGCAAACACCTCGCGATTGTGCTGCAGTGCGTATCGAGCGGTAATTAAGGATCCACTTTTAACCATAGCCTCCACCACCAAAACGCCAGCGCTGAGCCCGCTAATAATTCGGTTGCGCTGTGGAAAATACGCCGCCTGAGGTGCCGTGCCAACAGGGAATTCGGTAATTAATGCACCGCCGCCAGCCAGAATACGCTCAGCTAAAGCCTGATTACGTCTAGGATATATCTGGTCAATACCAGTTGCCATAACAGCAAGTGTGGCGCCTTCAGCATTTAATGCTCCCTCGTGCGCGGCCTGGTCTATGCCCAACGCCAATCCGCTGGTAATAGCCAGGCCTCCGGCGGCTAAATGATGGGCAAACTCCCGCGCTGTACTTGCGCCGTTGGGGCTCGGGCTGCGGCTTCCCACTATAGCCAGCTGTGGCAGCGCTAGAGCTTGCAGGCGCCCTTTCACATACAGCAGGGCAGGCGCTTTGGGAATCTCGCGCAGCACCGCAGGGTAAGCATCGTTGTTTATGGAAACCAAATGAATGTCCTGCTGCTGGCACCAATCCAGCACCTTCTGCACACGCTGGCCTAGCTCGCTCGTGGCAGGTTGCCGTCGATGGCTGAGCAGATCATTAATGGCGGCTTCGGACAGAAGTTTTTCGAGTTTTTCCGGGTTGGCTTCAAGTGCAGCTTCAAGGCTTGGAAAAACCTTAAGCAGCTGCCAGTAGGTATTAGTTGTGGTGTTAGGCAAGTGCTGCAACAACAGCAATGCGTATTCCATTTGCATAAGAGTCCCTCGCAAATTGTCGGTGAAAAGCGCGACCTTAACCGGTTCGCACGCGGCGGTAAAGCCCCGTATACGTCTCTACGAAAATGCAATTTACACGGGGCGCATTTAGTGCAAGGCAAACAAGCAGGCTTGGATTTTCCTTTGCCTCAGAACTAAAAAACCCCGCATAAGCGGGGTTTTTTAGTTCTGAGGTTTAGCTTAAGGGTTTCTTACCTTATCGCTGACAGAGAGAGGTTTCTCCGCTTCTAAAATTAACCCCAGGCTTAGTTTTTCAAAGGTTTTAAACACCATAACAAGGCCTGCACGCTCATCCGGCAATGTTACTTTATCGCCGCGCTCCCGATCACGCACTGTGGCACCGCGCTTATAAACGGCCAGCACATTCCCCGAAACAATACCTTCGCGAGCGCCGCGGTTTAACAATACCACGTTCATTTTACCTACTTGGGTTACGCCACCTTCCACAAAAATAATTTCGCCGTCGATTTCACTGGCCGGTGCAGAGGGCACAAATGTGGAATCAATGCCCTGCCCGTCATCAACCAATAAGCGATCGCCAATGCGGATTTCTTCCTGGCTACGAGTCGCAAGCAGCGTTGCGATTTCACCGTCAAGCGCGCGCATTTTTCCCCCGCCGATGCTCGCAGCATATACACCTAAGAGCTCACGAGTATTGGGATCTTTAAACGTCTGCCCTTCACGGTAGATGCCGTACGCATTGATATCAGGGTCGAACACGCCCCGTGCGTATACCTTATCGCCCTTACCGGATAACAAATGCTCGGACTCACCGGATATGACATAGGGGGCTTTTTTCAGCTCTTCCGGCTCAACAATGCGCGCTTTTGAGAGGAAGCTTGCGATTCGATCCAGCGGAATAGTTGAAATTGCTGCGTTTTGATCGAGCACGTGAGCAGTTGGTGATAATTTTTTAATACCGCGATCAAGTGTTAAGCGCGGCTTACCATCAATGTACACAAGCTTGATAACATCTCCTGGATAAATTAAATGCGGATTAGAAATTTGCGGATTGACATGCCATATTTCCGGCCACATCCAGGCGTTCTGTAAAAAGCGGCCGGATATATCCCACAGGGTATCTCCTTTCACGACCGTGTAGGTGTCGGGCACATCACTGCGCAGCTTCGGAGAGTCGGCCCAGAGATGGCCCGAAAGAAGGCAGGCAGCAAATAAGCCCAGAAAGCGTTTTTTCATAGGAATGGTCCTGTACCAGTAGGCCAATGGATGTTGTTCGTTATAATAGCCCAACCATCGCCAGCCGGCGTGGACAGAACCCTGCAAACCCGCGATATTCATTCAATGGTAGCAGCGCAACTCACCTTTTTACCAGACGTTTGTCACAAAGGCCAATGGCACATTTACCCATACTAAAGTTTCCCGACCCACGGCTACGTACTAAAGCAAAACCAGTTGCTCAGGTTGATGCCCGCGTGCGCAGAATTATCGATGATATGCTCGAGACCATGTACGCCGCTCCAGGCGTGGGCCTTGCTGCCACACAGGTCAATATTCACGAACAAATTATCGTCATTGATGTGTCTGATAATAAAGATCAGCCGATGGTGTTTATTAATCCGCGTATTGAGACTCTCGATGCCACCGTGCTGGGTTATGAAGAAGGCTGTTTGAGTGTGCCGGGATTCTATGAAACGGTGGAGCGGCCTGAGCACATCAAGGTGAACGCTCTGGATCGCAATGGCAAAGCCTTTGAACTTGTACCCAATGGCCTGTTGGCTGTATGTATCCAGCATGAGATGGACCACCTCAGCGGCAAACTGTTTGTCGATTACCTCTCAACGCTAAAACGTAATCGCATCCGGGCGAAATTAGAAAAACAACAAAAATCCACGTAACTCGCCAGTTAGGATCGTTCATGCCGCAATCACCCCTGAAGATTATCTTTGCTGGCACGCCTGAGTTTGCCGCTACGCATTTAGCGGCGCTGCTCAGTAGTGAGCATCAACTGTTAGCTGTGTACACACAGCCGGATCGCCCAGCCGGGCGCGGCAAGCACTTACAGGCCAGCCCGGTTAAAACCCTGGCGCTAGAACATCAGATCCCTGTCTGCCAAATCAGCACACTTAAGAGCGCCGAAGCTCAGGCGCAGCTCACCAAGTGGGGCGCTGATATTATCGTGGTAGTAGCCTACGGCCTGTTATTACCCCAGGCGGTGCTTGATACCCCTCGGCTGGGTTGTATCAATGTACACGCGAGCCTTCTGCCGCGCTGGCGTGGAGCTGCGCCTATCCAACGCGCTATTGAAGCGGGGGACAAGGCCACTGCCATTACCATTATGCAAATGGATGCCGGCCTGGATACAGGCCCCATGTTGCACATCGCCCCTTGCCCTATTCTGCCAGATGATAACGCCCGCACCCTACATGATCGCTTAGCAGCAATTGGGCCTGCTGCCATGCTTGCGGTACTCGATGAGCTGGCGCAAGGCATAGCACAGCCGCAACCTCAACCTAGCGAGGGCGTCACCTACGCCCATAAACTTTCTAAAGAAGAGGCCGCCATTGATTGGAGCGCCGATGCCAAACAAATCAACCGCCGCGTACGGGCCTTCAACCCGGCGCCGGTGGCTTATTTTGGCCTTGCTCAAGAGCGGGTGCGGGTGTTAACCGCAATCGTAGCTCAGGATATTTCTGAGAGAGCGCCAGGAGAGATTATCAAAATAGATGCCAGTGGCATTTATGTAGCCTGCGGCAATGGCTGTTTGCAGATTCAAACTCTACAGCTGCCAGGCAAAAACCCTGTCGCAGTGAAAGCCCTAATTAACGGCAGCCATCCTTTTACGCAAGGACAGATATTGCAATGAAACCGCAGGCTCTTCCCCAGGACGTGCGCGCGCTGGCGGCTTTGGTATTACACCAGGTGTTCGATCAAGGGCAGTCGCTCAGCCAAGCGCTGCCAGAGCATATACCCGCCTGCCCAGAGCGGGACCGAGGACTGCTCAAAGAACTCTGCTTTGGCACATTGCGCTATGCCAGCGCCTACACATTAATACTCCAACAACTAATACCTACTCCGCTTAAACGCAAAGATGGGGATGTTGAAGCGCTTTTATTGCTGGGCCTCTATCAGCTAGACCACACGCGTATTCCCGACCACGCCGCGCTGTCCGCCACGGTCGAAGCCAGCCGCCTGCTGAAGAAGGACTGGGCTGCGGGGCTGATTAACGGAGTATTGCGCCGCTACCAACGGGAGCAAGGCCAGCTGGCTGAAAAATTCGCTAAAAACCCAAATTACACCTACGCCCACCCGCAGTGGTTGCTCGATCGTATTCGCTCGGCCTGGCCCGAGCACTGGCAGCAAACGCTCACAGCTAACAACCAGCATCCGCCGATGACGTTGCGTGTCAACATTCAGCACGGCGACCGTGAGCACTATCTAAAGCGGCTTGCCGAAGCAGATATAGAAGCGCGCCCATGCTCTTACAGTCCTGCGGGCATTATGTTGACTGCAGCTGTACCGGTGGAATCACTACCGGGTTTTGCAGCGGGCGATATAAGCGTGCAGGATGAAGCGGCACAGCTGGCGGCCTATTTAATTGCGCCAGAGGCGGGCATGCGTGTGCTGGATGCCTGCTGCGCACCCGGCGGTAAAACCTGTCATTTACTGGAAATAGCGCCGGATGCCGATCTAGTCGCCATTGATATAGATGCCAAACGCATGCAGCGCGTGACGGAAAATCTCGACCGTTTAGGGCTCAGCGCCGAATTAAAAACTGCAAATCTTGCTGAGCCTGCCACTTGGTGGGACGGCCGCCCATTTGCCGCCATTTTGCTTGATGCGCCCTGTTCAGCCACTGGAGTCGTGCGCCGCCATCCCGATATTAAACACCTGCGCCGCGCTAGCGATCTTGCACCCTTGGCGAAGCTGCAGCAGCGCTTATTAACTACGCTATGGGCAATGCTCAAACCCGGCGGCACGCTCGTCTATGCCACCTGCTCAGTGCTGCCAGATGAAAATACTAAACAATTGCTTGAATTCACCCGCCAAAACCCGGATGCGGTTTGCAAACCGATGGACGTGCCCTGGGGTTTGCCGCAGCCGTTCGGACGACAACTCCTGCCTCAAGCCGATGGGCACGATGGCTTTTACTACGCAGTAGTGCAAAAAGTAGACGGTACAAATGGCAGCTAAGCTATGAAAATTATCATCCTCGGTGCAGGCCAAGTGGGCGGCACACTCGCAGCCAACCTCGCTTCCGAATCGAACGACATAACGGTGGTGGATCGCAACGAGGCGAATCTGCGTGAGCTGCGCGAAAGCCTTGATATAGGCACTGTGTTCGGCCACGCATCCCATCCGGATGTATTATTGCGCGCAGGCATTGAAGACGCCGATATGCTGATCGCCGTTACCAGTGAGGACGAAATCAACATGGTGGCCTGCCAGATCGCCCATAACCTATTTAACACGCCGACAAAAATCGCCCGTGTGCGCTCGCAAGAATACGCAAGCTACCCAGGCTTGTTTGGCAAAAATGCCTTTCCCGTGGATGTAATCATCAGCCCGGAGCAATTGGTCAGCGATTATATTCACCGCTTAGTCGAGCAGCCCGGCGCCCTACAAGTACTGGATTTTGCCCAGGGCCTTGTGCAACTGGTGGCCGTGCGTGCCTATTACGGCGGGCCATTGGTGGGACAGGAGTTGCGGTTTATCCGCAAACACATGCCCAACGTCGACACCCGGGTCGCAGCAGTTTACCGGCGCAACCGTCCGATCACGCCGCAGGGCAACACTGTTATCGAAGCGGATGACGAAGTGTTTTTTATCGCTGCCAAAGAAGATATACGTGCGGTAATGAGCGAACTGCGCAGGCTTGAGCGCCCTTATAAACGCATCGTTATCGCAGGCGGTGGCAATATTGGCCTAAACCTCGCGCTCAAATTAGAAACACGCTACGCCGTTAAAGTTATCGAATATAACCGCGCCCGTGCGACATTTTTATCGGAAAAGCTCGAACACGCCATCGTTTTAAACGGCAGCGCCTCGGATCAAAATTTATTGGTGGAGGAAAATATCGAGGACTCCGATGTGTTTCTCGCTGTCACCAACTCGGACGAAGCCAACATCATGGCTTCGATGCTGGCCAAACGCTTAGGCGCGCGCAAAGTACTGACGTTAATTTCCAACCCCGCCTACGTGGATTTGGTGCAAGGTGGAGAAATCGACATTGCCATCTCGCCGCAACAGGCCACAATCGGCAGCCTGCTCACCCACGTGCGGCGCGGCGACATAGTTAACGTGCATTCGCTACGTCGCGGCGCTGCCGAAGCTATCGAAGTGATCGCCCATGGCGACAGCAAATCCTCCAAGGTGGTCGGCAAAAATATTGAAGATATCGACCTGCCAGAAGGCGCCACGATCGGCGCTATAGTGCGCAAACAAAAAAATGCCCAGGGCGTGGACACAGGCCACGAGGTATTAATTGCTCACGATAAAACCCGCGTGGAATCCGGCGATCACGTCATTGTGTTTCTCGTAGACAAACGTTATACGCGCGATATTGAACGTTTATTTCAAGTGGGGTTTTCGTTTTTCTAAAACTTATCGAAAACATCACAAACACGCATCCAGCCTACTGCCTACTCCAAAACTCACCCACTCTATGGTTATTAAATACGGACGATAGAGTGGGTGTAAATTTATCTAGGCAAAATAGTTAACAACAATTGCAGCCAATTAGCGGCAATTTTTTTATTGCCGGAATCCACAGGATGAACACCGTCAGAGGTATCGCTGGCAACATTAAATCCCGTCCACTGGTCCACAACAATAATGGGAGAATTCGCAGTGCTTAGCGATTTTGCCCAATCCACAATGGCCGCATTTAATGCCGTAACACCGTTATAACAAGTGCTACAGGTAGAATTTCCTCGCGGTGTCATCGGAATTAATTGGGCAACTAAAATTACCATTCTTGGATTTTTAGCACGCATTTGTCCAACCAACGTACTGTATGCCGCCAAAATGTCGTTGGTGCTTTTGCTGCTCCACACGTCATTAGTGCCCAAATGCATTAAAACAACATTTGGGTTAGCAGTATTTAACCAGCCGGGTAATAAACTGTTGCGTGCAATATCTGTGACCAAAAAGCCGCCGTGTCCTTCGTTATCGGCATCATGCTGTTGACTGCACTGCTGTGCTGTCAAAGTGCCAACAAAATCAATATTTTTAACACCTGCGGCAACTAAACTATTCCATAAATAAGCACGCCAACAACCAGGAGATCCGGTAATCGAATCGCCTAACGGCATTATTCGTACTGCTTGCCCCACGCTAAATAATGTATTCACAGTGGAATTATTATTTACTGTCCCCCATTTAGGTAATTCGTCCTTTGTAATATAGCGTTCTGAATTGTAAGTTGTACTAAACCACCCTGACGTATTAACAGGATCATTGGTAACAAAATCCGAATGCCACGTCATGAAATAAATCCAATTGGCCCCATCCGCTTGCACCTTGGCCGGGTCAGGAATGGGACCATTTTCATGCAGCGCAATCGGCTTTTTATTGCCAACAATAGTGTGTACTTTATCGTACAGGCTTTTCAAAGAACCGTTGTGATTGACGTAGGTATCTGCTCCAGCAATATCCACATATTGATCACCAGGATAATAATTGGCGCTAGGTTCACCGCTATAACCTAATACCCAAATTAAATTATTCAGGCCTTTAACACGGGTAAAATAATCGTACATCTTGACCCACAATTTTTTAAAGTTGTCGCCGCCATGCATACCCCACCAAAACCAGGTGCCGGTAAATTCGTGTAATGGGCGCCACAACACGGGAATATTTTGATCGCGCAGCACTGTCAATTGCGCGGCAATAATATCCATATCACGCATCATGGCGCGGTTCTCATTAGTGCCGTCTACCAGCGCGCGCGGTAAATCAAAATATTTTTTGGAATTTTCATAACCTGTGCCAATGGTTGGAGCACCCCAATGCCAGCAAATGGTAGGAATACCGCCTTCGGTTTTGTACCATTTAATCGCACGACTATTCACCCCGGCATAATCATTAGGGTCAATATAATCCAGCCCTAAAATGGCCGGTAATTTACCTGTTGAGGCTTGGATAAAATTCAATTCATGGCGTGCGCCGCCCGATAACCAGGTAGATTCCTGCTGACCTGTTAAGGTTTTTTTACCGGAGTTCTGGTTGAGATAATTAAATAATTCAATGGCCTCTTTGGACGCCTTTATATTACTCAGTACTAAACCGTCTGTGGCGGTAACAATCTTGCACGACTGCCCGTTTTCCCAGCCCCAACCGTCGCCATCCGGATCAGAAGCAGCGGACTCGCAATTTGAAAATTGATTGCCCGAACTTGATGAGCTGCTTGAGCTGGAACTAGAAGAACTATTGGAGCTAGACGAACTGCTTGAACTAGAAGAACTGCTTGAGGTGGACGAGCTGCTTGAACTTGAAGAGCTACTGCTCGAACTAGATGATGAATCGCTAAAATCTTGTGCGCCACACGCCGATAACAGCAAACACATACCGCTTGCTAGCGCAAACTGCTCGATAGAATCTATCCAAGAAGGTATTTTCATAAAAGTCATTTCTCTAAAAAATAGTGCATTTTTTGTTTTATTTATCGCAGGGCTGCAGATTTTCTCTTTGTTAACCAATGCGTCGCGGCCTTATACAAGCTTTGTCTGAATGTCCTGCTGGAGCTGACTGTATCCGGCAACTATGCAGTTAATATGCAGAAAGCCGCTGTTTTACGCATAGTGAGACGGCGTCAACGGAGAAAATGTGATCTCAAGCAACAGACGGTATGCCAACATTGAATTGAAATAATCAAACATTATTGGTACAGGCTGGGCTGATCCAGTAGAGTTTTGATCAACATTGATAGGATCAATAAATGAAACACCACTTTCGAGTTCAATGGCGTCTCACGTACTTGCGATACTTTTGGATTTTCCCTGCGGTTATTTTTCAGATCGTTTACTGTAGTCAAGCTATTGCTAAGCCCAATTTGCGCTTCGAACATTTATTAGAGAATTTTTCTGGGATTACGCAACAGCCCGGCATGCTGCCGTTTATTGTGCGAGATCATAACGGGATCATGTGGTTTGCCGGTGAAAAAGTATATCGCTATGACGGCGTTGAATTACGCAGCTATGCCCCGCGACAACAGGTTATGTGTGTTGGGTTTATTAGGGGCATGGTTGAGGATCGCAATGATACGTTATGGATAGCGACCGAGAGCGGGCTATGCAGTTTTGACGCGAGTCAAGACGCCTTTAAGCCTTTGCAAATAAATTCAATGCCCGATTTGGGACTTAAATCGGCAACCAGTATTAATGTTAACTCCCGTAACGAAATTTATGTTGGCATGTCAAACAAAGTCGCCATAATCAATTCTGCACGCACAGCAGTTCAATACTTTGAAACGCCGCTAAAAGAAAAATTTAGTGCAGACAATAATGAATTTCAGTATTTATTTTTCGAGTCAGATGACGCTGTATGGATCGGCAGCAGTGAATCAGGGCTCATTCGTTTTAGTCCCAGCACCGGTAGTTTTGAACATTTTATGAATACCGCGGAAAATCCGCATCTTTTACCCAGCAACGATGTACGCAGTATCGTTAAAGATCGCAAGGGCAATATATGGTTTGGTATGCATCAGGGTGGCATTAGTCGGTTAGACCCAGCCAGAAAAATATTCAAACATTATTTGGACGAAGCAAATCATTACGGTATTAATCAATATATTTGGCATTTAATTGTAGACCAGGACGGGCAGTTGTGGATTGGGTCAGACGGTAGTGGTTTAACCGGATATGATGACCAGACAGACTCCTTTTTCCATTATCAGCATGATGCAAACGATCCCGATAGCATAGCTTCAAACAAAACCATTTTTCTTTTTGAAGACCCGGATAAAAATTTATGGGCGAGTTTATATCCTTCCGGCATCGATTTGGTGGATCGAAGGCGTGCAGTTATCCAAACCTATCGTCACAACCCAGCGGAAAATACTAGCTTAAATGCTAGCGGCATTTTGAGCGTGGTAAGTGACAGCCAAAAGCAGATTTGGATAGGTACCGAGCAGGGACTTAATTTATTTGATCCTATCAAAAACACATTTGAAAATTATTCAAAATTGGCGCCTTCTCACTGGAACATAAGCGCAAGCCCCATTACTGTGTTAGAGGAAAGTGTTGATGGCAACCTATGGATAGGAACCTGGGGTGACGGACTTTACCTAGTCAATACTCAAACGCAGGCCGTTACACACTTTGAAGCACGCAAAAACGATCCCAACACCGTAGATGTCGCTCATATTTGGGCAGTGTTACCGGATGAAAATGAAACCTGGTTTGGCTCGGAAGGGGATAAGGGAATTTTAATCTTCGACCATCAAACCAAATCATTTAGACGCGATACATTTAAGTCTGGCAACCTCCAGATTGCCAGCAATCATATCTACGCCCTTCTAAAAGATACACATGGAAATCGCTGGGTCGCCACCTTAGGTGGGTTATATAAAATTGCTCCAAATAACAAATTAACGCTTCATTCAAGCTGGCAATCGCAAGATCACAAATCAATTCCCACTTTCCGCATCCGCACCTTATTTCAAGATTCAAGAGGACGCATTTGGATCGGAAGTGAAGACCAAGGAGCCTTCATTTATGATGCGCAGACTGGATTATTCCGAACTATAGAACATGCAGAAGAATTACTTTCAACGAATGTAACACGAATCTTGGAAGCAAAAGACGGCAAGATTTGGTTGTTTACCGCTAACGGCTTGGCAAAGGTCGAGCCTGAATCATTAACATTCAGCGTATTTAATAACGCACACGGGCTGATCAGTAGTAATTTTAATCGTGGCGCGGGCTTTATCACTGCAGATAATACTGTTTATGCGGGAGGCGCTACAGGATTAAGCGTTTTCAATGCCGACGCGGTAGGATCTAGAACTTCCAGCTTTCCTGTACATATCACTAATTTCAAACTATTCAACCAGGATCTAGAGATCGGAAAAAATAACTCCCCTCTAGAGCAGAGTGTATTAAACACCCAACATATTAGCCTTGCTTACAATCAGAACAGTTTTACATTTTCTTTTGCAGCGCTGAGCTATCCTCTTTCCTATTGGAATCAATATGCTTACAAACTGGTGAATTTTGAAGATGATTGGAATTATGTGGGCAGTAGAACGACGGCCACCTATACCAATATTCCCGCAGGCCATTTTACCTTTCAGGTCAAGGCCAAAAACAGTGATGGTAATTGGAGCGATCAAATCGATAGTATTGAACTTTTCGTTAAGCCGCCTCCGTGGAAAACCGGCTGGGCCTATTGTCTATACATGGCAGTATTCTTATCAATAATTCGCTTAGCTATTCGGTACAAAACTCGCCAATTAGAGCATCAAAAAGAAAGAGAGCTCAGCTTTGAAATCGTCCGACTAAATCAAGAAAAAGACGAAATGCGCCGTAATTTTATTGCCGACATTTCTCATGAACTTAAAACGCCCTTATCAATATTATCCGGCGAACTTGAAGCTATTAGCGATGGTATTCGGCCGCTATCTATACAGTCTTTATCCTCATTCGACGCCGAGGTCCGCACCCTCAATAAATTAGTTGATGATTTATTTGACTTGTCTCTAGCCGATCTATCCAAACTAAAATTTACGTTTCAATCAGTTGATGTGCGAGAATCACTTGAACGGGCACTTTTCAATATTGACCAAAAATATATATCAAAAGATATATTCATTACCAAACAGATTACTTCCGACGCTTTAATTATCAATGCTGATCCGTTACGAATTAATCAACTATTCACCAATTTAATTGAAAACGCTTTTCGTTATACTGATGCGCCAGGCAAAATTCTATTAACAACAGTAAATACCGATGATGCAATAATAGTTGAAATCAGTGATTCAAAGCCCGGCGTTCAGAAACAGAATTTAGAAAATTTGTTTCAACGGTTTTATCGAGAAGAGCCTTCCCGTAATCGTGCTAGCGGTGGCGCAGGATTAGGTCTCTCCATATGTCGGCATATTGTCGAAGCTCATAACGCCACTATTATTGCAACGGAGTCCTCCCTAGGGGGAGTATGTATACGAGTAACATTTCAAAAGGCCGGAGAAAATGTCGGATTTAACTGATACGACTATATTAGTTATTGAAGATGAGCCTAAGTTGGGGCAGCTCATCATCGATTATCTTAACGCAGATGGTTTCACAACCATCTGGTTGCAAGACGGTTTAAACGCTATTGAAATAATTAAACGTCATGCCCCTTCATTAATATTGTTAGATGTAATGCTTCCAGGTATCAACGGCTTCTCGCTATGTAAAGAAATCCGTACTTTTTCTCAGATTCCGGTAGTTTTACTCACGGCGAGGACTTTGGAAGAAGACCGTATAAACGGATTTGAAACAGGTGCTGATGATTATATTTGTAAACCGTTTAGCTTTAGAGAAGTGGTCTTTCGCGTCAAAGTTATTTTGAAAAGAATTCATCCGAAGCAAGCCATAGCCAAGAAAGCAGTTCCACAGATTGATTTTGACTTTTCTGCTTATACCGCCAAAGTTAACGGTCTCTCACTCGATCTCACCCCCGTAGAATTCGGCATTTTTGCCACACTTGCGCAGTTTCCAGGCCGTGTATTTTCGCGTAACGAATTATTAGACCGAGTTTACGCCGGTCATCATGTTATTAACGATAGAACAATCGACAGCCACATTAGAAACTTACGCCGCAAATTAAAAATTATTGTGCCGGATGAAGATGTAGTTCAGTCCATATATGGTTTGGGCTATAAAGTAGAAGCGAGGCTCTGTGATAAAATTAACCCACATTAAATTGGTTTTGAAACATACCGGAGGCAATACGGCGGAGACATACAAGAGGCAAGGCATAAAAAATAATATGCCGCCGAATTAACCGGGCAGCGCTGCAGCTTTCGAATTAGTTAGCATCGCCGAAACATTTAAAAATCCGGATTTTATTAATTTACAGCGGCTAAGCTCTTAAATACTACCTCAGTTTAGGCGACGCTGTTATTTCATCGACGACCCTAAAGGCTATAAAGCACGGTCAAAAACAATAAGCACCGATTGCCATTTTGCGTCATACGCACAAACGACTTGGACCCGGGAACTCTCCGTCAAAAAGCGAAATATCTGACGATTTAAAGCTGCACACACCATTAAAGGGTGTAAAAAGTACAACTCTCACGTTAAATTAAATTGCTCCAACTCTGTACAGTTAATCTAATCGCAAATTTATTCTAAAAGCGCGGCCCAAGCCAACAGCGCTTTTAGACGGAACACCCAGGGAACTCCTGAAAAATTACTTCACTCGCTCTAGTGCTGTTAGATTTAAATAAAAATGTTCACTTGCTACGTGAGATTATTCAATCTCCCGGCAGTCGTTCGGTATATCAAGCGCAGGCATTTTATAAGGACGCGCTTGTTTAATTAGCAATTGCCGCTCAACGCCCAAAAACTTAAATTCAGTTTCGATAGTAAACCACCGATCCTGCAAATTAGGATCAAGCACAGTGCGAAAGTGTTTTTGAATTGCATCCACTGCACAGGCTAAAGCGCGCGTTTCCGCAGGAGTAATAACGCGCTGATCGGGTAATAGGCTGCTATAACTTTGGTAGGTAAGCGTGGGGGTGCGTGGCGGCCATTGATAAATTAATTCTTCAGTTGCAACACCCGGCGCAGGATTGGTAACGCTTGCTTCACCGGCTTGAATATTAAAATAGAATTGATCGGTGCGGGTTACATCCAATACATTGCGTCCCACGGCAACCCCATTGGCGCGCTCATCTGGAAACGAGCGATGTACTAACACCGCCATTGCCACTTGGCTTTGTTCCACATGGGCGTTTTCCCGCTCCTCGAACGCGCGCAAATTCCACAGGCTTGCCCAGACTGTACGCAACGCAATTTCAACTGACTCTTCAGGGCTGTCTAATTTTGCACTTAAAGATTCATATAAACCGGCACCATTAAATTCCGCCAAATCCTCGGTATTACTGCTACTGCGAAAGCGCATGGTTTTTTTGCCAAAACGTGTTTTAGCCCAACTATTAATTTCCGTTAATAACGCTGGGTCGACTGGATAGGTGAGAATTTTTTGCTGCAGATTAGCAAGCGCATTTTTACGGTAAGCCAAATCAGTGAGAAATTGGTTATTACGTAGTAATCCATCTAACAGTGTCTGTGCGCCGCTTGCCCGCAAGTGATTTAAATAAAATGCCATGGGCACGGCAAAAGCGCCTTCAGGCAATGCAAAAGCCCCTCCTTCACTACACTGCGTATTGCGTATATTTACTTTTATTAGCTCCGCCATCTGCGCAGCTTTGGCGCCTATACGCGGCAAATCAGCAATGCTTGCATTTTTTAAATCGAGCAACGTATTAAATTGTGCATCCAACCGGGGAATTAATTTTTGCTCATCCGGATCGCTGCGCGTCCAAAATGCTTCTGCTTCAGCTTGTTCTGCAGCGCGTATGCTGTAGCCGCCATCGTTAACTTCAAGCCGCACAAGGCGCCCTAACAGAGTTTTTATTTCCGGCAACTGGTGTGCATTTGGCAACGCCATATTCGGCGTGTTACGGCTTTGGCTTAAAATATTCACATGGGCGAGTGGTGTTTGAAATGTTTCAGTAATTAATCCGCCGACAAAATCTATATCGTTGGGCACATCATTAGTAATAACAATTTTGCGCTCGCCAAGGGTTGATGAAGTTAATTCCTCAGTAGGGATATACGTCAGTGTGCCAAAGGCCACGCCCTGCGCTAACCCCTGAAATACCACATTGGCAAAAGGTGCTTGCGGACCAACAATGGGTAGCGTGCCCTCGACGCTGCGCACACGCTCAACCTGAGTGGCATCTTGCGGCCTGAGCACCCAGGCAAATGGATCGGAGGTGGCGGCGGTAACGGTATAAAACGCATCGCGCATTTGCGTTGCACGGATTTCATCCCCAAACGTAAATTCCACACTCGATAAGTCTGCATTAGGGAAAAAGGTAAGCGTACCCAAATGGTAACGGCGTACATCAGCGTCAAAATAGTTTTCATAGGAGAATTGCGACCAACCATTAATAAAAAGTCGGTATTCGTTGTCATCACAACGATTTAAACGTGGGTCACCGTCAATAACTTCGCGCACAAAAGTGTAATGCAGCGGCCATTCGCGAGAACCTAAAAAATGCACAGCATTTTGCCGGGCCAAATCCATAACAAATTTAACCGATTGAATTTGGTTTAAACCGCTGCCGGCAGCTAATTGCGCAAAATCACCGGGCGTATAAAGGCCTCGCGTGCGGTTGCCGATTTCACGCCGCTGAGTTTCCTGGCACTGACCATCGACATTAGGTGTGGGGTTATCACAAAAACGCAGGCGATACGGATATTGCTCCTGCCGCGCCAAACTGTGTTGTTGCGGCCAATGCATAAAGGGCACCTGGTCGATGACTTTTTGCGTGCTGCGATCATATAAAACTGCTACCCCTTCATTAAATGCTTGCTGGGTAATTGCCTGCACCTGCGTAGCGTTAATCGGCACATTAAAAACTGCCCCGGGGGCTAAGCTTACAGCCGGTAAATTCACCGCGCCTGCGCGATTAAATGACGGCAGCGCAGCATCAGGAGGATAAGCCGCAAGAATTAATTGATAATTAGACAGTTGTAAAGTCTGTTGACTAAAGTTTTTAACTTCAACAAATTGCGCGGGCAATAAAGCCAGCTCATTTAAACCTAAACTCGCTGGTGTAAGCGATGGCCACAGTGCCTGATCAAATGGCTTGTACGTAACGGTTTCTTTTAAAGGTGGGGCTGAATTGGCCTGACAACGCTCGCCATTACTACGATTGGGTGTAGCGTAACGGCAGGTAGAAAATTCCCCTGTACCGGAAGGAAAACGGCTATAGGAATCATTAGTGGCAAGCTCCGGCACTTTTATTTGTTGATAAATTACTCCTTTATCATCGCGCAATTTAAGCGTTTCCCCACTTGCACTTAATTTAAACGGTAAATGGTAAGCGCCCAGCTTGGCATCTGCATCCGCCCACAGACGTATAACTGCCCCTGGGGCTAGGTTTTCATCCGGTAATATTGCAAATACACCTTCATCATCGGCGATGGCATAATTTTTTAGCGCGAGGCTACGTCCACTGTTATTTATTAATTCAATTAAATCACTGGTCTGGCCATTTTCATCAATTGCAACGCCATCATTAGAGGTAACTACCTCGTTTATCCAAAGCTTGCGCGCATCCTCATTTTCTCCGGGGCCCCCACAGGCAGATAGCAGCAGACATAGGCTCATAAGCCCAAACAGGCGAGGATGCGACATAGAGTTTTACCAAATGAAGTGATAACAGCGAAAACCTACCCTATACCCCAGAGAAACTACAATCTTATTATGTGAGAATTTGTAATCCTGTGAACAAAGTGTGAACCAGAAGCCTTATAGTCAGGATTGCGATTTTACAAACACAATTGCAGCATGACCTGTACTGGGCGTTCGATAAACGTGCAAATATGAACCAGCCGCTGCGCACTAGACCAAGGCGCCGCTGAATAAATTACGATGCTGGCATGCGCGAAGCTGTTTTGCAGCGATCCGATAAATAGCCATATCAATCCAGTACTCGCTTTACAGATGCCTATGGATAACATTTTCGTTGAGAAATAAGGGCAAAATATTCGTTGCCAGAATTAATTGTCCGTAGGCGAAGCAATGGGTGCTGTCCATGACGTAAGAAAATAATGCTTGGATGTGCATGCACAATTATTTATTAAATTAGAGCCAGCACAGTTGCGCGAACAGCGCGCTTTTTATCGTCTGACTTTTGCAAAGCTTAGCCTCGATAGGCCTAATTAAATTGTTCTTTAGAAAGTGCTATCCGCCTGCCATTTAATTCATTGCGCCGGCAAGCTTCACCGCTCCTCCTCTCTCTTGTTACATGCGCGCGAAGACGCTATTGTGCAGCACCCCACAATAGCTATTAACCCTGCAACGATCGTGGTTAATATTCCCTAAACACGTTTTTATACTCTGGAGCCGAATATGAAGGTAGCAACGCTTAGCCTGCTGGCTACATTAATTAGTTTACCCAGCTTTGCCGATTGGAAATTACAAGCGGATCAATCTCAGGTGTATTTTTCTACGGTAAAAAAAGAAACCATTGCTGAAACTCATTATTTCAAAACCATACAAGGCACAGTTGCAGCCGATGGCCAATTTGCAGTTGCTGTTGATTTAGCCAGCGCAGAAACCGGTGTACCTATTCGCAATGAGCGTATGGCGCAGTTTTTATTTGAAACTACTAAATTTACCCAAGCGACAGCAAAGGGAAAAATTGATGTGGCTGAATTAGCCAAACAATCAAGCGGCAGCAGTAAAACCGTTAAACTGCCGGTTACGTTTGAATTGCACGGCAAAACCATCACGCAGGATGTCAATTTACTTATTACCAAATTAAGCGCCAAACAGGTCGAGATTGTTACGCTTGCACCGATTTTTCTAAACGCTGGTGATTTCGAATTATTGGCAGGAATTGAAAAATTAAAAGAATTGGCAAGTCTTCCCTCGATCAGCCCTTTAGTGCCCATATCTCTGCACCTGCGATTTAATCAAGAAGAAGCCAAAAAAGGTTAGATCTCCTTAAGGAGCGGCGATAGCGCCATCGCCGCTTTTAGCGCTTTTATAAAAACCTATCCATCCCAGTCGCTAATATGCTTTAGCCAAAAATCCTAAACGAATTAAAGCTTCACGCACGTTATCTAGAGTTACGGGTTTGCTTAGGTAATAATCCATTCCGCTTTCAAACACACGCTCTTTAAGTTCCGCTTCTGTATGCGCAGTCAGCGCAATAATACTTAAGGGCGCGTAATCGTTTTGTTTTTCCCACTGGCGAATACGCATGCTCGCATCAAAACCGTCCATTTCTGGCATTTCGCAATCCATTAAAATTACATCGTAACGCTCACTCTCCCCGGTAGCGGCAGTTACAGCCTCCAGACCATTTTCAACAAAAGTAGGCTGAATACCTATTTTGCGCAATAGGCCTTCAATCACCATGCGATTAACTGAATTATCCTCGGCAACTAATATTTTTATATCCGATGGATTATGCATAGGTAACATAATAGGATCATGAGAGAGTATTGTTTGATCATGATTGGCAACTGGGCCAAAGCGGCCCAATAAAGCTGCTTCTAAGCGGCGCATAGCAATTGGCCGCGTTACCAACTGATCAAAATTGGAATCTGCATCAATAGTTTGAAATTGATTATTGGCAAGTAGAATAAATCGCCAAGTATTTTTAGCGTAGAGCTCTTTAATTTGTTTAATTAATACACTTGCCGACGAGCCCGGTAATTTTGCATCGACAATTACCGCATGAAAGCTCTGCCCAGCCAGCACAACTCGGTCTATTACCGCCCAAATATTCTGCGCATGTTGTACCGCTGCACAGTACATCTGCCAATGCGCGCATTGCTGCACAATAATATCGGTGAGCAAAATATTTTCGCTTATTAGCAGCAAATGTTTATGCCGCAATAATTGTGCATCAGCATTAAAAGTAAGGGCTTGCGTGTCGCGGCGAAACTGCGCTGTAAACCAAAAATTAGCGCCCTGCCCTAGCGCACTATCCACACCTATGGTGCCGCCCATCATATTGGCTAATTGTTTTGCAATCGTAAGGCCAAGGCCTGTTCCGCCATAATGCCCGCTTGAAGCGCTATCCACGTGACTGAAGGCCTCAAATAAAGATTCTTTCACATGGTGCTCAATGCCTATACCGGTATCGCTGACGGAAAATAACAGCATTGGGTTTTGCGGGTGTTCATCGTGAAATAAGCTCACGTGTAGATGAATATAGCCGGCTTTAGTAAATTTAAATGCATTACCCACGAGGTTTACAATAATTTGCTGCAGGCGCATCGGGTCGCCTATTAAAGTGCGCGGCACGCTTGCCTCTATACTGGTGAGTAATTCAACATTCCGTTTATTGGCCACAGCGGCAAATAATGAAGCGCTGTCGTCCACAACATCATCAAGTAAAAAGCTTACATCTTCCAATTCCATTTTGCCCGCTTCAATTTTTGAATAATCCAAAATATCATTGATAACGGTTAGCAAGGTATCACCGGAGCGATTAATAATATCTAAATAATGATTTTGCACCGAGGATAATTCGGTATCGCGCAATAGTTCCACCATACCCAATATGCCGTTCATCGGTGTGCGAATTTCGTGGCTCATAGTGGCAATAAATTGGCTTTTAGCTCGATTAGCCTGCTCAGCTGCCATTTGTTGGCGCCGTACACCGAGTTTTTCGTGTTTCTCTGTCATTAAAGCTAATTCAACCGCTTTACGCTGCTCCGACTCTTCTAATAAATATTGACGTAAATGGTCAAGCGCAGAATATACCTCGGCTAATTCATTTAGAAAAATTCGCTCTGGCGTTAATGTAATTAATTGTGCAAAGCGATCCATGTTCATGCTTTGCGCTTGTATTGCTAGGGTTAAAACCGGGCGCAAATAAACACGCACAAAAATAACAACGCCAATTGCGCAGAGGGCGAGAATTAAACCCAGCCAAAGCAGCAAAACCCCCGCCGGCCAACGTACGCTTAGCAGATCGGCCTTAGGATAAAGTTCAAGTTGCAGATCCGCCTGCGCACCTACATTAAAATGCAGCGCCTCGCTGGTGGGTAATTGCTCGGGTAGCTGCCATTGTTTAGACGTATTACGCTGCCATAAGCGCACACCGGCTACGGCGCCTGTATCTAAAAAAAATTGCAATTGTGCAACGACTGCCGAGTCGTCGGCCAAAGAATGGGCGGCTAATAGCGCACTCTGCCGCTGAGCTACTTGCACCGAAAACAACTGGCGAGTGGTTTGGCTATGTGCCTGCTGCAAAGCTTGCTGCAGAAATATACTGTTAATCGCAAGCGCGCTCACCAGCATTAGCGCACCTAATAGACTGAGCTGCCCGGCAAGCCCCAAGCTTTTCCAGCGCGCGAATAAACTTGAGCGCATGATTAGCTGGCACAGATGGGAAAATGAAAACTCGCTGGAACGGGGCATTATATATACGCTGCAATTAGATTGACTTAGGGAGACTCTGAAAAATGTAGGCGGCCAAGCGCTGGCTGCACGCCCCGGCTAGGTGCCCCCGGCTAGGCGCCCCCGGCTAGGCCAATTTACCGAAAAAACGGAGTTTATACGTAGTAAATGAGCATTTTTTGGCAAATTCTACGAAGCCCGCGCGAGTGAGATTAATATTTCAGAGGTTGCCTAGTGTAGCAAGAGCAGAACGCTCACTGCAGCTCATCTGAAGCTTGGCGCTCAGTGCGCTTTAACGCTGATCATTAATTTGCATCAGCGGCTTAAAATAGTGATGCTGGCCGCAGCGCGAAAGACAAATCCCTATAACGAGTATTTTCTGCAAAACTTAACGGCGCAATTAAAGTATCATTGGTGCATGTTGACTTAATCGGCTGCTGCAATAGTGTTAGCGTGAGAATTGCACTTAACAAATTAGACCTCCCCCGTCACAAACATCAAAAAGAGCTCGTATGTTAAATTCCCTACTGCACTTATTTAAGCGTGTACAGCATTGCAGAATAATCGCCGTACTCATATGCGCATTGATACAAACCAGCTGCAGCCAAACTCCCACGGTAAAAGTCGATAACTGCCAGGGCGCCACGTTCGTGACCGTCGAGCAAACTCAATTTAAACGCGCAGGCAAGCCCTATTATATTATCGGCGCCAATATGTGGCATGCCGCTTATTTAGGCGTACCGGAGCAGGAACATTTGCGCCTTCGCCTAACGCAAGAATTAGATATGCTGGCCAGCTATGGCATCAATAATTTACGTATTTTAGGCGCAGGAGAGCAGTCGAATTTAACTCGCTCGGTGGACACTACAATAATTAAATCTCCTAACGAATATAACGAACCTCTACTGCAGGGAATGGACTTTTTATTGGCAGAAATGGCTAAACGCCAGATGACAGCCGTTATTTATTTAAATAATTTTTGGCAGTGGTCAGGGGGTATGTCGCAATATATGGCATGGGTGGAAAACAGCCAGGTATTTGACCCGGATGCCACCGGGCGCTGGGACGATTTTATGCAAAACTCAGCACGCTTTTACAGCTCACCGGCCGCACAGACTATTTACCAGAACTACATAACCAGTTTGTTGAAACGCACGAATACTGTTACAGGCAAAGACTATTCTTGTGATTCGACAATTATGGCCTGGCAGCTCGCTAACGAGCCACGCCCGGGCAGCGATAAAGACGGCACAATTAATGTAGAGGCCTACACCAATTGGCTAAAAACCAGCGCGCAATTTATTCACCAATTAGCGCCGCATCATTTAGTCAGCAGTGGCAGCGAAGGCATAATGGGCAGCTTGCGTAAAGACTCGATTTATAAAAATGCGCACCGCATTGCCGAATTAGATTATTTAACATTTCATATGTGGGCTAAAAATTGGCAGTGGTTTGATCCAAACAAACCCATGAGTCTGTTTAGCGCGCAAGCAACGGCACGCAATTTTGTGCTCGAACATATTCAGCTAGCTGAGAATTTAAAAAAACCTATAGTTTTAGAAGAGTTTGGTTTAGATCGCGACCTGGGAGATTTTAGCCCCAACAGCTCCACACAACAGCGCGACACCTATTACAAAGGCGTGCTCAGCCAATTAATTCAGCAGGCGCAGTTAGGAAAACCCATTGCAGGATTTAATTTTTGGGCCTGGGGTGGTTTAGGACGCTCAAATCGACTCGATTATATTTGGCAAAAAGGTGATGATTTTACCGGCGATCCACCACAAGAATCGCAGGGTTTAAATTCCGTATTCTCCAGCGATCAATCGACGTTAGAAATAATCAAAGAGGCCGGTAGTAAATTTCAGCAACCGTTGAGCAAACAGTAACACAAGCGTCTTTTTATCCGCAGAGCTTACGTGAGCACTTCGTAGAAATATTTTGGCTCACGTATCAGACCAATCGCCTGCGCAGCCGCAGGCGTTGAGCGTTTGGCAAAACCCAGTCTACCCCTTAAACTTCCACAGCTGAAATATGAAGGAAGTGCCCATGAGTGATGACGATCGCACACAATTTATGCCTCCGCGCCGTGAGGTGCCGCCTAATCCCCCATCCGTGCCCGCCACTCCCCCAACACCACCTCCACCTGCTCGCCCGTTGGAATCCACTCCTGAAGGGGAAAACCTCGTCGCAGAATTTGTCACGCTACTACAACCGGTAGGCGCCTCCCGCCAAAAACGCCCGATCTCAGAAGTGGCAAGGCCTGCACAAGCCAGCACGGAAATGGCAACGCAGATTAGCGGAAGCAAGCCCCGCGCTGAAGCGCAATCGCGAATTTTAAAAGGCCGCTTTGTTATTGAGGAAATACTCGGTGCAGGCGGCATGGGTGTGGTTTATAAGGCGAAGGATTTATTAAAAGTTGAAGCTCAGGATCGCGAGCCTTATGTGGCCATTAAAGTATTAGGCGAAGCATTTAAGGAGCATCCTGAGGCATTTATATCCCTACAGCGAGAATCGCGCAAAACGCAAAAAATTGCCCACCCTAATATTGTCAACGTGCACGATTTCGACCGCGATGGCGAAACGGTATTTATGACAATGGAATTTTTAGACGGCAAGCCGCTGGATAAATTAATTTCCCAATATAAAGCTACCGGCTTATTACCAGAAGACGCACACAGAATTCTGCGCGATATTAGCGCTGCATTAATTCACGCTCATCGCCATAAAATTATTCACTCGGATTTTAAACCGGGCAATATTTTTGTTATTAAAAATTCTACGGCCAAAGTATTGGATTTCGGTATAGCCCGTGCAGCAGCTATTGCCGATTTATCCGCCCATACTGGAGAGGAAGACCATACGTTATTCGATGCCGGCAGCCTTGGTGCATTGACACCCGCTTATGCAAGCTTAGAAATGTTAAAAGGCGAGACTCCCGATGCCCGTGATGATATTTACGCTTTAGGCTGTATTGCCTATGAAATGTTTACCGGCCAGCATCCGTTTAATCGCAAACCGGCGACCGAAGCCATCACGCTGCAATTGAAACCCAAACGCATAGCTACGTTAAATAAACGCCAGTGGCGCGCTATTGAACTTGCCCTGGCATTTCACCGCAGTGACCGCATCGCCTCGGTGGAGGAATTTTGGCAATTATTTAGCTACAAAAATACGCAAAAAAATGCCTTAGCCTGGATATTATTTTGCGCATTATTAGCCGCAGGTGGCGCTGCTTATTATTTTTGGCCGCAGCCACAACAAGGGCCAGATGTCCTCTCTATTGAAAAGCGTTTGCGCCAGGAATTAAGTGAAAAAGCTATTAAAAAATTATTAGCCGAGCCTACATTTAGTGCAGGCTGGCAGGAGCAGCTTTGGTCGGAGATGTCAGAGGGCAAACAATTAGTTGGCGAGCAAAATACCTGGTGGCAGGGCTTGCGGCAAAAAATTATCGGCATGTACGGCCCTAAAATTGAAGAAGCATTGAAAAAAGATGCGCTAAGCGACGCCCAGGCATTATTTAAAAATTACGAACGCTACGGGCCAGATCAGCAACAAGCGTTGGATTTTCAAAGTAAAATCGCAGCGCTTGCCGCTAAAATACAAGAGGCTGAGCAAAAGCGTTTAGCAGAGGCTCAACAGCGTGCGCAACAACAAGCTCAGCAAGTCACCCAAAATCCTGTCACCACAACTACTACAGCTCAACCTAAAACTACGCCCGAGCCTGATGATCACTATAAGGTTGCCCTGGACACGGTCACTAATCAGTTAGCCTGCGCCAGCACTCCTGATATACGTGATTTAGAAATTTCTGTGGGAAAATTAAAATCCATTAATGCACAAAATTACGCCAAAGATGAGCCGAAAATAATTGCGGCGCTGGCTGGTTGTGTTAAAAAAATTAGTGAATCTTCTGTGCCCCGCGCAGAAGAATTGAAAAAAATGTCTCTGCGTTTATTCCCTGCTAACGCTCTTTTAAGCAGTTTGCAATTTGCCGCGAAAGATAATTGCCCATTAAGTTTGGCAGGGCTCGGCGCTACCGGTGGTAGAGGTAGCTGTAAAGACGCGCTAAGCGATGGCAGCAGAACTCCAAACCTTGTTGTAGTGCCCGCAAGTGGCGATGTAAAAGCCTTTGCCATAGGTAAATATGAAATTACCGTCGATGAATTTAATGCCTATTGCAAAAGCTCGGGCCGCTGCAGTGCTTTATCGGGCGATGGTAATTTACCCGCAACGCAAATTAGCCTCACACAGGCACAGGGCTACGCCGAATGGCTGAGCAAAAAAACCGGTAAAATTTATCGCCTCCCGACACGCACTGAATGGGTGTATGCCGCCCGCGCCGGTAACGATCAACCGGACCCAAACCGCAATTGCACATTAAATTCCCGCGGCATTCAAAAGGGTGATGTATTGGTCAGTGCCACCGTGGGCGGCGCTAATCGCTGGGGTTTGGTAAACCATATCGGTAACGCCCGCGAGTGGGCCATGGCAGGAGGCAGCGCAGCGGCTTTAGGTGGCTCGCGCGAAACCGCCATGGACCAATGCACAGCCAGTAACGCAAGCCCGCATGATGGCAAAGCGGATAATGTGACGGGATTTCGATTAGTGCGAGAAATTAGCGGTAATTAATTGCGGGTAAGTTATTGCACCTTGGGAACTTATAATTAGAGCATTCCTAATTCTACACATTCCAACCGATAACCACCTAGATACGCTTACTGTTTTAAAGCCAGTGCGCGATTCTTACGGAATAACAACCGAACGTATTTAGGCTGCATTTAATGCAGAGGCAAACTCAATTTCAACAATTGCTAATTCTGCATATTCAATTGTTACAGGCTGATTTACTGGCAGACGCCATAAACCATTTAATGAGCCGGTAATAATAATTTGCCCTGTGTACAAGCCTATATTGCGTTGGTGTAAAAACGCTACTAACCATTCTACCGGTGCGAATGCGTCACCAGCAGGATGCACGCCCACTGCACTATGTTGCAGATTCTCACTCTTCCAAAGCAGCGGAATTCGAACCGGTGCATCGGTAATCGCTGGGCCTAACCACACGCCCTGATTTAATAAACCATCAGCTAACCGGCTGTAATAATCTACATTTTCACCTTGACTAAAACGATCAAAAATAATTTCAATCGCTAAATGGCATTGCATCGCCTGGCGGAGCGTTTCAGTACCCAGTGGTTGCCCTTGTGGCAATAAATCTCGCGTTAAGCGCCAAGCAAATTCAGGCTCCACAGTGGCAGTGGCTTGATTACCGGGCAGAGGGCATGTCACCCCTGAATACTGCTGATACATAGGTGCCAGCCCCCAACGGCCCTCATTAGGCAGTGCACTTTTCCATCCGATAATCGGTTTACCCTGGCTTGCTAATTGTGCGGCAACAGCTTGCTGCCATGAAAATGCCTGCTCTAATGACTGCGGCGCCTGCATTAATTGCGCGCCTTGTTTATGCGTTAAACGCCGCTCGGTTAAATCATCAATTACAATTTGTGCTGGACATTGCGTTAAATTAGTCACGATTAATTCCAATTAATGGGTTGTCATTAGCCAACAACTTTAAAAATTTCCGCTCTCTCGACGTTATAAATCTCAACTAAAAGCTGAGGCGCTGAGATTTTTATAGCATTCATTAATTATTTCTTTTTTTGCAGCGCCTGATTAAATAAGGCAGCCATAGTGCCAGAGGGTGAAGCCGCATCTGTGCGAGGCTGCGCAGCAGAGCGTTGGGTTTGAGGTTTAGCCGTCGGCTGGCCCGGCGCATCATCTAACCGCATGGAAAGCGCAATACGTTTGCGTGCGGCATCCACCTCCATGACTTTCACTGACACTATATCGCCCGCTTTGACCACCGCATGCGGGTCTTTAACAAATTGGTGCGATAACATAGAAATATGTACCAAACCGTCCTGGTGTACACCTATATCGACAAACG
The DNA here is from genome assembly GCA_036520615.1 of Cellvibrionaceae bacterium. Lineage (GTDB taxonomy): Bacteria > Pseudomonadota > Gammaproteobacteria > Pseudomonadales > Cellvibrionaceae > CAMCXE01. Next base: position 114,708 of record DATDJI010000018.1, on the reverse strand, counting down.
CGCCAAAATTCGTGACGTTAGTAATAACACCCTGCAAAATCATACCGGGCTCAACATCAGTTAATTTTTCGATGCCTTCTTTAAATTGTGCGGTTTTAAATTCAGGGCGCGGATCGCGACCGGGTTTATCTAATTCTTTTAAAATGTCGGTAATCGTCGGCACACCAAATTGAGCATTGGCATAATCGCTGGGTTTTAAACTGCGCAAAAAACTACTATCGCCAATTAATGCCGAAATACTGCGCTGATGTTTGGCTGCAATCGTTTCAACCAATGAATAAGATTCCGGATGCACACCAGAGGCATCCAGTGGGTTTTGCGCTTTGTGGATTCGCAAAAATCCCGCCGCCTGCTCAAATGCTTTAGCGCCCAAACGAGGTACTTTTAATAATTGCTGGCGATTTTTAAATGCGCCCTTTTCATTGCGAAACGCCACAATATTATTGGCAATGGTCACATTTAAACCTGCCACGCGCGCAAGCAACGGTGCCGATGCGGTGTTTACTTCGACACCTACGGCGTTTACACAATCCTCAACTACAGCATCTAATGAACGCGCCAAATGAGTTTGCGATACGTCGTGTTGATACTGACCGACACCTATGGCTTTAGGATCTATTTTTACCAGCTCAGCCAGCGGGTCCTGTAAACGGCGGCCAATTGAAATTGCGCCGCGAATGGTTACGTCTAATTCCGGGAATTCTTTCGCGGCGAGTTCCGACGCCGAATAAACCGAGGCGCCTGCCTCGCTGACAACGATTTTTTGCACATTTAATTCCGGCTGCGCCTTCATAATATCGGCGATAAATTTTTCCGTTTCGCGGCTCGCCGTACCATTACCTATCGCAATTAATTGTACTTGATATTTTTTTAAGAGCTTTAGTACTACAGATGCGGCTTCGACAATTTTATTGTGTGGCTGATGGGGAAATATTGCGCAGTGATCAAGCACTTGCCCGGTTGCATCCAACACCACAACTTTAACGCCTGTGCGCAAACCAGGATCCAACCCCAGAGTAATTTTTTGCCCGGCCGGAGCGGCTAACAATAAATCTTTTAAATTGCGCGCAAAAACCTGAATAGCTTCCGCTTCTGCTTGTTCACGCAAGTGCCCCATTAAATCTGTTTCAATTTGTTTGCTCAATTTTTGCTGCCAGGCAGCGGCAACCACGGATAAAAGCCAGGCATCGGCACTGCGCTTGCGATCAGCAATGGAAAATTGCGCGGCGATAATACCAATACATGGATGAGCAATGTCTTCGTCGGGATGCTTAAGCGATACCACCAAAACATTTTCTTTTTCACCGCGAAAAATAGCTAAGGCACGATGGCTGGGAATTTTTTTCCAGGCCTCACGGTAGTCAAAATAATCTTGAAACTTACTCGCTTGCGTCTCTTTACCTTTAGCCACACGCACTTCCACAAAGGCATGTTCTTGTTGTTGCTGACGCAGCTTTTCCAACAAAGGAGCGGTTTCGCTAAATAATTCAATTAATATGTGTTTAGCGCCTTCTAGAGCGTCTTTTATATCGGCGATACTCGCTGCAAGATTTATAAAATTGCCGGCTAAATGCTGTGGAGCTTGCTCAGGATTATTTAATAACGCTAATGCCAATGGCTCAAGGCCCGCCTCTTTGGCAATCTGCGCTTTCGTGCGACGCTTAGGTTTATACGGTAAATATAAATCTTCCAATAATGTTTTTGTCGGCGCTGTATTAATGGCCGCCTCCAGCGCCGGAGTTAATTTACCCTGCTCTTGAATGGATTTTAATATGCTAGTTTTGCGTGCGGTTAATTCGCGCAGATAATCAAGTCGTTCAGCGAGCAGGCGCAGCTGATTATCATCAAGCCCGCCAGTCACTTCTTTGCGGTAACGTGCAATAAAAGGTACAGTTGAGCCTTCATCCAATAATTGGCAAGCGGCAGCCACCTGTGCATTTGCCACATTTAGCTCTTGGGCTATTTGGGAGTAAATAATATTAACCGTCATAATCACCTCGCTTAGCAGCGGACAATTATGCTTGGCTTCGGGGGACTTTAATAGTCTAAATGAGAATGGGCTGCATTAAATCGAATTTAACTTGAAACGCAGCCCTTCAGCCGATGTGTAGGACACGGCAAGGACCGCGCAGCATGCACTGTATGTGAACAAATAATTTTGAGATTTTATGCTGCAGCCAAATAAAACGACTGTACCAATTCAAGTTCGCGCTGTTGGTTGGCGGCTAAATCTTCAAACGAAATGCCGTAGTGCATTTCGTCACCCTCCTGATGAATTCGTACGACGCGGCCTTGTAATTGTATCGGCGCACGACTTAGGTAGCCGTTTAATTGATTGGACGGAGGCTTAATAAGTAATTCGATCAAATCGTGTTTATCGGCTTTCAGAAGCGTAGGTGTCGCAAGTCTCATCCCGCCCAGACTAAAATCCACAGTTACGCCTTGCACCTTTTCCATTCCGGGCAGCCCCGCCATTACAAGCAAACTATTGCGCAAACGCGGGTGCTCTCGCTTGGTATTCGGATGCGGATCCTCCAGCGCAGTGGGAATAAATTTGAAAAAACCTATTTGCGCCTGCAAATCAGTCAAGGTTTTTTCTAATGCGTTAGAAATTGTTGTAGTAATTTTTAGGGTGGTATCACTGTATTTAAGGGCTGAAAATAATTCGGCAATTTGTTTATTCAGCAATTCAATATGCTGCAATTGTTCCTGCGTTGCCTGCAATATTTCACTGCTGGCAGCATGATTTTGCTGCGCTGATCGGGCAATTTCCGAAATAGATTCGTCATTTTCATCGGTGTAACTTTGCACCTGTGTTACAACTTCAGCCACTTGGCACATTGTCAGCAATGTGGCATCCACTTTTGTGTTTAGGCCGCTAACCAATTGAGTAATTTGTGCCGTGGCCTCGCCGGTACGGGTGGCCAATGTGCGCACTTCATCAGCCACGACGGCAAAACCGCGCCCCTGTTCGCCAGCTCTGGCCGCTTCAATTGCGGCATTTAGCGCCAATAAATTAGTTTGATCGGCAATCGCTTTAATACTGCTAACAATTGAGTGAATCTCGCCAGTAGCGGCTGCCAATTCGCGCATTGAGGTTTCACTATGCAGAACCTTGTCCACAGTTTGTGCAACATGCATGCGAATTTGCGACACTGCATTTAAACCCTGCTGGGCGCGATTAGCAGCATTTTGTGTGCTCAGCTGAGTATCTTCTACTAAATGCTTAACGCGGCCGAGACCAGCAAAAAGGCTCTGCGTGGTCTGGTTAACCAAATCGGCGCCGCGCTGGCGATCTGCACTGACCTGGGTTATTTGCTTCGAGACGGACATCACCTGGTAAATAGACTGCCCCACTTCCCGGTTGGTACTGTCGATGCCCTGCAATACGCGATTAATTTTGTCTGTTAAATTGCCGAAAGCCGCTAATAAACTACCCTCCGCGGAATTTGTGGGCCGCTCGCGCAGATCCCCTTCGCTTAAGCGCCCAACCCAGTACAAAGCGGTAGAGAGTTCACCTCCCACCGATTTAATAACTTTTATTCTCGCCCACTGCGCTGCGGCCAAACACATAATGGCGATACCTAAAAATACCCACCCTAGTTGCCAACGTGTCGAAGTTACTGTCTGTGCGGCACCAGTTTCCATTTCTTTATTTAATACTGCTAGTTGCAAAACGAGCTTATCAATTGCCTGCCTGTGCGCGGTGTAATCCGTTTGCATATCTTTGAGCACATCTGTGGCACGGGCCGCCTCCCCCGCTTGCATTGCAGTGGCCAAACGGCCCGTTAAGCTGTTAAAAAAGCGCTCGGCAGGCGCTGCGGCGGTAGATAACAGTGTTTTAATTTCTGCGGGAATATTCTGTTGTTGCCAATACTGGTTACGCGCTAAGAAATCCCGCCGCAATTGGTCTACCTGGCTGATTAGTATTTTTTGCTCGCTGCTGGAGGCTAGCGTCATTTGATGGGCTAATAAATTCGCTTCAATAATATAAGCGGGGGGCGGCAAGATATCGGCAACCAGATCTTTGCCTTGCACTACTGCATTGTAAATAGGCCCACTTACCTGTAATTGCTCCATGCGCATCCAAGCAAACCCGCTGAAAAGGCAAAATGCAAATAGAATAAAGCCGGTTAATAAACCGAATAATTGCCGCAAACTCATGTGTCCCATAAACTCCTCTCCACAGGTAATGCTTGGTTAAGCTTAGTCAGTACAGCCCCTAACGCCAGCAAGTGAGTTGTGAACTCCTGTAGATGGCTTGTTGCCAGCGCGCGCATGGTTTAACCTTAGCGGCTATTAAAAGTACCGGCGTGCTACTGCAGCGCCTTATTCTTATTTTGTCGGTGTTTCGCGATACCTCTCGCCCTCACCCTTAACCCTGGCCTTTTGCCTCTAAGGATAATCATCCATGAATTACGACGCTTGTAAGCTTTATCTGTTGAGTAAACCCGAGGTCATGGAAGTTTATCCCTTCGGTTCGGACTCCCCCTCTTTTAAAATCTGCCACAAAGTGTTCGCCACTTTAAGCTTCCTGCATGGCACAGGTCAGATGAATTTAAAATGTGACCCAGATGAAGCCGAGCGCCTGCGCGATACATTCGACGCTGTAGTTCCCGGCCACCATATGAATAAACGCCACTGGAATACCCTAATTCTTAACGATTCCATCCCTGAAGAAGACTTAAAATTCATGATGGATCACTCCTACAGCGTAGTAGTGGAAGGCCTGCCACAAGACCAACAAGACGGCCTAGTGCAGCGCCACGGCTTTGATGTTATCCACAAGGGTAAACTTAATCCTTAAGCTATTCAGGTAGGCACGAGCTTATATTTACGCTTTTGCCATATTTAATAAGAGGAGGCGACCTGCATTGGGTCGCTTTTTTTTGGCCTAGATTTTAGCTTCAATTTAAATAGTGGCCGCAATAACGCCGCGTTTATCGAACCGCTCGCCTAATGAATGCGATTTATCGTGCTCTTAAAATGCTATGCGCACTGCCGCGCTAAAAGTAACAAATTTGGCTTTTTTACCGTCGGTACTATCTGCCGAAGCCATCAGGCTTAAATAGGGGCTAGCAACTTCCAAACGCGGTGCACGGGCTTTCTCATCGTATCCTAACCCAAGCTCAAACTTCGGCCAAACACGGTAATGTGCCATGAAACGATTAAACGCCAGCTCATCATAGCGTTCCTGAACCACTTCAATTCTTAACGGCTCGATAATTTGATAGCCGATATCCGCCTGAAAGTGACGAGGAATACGCTGTTTTACCTGACGAAAATATTCGCGCCCGGAAATTGTCGGCGCACGCCGAACGGCACCGCTGCTGTCGGTGACAGTTCGCACTGTAGTAATAGTCGCCTGAGTAAAAGGTGTTTGCGACCATTTAATTTGGCTATACAGATCCTCCGCTAAAAAATGCGTATTTAATTTCTCAATAGGCTGCCACCAGAGTTCCACATCGACCGATTGGCCGCGTCCGCTTGCAGGGGGTGTAAGAGGACGATCAAGCACCACGTCCTCGGTGTAATTATAATCCAGCGATAAATCGCCTTTAATTTTACCCGCATTAGTGCCCAGGTACCCGTCAAGCGTGCCGAACAGCACTTCTTCCGCGTCAAAAAAATTAGCTTCTATTCTAGTTTGCAGGCTTTTTAATGGTGAAAAATCATAGCCAACTTTTGCGCCGTGAATTTGCACATGCGACACATCCAAAAGAATCTCATAACGTCGATTGGCGTCAAAAGGAATATCGTTTTTGTCTTGGTAAACAAGATCAAACGTATCCTGACTAAAATGCAAATAATAATCTTGCCGTACAAACCCCGCGAAACTCATCTGCCCATAGGCAAATCCCAACTCACTAAAATTGCGCGTAAATGCATACTCACCGGGGGAGGTATCGGTTGTATGCAGATCATCCATCCAGGCGTCAATCGAAATATTTTCTGCGTAGGTAATACTATGTGCTGATGTGAATAAACGCAGTTTTTCTGCTGATTTATTATTGCTGACTAAATCAGATGGCGCAGCAGTTTCGGCTCTAGCCGCATTTAAAGTCAGCGCATATACAATACTCAGCCCAAACAATCGCGCACTAATTACTAACCATGCACACCGTTGCAAACTCATTCTTTATACCTTTTTAATAACTTTAATATGACCTGAATAACCATATTACTATAGCTGGTGTTTTTGTTTTTGTTCGGGCAGGCGAAGAATTATTCCTATCCACGCACATATCAGCCTGGATAAAGAGCTCTTAATAAGGACTAAATAGTCAAGCCACAAACGTAGCCGTTACGCATGCAATCCACTCGACTCAAAGAAAATATATCTGTTACATTAGTTTTTTCTTGCCCAGGCGGAAACTATAAAATTTTGGTTTGGATTTTTTCATTTAAACACGAACAAAAAAAGAGAGCCGAAGCTCTCTTTTTTACTTTATCCTTTTTAATACGTCCTTTATAAAACGCTCTTAGACCAACGCTTATTCGGGCATATCGATCAAGCAAAAGAATTTACCACCTTCCACGATAGTAACTTTTACACAGTCTTTATCAGTTTGCGCAATATTAGCAAGCACCTTTACTCCATCGGGGCCGGTAATTTTACCCGCATAATTGCCACCGACAGTGGTTTGGCCAATTGTCATAGAAAGACGATCTTGGTTAGTAATGGTAAGGTTGTAAGGCTGGTCAGCCACACGCTTAATTAATGCATTAAAGCGCAAATTATAAGCTCCGAAGATCAAATCCAGCGATGTGCGGGTTGTAGTTAAATCCTCGCGAGTTGTCATTAATTTAACCCGCGCAGAATTAAGCTGGGTATTTAAATCCGCAGTAAAACTTACAGCTGCCGTCAAACTAGTAAAATCCTCTTCGGTAATGGCAGTATCAGTGGGATCAATACCCTGAGATAACTCGTCAATCGTCACACCCTTGGTGTTGCCGGCAATATTCAGTGCGAATGCGAATGCCTCACCAGTGGTATTTTTAACCGTGCCGTCAAAACCTATTGCCATTACACCCTTAGTAACGGGCTCCTGATTAGAAGAACCTTTCACTCGCTCGAAGCTCGCAAATTCAAATTTGAGCGTACCTGCAGTTGTAACTGGGTCAGTTACATTGCCGCCTTTTATCTGGGCAATTTCAGTTTTTAGCGTCAATTTCAGACCTTCTAGCGTAGATGTTTCGACACCGTTTTTATTTTCACGGGTCAATTTACCTACTTCCAAACTACTACCGCTGAGCACGCTTACAGTAGTAGTTGAGCTAGCAGCGCTGCCGGTTAAATCCAGTTTACCTGTAGTAGTTTCAACACCACCGACAGTAACCTCAACATATTCTTTACTCGCCCATAATTTAACCGTATTACCGGCAATCATTTGGTCCACAGTGTACTCAACTTTAGGCGCTGCCAATTTAATAGCGACAGTGACATCACCTACTGTGTAGGACTTCAATGTAACGTTGTGATTGTAGGCGTCATCTGCCTCAGCTATAGCTTCAGCCGCAGTAGAGAGACTTTTGCTCAGCCATTCCGCATTCGGGCCGCTTAACATTTGCGCCGCTTCCCATTGCGCACGTAATTTATCAGATTTGGCTTTAACCGTAGTGTTATTGCCTACAGAAGTATTCAGCACTATATCGCCGCCATTAACTAACTGGCGCACCATATCAGCAAAGGCATAGGCTTTATCGTTTAGTGCACTATCAGGCAATACAACCCCCGTGTTATACACATCCACAGGCTCATTGCGCACACGGCCTAATTCATTTGCCACACTGGTAATCAATGCTGTCAAATCAACTCCGCTGGCATTCAGTATTTTCACTCGTTCGAGAATATTACTAACTGCGGTAAGAATTTTAGTTAAATCGGCGACGGAGCCATCACTGCTATTGCTAGCCAAGCCCTTGGCGGTGATATCCGCAATTAATTTTGTCAGCGCCTGCTCTAAAGTAAAACCTGGGTTAGCTGATCGTGAAGCGCTTATTATTGCGGCATTTAAGGCGGCAATGCGCAGCACTTCGCTTTTACCACCATTTACGGCAGCTTTTACAGCGGCGGCATCGGTAATATCCATAAGCTCAAGCTCGGATAATTCACCGGTAAGACCAAACATATTGGCGATCTCGCCATTGGCTTTTCGAATTGCGGCCATAACAGCATTGAGATCCGCCGTGCTCAACAGAGCTTTTTTGGCCTGCGCCGCAGCCAAAGTAGAAAATGTTGATAAGTTAACGTTTTTGGTTTTATCCAACGCGGGGATAATAGTTTCCAACACAAGCGATGAAGTAGACGGCAACGTGTATTTATTGCCAAAGTTAACACCGGTGCCACAACCTATATCTAAGTCGCAGGTGAGCTTAGTGGTGTTGTCAGCCGCAGGTGTAATACGGAACGAAATAGGTTTACCCACATAGGTTTCGGGTATTTTGATCGTGTATTTGCCCAACGCATCAGTGACGCTGGTAATAAATGGCTGCCCAGCGATAACACCTTTATTATCCAAAGCGAACGCGGATACGACGCCACCGCCGACTATCCCTTTTACTGCGGCACCGGAAATGCTTACGGTGGGAGTATCTCCTGGCGGCGGGTTCACGACCGTGGGATTGTTATTATTGCTGCTGCAACCGCAGCCCTGGGTAAGCGAAGCGGCACCTAAGGCGCCTAAGGCAAGAATTCGGGTTACTATATTCACTGTGATCTCCTAGTTAATTAAGCGTTCGAGCCCTTCCCTGCCTTGCTGGAAACAAGACATAGTACATGTGCACTTTGGTCAGACTTGAGGCGTGGCAAACTGCAGTTTAAATGGCAAAAAACTACGTTACGAAGAGAACTATAGATGCCGTGTTAACATTCGCAACTAATTTACCGGAGAGTAAAAATATTTGAAGCCAAATTCGGGGCGTCAAAATATTATCGTTATTGGTTTTGTTTAATTATTTGATTTTTTGCCGCCAGAATAATGGCTGGGTGTTTTTAGGATATTCCACCGTAATTGAGCGCAGCCAGGCATTAGCAGCGCCAGCATGCGCAAACCAGCGATTCGTAGCGTGAATAAGACAAATAAGCCAACAAATAGCAGTGCGAAGAAAGTTAGAAATCTTAGTGGCTGAACCTAATAAATAATTTATTCAGCGTTGATAATCCGAACGAGAATAATAAAGAGAAATATCATAGGAAATGTGAATTACGCGATATTTCACTGCAAATGTGCGTTGTGAACATCCTTCCTCAGCGAGAAAGCGCGTACATGTGCACTTAAGCGCAGCCGAGTAGGGTTAGCCTGCTATCAATTTGCCGCTCGATGCCCGTTTCATCCAAACCAACTCTCGCCAACTGCTGCTCGCGGCGGGCGTGGTCGATATTAGTATCGGGAAGCCCCAATTGTAGAAGCGGTACTACTAGACCTTCTGCAGCTAAAAATTCCGCCACAGCAGAGCCCGCTCCACCCATAACGGCGCCTTCTTCCAGCGTTACTATTAAGCGTACATGCGCCAACTGCTGGCGAATCAATTCGCCATCCAAGGGCTTAACCCAGCGCATATCACATAAGGCGAAGCCCCGACGGCGGGCCACGGCTTCAGCCTGAGGCATCAACACACCAAAGTTAAGAATGGCCACGATGTGACCGTCCGATATCTGCCGACCCACACCCACGGCTAAGGCGGGCGCACTAGCGTCTATAGCCACGCCGGGGCCGTTGCCTCTGGGGTAGCGCACAGCGGCCGGGCCGGGGTGATAGTAAGCAGCGTTTAGCAGTTGATAGCATTCCTGCTCATTGCTCGGAGCGGCCAAAATTAACTCAGGCACACAACGTAAAAATGCGATATCCAGATTGCCTGCGTGCGTAGGGCCATCTTCACCTACAAGGCCTGCGCGGTCGATAGCGAGCGTAACGTCGAGTTTTTGAATGCAGATATCGTGAACACACTGATCGTAGGCGCGCTGTAAAAAAGTCGAATAAATCGCCACGACAGGTTTAAGCCCTTCACAGGCTAGGCCAGCGGCCAGCGTAAGCGCGTGCTGTTCAGCAATTGCCACATCGTAGTAGCGTTGCGGGAATTGCTCGGAGAAGTCCACCATGCCAGAGCCTTCACGCATCGCAGGGGTAATGCCGATTAAACGCGTGTCCGCCGCTGCAGTAGCACATAGCCATTGCCCAAATATCTCTTGGTACTTAAGACGCGGTTGCTTAAACACTGGTTTGGGGGCTCGGCTGGCAGGCTCGATTTTATTCAGCGCGTGATAACCCACCGGGTCTTGTTCAGCCGGAGCAAACCCCTTGCCCTTTTGCGTGATGATATGCAGCAATTTAGGGCCGGGGATTTCGCTTAGGTTTTTTAAATCATGGCAGAGCCTGCCGATATCGTGACCGTCGATCGGGCCCACATAATAAAAGCCCAACTCTTCAAATAGCGTCCCCGGCGATACCATGCCTTTCATATGCTCTTCAGTTTTGCGCATAAACTCGGCTGTTTGCGGCAAGCGCATAAGTAGCTTTTTGCTGCCTTGCCGAAATGACGTGTAGAGCTTGCTGGCCCATATACGGGAAAAATAATCGGCTAGCCCGCCCACATTTGGAGATATGGACATATTGTTGTCATTCAGTACCACCAACATATCCGCCTTGGCATGGGCGGCGTGAGTAAGTGCCTCAAAGGCTATACCGGCCGTCATGGCGCCATCGCCAATAACCGCCACAGTTTTGCAGGCGCGGCCTTGATGAGCGGCCCCAAGGGCCATACCCAAAGCTGCGCTGATAGAAGTGCTGGAATGCCCGACGCCGAAAGTGTCGTATGGACTTTCGCTGCGTTTAGGAAAGCCTGCGATGCCACCGGACTGGCGAATACCACCCATGGCCTCGCGGCGCGAGGTGAGAATTTTATGCGGATAGGTTTGATGGCCGACATCCCAAACTAAGCGATCATCCGGGGTGTTAAATACATAATGCAGAGCGATTGTAAGCTCCACTACACCTAAGCCTGCGCCAAAGTGCCCGCCGGTTTGACCGACGGTATAGAGCAGAAACTCGCGCAATTCCCGCGCTAATAGCGGCAATTGTTTTTCCGGCAACAGACGCAAATCGGCAGGGCTTTCGAGGCTGTCTAACAGTGGCGTCAAGGGCCTGTGCAGAGGTATTTGTTCAAACATGAGGCGAGCACACACAATGAATAGGCCCCAGCCTGGCCTGGGCAGCCGGTCATTGTATGTGGCAGGTGCGGGCATGGGAAGTTTTAAACCCAAAAACCTCAGTAACCTTAGCAAAAGCCTGTAAAGTCTTTTGCGTGCTCAGCAGTTAGCAATTGCCCGAGCGCCTTATCCTTATATAGGAATGTTCACCTATTCCAGCCTACACTTTAAGCATTGATAAATTCCGGAGTTGTGAACATGACGGATACGCCTAATGCTTGGCGGGAAAAATACCTGGACGCGCTGGATGAACACGAGCGCTTGGAAGCGCGACTGGATCAATGCCAAGCAGCTCTGCGCCGAGCTTATATTCACTTAGGTTCTGCCGTATCGGGGCAAGATTCGGAACTGGATACCGCCCTGTTACAGGCGAAAGATCGTTTAAAACCCGGTGCTAGCAAGGATTTTAGCGGCGCATTAGCGCGCGTTGAAAAACATCTGGATGCGTTAGAAACCCTTCAAGTTCAACAAAAAAATATCGGTTTAAATGCTCTGCTAGGTGCCTGCCACAGCTTGCGTCGTCTGCGTTTGCCCAAACCTACGTTGCACACTCTTAACCAATTTATTCACCGCTTAGAGCGAGAAATCTCTAACCCCGCCATGCTCGCCCGCGCCCTTGACGACTGGCAGCAATTGCTTGAGCAAGCACTGGCCGCAGCGGCACTGCCAGATGTCACTCTTTGGCAGCGTCTGCGCGGTGGCAGACGGCTCCCAGCCGAAGATGAGCTTGCTGAAAATGCTTTTTACCACAGCATGCCCGCCGCCCCAGTAACCCCAGCGGCGGAGCCGGATTTACAGCTCGATACTTTTACGAATAAAGCTCAGGTTCCCACAGAGCAACAGCCGGTCGCTGAACATATTGCAGCAGTTTTGCAGCAACTTTTAGATTTACTCAACCCTACGGAGAGTTTGCTGCCACAGGCCAATGACCTGCGCCAACGTATCGAAGTAGGGCTGAGCTGGCAGCAGCTGGGCGAAGCGCTAGAAGAACTGCGCGATTTGTATGCGCAAGCCTCGTCTTCGTTAGATGGCGAATTGACAGACTACTTAGAGCGCGTCAATGATGATTTGGCGCAGATTTGCCAGCAATTGGGCCAAGTACTTGCCAGTAGCGCCCGCTCTACCGCTCTTGCCGAACCGCTTAACCAACTGGCCCAAAGCGTGAAAAATGCCACTGACTTAGAAGGGTTAAAGCGCGACGTAAGTGCACAGATCTCCGGCATTCATTCCGCCCTGACGCACATTGCCACCCCTTGGCAAGAGGATCTGCCGCGCCTATTAGAGCGGCTGCAATTAATGGAGCGGCAATCCCAACATACGCAAACCCTGCTGGAACGCGAACGCCTGCGCGCCACCTTCGACAGCCTGACTGAACTGCCCAACCGCGAAGCCTACAATCAACGCATAAAATTGGAGTGGCAGCGCTACAAACGCTATGGCCAGGGGCTCACGCTTGCGATTTGCGATATAGATCACTTCAAAAGCTTTAACGACCAGTTTGGCCATCAAGTGGGCGATAGAGTATTAAAGCTCGTGAGCAAAGCACTCGCTAAGCGCTTGCGTGAAGTGGATTTTGTCGCCCGCTACGGCGGCGAGGAATTTGTCATTATTTTGCCGCAAACACCGCTGGCCAATGCGCTGAAAACCCTCGATAAAATACGCGCGGCCATCGCCACGCTAGCCTTTCGCTTTCGCGATGAGCCGGTGCAAATCAGCTTGTCGTTTGGCCTTGCGTTCAGCCTAGACGCGGAGTCGGCGACCCAATTATTTGCTCGCGCCGATGAGGCCCTATACGCCGCTAAAAATGCTGGTCGCAACTGCTGCAAAGGCTGGGCTAAACCGGATGCGGATGCCGTGAGTTAATTACCCACTCCATTGGATAAGGAACTATAGGCGTTTACCCACAACCGCCTTAACTGGTTAAGCGCATGGGCTTTTGGCATCATAGCTAGATCCGGCAGTACAGCGGCAAAAATAATAACAACTGATAGAGTACTCACACGTGACCAAACAAACCCGCGCGCTCATCAGCCTGAACCTGTTGGGCCTGAATCTACGGCGCTTAGGCATAGGCTTCACAATAGCCATAGTTACTTTAACCAGCTGCCTAAGCGAGGCGGCAGGTTTTGGTATTTATGACGCAAGAGCCATGGGAATGGGCAGCGCTGCTGCCGCCGTTGGCGACACTCACACCGGCTTTTTCTTCAACCCGGCACTGCTGGCAATGGGCGATGAAAATGAAAACCGCGTGCGCACCAGCCGCTTGTATTTCCCAATGCTCTCCGTGCAAACCACGCAAGCGAGCTTGGATGCATTGGATATTAGTGAGGCAGATCTCGACATACGTTTAACCGAGGCGATAGATCAATTTAACCGCTCCACTGGCCGCGAAACAGCAATTAATGCGTTAGACATCACCAACGAAGCCGACTCTGCTATCGATAAACTGACCGACCAAAACCTGGAGGTGGACGCCTATGCCGGTTTTGTCATCAGTATCCCGAGTGAATATCAGGGCGGCGCCGTGGCGCTGGGCACACACATCATAGGTGGTGGCTTAACTTCAGTTGCCCCAAAGGATCGCGCGCTACTCAACAAATACCGGGATTTTCTCACCTACGCTAGCCAAAACGACACACTTGAAGGTGCACCTCACCCTGAATTGATCGACGAAACCACTGGGCAAATTGGCAATCCAGCTAACTCCATATCATCCTATGTGGCCTTTCGAGGCGCAGTGTTAACCGAGTTGAGCGTATCTGCGGCAGGGTTATGGAGCTTTGGTAAAGCGGATATCGCCGTTGGTGCCACCCCCAAGATTGTGAAGGCATTGATTTTTGATGAGGAGCGCCGGGTCGTCAACGACGCAGTCGCTACCGACAGCAATAACAGCGACCACTATTATTTTGATACGGACGTAGGAATTGTCCTGCAATGGAAAGAACAGTACCGCTTGGGTGTGACAATTAAAGACCTACGCAGCAAACAATTTATCAGCGAGCGCGGCAACCTAGTAACGATTAAAGCCAAACCCCGCATAGGCGGTGCTTATGTGGGGGAGCAATTTAGCCTAGGGCTGGACCTGGATCTCACACCCAGCAATGCTTTTGCCGGAGAGCTGACACGCCAAGATTTCGCCCTTGGCGGCGAGTACCGCTGGCGCAAAATTGCGCTGCGCGGGGGCTATCGTTACGACATTAGCGGTGAAAATTCTGGGGCTTTTAGCCTCGGTGCTGGCGTGATGCTCGGGCGCTGGGTGAGTGATATTGCCTTCACCCAGGGCAGCGAAAACCTCGCTGCCGCGCTGCAAATTGGACGGGCGTTTTAACAGCAACGGCTTAACTGGGGCGTTTTTACCGCAACTAGCGCTGTGTTAAATTTTGCGATAACTGCAGTAGGCCCGCTCGATTGCTGAAATATCGGGAATCGTCATTTCTTCCGTACCGACGCGCACGTACATCATTTCAAAATGCGTGGACGTCATCTGTTCTAAACGCTGGATATCCTCCGCATTTAAGCTCACCTGGCGCGGAATACCCTGCGTGGGAATGGCAATAAATGTCACATCACCATGAACTCCAGTGTTATTAAACACGGCGATACGCCCATTAGGGTTAATTCCACCGCCCTGACCGGTCACCAAACGTTCAAAGCTGATAAGCGGTACGCGCTGGTTGCGCCAGTTGTAATAGCCAAGAAACCAGTTAGGACCGGAGTTATCTGGAAAGATCGGCGCCACCGCTGCCATCTCGGCGATATTGGCTAGAGGCACTAATAATGTTCGCGCTTGGATGGGCAGCATCGTGCAAGTGATGCTGCCGGGTTCGGAAGATGCAGATGGTTCGCTCATAAACTGATCCAATGGTTGATGCGAGTAACTTCACCAAAAGCCCTAGGGGTCAATAGTGAGGTATCGAATAGGTTTGGTTTAGACAAAATAATCACAACCCGCCATCTCTGGTGGCAGTAGATCGCTGGGAGATAATGCTCAAGGAGTTACCCCGCAGCGGTTTAAGCGGCGTTGCAGCGCATGGGCAAGCTCCTTTGGGTTGCCGGAAAAGCGTGTACAGCCCAGACGCTCGACACTGCGCGGCATCGAGTCTATAGCGCTGCTGGCCGGCGTTTGTATCCAAACCTGACCACCTAAATGGTGCAGCAACTGACAGCCGCGCGCGCCGTCCTCACCCATGCCGGTAAACATCACCGCACCGCCTTGAGCGCCATAAACGCGAGCGACTTTTGCGATCACTTGGTTGATCGACGGCGTAAAGCGGCCAGTCCACGGTTGCTGTTTCGGGGTAATACGTCCTGGCGTCACTATATCCAGAGCCTGGTTCGGGGAGACTACGTACAGGCACCCAGCCTCAATGGCTTGATTTTGATGTGTGTCGCAGACCTTTAAACGCGTACGTCTGCGCAGCATTTGCACCAATGATTTATGTCCGCTGGGGCTAATATGCTGGGCGTAAATGAGCGCTAGTTGTTCAGGCGGCTGTTGCAGCGCATCTAAAAATAACCCTACTGCCTCAGGCCCCCCGGTGGAAGCAGCTAACACCCAGACGGCCGTGGCGCGCCGAGCTTGCTGCGGCTGGTGATCAATCAGTAAGTCGAGCTTGGTTTTAAGCCTGCGCACCCGCTCGCGTCGGCGCACTTCCGGCCATTGACTCGGGTCCGAAGTATCCGTCGGCGCTTGGTCTTCATCAGCGACAATCACCGGCAAATTAGCGTCGTCCATAGCATCCAACAGGGCTTGAGCTGCGGGGTCGTCCATGTCCAGTTGCACCAACCACACATCGGCGCGAGGCAGGCTGCTTAGCAGTTCGCCGCTGAACACTTGGCTCGCCACTAACGTATGGGGCAAAGCCGATAACAAACGGTGTAAATCCAATAGCTGCGGCTTGGAATCGGCCAATAACCCTACCGCCAAGCCGGCTATTTTCATAGCTTAGGCGCCTTTGTCACCGAGGATTCGGCCGACGATTCCGGCGAGCACATCCTCCTGATAAGGTTTGCCCAAGTACTCATTCACACCGATGCTCAATGCATGCTCACGGTGTTTATCACCGGTGCGCGAGGTGATCATGACGATGGGGATATGCTTCCAGCGCGCGGTGGTACGAATATTTTTAGCCACTTCAAAACCGTCCATACGCGGCATTTCAATATCCAACAACATCAAATCTGGCGTGTGGTCTTGTAGGATTTTCAATGCATCCACACCGTCTTTAGCAGTGATAACCAGGTAGCCTTCACGCTCAAGAAACCGTGTGGTTACCTTGCGCACGGTAACCGAGTCATCAACCACCATGACGGTTTTTTGCACACGCGGGGCGTTTAGAGCTTTCGTACGCTCATGGGTCAGTGGTAGAGCATCGACAAATGCCACCGCTTTACGCACAAGGGCATGCACATCGAGAATTACCACAACGCTGCCATCGCCCATAACCGTAGCGCCGGAGAGTCCTTGCACCGCCGCAAATTGTTTGCCCAAGCTTTTAACCACAATTTCTCGGCTGCCTTGCAAGCCATCTACCTGTAGCGCCATTGTGTGCTGAGCAGAACGCACGAGAATTACAGGCAGAGGTAACAACTGGCCTTCAAGTTTCGGAGACGTCCCCTCATACAGCATGCCGCCTAAATAGCGTACTTGGTAATTTTCATCGGCGTATTCAAAGCGCGCATCGGGTTGTTGATAATAATGTTCCAGCTCAAACGGGCTTACCCGTACGATCCCTTCGATAGCGTTAAGCGGAATCGCATAAGTGTCTTTGCCGAGTGTCACCATCAATGCGCGGTTGACCGAAACGGTAAACGGCAAGCGCACAGTAAATTGCGAGCCGACACCGCTGCGCGACTCAATAGTCATTGAGCCGCCCAGCTGTTTAATTTCAGCGGCCACCACATCCATGCCGACACCGCGGCCGGAAATCTGCGTGACACTCTCTGCCGTGCTAAAGCCCGCCTGCAAAATAAACTGCATGACTTCATGGTCGCTCAGCTGGGAGTTTTCGGCCATTAAGCCGCGCTCAACCGCTTTTTTGCGCACCTTGTCCAGGCTGATACCGCGTCCATCATCAGCCAGACGTAACAAAATATCGCTGCCTTCGCGAGCCAGTGACAAAAGGATGCGGCCAAACTCAGGTTTGCCTTTGCTCAACCGCTCCGCCGGTGGCTCAATGCCGTGATCCACCGCGTTGCGCAGCATATGCTCTAACGGAGCCACCATGCGCTCAAGCACTGAGCGATCCATTTCGCCTTCAACATTATCCAGCTCAAAGCTAACGTGTTTACCTAACTCGCCCGCAACCTGCCGCACGATACGGCGCAGGCGCGGTACCAAGCGGGAGAAGGGCACCATGCGCGAGCGCATTAAGCCTTCTTGTAAGGACGAGTTGATGCGCGATTGCTGCAGTAAAATGGCTTCTGTGTCTTTAACCTTTTCACTAAGCGTACGTTTAAGGTCAACCAAGTCAGAGGCTGATTCGGTCAGCGAGCGCGAGAGCTGCTGCAACTGGGAATAACGGTCCATTTCCAGCGGGTCGAACGCTTCGTTTTCGGCCAGTTGCTCTTGGCGGAAAAGAATCTGCGCTTCAGTTTCAATATCGAGGCGGCGCAGCTGCTCTTGCAAGCGGCGCAATGTGCCGTCGATTTCATTGATAGCGGTACCAAAACCCTTAATTTGCTGTTCAATACGGCCACGGCTAATGGAGGTTTCTCCGGCGAGGTTTACAAGCTCTTCCAACAAGTCGGAAGAAACTTTGATCACCTCTTGGGAGCCGCCTTTCGAGCGGGCGACAAAATCTGGCAGATTCGTCACTACCGAGCTTGCGAATGCCTCCACCACCTCTTTGGTATCGACCGGCGCCACCGACACTACATTTTTACTGCTGAGAAACGGTACTGGGCTGGTGGAAGTATGCGGTTCACTGACTTTTGTTGTAAGCGTAGGCGCAGCAACTGTCGGTGCCGACTCCTCAAGAGCTTCTGCCGGTGCACCATCCATTAACAGGCGCGACTTACGAATAGATTTGAGCAACTGGTCTTGATAAGCGAGGATCGTGGCGAAGAAATTCACATCTCCGCGTGGACCACCGACGCTAATCAGATAACTTTCATAATTGTGCGTAAGCTCGCCAAGTTGAATCTGCGAGGCCAAACGGGCGCCGCCTTTGAGCGTATGCAGGGCGCGCTTCATTACGTCGGGCGCATCAACGCTATCCCAATCGGATTCCCAGGTGTGGATAGATTCATCGAGCTCTTCCATCAGCTCGTCGGCTTCTTCGAGGAAAATCTCTAAGATTTCCGGATCGAAGTCGTCTTCTACCCGCTGGGCAGCGGACGCATCGCTCGTTGATTGAGCAGTAGTCGACTGCGGGATAAATGAAGTGCTAACAGCGGCTTTATGTGCATCTGCAGGAACAGGCTCCTCTGTCGGCTCACCTGCTCGAATTACTGGCTCATCTGCCCGAATTAATAGATCCGCTAAGTCCTCATCCCCAAGGTCAAAATTTCCCAATGCAATCTGATCATCATCCGCCGTCAAGCTGTCATCGCCGCTATAACCCTCGTCCAGATCAAGGGTATAACTGGTGTCAAACACCTCATCTGGCGCCTGGCTGAGCTCCGTATCGCTCTGCTCTATAGCATCCAGATCGAGGGCTTCGGTGACGACGGGAATAGGGTCGAAGTCGTCGACAGCGCTAATAACCGGTTCATCATCCGCGCCCACCTCCACTAACTCGTCCAGCAAAGGTACGATTACCTCATCCTCTTCCACATCAGCGGCGAACGTTTCTGCCGCACTGGGCAATAACAGGTCATCTCCCGCAGTCTCCAATAATGAGTGCGTATCGTCGGCACTGAGGTGGCTGTCGATAGAGGTAACAAGATCCAAATCCATGTCGCCAAGCAGTGGGTCTTCAGCTGCTGAAGCATACGCGCCCAGATCCAGGCTCTCCTCTTGCGGCTCAACATTCTCGCTCTGTAATTCGAGAATCTCTTCTGTAGTTAAGGTACCGAACAAGTCCGCATCATCCACCTCTTCTGCAAGGGTTTCTTCTACAAACGTCTTCTCAGCAACTGCCTCTTCCGATGCTTTTAATTCTGCGTATTCCGATTCTGCATCTGCTAGATCTTGGCCTTCAAATTCCATCGTTTGAGCTTCTACCGCTGCCTCAAGCTCATCGACCCCTGGCAACTCAAACTCGTCTTCATTTATATAATAATGCTCAGCTTCAAACGCATGTTCAGAACTCTCTGTCTCTTCTACTAAGGCTTCCGACTGACTGACCTCTAAAAATTCAGCCTCTTCTGCATCTACCGCTTCTTCGTAGGTATCTGCATGTGCAGATTCATCAAGATTCGCCTCAAGCGCTTCAACACTTGTCAGTACCAGCTGCTCATCAGTGCCCATATGCTGCGCAGCCAAGCTATCGCTTAATTCGCGGTAGAGATCTGTCAGTGCTTGCTGCATTACATGAGGAATTTCTGGCAGGTTTTGCCCTGCCGCCACGGCATCAACCATATCCAACAAAAATTCGTGGGCGGGCACTAAATGCTCTAAATAGGCTTCATTCGCCTGCGGCAATGCCACTAGCGCCAATTCATGCAGCAGCGCTAAATGGCCACTGAACTGAGCCATCTCCGGCAAATTGGCTTGAGCGGCACCGGCCTGTAAGCGGCCAAGTTCCTCAACGAGATTGCGGACCGTTTGGTCTTCGGACGCGTCATGTTGCCAACGGTTAAGGATTTGATCGGCATCAAGCAACAAACGCATATCTTCGGCCATGAAGATAGTTAACAGACGCGGGTCCACCTGTTTGTGGCCGTCTGGAGAGACCTGTTCTTTCATGCGGATCAAATGATCCAAATACAATTCTTTTAGCTCATGTACACGGGCAATAAACTGCTCAGCGGCGGGAATGCTGGGTGCGCGGCGCGCTTTAATATCGGCAACGACGCCGTGTACATAGCTTGACGCGTCCTGTAGCAACTGCAGGATATCGGCATTTAAATTAACCTGGTACGCGCGCAGTTCTTTGGAAAACGATTCAAGCGGTGTAGTGATACTCGCCACGGGTACGACATTGGCCATGTGCGCACTGCCCTTGAGCGTGTGCAAAGCACGTTGCAAGCTGTCCGAAGGAGGCGTAAACAGTGGTGCCAAGTCGCGCATGTGCGCAATAAAAGCATCGACCACGACAAGATGGGTAATGGCTTCGGAGGCGAACAAATCAAACAGAATAGTTTGCTCGTCATCCCCTTCAAGCTCCTGCTCTACCTCAGCAGACGCCAACTCAGGAACTTCACCCCGCGCCAGTGCCTGGCCTAGGCCAATTAATTGTTGCGTCAGCGCAGGATCCGGGTTGCGCTTGCGCCCGGCAAACGCATCCACTAGCGCGGGCATAAAGCCCATAACGCGGTTGATAAAGATTAAGTGAACATCCTGCACGCTTATGCTGCGATCCAAGACTCGGTTCAGCATATTCTCCACAGACCACGCCACTTCCCCCACATCCTGCGCCCCGACCATGCGGCCTGAGCCCTTGAGGGTATGAAACGCGCGGCGGATTACCGTGAGTAATTCCGAATTATCGAGAGCTTGAGTCCATTGCGGATAGTATTCATCCAGCGTGGCCAACACCTCACCGGCCTCCTCAATGAATACCTCGATGATTTCGTCATCGATGAGGTTATTTTCCTCAGATTCTTCTTCAGCACTCAGCTCTGCACTCGAGTCATCGCTATGAATTGAAGCCTCGGGCGCAGTTATTACAGGTGCGCTGGGGGTTTTCGGCTGCGGTGCGGGCTCAGCCGTGGGCTGCACAAAAGGTACAGTGGAACTCGCGCTTGCTAAGGCTTGCGCCTGGCCAACGTCTACTCGCTCATTTGCAAGCACGGGGCTTGAAGCAGTCGCTTCGATGGTCGGCGCGTTCGCAGCTTGTGCAGTCAAGTGCTTATACGGCGATGGCCCCGCAGCTTTTATAGGTTCAGCAACAGCTGGCGCTTCAGCCCGCTCTCGCCCTTTGGCCGGGTAATTAAGCTGGCGCAGGTTCTCTTCAGCGAGGAGCAAAAAGCGTGTCACATCGCTGACAACGGTTTGCTCAAGCATGCGCTCAAGATAGTAATCAACGCCTTCAACGGCATTTGCCAACGCCGTTAACGAGGCGGCATCGGGGATGTAATCCGCGCTTAAAAATTGCTGTTGAATGAAACGGCTACAGGCTTCAAGCGCAGCTGCTGCGCGACCCTCACCAATCATGCTCAGGCCGCCGCGGATATTGGCCAATAAATCAGGCGCGGCGGTTAGATAATTGCGATCCCATTTAGAGGCATAGAACTCAACGATGGCTTCTTTGCACTGCTCAAGCCCTAAGCGGCTTTCACGAATTACAGTTTCTTTAGCGCTATCCACCTCGATTTGGCGGCCATCAAGGTTGGCCAGGTCGCGCTTACCAGCGCTTTTGCTTACAGCATCTAACTTGTGTTCGATTTCAACGATGCGCCCGGCGAGATTCACCAATTGCTCAGGATCGATGCTGCCTACACGGCAGCTATGCGCCAACTGATCGTATTGATCCTGGGCGAATTTGCGCAATTCGGGAATGGCCAATACCGCCAATGTATCAGCGAGGCGCTTCATTATCGGCAGTATTTCTTCCATATCTGAGACACCCGCTTGGCCTGCGAGCGTCATGCCGAGAATATGTTTAACGGTATTGAGCTCTTCCTGCAGCGCGGCGACGACAGAGCGAATTGCTTCCGGGTCCGGGGCACTAATCATAGTTTTATGAAAGTGCCGACCGGTCTCAGCACCGTCTTTTAGCGCTTTATCCAAATGGTATTTCTGCCGCAAAGCCTGGCCATGCGGCCCCATGCGTTCGGCGCGCGCGGTGTAATACAGCAAGTTGCGCAACAGGTTTTCATCAACCGGGGCGTCAAAGGCTGCCGGGGCATTTTCCGCCAGTACTTTTAACTCCCGCGCCAAACGGCGCAACAGGCTGCGCACAGCAGCAGACAACTCAATCTCATCTGAGCGCAGGTTTTCTACAACACCACAAGCGGCCTGCCAAAGGACAAAGGCGTGAGTGCCACGGCTCATTAACTCAACGCGCGTACAAACCTTGTCAATGTACTCAAGGTTTTCGCTAATTTTGATGTCTTTAAGCAGGCTCGCAGCAGCGTATTGATACATCTCGCGCAGCTTTTTTAACGCTTGAATTAGCTTTGCGCGGTCCTGTAAAACCGGATGACGGTCATCAATGATGTGGTTGACGCGACTTAAGTCCGGTGCGAATAAACCCGACTCACTTAAAAAAGGCTGTTTACGTACGGCACGAATATCGTTCAGCAACGGTAAGAGCACGCCGGGATGATCGTCTTTGAAACGCTGTACGTGCTCAAGGTAAATCGGCAGCTGCAGCAGGGCGCGCATCAAGACTTCTTGCGCTTCATGGACGTGGGTGACGGTATTTTGAATCAGCGATTGCGCCAGCAGCTCCACCTCTTCTGCAATCAGAGCGGCGCCGTGAAATTCGATCATCTGCAGCGAGCCTAACACCTGGTGAATATGGGTTAGACAAAAACGCAGACGCGATACATCGCGCGGATCTTCCACGAAGGCCTCGAGCGCCTGGCGAGCCTCTTTGAGGGTTTCGCCTATTTCACCTACTACCCAGTCAAGGGCTGCGTAGTTGCGTTGTTCTCCCATTGATGGAGTCCCGTTTCTTATTTGTGTATATAAGCTTGTGCAGCATCGTACGAGGCGCGCTGCATGGATGGATGCGACCAATCCAGTACCTCGCCTAACCCGATGACTAAAGCACCGCCGGGTTTAAGCCGCTGCACAAATGCATTGAGGATTTTTTCGCGCAACCAGCGACGAAAGTAAACCAACAAGTTTTGACAGTAAATTAAATCTACCTGCACTGCGGGCATTTCGTTGATATCCAGCAGATTGGCCTGATTAAAACAAATTCGCTCGCGCAGCGACCTGGCAATTTGAAAACGCCCATCCTCTACAGCTATCAAGTATTTTTCGCGCAGCGCTGGAGCGATAAAGCCCAACTTACGCTCGGTATAAATAGCATTTTTTGCCAATGATAGCGCGGCGCGGCTGATATCGGTGGCGGTAATCCCAAACAAAGGCTCCCGGTGGGCGGCTGCAAACCCCTCTGCTAATACCATGGCCAATGAATACGGCTCTTCACCGGTAGAACAGCCTACGCTCCACACTTCATAACTATGCTGTGCGGTCTCCTCAAGATGTTGCGTTAAATGGCGGGAAACAAAATCGTAGGAGGGCGTATGGCGAAAAAAACTGGTTTCTTTAACGACTAAACGGTCGATTAGCCGCGACCACTCCACCATACCGGCCACGCCATCGATGATGAGTTGGTAGTAACTGGTAAAGTCAGCTAAACCCAGTTCACGCATGCGCATAACAACTTGAGTTTGTAAAAACGTGCGCTGCTGAGCCGACAAATAAATGCCCGCACGCTCCTCTAACAGTTTGCTCCAAAGAGCAAACTCCTGATCAGAAATGTCCGGTACTGCCTGCAATGACCAGATCATAAACTATGCGGGCGCAGCGCCTTAGGATTTGCGCGTGTCATCGTTGGCAAAGGGGTTTACGCCTTCGTCACCGTCTGCAAAAACATCTTCATCCAGCGAAAACTCGAATTCAGCTTCTGTCTCCTCGGCGTGATGAGCGGCAGCCGCCACGGCTGGTGCGACCTGTACGGCAGGGGCTGCTCGCAAGCGTTTGCCCGCTGAGGAATTCATCTCCTCGGGCAATTTAAAGCCCGCCACAGATTCGTGCAGTTCGATGGCCATATGCGCCAGCCGCCCAATAGCCGTTGCTGTTGCGCTGGTACCTGCAGAGGTTTGTGAGGTGAATTCCTGAATTACGTTCATCGTATTGGAGATATGGCCCGCCGATGTGGACTGCTGACGCGCCGCGTTGGAGATGTTTTGAATCAATTCAGCCAAGTTGGCCGATACCGCTTCGATCTCCTCCAAAGCAACACCTGCGTCCTGCGCCAAGCGAGCTCCGCGCACCACTTCTGCAGTGGTTTGCTCCATGGAATTTACCGCCGCTGTGGTATCGTTTTGAATGGTTTTTACCAGCGCTTCGATCTGTTTAGTAGCCGTAGCGGAGCGCTCAGCAAGGCGCTGTACCTCATCCGCTACCACGGCGAAACCGCGTCCGGCATCCCCGGCCATAGACGCCTGAATAGCAGCGTTCAAAGCCAGAATGTTGGTTTGGTCGGCGATGTCGTTGATCAAGCTTACGATATCGCCGATCTCTTGGGAGGACTCACCCAAGCGCTTAATTCGTTTTGCAGTATCTTGAATCTGCTCGCGGATCGTATCCATACCGTGGATAGTGTTCTGTACCACTTTGGCGCCGTTGAACGCGATCGATACCGCCCGCTCGGCCACTCGAGCGGACTCGGCGGCGTTGGCTGACACCTGATCGATAGTTACGGCCATTTCATTTACCGCTGCAGAGGCGCCAGCAATTTCCTGCGCCTGGTGCTCAGACGCACGGGCCAGATGCAAAGCAGTTTGACGTGTCTCTTCAGACGCTGCCGATACGTTAGCCGAGGTGTCGTTAATACGTGATACCAACACGCGCAATTGGTCGATCGTGTAGTTAATAGAATCGGCGATGGCGCCGGTGAAATCTTCCGTCACCGTGGCCGTGGCAGTTAAGTCACCATCGGCCAGGTCTGCCAATTCATCAAGCAAGCGCAAAATAGCGTTCTGGTTGCGCTCGTTGGTTTCCCCGGTAATTTTTAAGCGGCGATTGGTGGCGTTGTTCAGTAACAAGCCGATGATAATCAGCAGCACAAACGCACAGCCCACTACAACCAAAATAGCGGTGTTGTTAACGCGGCGTTTTGAAGGCAGGCTTTTGATCTGGTCAGACAGCTCGGTGAGGCGCTGCTGCAACAGCGGGCTGCCATCCAAAATGGCATTAGTGGACTGACGCGCACTAAATAAATCTGGGGATTTTTCGTAAATATCTTTGATCGAGCCGCTTACAAAGGCGAATAATTTGGAAATACGATCAAGGCTCTCAACCGCCTGAGGATTGCTAATTTTGGCGATACCCATACTGGCGTCACCACTTTTCATTGCATCTAATACCTTACCGAAACGGCTCGCATCCAATTTGAATTCGTCAGCTGCTTTATCCGCATCAAGGCCGCCGCGCAACATGCGGTCAACGTTTCGACCAATTCGCTCGGCAAACCAGGATTGACGTTGTGCTACGGATACCTGTTCAGCAGAGGCTTTATTTTCTAATAGCAATTCTACGATGTTGTCGTGTTCGGCCTGCAACTCCGGCAGCGCTTCATTAAGCGTTTTTGCTACATCGTGCATGAGGATAATTGAATCCTCGTTATTGGTAATAACTTCCGAGCTCTGTTTGGTACGGCTCCATACGCTCTCAAATGCAGCTAACTCATCCGCCAGCTGTACTTTGGTTTCGTTGTCAGCGTTTTGCAGCGCCTTCCAGGTTTTATCCATATCGGCAATCACTTGCCGCAGGGTTTTAAATTCCGCTTTGTTACCGGCCGTAGCATCGCGCGAAAGCGCAGTTAGCCGATAGGAATATGCGCGCAACTCAGCTACATGCCGCTCGTGTTCGGCATCTTGTTTGGCATCGCGCAGGAAGATATAAATCATCACTGCGATCAGAACACCAAAACACCCTAATAAGACGATTAAAATCGACAAGGCCGGATTATCTTTAAATCGCGATATCAAGCTGCTGGATTCAATTTTCATAGGTTGCTCCGCTAGTTACACCGCCCGAATTGCCTTGAATATGTGTGGCATTCAGTCTTTTATTGTTCGTAAAGCGGCGCGCAGGCGCACAGCTTCGATGTGTGTTTTAGATGAGAGAGGCGTTGGTAAAACGCGGATCCTTCACTAATGTTCCCATATCAAAAACGGCCCAGGAGATTCCCGATGGGTCAGTGTATGAACCCCTAACGCAAGGCGCCAAAGCTTCCGGCACAGCATCGACCGTTTCGTTAAATTTATCAGCGGTAAAGTGCTGCATGCCAAAGGCTTGATCAACAATCAGCCCACTAAAATACGCCTCTGTTTCAATAACCAACACACGCTGCTGCTTGCGATGACCAAGGGATTTACCGCCAAAAAAATACGCCATATCAAACAGCGGCAATAAGCGCCCGCGCACGTTCGAAAGACCTATGACCCAAGGATGCACACCGGGTAAGCGCGTGATACTCGCAGGCACCTCCAACAATTCTGCAATTTGCCGCATGGGTGCAATAAATTTGCGTCCCAACAGCGAAAAACCGATGCCGCTCCAACGCGGCGTCGTATCCACCTGCGCAGGCAGGCCCACCGCATGTTTTTTGGAGAGGGAGACTAGACTCGTTAGGGCATCAAAAGCAGAAGCGTCAGTCATAGAGGGCCTAGTTGCTAACGTGAGCGATCACGCTGATCAGTTCTTTTTCTTCAATCGGCTTCGTGAGATAGGCCTTAGCGCCCTGGCGCATTCCCCACACACGATCCGTTTCCTGATCTTTCGTCGTTACTATAATCACGGGGATCTTATTGGTTTCCGGCGCTTTATTAAGCTGCCGGGTTGCCTGAAAGCCGTTGAGCCCGGGCATTACCACATCCATTAGCACCACATCGGGCAATTGAGCTTTGGCCAGGGCTACGCCGTCGGCACCATTGCCTGCGGTGAGCACCTGATGCCCATGTTTCTCCAGCATACTGGTAAGTTTGTAGGTTTCTGTCGGTGAATCATCAACAATCAAGACACGAGCCATGTTACCTCCGCTCCCTATCAGCCTGCGCTTGTAGTTTTAACATGTGCTTCAATTGCACCGAGTAACTCGCCCTTGCTAAAAGGCTTAGTCAGGTATTGGTCTGAGCCGACAATGCGTCCTTTGGCCTTATCAAATAAGCCGTCTTTGCTCGATAACATAATGACCGGCGTGGACTTAAATTCGCTGTTATTTTTGATTAGTGCACAGGTTTGATAACCATCCAAGCGCGGCATCATGATGTCCACAAAAATGATATCCGGGCGCGTATCAGCAATTTTAGCTAAGGCGTCAAAGCCGTCAGTTGCGGTGACAACAGTACAACCTACTTTTTTTAGTAGTGTCTCTGCGGTGCGACGAATAGTTTTACTATCGTCGATTACCATCACCTTAAGATGTTCTAGATTCACGTCCATAGACAGACTCTACACCAGTGGTTTTAATAAATTATCGCCATAGAAAGGTTATCCATCATAGCCTTTTGGCGGGCTTGCTCTTTTAACATAGTTGCGCAGGCGATTCCATAAGTATTTGAATATCAAGAAAATACGTCAAATCAGCCGCCATTGCGCGCGTTAAATTGTGTCATCCCCATTCACTTGAACAGCGATAACGGAAAAGTTTACGGGATTTAAGCCATGTCACAGATAAAATTTCTCATTCATTACAGCTATAGCAGGTGCTTTCAAACGATACCTTTTATAATCGACCAACTTTAGCTATTCCGCCATGAGCCAGCCGCCTTTTTTCGCGTTTAGGCACCCACCACTTAGCAAGCGCTATGTCTTTGGGATTTTCCAAAACTATCACCGAGGAACCACTTATGTCACAGCTTAGATCACTTGCCGTAGTGATGGACCCCATTGAAGGAATCAATTTCTATAAAGACACTACGCTTGCTTTGTTATTGGCAGCCCAACATCAAGGGTTTGCGCTGTGGTACGCCCAGATGCATGACCTTTATGCGCAAAATGGTATCGCTTATGCCAGCCTGCGCCAACTGCAGGTATTCGAGGATGCCAACCAGTGGTACGAATTAGGCGAGCGGCAGGAGGTTCGTTTAGGTGATATAAACGCCATTCTCATGCGTAAAGACCCGCCGTTTGATAACCAGTATATCTACGCCACATACATTCTTGAACAGGCTCAGCAACAGGGCGCGCTCGTAGTAAATGATCCGCGCAGTTTGCGCGATTGCAATGAGAAGTTTTTTGCCACACATTTTCCCGCCTGCTGCCCCCCCCATTTGGTCAGCCGAGACATAGCCCGCCTGCGCGCATTTCATGTCGAGTATAAAGATGTTATTTATAAACCCTTAGACGGCATGGGCGGCAGCCGTATTTTTCGCGCGAAGCCCGACGATCCAAATGTAAGCGTGATTTTAGAAACGCTAACTCTCGACGGCTGCGAATTTATTATGGCGCAGCGCTATATCCCGGAGATTACCCAAGGCGATAAGCGCATTTTGGTCGTTGACGGCGAACCTATTCCCTATGCGCTGGCTCGTATACCCGCCCAAGGTGAGACTCGCGGCAACTTAGCCGCTGGTGGCAAAGGCGTACCGGTGCCGTTAACTGAGCGCGATCATTGGATTGTGCAGCAGGTCGCGCCTAGTCTTAAGGCGAAGGGATTACTCTTTGTAGGCCTGGATGTTATCGGCGATTACCTCACTGAAATTAATGTCACCAGCCCCACCTGTGCTCGCGAGATCAACAAGGTGTTTCCCACGGACATAGGCTCAATATTAATGAATGCCATCAATCGACGCTTAGGAACTTAACACGCACTCATGGCCACTCTTGACCCCACTGTAGAAACCGGCGACCGTTTAAGTTTTACCCTATTCCTGGCCATTGGGCTGCATGCTCTGGTGCTGTTGGGCGTAGGTTTTAGCGTGGTGCAAGGGTCGCGAGTGGCACCCACTTTGAACGTAACTCTTGCCACACACGCCACAGAGGCGCCCAAACAGGCTGACTTTTTAGCTCAGTCCAACCAAGAGGCGAGCGGCACGAGCGAAACACCTAAGGAGCTCACCGCGGCGGATGACGCCGTCTTTGCCGATCCAAATGTGCAGCAAACCACGCCAATTGAGATGCACAAAACCACCGAAGCTAACAGCTCACCTGACGAAATTGTTAAAACCAGCGCCGAGAGCAGCCAGCAATTGCCCACGTCAAAAGAGCCCACAGTGGAGCCGGCCGCTAAAACGCTCGATGCAGAAGATATCGAAACCCCACCGGAAACTGCTGAAAAAGCCGCTTTAATGGCCAAGCGCGATCGCCTTAATCAGCAAGAGGCCATGCGCCCGAGAATCCGCCGCATGACGGCAGTTTCCGCTATCGCCTCAAAAGACGCCGAATATTTAAATCAGTGGAACGAAACCGTAGAGGCCGTCGGCAACAAACACTTCCCGAAAGAAGCTTTGCACAACCATCAATTTGGAGAGCTGCGCCTTGCCGTGCTGATTAACCCTAACGGCACAATCGACCGTGTAGAAATTTTGGAATCCGCCACCCATGCCGTTTTAAACCAGGCAGCCTTGCAAATTGTGCATTTGGCCGCACCGTTTAATGCAGTGCCGGCTGAGGTTATGGCAGGTAACGATAAGCTTGAAATTATTCGCACATGGAAATTTGAAATTACTGGGCTGTCGACGAATTAACCGTGCCACACTTAATTAAAGACGAGGCCTTAATTAAGGCTCGTTTACACATTTATAAGGCCTGGAGTTTTGAATGCCGCTTGAATCCACGATTACCTTAGGAGATAGCCTGCGCAACCATTTGTTGATTGCCACGCCCAGCCTTAAAGACCCTCACTTTTCCCATACAGTGACGTACATTTGCGACCACAGCGCAGAGGGCGCCATGGGAATTGTGCTAAACCGCCCGCTGGATCTGAATATCGGCCAGGTGTTTGAAGAATTAAATTTACCCTTAGGTGAGAACATCTGCCATGCGCCCGTGCTTGCCGGCGGCCCGGTAAATACTCAGCGCGGTTTTGTTTTGCATAACGAAGAAGGCAGCTGGGATTCCAGCCTAAAAGTTATCGACGGTATCTGCCTTACCGGCTCCAAAGACATACTCACTGCCCTCTCCGTGGGCCAAGGGCCTACTCACGCATTATTTGCCCTCGGCCACGCTGGCTGGAGCGCCGGGCAACTAGAGGATGAATTGGCCACGAATGCTTGGCTAACTGTGCCTGCCTCATACGAATTACTTTTTTGCACGCCTATTGAACTGCGCTGGAGTGCGGCAGCAAAACACTTAGGCATAGACCCGAATTTAATTTCGCCGCAACTAGGCCACGCTTGATGGCGGAAGTTAAACCGAGCGCAGTTTTATTATTTGACTATGGCCTTAAAAATATCGGTGTCGCTTACGGCCAAAGCATCACACAAACAGCTCGCGAGCTAACCCCGTTAAAAGCGCGCGACGGTATTCCGCAGTGGGATGCCATCGGTGCTTTGCTCAGCGAATGGCAACCCACATTATTACTCGTGGGTTTGCCGTTAAATATGGACGGCAGCGAAAGCGAATTAAGCACGCGCGCTCGTAAATTCGGTAACCGCTTACACGGGCGTTTTGGCTTGCCAACGCAAATGGTGGATGAACGGCTCTCCACTCGGGAAGCAAAATGGGAAGCAAAAGAGCGCGGCCACAAAGGCAATTATGCGCAATCCCCTATCGACTCAATAGCCGCGCGGATTATTTTGGAAGCTTGGCTGGCAGCTTAGCAGAGGGTGAATTCTTAAAACCCGTCGCGTTTTTAACAGTCGAAATTGGTTTTACGCAATCATAAATCAATGCCTACCGTGTCAGACAACAAATTGCGAATAACTGGCCTTAGAAATTATTGGCCCATTTCGAACACTCATCTGCGCATATCAAGCCTTACCCGCCAGCCGTATAACATAGTTTCGCGGGAATTTTAATTGCGCGATACCGGTGAACAAATATAGTGGATTTATTTTTAACTCGATTATAAATAGCCGATGACGCTTGTTTATTCTTAAGCGCGAGCAAACAGCGCACTAAGAGCACTGAGCGCTTTTCAGAACCGAGCTTAATAGGCACAACGCGCTTTACAACTTTAAATATTAAAATCAGGCGAATTGATAATAGCTTTATTAAAGGTAGAAAATAGCGTCGAATCCAATTATTCCTGTCAATAATTACATTTCTCGCCAAGTCTTCGGTGTTTCGAGCATTGGATCTAAATACATAGCCTCAAGCTTTGTGCAACTGAGCTTTATTAAAATATTATTTAGGCATTTTTGACAGGAGTTCTAGCTATCGCCAGTTTAAACTGGCACGTTGAATTTAAGGTCAGCCTGTTTCGCACAAAAATCGCTAACACTGATGCCTTTGCCGGTTGGGTCAAATACCGCCGGTATAGCAAACCCATCTAACATATCCACAAAGTTTTTCGGAAAAGTTTTATTTAATAGCGGCATCACAGGTGCCACCACATAACAGCCAGATGCAATAGCGGCTTTGCTGCAAAAATTGCGGTTAGCACCTATGTTGCAGCCGCCAAACCAAATAACACAATTAGCGGCTAGGCGGCCTTTAAGTGTTTTAAATACTTCCTCTACGTTCCCCGTATCTAAGCGTAAAGTATTTAACTTAAACCCCGCCACAAATAAACAGATTTTGCCTACATCATTTCTATCCGTTGTGGACGGTACACCGCCGTGGCTGGAAATAACCAAGTGCTGGGTACCAGTGGGCACACCAGTGAATAATCCGAGGGGATTGCTGGCGGCATCACTAAACTTAAGGGTGGTCTGCATTTCGTAAGCGCGGGCATCTGGTGCATTGATTGCAACCGTGCGGCCCTCTAATTTAGTGAGGGAAATATCGGTAGGTTTATTAGCTCTACGGGTGAGAACCTCGACTTGCATATGCACGCCGTCAACTAATTTAGCGGGGTCCTGGTCATAAAAATAAATTAGCGTAAATCCAGGTTTATCAGCAAATAGCTTAACCGTGGCACCTGTACCTTTTATGTTGCTTAACGTTAGCGCCTTAGGCCCTACCCCCGTATTGCCTTGTGCCACATTGGGGTTGTTAGAGGTGGCCTTGAGCCCTGCGATAAAATGCTCAACATTAATTTGTGCAAAAGCCCATTCGCGCAGCTGAATCTTCCAAAAATAACCTGCAGGAGTAAAAAAACATTTAGCTTTGGGAAAATCTGGGTGCGGAGTAAATTTTATAGCGGCCATTGTATATTCCTGTTAAAAGGCAGCCCCTAAAGCGGTGCAGGGGAAAGAAAGATCAGGGCACAGCAAAACGTCGGTTTTACTGCTTGGATGTGCCCAGGCTAATCTTTCTAGATAACAGAAATCTGTGGAATCGATTACTTTAATTTTGTGATTTATTCACCGAGCGGTTAGATTTTTATTGTTTTATCGCAAGGAATAATTCACCCCAGCTGTTTTCGTGAGCCTGGCAATCAGCGCACAACTAAAAGCAGCGGGGTGTATCACGCGATTAATTATGCAGTTTTTGGGCTAATTATTTTGTATATCCCGGCGCCCAACACGCCACCGACAATAGGCGCTGCCCAAAACAACCATAACTGCGCGAGCGCCCAATCGCCGACAAAAACAGCCACGCCGGTGCTGCGCGCTGGGTTGACGGAGGTATTGGTAACGGGAATGCTAATAAGGTGAATGAGTGTTAAGCATAAGCCAATAGCGATCGGGGCAAAGCCTGCTGGAGCCGTTTTATCTGTAGCGCCCAAAATTACCACTAAAAATATCATCGTCATGACTACTTCACATACCAGCGCCGCTAACAAACTGTAGCCACCTGGGGAATGGCTGTCATAACCGTTCGATGCAAAACCGGCAGCTAAATCAAAGCCGGGTTTTCCGCTGGCAATTAAATACAAAGTTGCGCCCGCTAAAATTGCGCCGAGTACTTGCGCCACAATATAAGGAGCTAATTGGGTTATGGGGAAACGCCCTGCCGCCCACAAGCCTACAGAAACAGCAGGATTTAAATGGCAGCCGGAAATAGGCCCAATAGCATAGGCCATAGTTAATACGGTTAAACCAAACGCCAGCGATACACCCAACAAACCTATTCCCACACCCGGAAATGCCGCCGCTAAAACCGCGCTGCCACATCCACCTAACACTAACCAAAATGTACCTATTAATTCTGCTGCGTATTTATTCATATACTGCTCCTAAGGAATAAAAATAGTAATTATTGAAAAACGAAAGGCACGGGGCTGCGAAGGCTGGCCTGCTCCAGTGAGCTTTTCGCGTTGAGTATAGGGCACTATTGATGAGCCTAGCCAGCGGGTTGTGCAGGGTGCTCTGAGCTATGTAGGACGTGGACGTAATTAAGATGCGTATAGGGTTAAGTGAATTGTGCAAATTGAATTATCTTTTTTGCAGAGGCATCGCAGCTAAAATTTTGCACGTAATTCTTGATTCACAAGAAAGCCGAGCTTTGTTAAACGGCAAATCTACATTAGCTCAACTTTTATAATTAATTCGGCGAGCATTTGCCTGCCCGCCGACTAACCTTAACCCTCCGCCAAAGCCTGTTTTTGTAGCACAATTAAATCAGCAATACCCGCCTTCCCTAAACTCAACATGCTTTGCAGTTCTACATCGCTAAATGATCCGTGCTCAGCAGTACCTTGAATTTCAATAATGCCGCCCGCTTCATTCATTACCAGGTTTAAATCCGTATCCGCTGCAGAATCCTCTAAATAATCCAAATCCAACACCGGCTCGCCTTTATAAATACCCACGCTTACTGCCGCTACCATTCCTAATAAAGGGTCGGTTTTGAGTTGGCCTTTGCGTTGCAAAAAATTCAGCGCATCCACCATGGCCACACAAGCGCCGGTAATAGAAGCGGTGCGCGTGCCGCCGTCTGCTTGGATAACATCACAGTCCACAACCAGCGTAAATTCACCGAGTTTTTTTAAATCCACCGATGCACGTAGCGCGCGGCCAATTAAGCGCTGAATCTCTAATGTGCGGCCACCTTGTTTACCGCGTGCCGCCTCGCGATCCATACGGCTGCCGGTGGAGCGCGGCAGCATGCCGTATTCGGCGGTTAACCAACCCTGCCCCGTGCCCTTTAAAAATCGCGGCACCCCTTCGGTTACGGATACCGTGCACAACACCTGGGTATCACCAAAGGCCACTAATACCGAGCCTTCCGCGTGTTTTGTGTAATGGCGAGTGATGCTGATCGGGCGCAATTGATGGCTGGCGCGGCCGCTGGGTCGTTGCATGAACAAGTCAAACCTAAATGAATGGGCGCGCATTATAGCCCGATGGGCAGGCCAGATTGTGACCGCCTAAAGCAGTGCCTAAAATGCCCAGAATAAAACCCGGTACAAGTACCTTGTTAAGCGCAAGTGCTAGACTCCTAGCCCTTATCCTTTATTAATTCCCACACGAGAACACACTATGCCGCGCAGCATGACCGGTTTCGCCCGTTTAGAACAACAACAACCCTGGGGACAATTAATCTGCGAAATACGCAGCGTAAACCACCGCTATTTAGAGCCCTCCATACGCATGCCGGATTTATTGCGCCGCCTTGAATTACCCCTGCGCGATCAACTGCGCAACCATTTAAGCCGCGGCAAAGTGGAAGCCTCTATTTTTATTAAATGGGATGAAAGCGCTAATCAAGCAGTAAATCTCGATGCCGCGCGCAATTTAATCGACCTCGCCCAATCCCTCTCGCAACATATATTGCACGCCGCCCCGATTAACGCGTTAGAAGTACTGCGCTGGCCCGGCGTTTTACAAACCCCAGCGCTGGACCAGGACGCGCTCGATGCCGCCGTAATGACGTTATTTGCCCGCGCCCTCACAGACTTACAAGCCAACCGCAGCCGTGAAGGCACTGAACTGGCGCAATTAATTGAACAGCGTTTAGTGTTAATTCAAAACGGTGTTAACCAATTAAAAATTCACCTGCCCAAATTACAACAACTGCAGCAGGAAAAATTAAAAGCCAAACTAGATGCCCTCGCAGTGGAAATAGACCGCGAGCGCCTAGCGCAAGAATTAGTCTATTTAGCGCAAAAATCTGACGTGGCAGAAGAACTCGACCGTTTAGAAACCCACATTATTGAAGTGCGCCACTGCTTGAAACAAAAAGATCCGGTCGGGCGCAAATTAGATTTTTTAATGCAAGAGTTAAATCGCGAAGCCAATACGCTTTCATCTAAATCCAACGCCAGCGAGACCACGCAAATTGCCGTTGACTTAAAAGTGTTAATCGAGCAGATGCGCGAGCAGGTGCAGAATATTGAGTAATATTCGATATTCAATAATTTGCGCACCCATTATTCGCTTAACCCCCGACTGAAATACATACGCGAAAATATTTTCCACCTGTAGCGAACAATATCGCCGCAAAAAATACAATCGGCTGTTTAATTTTTCTTTTTGCGCATGTTAGGCATGCAGCTAGAATGTCAAATTAGGAAAATACCAGGGTTCGGCATGTTCGGGGATTTCCCAGCGCAGCGGCGATTTACTGCTAGTTTCACTCAACAAGCCTTCGCTTTTTAATTGGCTCAATAAACGCCGTGCGCTGCGTTCAGGCATTGCGCATAACTCCAATGCGTGCGCGCGTTCAATTTCGCCCTGCCCGAATGCCGTATATAAAATTAAGCTGGCGGACGTTTTAATTGGCGCACTAATACCGGCAACCCGGTCATCATTGCGCGCGGCGATATAAGTATCGATGCGTTGGCGCATTTTGACTAAATTAAGTAATTCACTGATATAAGTAACTTGGTCAATGGCCGTATCCAACATATAGTCACAAAAATTCAGCAGGCCTTTTTCTGTAAGTGTGCCGCGCCCGTCGTAGTCGCCTTGGCGCGGTAAATCTGCATTGGCTAAAAGGCTTTTATAGTGCGCAGCGCTGCGTGCCAAACCTCGGCTTAAACACCAGGCGCCGCAACTATCCAGGCCCACCGCCTTAAAAGCCGCATCCGTTAATAAACGGCCAACCCGGCCGTTGCCATCTAAAAAAGGGTGAATAAAAGCAAAACGATGGTGCGCCGCCATAAGCGCAATAATTTTGCGGTCGCCGCTAAACATTTTGGATGTGTAGGTTTTGCAAAATTGTGCCATTAAGGGCGCAATATCTTCTGCTTCTGGCGGCAGGTGTTGCCCAACAATTACCGCTCGTGCGCGCCATGCACCGGGAATTACCTTATCTACAGCCGCTCCTTTTTCATCTTTAATAACCCAAAGGCTCTGGGGCACACGCTGGTAAAATTCGCGGTGTAAACGGCAAATAAACTCGGCGCTAAATAACCTATCCAAATCCACTTTTTGCGCACTCAACCACTCTTGCACCTGCATATGCGCCAGTGACTCCAGCTGCAAATCCCGTTTGGCCGCATCGCCGCTGTAGGTGCCGCGCTGGGCAGCACGAATTTCATGGGGCCGCGTCGAATTGCCCTCAATCAAATTGGAGTAGTAGGAATTAACAGCCGCCATATGCTGCGCCAAGCGCTCAAGGGTCAAGGGCGCAAGCTGGCCGGTAAGTTTGGCTGCATGGCTTATAAGCGCTATGGCTTTGTCCGGTAAAGTTGATTGCGCAAGTGCGCGTTCGCTGGGAATAAACGGGGTTATATCCATTATCGATGTAGCCATAGCGCAACCCAAAAAGGCGCCCATTTGGCCGTTTGGTTGGCCGCTGGACTGAATAAATAATATATTGATAATAAACCACTTTTTTAAATTTGTGGAGGTTTTTAAGCCGCCGATTGGCCGGATAAATGGCCGCTGGGTAACTGCGGGAGGGCAAGGTTGTGTTTCAAAAGCTGCGAGGCCGTTGATGTCACCTTCAGCGCAGGCGCTGGTGTGTATTATCAAATGGATGTGACGGGCGATGCGCTGGCTATTACGCGTAACAAATTAATCACATCGCGATGTGCCAGAAGTGCAGCTCGCGGGGGTGGATGTGAGCGCGGTTATTGAGGAGGTTTGTGAGGTGGCAACCGATTTGCGGGGGGTGGTTAAAATAACTTTGCGGATTGGATTACTGAAGGTACGCTAACAGTTATTCAGGGGCGGATTGATGAGAATGTTAATTGGTTGTGGCTGTGTCATGAATTACGGTTACTGTAGTCGATGTAATAGTCTTTAATTAGCTTTTTTGTGGGTAGCATGCATCCCAACGTTTCGAGCTGCATTTCTATTTTTCAAGGTCTTTGCCCCATTAATTCGGCTGGACGCAGCAACGTTTAATTGATTAGCTGTGCGGATCGGGGGATGTCGCAGAGTACGACCGCGTCGGTGCAGGAGGCACAGAAGTCGA
Source organism: Cellvibrionaceae bacterium (assembly GCA_036520615.1). Lineage (GTDB taxonomy): Bacteria > Pseudomonadota > Gammaproteobacteria > Pseudomonadales > Cellvibrionaceae > CAMCXE01. Next base: position 77,353 of record DATDJI010000018.1, on the reverse strand, counting down.
AGGTTGTATAAGCACCCAATACGAAGAGGCTGATACGTTCCAATTTATATTTTTCTGTGCTCCAACTTCACAATTCGTAATGCGTTATTTTGCAAATGGAATACATATGAAACAAGAAAACTCCGCAAGCACGAATCAACCGAAAATCGTTCCACTTCATTTACTCACAACTGAAATATTATTGACTGATTTAATTTCAGGCAGAGAGATTGCCTGTGATGAAACGCGTACGTTTACCCTGCCCACAGTAGAAGCTCGAAACGTTCTGGACTGGTATCGCCGCAATCGATCAAAATGGGCAGCCAATTTGCAAGTCCAAGACTGCGAATCAATTATAGATTCACTTACGGTTGAACTTCCAAATCTAGGCCAACAACAAACGACAGTAACGCAAAAACGCAAACATCTAAAATTGGCCAAGCTTACTGCGCATCGGTTTGCAGGACTCCATGCATACGGTTCTATAGATTACCCACCGGAACATTTTATTTTTGAACCTGAAAAACCAATTACTTTATTTGAGGGTTGGAATGGATCAGGAAAGACTTCAATAGCAAATGCATTGATTTGGTGCCTAACAGGCCAGTTATTACGTGCGCAACGTCTTCCAGAAAATGGCGATCAAGAATTCCAGTGTCACATTAACAGGGAAGAGAGCGCCGAAAGCGAACACGCCATATCTTCTGTAACTCCACTGCCCAGCACGACACAATGGACGCCTGATGCTACTGCGAAAGCGGTTCCTGCTGATACTTGGGTTGAACTTATATTTATTGATGAAGAGGGAAAATTAACAGGATCAATACGAAGAACGCAAACAAGAAAATCTAATGGGAAGTTAGTTGAAACTGCTTCTGACACAAGTGTGTTAGGGGTTGATCCCATTTCCTTTCGGTTGGGAACGACTATGCCGGGAATATTGCCGTTCTTGCAAGTGGGCAGCTCTTCTGAGCTTGGGACAGCAGTTGCACGATTGACTGGGCTGGCTGATCTTGTCGATCTATCTAAGCATGCTTTGAAAGTAGAGTCGCGAATAAACGGTTCCATTTTAACTGAGCGGAGACAGCAACTAAATGATCTTGAGGTGCAGTTTAATCAGGCGCGAAGTGATTTAGAACAGCGAATAGTTGAATTTCCTTCAATGGCCTTTGCAGCAAAGCTGCCATTGCTAACTGATGATGACTACGAAAACCAAATTATAAAATTAAAGCTTCACTTTCAAAATCTAAAGGCTGATGGGCTTGTTGCCGCTAAGGACGTTTTAGGAGAAACATTTAATGCAGACAAAATACAAGATCGGGAAAACCTGGAAGCGTGCATTGAGCCTGCAATAGAGCAAATAAAAAAAATTGTCGAATTGCCAGGGATAGAAAGATTGAGAATGCTGAAAAGTGAGCCTAATGATTTAGCAAGAGTTCGCGAAACCTTAATTAATATTTATGAAGAAGCTGAGGTATTGGCGCAACTAGCTGCTGATTCTACCCTAGCGCGACGAACTCAACTATACGCTAGAGTAGCGTCTTGGATGACGGATCATAAAGAGCAACATAGCGATGATTGCGCGGTATGCCGCAGTCCACTGAAGGATTTGATTGATCCAGAAACAGGATTATCAGTAGCCAGTCATTTTGAACAAGTGCGTCAAAATAGCCAGCTTATTTCTAAAACAGTTTCTCAATGGGTTTCCGGCTGGACAGGCGCTCTCGCGCGAGATTTGCCAAGTCCATTTGGCAATGAAATTAATAAAAATCTTCCTTCATCACCTGCTGAGTCTATTTATCTAGCGGTAACAGATGAGCTATTTAAAACCGACGCATTTTCAGGAACGCTCGCGGCCTTGAAATCTGGCATGCAAGTTTTAGCAAGAAAAGAACTATCGAAGCTTCCAGTGTTCACCGAACCAACCATTAAAGAGCTACCCGCTCATATTCAATCAAACGCATCAAGTTTAGTCCAAATGATAAAAAGGATTGAGCGAGTAACCGCATTTATAGATTGGATTAGTGAACATAGAAGTACTATTACCTCAACGATCACAGCAATCAAACGAGGCCCGGCAGAAGATATTTCTAGTGATGCAATAGGGCCAAAGCTTGAAAAAATTAACTTAATTGTAAAAGGCGTAGCACCAATATCTGCAGCAATCATTCTAAGTGACAGAATGGAGAGCACGCTTAATTCATGGAGTAAAAAACTATTACGGATTAACGAGTGTATATCGGCAGTGGCTGCATTAAAAATCATTGCTCCAATCGGAGAGCTTGCACAGTCCCAAGTTAATAATTTAAGAGATCTTCTTCATAATAGATCCGAGTTTTGGACAGATCAAATTTACCAAAATGCGACCACGTTTTCTCCTCGGCCGATGCTAACGGGAATGGACGCTAAGGGAGTAATTAATATTAATGTCGGACGTGGTGGGGTTCGTGCGCCAGCCCAACATATTTCTAACGCATCAGCCCTACGTGCAAGTCTGTTTGGTTTTTATTTGGCATTCCGAGAGCACGTACTGGGCACTAGTGGGGGAATAAACTTGCTAGTTCTTGATGACCCTCAAGAATTGTTGGACAACGATAACCGTCAGCGCCTTGCTCGCGCCGTTTCGCTATTAGCAAAGGAAGGGAGCCAAATAATAGCAACCACTCATGATCGAAGCTTTGGACGTACACTTGTGGCAGACGCTCGAAGCGGCGATTTAATTACTCATAGATCAGTACATCCCGTCAACGCATCTAGAAGAACTTTAGAAACGTCACTTGCAATTGAAGAGCTTGATCGCAAGCGTTTGGCATTTACAAATAATTTAGATTCAGCAATTGATGCGCAAGACTATGCGAACGAAGCAAGAATATTTCTTGAAGCACGCTTAGGTGATCTATTTGATGATCCAGCCTATCCCGCATATTCGATTAGTTCCAAACCTCCAACTCTAATTCCACTGTTCGATAGACTTCGAGGACTAGTCGCCAGTAAATCAAATGATCTTTTTAAAAGTCCCGTGCTTAATGCATTTTGCCTAGAGCCTTCATTACTACCTACAGCAGAAGCTCGAAGAATTTTGAATGAGTCGCATCATAACAAGGCATCTATTAGCTATGCTGATGTTGCAAAAATTGATAATGATATAAAGCGACTTCGAACTTCGATAGAACAGGTACATGAAGAGTTTCGCCGTTACCGTTGGCGCGAGCCAACTGCCAAAGTCATTCAAGATAACATTCTTTTGCTGAAGCCTATTTCTGTACCAAAGTTTGAGTTCCCAGTTTGTCCAGATATTGCGGCATTTACTGGACACCTTTCAGAGTTTGCGAGCCAGGATTCATCGGATGAGATTTTTTCAAGCAGATGGTTTGACGACAAGGCGCTATTTTTTATTAGGCACGATACTTTAGGTTTTGCAATTCCATCAGGATCTGTGGCTATTATCGAAATGGATTCTTCACCTGGAGTTGATCATTCGCTAGTGATTGCTCGAAAGGGTAAACAAATCTATGCAAGACGCCTATTACGTTCTCGCAATGGAGCGATAATGTCTTTGTGCGCCGAAGCCACTGACCCACGATTGAGCAGACCGACGTTAAGTTTCGATGAAAGAGCTATTGAACTCCACCGAATAGTAGGGGTTCTGTTTACTGCTGAAATACCACCCGATGGTAGAGAAGAAGCTACGGAAATTTTTAACAGCTCATCTTTATCTAAGATCGAAGTAGCCTATAGGGTGCGAGAAGAAAGCGCTGTGCCACTTGCGTTACCAAATCAAATAGCACTTGCGGGAAAGAGACTTACGGCGCAAGACTTGAACGGCATGGAAGGTAAACTTGTTGCCATTACGCTTAGCGATGGGTCAAGTATTTTAAAAAGAGTTGGTAGCTCCCTATCCGGCGCCCTATCGCACTTGCGTCAATTTGAAAAAATAGGCGGTCTCGGTGACTCTATTGTAGTCTGCAGTAACGATACTGACACCTCGTCAAACATTCCTGCAATGTTATATGCTCGACCCATATTAGGAATAATTTACGATTTTTGATTTCATCAAAATATTTTTAATTATACTTTTACCTTGCGCATCACTATAGAATTAAACGAAGCATGGGGTTTAGGTCTTATTTTTTACCTCTTGATATTGCGTTCAAGGAGTCAGAGACCTTGAAAACTTTTATTCGGAACTCAAATTTTCTCCGAATAAACATAAGATTTTAATTGCTCATATTCGAGATTTAAAAAAATCGGATTTTAACCCCTGAATAAAATTAGCATTTCAGACACCCCAAAAATGGAAATTACCTATGAAAATTGATATGACCTATAACGGAACCCTATTAACCTGGCGCGGCCGCGATTATAAAGCGACATCAGGCTTGCCCGGCACGCAAAATGAAACCTACCAATGTGTTCCCGACAAAGGCCCAGTCCCTGAAGGCCTCTATAAATTATTTATTAATGATCAAGGAACGGCGGCTGATGACGGCACCGGCAGCTGCACGCTTAAACCTTCCTGGGGCATGCAAACAATTCCACGCGGCGCGAACGCAGGAGTCTGCGAGCCCTATTGGGCCAATTGGGGTAAAAATCGGGCGCGGTTAGAAGCGGCAGATGATGCAACGAAGAAACTCTGCGCTCCCGTTAGCCGTAGTGGGTTTTATTTGCACGACTCCACAAAGGGTTATAGCCATGGCTGCATCGAGGTAGAAGGCGTTATTTTTACCCAGTTGCGCGAACATCAAAAAACTACGAAAAAAACTCAGCTTATTTTAAAAGTAACCTACACCAAAGGCGGCAGCACCTATGGCGACACTAAAATTTAATAGTTTTTTAATTTTGTTGTTAGTTAGCTGCGCATGCACAGCTAAACCTTCTACTGCAGATATACGCATTGATAATGCCCTGGATGAATGCCAGCACATTACACAACAGACGATAAATCTCGCCCCTATTCCAACAATTAAGCTTGATTACCAAACCCACGCCAGCACCGCGCAATGCGGTTGCAAATCCATGCTCAATAGTTACAAAGTTGCCATTAAATTTGAGGGCTACACACGCACCGTGTTATCCGGCAGCTTTATATTCCCTGCAAAATCCCCTATTACGCTGCCCTTGGCGACGCAGCCGGAATTAATCAAAGGGCAAAGCCTGGAAATTAACATTGCGTGTGAGACTCAGCTTTAATTTATAAGCGCGCAGGTCCGATTAATGTAGCCGAAACGGTGGGCAAGTATGCTTGCACACCCTACAGCTGAAAATTCAAAGAAATACACGATAAAGTTACAGTTACATCGATAAGCCTCGATAGCAGTTTTTTAGAGAGTAACGGAAAAAATCTACCCCTTTTATTTCGCTCCCCATAGCTTTTAACTTTTCCATTTCCCGCAAGTAATCACCAAGAAAGACGAGCAGCTACATGGGTCTCATAAGCCTGCAATGAAAACGACCAGCCATTGCGCTCACACAGCCGCTGAACAATCCCGAGCCCCAGGCCGTAGCCGTGAGACGGCGACACCTCGATCGGCGTGTGCCGCCCGTCCGCTTCAGCGTTGAATTTATTGGTAACTAATAGCTCGCGCTCTTTAATGAGAATCGTGATCGGCCCCTGCCCTGTGAGCGTGTGCTCGAATGCATTGCGCACCAGATTATTAACCGCGATGGCAAAAGCCTGCGGGTGGCCGCAGACTTTAGGTTTTGCGAGATGGTCGATGTCAACTTCGACGGACTTACCGCTTAGCAAGTGGCGCTGTTGTTCTATCGCTTGGTTCACCAGCGGGGTAACTAAAAACTGTTTGCCATACAAGCCGTCGTCGGTTTCGCGAGCAAGGCACAGGAACATTTCGATCGTGGTTTTCATGTCGATGGTCGCACGCCTGACTCGATCGACTAGCTTCTGATCGGCAGTCGAAAGATCACTTTGTTCGAGTAGTTCTACGGCACCGGTTATTACCGTAATCGGTGTGCGCAACTCGTGGCTTGCGGAGTCGGTAAAGTATCGCTCGCGTGCAACAAATGCGCTGATACGCTCAAGAGTCTTTTCAATCGTTTCCGCAAGCAGGCCTACCTCATCATCACCAAAGCGGCCAGACTCTATGCGCTTGTGATCCCCGGCGGATAAATGTTCCAGGTCTATCTCTGCCACCACCTTGGCCAGTTGCGCAACAGGTGCGATTGCTCTGCTCATGACAACAACGCCTAGCCCAAAACCCAAAATGCCGAGAATGCTCACAACACTTGCGATAACGAGCAGCCACCACCAATCATCGGACGATGCAGCCTCGATGCCGGCAACATCGAACACCACGAATGCGCGCGGCTGTTGACCATCGGCCGACAGATTTTTATTGTCGGTAAAGAGCACAGCGACATGTAATTCCTCGGCATCGAATTCATACACTCCCTCAGCGGGGCCAGCCTGCGCCCATTCCTTAAGTGATTCCGGCAAGTCTTCAATCTTATCGTAGCCGCGCAGGTTGGTATTCAAAGCCGGATATGTCTCGGCAGCGCGTTGCAGCTGATGCTGCAGCACTTGATCTTCGGTCAACTTGATTGCAGCGAAGAAGGCGAATCCCCAGGCCACGCTCAGTACAGCCACGCAGGATGCAAAGGCAATCGCGACACGCTTGCGCAGGCTGCGTCGGTACATTATTGCGACTCCTGGGCAATTCGATAGCCAATTTTATGTACGGTGTGAATTAACGGGCTATCAAACGGCCTGTCAATCGCGTGGCGCAGTTTGTACAAATGCGTGCGCAGCGCATCGCCATCGGGGCGCTCGTCTGCCCACAATAAGGTTTCAAGATCATCGCGAGTGACAACGGACGGCGCCGCTTCCATAAGCCGTTGCAAGAGTTTTAAGCAAGCGGGCGTGAGTTCGACACGCTGCCCCGCGCGATGCACCTGCAGCGTAGCCCTATTCAAAGTCAAGTCGCCAACCGTTAACACGTTGTCAGCTTTTCGCTGGCTGCGTTTGTACAGCGCTTGAAGCCTTGCGTGAAGCTCTTGTAATGCAAATGGCTTAACCAAATAGTCATCGGCCCCAGCCGCAAAGCCTTTGAGTTTATCGTCGAGCGTATCTCTGGCCGTGAGCATCAGCACGGGCGTGCTAACTTGCGCATCCGTGCGCAGCTTTTGGCAGAAGCGTAGGCCGTCCATGCCTGGAATCATTAAGTCGAGCACGATAATGTCGAACGGGTTCGTCAAGGCTAAATGCATCGCACTTATCCCGTCGTAGGCAAAATCCAATAGGTAGCCGTGCTTTTCGAGATAGGCGGCAATGTTCTCACTGATGTCGCGGTTATCTTCGACAATCAACGCTCTAATCGACACCTTGCCAAGTACATTTGCCATTTGCTGCGTTCCCCTTACCAGGCACGATTTACCAGGCCCTAGTTACCAGGCCCTATTACCAGGCATAGTCCAGCCGCAGGCCAATCAGTGGCTCGGCTTCGCTATCGTCTTTCACCAGAATGCCCCGGCGGTAGTCAAACTCAGTATCGTCGCTGGACGCCGCTGAGGTTGCGTTGATGACATCCAAAAAGGCTGTCATGTCGATGGGGCCAAATGCGCGCTGATAATCAACGCGCACATTTAATAAGGCGTAATTGCCTTTACGACCAACATTCGGCTGAGTAATCTCTTTTGAGTAGCGCAGAGGTTGCCCGCCCCCCAATACGTTGGCGTGGATAATAAATTCTTCATCCGGCCTACCCGATAGATATTTATAACGCCCGGCGACTTTCCAGCGGTCGCTGATCTCCCAGGTTAGGCCAAGGGTTGCAACGTGTTTGCGGTTGAAGTCCGCAGCTACATCGCCGCGACCGTCCTTCCGGTCGATAACCGAATCGTTGTAAGAATAGGTTGCAGAAGCGTAGAGACCTTCACGCAGCGTGCCGTTGACGACAATATCAGCGCCGTAGGAAGTGCCCTCGCCAATGTTGGCAAAGGTTCCATTTACGCGATCAAGGTCCACCACTAGATCATCGAGTTTTTGAAAATAGGTTTCAGTCAACACCGACCAGCGCTCGAACGGGAAGAACTCAAAACCGATACTACTGTGGGTGATTTGTTCGGTTTTGAGCTGATTTGAGGCGTTAGCGGCAAGCTGTAAATACCGTGGTGACTGATGAAAAAGCCCTGCGGTGGCAAAGTAGCGAATCGTCTTAGTAGGCTTCCAATTGACGCTGAATCTGGGCGACGCGAAATCTTCATCTGCAAAGCCGTCCCGCTCAAACCGCAATCCTGTGTGAATATCCCAATCGCCAAGCTCAAAAAGCTGGTCTGCGTAACTGGCATAGTTGGTGTTTTTCTGACGCAGTGAGGAGTTGGTTGCAGCGGGAGTCAGCACCGTATAGTTCTGCTCGGGGTTGGGCCTGAAATCATCGGCATCAAAGACATATCGGTTCCAATCGCCAGCTAAAAGAGTGTCGTAATTCAATTCGATCTGCGCCGTTTGAATACCGGCACTGAACACGCCCCAGCGATTCGGGGTTTCAAAACCGCTGCGCCAGCCGATCTCTGTCTCACCTTCAGCGACACTAATAATATTTTCCCGCACTGGGAAACTCTCCGCGGGCGATCCTTTAGGCACTTGCTCAGGAAATGCTTCCCCCTCTGAGCTGAGTTTGTCGCTTTTGCGGTAATAAACTTTATTGGTCCACACAGCTTCATCACCGATCAACGATCGCAACGTCAACCCGTATAAATCGCTATCCTGTGTGGAATATTGCAGCGCCGTATCTTGGAAATCCGGCGATGCAAAAACGTGTGTCACGCCCCGAGTGTAGTCTTCTTTTGTATCGATCAGCAGAGCTTCTAAAGTGTGGTTCTCGTTGAGCGGTACCACCGTTTTTACGATCACATCGCGTAACACCGGCTCGCCGATATCCAGCTCTTCAATGGTTTCAAAAAAAGCGCCGAAATCTAGTCGCCGAGCCGAAAAAAGCATAGTCGAGTCTTCAGTGATACCGGTCGGGCCGTCGTAACCTACTTCGAAGCCTGCCAGGTCCAGGCGTAGGCTTGCCGACGGGCTTGGATTGCCATCGGCAACATCCAGTTTGAGCAGCGATGCCGCCCGCCCGCCATAAGCAGGGCCCCAGCCACCGGGGGAGAACTCGGCGCCTTTAATGACATTCGGCGCGAAAATCGAGAAACGGCCGCCACCACCCACATCCTCGTTTTCACCCAAGGTCGCATCAAAGTGCACCGCTTTATCAAAGGGCAGGTCATCGACGAGTAATAAGTTATCTCTCGGGCCACGGCCGCGTACGCTAAAGTTGGCAAATTCACCGGTGGACGCCAAACCGGGCAGTCCATCCAGCGATAGCAGCGGATCTGCGCCACCGCCCACAGCACTTCGCAACGCATCTCTATTGAGCGTAGTACTGGAAACTGAAGCAGATTCGTCACCCCGCCTCGCGGTAACCAGCACCTCCTCAATTACCGAGTCTCTGTGTAATTCGAAGTCAATCTGTATGTTTTTGCGCGTTAACACGCGAACGCTAGGCTCATTTGAGCTTGCATAGCCAGGTTTTGTAACGATCACCGAATAGAGTCCCGGATCGAGCTGGTCAATAGCGATGCGACCTTGCGCATCGGTTTGCATTGATTGTTTGGAATTGTTTTCACGCTCCCTGATTGTGATCTGCACATTGGCGAGGGGCCGATCAGTAATCTGGTCTTTTACCAGGATTGTTATCCCACCGGGCGCCTCTGCCGCAAGGGCAAATTGTGAAAAGCCCATCGGAAGCGCCGACAGGGCCAACCACGATACCTGCCTGAAATACCTGCTCGTTTTGTTCAGTAGCCTGCTCATGTTGCTATCCCCCAAGAATAGATAGTGCTTAATTGATGAAATAACGGAAGGTTAGCAGCGCTAATGTGACTAAAACGTCGCTGAAATGTGAGTGCAAAAATCCCGATGACCTAGCTACAGCTGCTGCGCCAGCGGATACGCCAAGAACGAACCGGCAGATGATCCAAGCGAAGTAGCCGGGCGCGCGGCATTGGAGTTATACCCGTTCCAATCTGGACGCGAGCCGCAGCGTCTGATGTATAAGTCTCGTGCATGTGACTATGGCGCTCGGCGCATGAATGAGGTGCTCCGCCGCGTGGATGAATTGGCGGTGCTATGTATGCCCAAACTCAAAAGCCTGAATGAAATTCTGCAGCACGCAAAAACCGCAAATCGGCAGCAAATGAAAAGCTAACAACCAAAAAAGCAGCCACAAGATGCCCGAACAAGTAACGGTGTATTACAACGGCTGCAACAAATACTGGTACTGGGGTAGTCGCCAAAAAACTACAAAGCGCTGTCAGTTTTTTCTTAAGCTTGAATAGCCTGTCAGGAAAAACTAACCGCTTTCAACTCATTAATTTCTCATCATCAACTCAGCTATTTTTTCACCAACAGGTTCAAATGCAGGTTGTTGCTGAATAAGTTTTTCAATTATCGGGAGGGTAAGTTTTGCCGACGCTTCGATCTCATGCACACTTTGTTCAATTTTTTTGCTGGTTAGTCCGCAATGCTGTTTACCAAACTTTTCTAAAACCTGCCATTTTGGCCAACGCTTGGAACCGGTTAAGGTTAGAGCCATTGAGTCATTGGGAATATACGGGGTTGTACTGACCACATCATAAACAGGCGAAAATTGCCGACTTTCACTGGGCAGCGCTCCTGATTTAAATTCGGCCAAATTGCGATAGATAATTCCATAGTTTTTTAAATGGGCGTCGCCATTTTGAATTTTTACGTTAATAAGCGTGAGTTTGAAAAAATCATACAGCGCCTGCTGCACATGCTCGGGCGATACAAATAGGCGTAACGTATTAGCACAGGATTCTATACTGGCATCATATTTAGCAGCCGTCGGCTTTCCCTGCAGCACGCAAAAATCTTCAAACCCTAAAGCCTCATCTGCACTACCTACATCAAAGCGTTCTGAGATGAGCAGTTTGGTGTTATCACTCAAATAAAATCTCGGTGTAATTAATTTTGCGTGCTGAGCAAAACTCAGGCAGACAAATTCATTACACGCCAATTCTGGAAACTCTGGCCCCCAGGTTTTTACGATGTATTTTTTTAATGGCAATGTCACTTTTTTAAAGCTTGATAGCTTAATGTCGTGCGCAGTAATTAATGGCAAATCATCAAAGGCGTCCAGTAGCACTTTAGGCTGCACACCTGCAACGCCCGAAGCCATCGCATAACGCGCCATCAGCTGGCTAAACAAGGCTGTATCCTCGCTGTGCAACAGGTCGTTAAGTTGCGGTGCCGCACGTGTTTCTGCAGGTAAGGTTTTGTCTGCCAGTGCGTAGCGCAATCGGCCAATTTGATGGTTACCCAATAGCGATAACAAAGTTAAATCATCACTGCCGAATTGTTTTGCAGTGGCACGTTCAATCGCAAGACGTAAAGCACCCTCAGGAAGATTCATTTGAAAAATGGGATGCAATCCTTGCTCGTACAGGTAGCTTTCCGTGCGCATCGGCATAGTCAGCGAAACCGCTTCTTGCGCGTCCAAATCATAAGAAAAAAAATGCTTGGCAGCGGATTTTGTCAGGCGACCAACTCGATGGCGATTTACGTAGGCGTCTATTTCAGCCATGGGTTATCCCTGTGCCTGTTGTTGCAGATCATCTAACGTCGGCAAGCCAGCATTTGCGATAACGAGCGTTTTATCCAGTAATTCCAGTACTCGCTGTACCTTGCGGATACCAATATCGGTATAGCTATTGCGCTCCAACATACCCAGCGTTGTTCTATCCAACCCAGCCATTTCTGCTAAATGCTGCTGGCTCCAATTGCGCTCTTTGCGCAGGGTCTTAATGTGCTGGCCAAGTTGATCAAGCGCCATAAGCCATCCCCACTTTATGATGAATATATCCATCACTTTAGCATAATAATGTCAACATGATGCATATACACATCTAAAATAAGCTCGAATAAGGAGAATCGCAAGCTTGCTCTGCTTAACGGATAACACATCTGAAATGAAGCGATCCGAACCTAGGGCCTTGATCTCATTCTCTCCAATCAGCGCCGATCTTTTATCAGTTTCTTGCACAGCCTCTCAGATTGCTCAAGCAAGTTCGAGGATGATTATCGTCTTACCATAATATTATTAAGGCTCGAATATCGGATGGTTTCGGACCGGGCAATAATTGCCGGGCTTAGACTAACGATTCGCAAAGCCAACTACTTTGGAGGACTTCACGTTGAAAATCCGGCACTTAATCCCTTTCTCGCTTATGACCCTTTTGATCGCGTGCGGTGGCGCTCCGGGTACAGAATCCTCATCCTCAAGCAGTTCTTCGAGTTCATCGTCTAGCTCCTCCAATTCATCGTCCAGCTCTTCGAGTTCGTCTTCAAACTCTTCAAGTTCAACATCCAGCTCGTCCAGCTCCAGCAGTTCTTCCAGTTCAAGTGGTGTAGCCGGCAGCCTGGTGTATGCAATTGATGTGGGAGCATCCAGCGCAGTAACTTTGGATGGGGTGCGTTACGAGGCTGACCGTTTCTCCTCCGGCGGTACGCCTAACACCACCACAGACCCCATTTCCGGCACTAGTAGTTCCGCTCTCTACCAAACTGAGCGTTACGGCACTTTTACCTACACTATTCCCGTCAGCAAGGCCACGTACAGTGTGGTGCTAAACCTGGTTGAGATGTATCACACCAGCGCCGGCAGCCGCAGCTTCAGCGTGGTAGTTGAAGGGCAGACGGTGGTTACCGGTTTGGATATTTTCAGCAAAGTGGGCCACGACAGCGCCTATATACTCAGGGCCAATAATATCCCGGTCAGTGACGGCGCCTTGACCATTCAATTCACCTCCCAGGTGGACAGCGCTACCTTGGCGGGCCTGGCCATTTATTCTGCCGATGGCGGCCGCTTTGAAGAGCCGCCAGCGCCGACAATCTGCCCTGCCAGTGGCCCGTGCAAAATTCTGCCGTTGGGGGATTCCATTACTGATGGTGTTGGCGGTAGCGGCGGTGCCTACCGGGTGGAGCTGTTTCGTCAGGCGGTGTTGAATAATAAAAACATCACATTCATCGGTACCAAATCCAATGGCCCCACCACCGTAGAGGGCAAAAGCTTCCCGCGCAATCATGAAGGTAATAGCGGATGGTCGATTAATCAGATCGCGGGCATAGTGCCAAGCCCCGCGCTTAACAGTGATCCAAATATTATTCTGCTAATGATTGGCACCAACGATTCGTGGGTAGAACCCAACAATAACGGCGCGCAGGCCATGGCGCAAAGAGTGGGTGCTTTGATGGACAAAATCATCAATAGCAAACCCAACGCGTTGCTCGCTGTTGCCCTGATTACACCGCGCACGGACTACGCAAAAGACTGGGCGAATTCTTATAACGCGGTAATTCCAGGGGTTGTGCAAGAGCGCATCAAACAAGGCTTTAATGTAATTCTCGTGGACCAATATAAAAATTTCCCTAGCAATGGACTGGGATCGGACAACCTGCATCCCAACGATACGGGTTACAAATTTTTAGGCCAGACCTGGTACAACGCAATTAAGGGTTATTTAAAATAAATAAAGGGAAAATTTTCTAGCTGGGCACCCGATTTAAATTCTGTTGTAAAAACGGGTGTCCAGATAAATCCCTTTTATCCTTTGTTAAAACCCCTGCCCTTCTCACACAGGGGGGCACTTCTATAGGAATACGCAGAGCGTTAATTCACCCTGTATTCTAGCGGCATAGTAAATTTGCTCACTTAAAGTCAGCCCGCGCTAAACAAATTCCCCCGACTTCACCTTCACGCTTTGGTGCAAATACCAGCTTTGATAACGAGCAACCGCTTGCCCCATCTGACTTGCCGACAGAATACATAAGAACACCAACGTATCATTTCCTGTATGTGCATCAGTTGATACCCAACAATTTGTTCAACTAGGCAAATTTAGACATTGAGCAAAAAACGCCTAGTGTTGCGTTCAGGTGATGGGCACAATTCACGTCCCTTATCTTCACGCCGTCTTCGATTAACCAATCCGCCATGAACGCAGTTCTTTTTAATATCCACGATGTTGCCCTGCTATTGCGCGTCGGAGAGTGCAGCCTGTTGGCAGTGCTGTTTCTTGCTCATCGAGGCTCCAAACCCTACAGCAATTTATTACTTGCACTCTTCCTGCTGCTAAATGCCATGATTGCTTTGCACCTCCTAATCTTATGGGGAGAAGCATTTAGATTTTTGGCGTTTGACTTTAGCCCCAACATATTTTTTGTATTTAATTTCGCGTGTTTTCTCGAAGGACCAATTCTTTATTGGTATATCCGTTCGGTGATCTACAAAGATTTCAAGTTCGTACCCACAGACGCTTTTCATCTGATACCGGCAGCTGCAACACCCGTATTACTGTATTTTTTCTACTATCGCCGCCCTATTGAAATTAAAGAGGGAATAGCACTAAATTTTAAAGACTATGGTGCCATTGAACCTCTTTTTGACTGGCTTGTGCACCCTGAAAAAATCGTCATCGTACTGTACGGAGTCGCGTGTCTTTACCAATTATTCAAGTATCGCAAATTACTTAAACAAAATTATTCCGATATTGAACGCATTGATCTGACTTGGCTCGTTCTGTTGATTGGGGGCTTTATGGCGTCTTGGGTTTGCTTTCTTGCCGCTCACATTGTTGGTGCTTTTCAGTTTGCGCCAATAGCTGAAGCTCTTGCCGTTATGGCGAACTATGTCCTCTTTATACTTATTAATATCCTAATTTTCTACAGCCTAATTTATTCTGATTTGTTCGAGGGTATTAACGAAAGTAAAAGTGAAGGCGAAAATACAGCGAGAGATGAAATAACGCCGGAACAGCTCGCGATAATCCAAAATGCAATGGAAAAGGAAAAGCTTTATCTCAACCCCAGGCTCACGCTGGAAGAATTCTCCAAACAAACCGGTCTACATTCTCGCTTGGTTTCCGCCGCAATAAACCGCACGTTGAACCAAAACTTTCACGAATTTGTGAACCGCTACCGAGTAGAGGAGGTGAAACGAGTGTTGAGCGCAGCCGATTCACAGGCTCTGGCCATTACCGATATCGCCACAAAAGCTGGATTCAATAGCAAGGCTGCTTTTAATCGGTTCTTTAAAAAGTTTACTGATATGACGCCTACACAATTTCGTGAGCATGAACAAAAGCCACTCTAGGCTCCTCTGCCCTTTAACGCGCTTGTGTGACAAATCCTTCAAAATTCCACGTACCACTTTCCTGCAAAACATAAACTGCTCATTTACACGCCATTTTTCCGCAGCCAAACTCTTAGGTCTTGCCAGCCGATTAAAATAATGTCGATCCGGCGCCGTGCAAAATACACAAACAGCTAAAAATAAATACGGGACCCTATAATGCGCAAACACCCTTTAATCCAAATTTTACTGGCACTACTGATTGCGCCGCTTGTGTCGTGTGGTGGCACCACTTCAAGCAGCAGCTCAAGCTCATCAAGTTCAAGCTCCTCTAGTTCAACTTCTTCTACAAGCAGTAGCTCATCAAGTTCTTCCTCAGGTTCCTCTTCAAGCAGCTCAACAAGCTCTTCATCAAGTAGCTCATCAAGTTCGTCAAACAGTTCTTCAAGCGGTAATTTTACCCGCGTGTTCCGCGATGATTTTAATTCGTTTGATTCAAGCCGCTGGCAGTTGATGACCCATTCATGGGCGGGCAACCTCGCGCTGTTTTCCAAAGATACCGTCGCAGTGAGCAACGGAATGATGACGATTAAACTAGCGCCTGCGCCTTCGGGTACTGTTGTGGACGGTGAAACCAAGTCATTTTTGGGTGCGGAAGTTCGCTCTACTGCAACTATATCTTATGGCCGTGTAAGCGCACGGGCCAAACTTGCCAAGGGCTCCGCCGTCGTTTCGGCCCTTGTCGCAATTTATACACCCTGGCCTGCGGATGATTGGAATGAATTCGATATGGAGAGTCTCGGTAAAAACCCCAACGAAATCCAATTTAATGCAATGGTGTATACAGGCCCGCGTCCACCGACTTCAAAACCTGTATCACCGACGCAAGAACCTTCTTTGCAACAACTGGGGTTTGACTCTAGTCAGGATTTCCATGTTTACACAATGGAATGGACACCTAAAGAAGCGCTATTTTTAATTGACGATGTCGTTTATCACCGCTGGAATTCGCGTATAAATCTTATCGGATTGCCACAAAATATTTTACTCACTATCTGGGCGTCAAATTCACCCAGCTGGGCGGGCCCGGTTACCAGCGAAACCGCTAACGCCAAAGCTGTATACGATTGGGTCGAAGTATGGCGTTACACGCCATAGATAGATTTCAACACGCGCAATGCAATTGAAACACTCGAAGCCCGGATGCAAATCTGGGCTTTTTTGTTTTTTTCTTAGGGTTCGAAAAATCAAGGGAACCCTCAATGCAGGTAATTAGGAATTGCCGCTTCACTCCGAATCCACCTTATCTGTTAAACCTGCCTCATTTTTATTTTTTTAAAATAATTAAATGTTAATGGCTGAACAACCCATCGTGGATTCCGCCCTGACTTAAAAAATATGGGCTGAAGGTTTAAGTTACTCTCGAATGCGCACCAACAGCGTTTGCCGCACACTTTGTAAATCCCCTAATCGCCAACCATACTCAATGTCTATTGGCACGGCTTAGGGGCGAGTTAACCCGACGCCAAATACGCCTTAAAGCTCAATCCATAACGGCGGGCACAACCGCAAGAGTAGTGGCGGTGGGAACATTCAGCGGGGCTAGGCACGTGTGTAGTCGAGAATATCCACTCACAGCCGCAGCCGTTAAATCTATAGCTTTTCGAAGCCCTAACACCTGTTTACCTAGGGACGAAGGCGTTTGTGTTTCACGCCATCAAAACCGGTTTCAGTGCGCGTTAAAAGTTATCAGCGTTCTACTCGGGCTGCTGCTGGCCTGTGGGCCTACACCTGCCTGGGCCGAAAAAGTGCGCATGCTGGTCCAGGACCAAACCGGCCAGCCGCTACCGAACGCCGTCGTGGAACTACAGTTGCCGCCTGCAACATCCAGCTCGGCGGTACCAACAGAAATTGCCGTGATGGATCAAGTCGCCAAACGTTTTGTGCCTGAACTCTTAGTCATCCAAGTGGGCCAGCAGGTGGAGTTCCCCAATAGCGATAACGTCCGCCACCACGTCTATTCCTTCTCCGCCACCAAACCCTTTGAACTGAAACTCTATGCCGGCCACCCGGAGAAGCCCGTTGTGTTTGAACGCAGCGGTGTGGTGGTCATGGGCTGCAATATTCACGACACCATGGTGGGTTATATCTATGTGGCGGCCTCCCCCAAAGTGGCGGTGAGCGACAAAGACGGCCAGGTTGAACTGCTCCTGGATAAGCCTGCCAGCAGCGTCGTTGCAGTTAATGTATGGCATGCCCAGCAAAGCGCGGGGCCGGAAACTCGGGCGCAATTTACCCTCAACTCTGCAGTGCACCGCTCGGCTGATGGCCGCTGGATGCTACCGCTGAATACAAGCGCCCCTGCTCAGCGGGATACGTTTGAGGCGAGGTTCCGTGCTACTGAAAAATAGCTTACGCAATCAAATTGCCCTGATGTGTGTCTGCCTGATCAGCCTGTGCTGCGCGGTGCTGTTGCTCTCCTATGCCTATTTCAGCCGACAAAATCACCTCCAGCAGGTGCAGACCAATATCATCCACAGCACCAATGTATTCCGCCAATATCTGCAGGCTAAAGAGACCATGCTCATTACTGCAGCCGAGGTGCTCACTGCGGATTTCGGTTTTAAGCAGGCCGTGGCGACTTCAGATGCCGACACGATCAGCAGTGCGTTATCCAATCATGCAGCGCGCATTCATGCAGACCTCATGTGGCTTACCGATGCGCACGGAGTGTTAATTGCCGCTGATCAAATTAGTAGCCAGAAGCACCTTCAGCCTGCCCAGCCTTTTTTACAGGCACTGCTCCGTACACCGGGCAAAGGCTTTTTTATCGAACTTAACGGCACCTTGTATCAGGTGATTGTGCTGCCTATAAAAGCCCCTCATGTTATTGGTTTCGCCCTGGTGGGGTTTGAAATTGCCGGAGTTATTACGCGGGAATTAAGTGAGCTCACCGGGGTGGACATCAGTTTTTATAACGCACAAAACCAATTGCTCAGCAGCTCTGTATCACCGACTGATAGCAGCCTTGCGCGCGCAGATTTAGAGGCGCGCCAAATGCCTGGGCTGTTTGGCGCGCGGCCAGCATTTAACCACCACTCGATGGAATTACCCGCCCTTGCAGGGGCGCCAATTGGAGTGTTGCTCAGCATTAGCCTGGCGGATTTCTACGCGGATTTAGACAATCAACTAAAAACCATGGCCTTAATGGCCTTAGGTATTCTGCTGCTGGGGCTGGGGGCAAGTGTTTGGTTGGCGCGCAACCTCACCGTACCTTTGGCACAGTTGGTCGCCACCGCCCGGCATTTTGCCCAGGGCCAGTACACAGATCTAACCCTGCACCAGCACGCCAACGATGAAATAAAGCTATTGTTTAGCGCCTTTTCTGACATGGGGCATGAAATTCACAACCGCGAACAAGAGGCCCTTTACCAGTCTCAGCGCGATCCGCTAACCGGGCTATACAATCGCACGGCTTTTATTTACACCGTAGAGATAGCCACCACGCAAGAGCGGCCCTTTTTACTGGTCACGACAAATATTCGCGGCTTTGTGCAGATCAATAGCAGCTTAGGGCCCGAACTGGGTGATCGTAGCTTGTGTGCAGTTGCCACCCGGCTACAGGAATTCCCAGGCCTGCATGCCCGTGCTGGGGCAGACGAGTTTATATCCCTGCTGCACATACCCACAGGCACTAACGGCGAGAATATTTGCCGCGAGTTTTTGGCCGCAATTCACCAACCCATAAGTGTTGCGGACTTAAGCCTGAACATCGTTTTTCGCGCTGGCGCCTGCCAATTCCCCGCCGACGGCGACAACAGTAAAACCCTTCTGCGCCGCTCCACCATTGCTCTGGAGCACACCCGTAACGAAGGCGCTCTAATTAGTTTTTACCGCAGCGGCGATGAAGAGAACATGTTGGAGCGATTGGCTATTGTCGAGGCATTGAAACTTGCTCTGCAAAAGGATGACGGCCAGTTGAGTATGTATTACCAGCCCAAGCTCAACATGCACAAAGGTTATGTGGACAAAGTTGAATCCCTCATTCGTTGGCAGCGGCCCGGCCACGGTTGGGTTTCGCCAGAATTATTTATTGGCCTGGCGGAACAATCGGGTTTAATTATCGAATTGACGCACTGGGTGTTGCGCACCGTATGCCGCCAAATACACCTATGGCAGCAAGAGGGTATTTATATTCACGCCGCAATTAATATCTCCGCCCAGGATATAAATCACGTTGAGTTTCTGCCCACGTTAAATGCTGCTTTGGCCGAGTATCAACTCAAGCCCAGCTGCATAACCCTGGAGCTTACCGAGCGGGATTTAATGAGCGATGAAGTGCAGGCCATTAGTTTACTAACCGAATTAAAAAAAACCGGCTTTTGTATCTCTGTGGACGATTACGGAATAGGCCAATCCTCGTTGGGCAAATTAAAAAACCTACCGGTGGACGAATTAAAAATAGACAAAAGTTTTATTTTAAAACTGGATACCTCCCCCACCGATCAAATAATTGTGCGCTCCACCATTACCCTCGGCCACAACTTAGGCGTAAGCGTAGTGGCCGAAGGGGTTGAAAACGAAGCCTCCTGGGAATTACTGCATAAAATGGGCATAGATTATTTACAGGGATATTTCATCAGCAGGCCCTTTGCCGCCAGCGAATTAAAGCCTTGGCTCGCGCGATTTCACGGCGTTTCCAAACATGCCTAAGCGCCGAGCACTAACCACATTAAAAGCACAATTAAAAACTAATCTGCACTGTGCAGCGCCCACCGATTCCTAGGCTAAAACAGGTGAATAATGAATTACTCGCCGCTAAATTTAACAGCGTTTTTTACCCGCCAGGGGCAATTATTCCTCGCAGTTGTTGTGTTTCTGGCTGCTTGGCAAAACAGCTGGGCCGCTGAGGGTAAACTGCTGGCAACACCCGGGGTTTTTCAAGTGGAAGGCGCAGGCGGTGGCGGCTTGGTGCCCTGGGCACAATTAGGCGGTTACGCCACTGAAGATGAAATTGCCGCAACCGCTTTTTGCAGCCGAGCCCAACTGGATGAATTTGATTTAACCGTATGCGGTGCAGGAGTGAATTTTTATGACCGCACGGAAATAACTGTCGCCCAACAACGCTTTGGCGTGTTTCCCTTAAAGCTGGATATTCAACAAAATATTTACGGCCTAAAAACCCGTTTATTCGGTGACCTGGTGTACGGCGATTTGCCACAAATAAGCCTAGGCATGCAGCATAAAACTCTGCAGGATGGCAAAATCGCTTATTTATTAGGTGCCCAAAAAGATTCCGGCACCGATATTTACGTTGCAGCCAGCCGTTTACATTTAGGTGCATTAGCAGGCTTTAACGCCTTCTGGAATATTACCCTGCGCGCCAGCGACGCCAATCAAATGGGTTTATTAGGTTTTGGTGCCGAACACAACCACCGCTCAATTAACGCTGAAGCCGCCGTGGCAATTTTCCTCAACCGCCACCTGGCGTTGGGCACGGAATACCGGCAAAAACCCAATAATCTCACCCTGCGCGAGGATGATTGGCAGGATATTTTTATTGCCTGGTTTCCGAATAAATCCTGCAGCCTCACCCTGGCCTGGATTGACCTCGGCACCATTGCCGCCGTGCCGGATCAGCGCGGCTGGTATCTCTCCTTAGGGGGTTATTGGTAATGCATTTATTTAAATTAGTCATTCTGCCTTTTATGCTGCTGACATTATTAAATGCCTGCAGCACCCAGCCTAAAACTACTTTATATCAACAGCTCGGCGGGCAAGCCGGTATTAATACACTGACCGATAAATTAATTGAGCGCATAGGCCAAGACAAACAGATTTTACCGTTTTTCGCCGCCACTAAAATTAGTTATTTTCGCACGCAATTCGCTTTGCATTTATGCGCCATCAGCGATGGCCCCTGCCAATATAACGGCGATACGCTGGCGCAAATTCACACGGGTATGGCTATTAAACACAGCGATTTTAATCGAGTGGTAGAGCTTTTAGTGGCAGCGATGGACGATGCCAAAATAGCGCAACGAGCGCAAAACCAACTCCTCGCCCGCCTCGCGCCTATGCGAAAAGACGTTATTCATCCGCTGTAACAATAAACTCCAAAAATTCACTGAGCTGGGCGGGTCCGACTAGCGAGACCGCTAACGCTAAAGCTGTGTACGATTGGGTCGAAGTATGGCGTTACACGCCATAGGCATATTTCAACAAGTGCATGCAATTGAAAATCTCTAAGCCCGGATACAAGTTTGAGCTTTTTTGTTTTTCCTTAGGATTCGAAAAATCTAGACACCCTCAATGCAGGTAGTCAGGACAAGGCCCTCAAAATAATCAAATATTTGATTTATGGGAAGAAACTGAGACTCTGGCAACCCACGATCACTCTTTAAGTAGAAAATTATTATTTGAATTTCAAACGAAATGGCGGATTGTCGCTTCGCTCCTAATCCGCCTTACTTGTTATTGGACATTATTTCTTTTACAGCCCAGATAAATTTGAACTGCCCGCCATTTTTTATTCCCGCATTGATAATCCCGCAAAAACTCTAGTTGACCACATGCAACCAGGGTAGCGAATATACGCATGTACAAAGCGATAATCCACACCAGGCCCGTGATGTCAATTGTGCGATTAAAATCGTCGGCTATTTATTGAGCTGTTGTTTCGTTAACCCAAGCGTCTGTAAATTTCGCTCAAGCGATAATAGCCAGCTCGCAGGCAACTTGTTACTCACCTTTTTAAATCGCCGCAAGGATGCATCGATTCGCAAAATTCACAATGTACCGAATTGGTATGCAAGCAAGCTTGCACACACTACTGCATTACCTATTTATAATGAATCCAACGGCCAACAACCCCTCCCATGCGTTTTATGTCTCCTTCTGTGCAGGCTCGAGTGAGTATTATCAATATGTATAGGCTGGGTGAAATAATGGCCACTAGGCGTAACTAATTAATAATATTGGGATAGCGATCAGCGGAGTTTTGGGTATAGACGTGAGTGCGGTAATTAAGAAAGTTTGTGGAACGGCGGTGGAACTTGCGGGGTGGTTAAAATTATTTTTGCGGATGGGATTACAAATTGTGCGCTGAAAGTTATTCAGGCGCGGAATGATGAAAGCGTAATCGGCTACGGTATGTTATGAATCCGCGTTACTCTAAATGGAAAGCCCCAAAAGAAAAAAGCCCACACCAGCAATACACCAGATGACAATCACAACATTATTTTTTGCAACTTCCAATGGGACTAGATCTATTCCTTCAGAACACGGATTTTAATTAAAATCTACTTTTCGCGAAGCTACGAATTGCTCTTTATTTTCAATATGACGTCAAGCACAGCGAAAATCGGCAATCCATCGCCAATTTTTAAATTGCAAAATTATATCTTTGTGATCTTAATCAATTGCATTTTGCTTGGAGTTTCCACATAGAGGGCAAGGCATAAAGGGGGACGTTTGTGCCTGCTTTAAATGGATAAATGCTAGAAATTCCAAGGTCGTAGTTAACCTCCTCACCGTCTACCCAGTTAAATTTGCACTTAGGTGGAGAGGTGGAGTTGTCGCAAACTTTAATCATTTCCCTTTTTATTCCAGAAACTGATGTCGTTGAGGCGCGCCACAATTCGTTGTGGACGCCTGGAGGAATCAATCCCGCAGTAATTCCGGTATTGGCGTTAAAGGCTTCTAGTTTCCAGTTGAGGGGTGGCATGACGCCGACTCCACCAATTAGCCCATCATCAGACCAAATATCCCCCATCTTCCATAATCGATTATTGTATACAACCTGGGCTCCGGCTGAGTAAGTTGTATATGGTGTCCATACCGGAATATTCAGGCAGCTTTGCGTTACTTGAGCAGTACCTTGACAAGCCTCTTCCTTTTTCCATGGAACTGAGGCGTTAGTTGAGCTCGGTCTGAAGGAGTTTGACCATGCGGGAAATGCGAAAGCTAATCGCCGCTCATAGAAATTATTACGAGGCAGGTTGGATGAATAAATAGAACCATTTGTCGTGTCTTTCACTAACACCCCTAGGTCACTATATTCTCCATCCCAGCGCCAATTTTCGATATTTGATGCACAGAGATTCGTAGTCCGTTCAGCACGGGCACGGATTAACTTCACCTGATCAACCTTTAAAGGGTTGAGCTTAATTCTGGAGTCTCCCCCAGAATCAGAAGTGTTGTCATTGTACAAAATACTCCACCCCGTAATTTTAAAACCTGGCTTAGGTGTTGCAAAAAGAGCCATTGGTTCACACACCCCCGAATAGCAGTTTTTAGACAATATCATTGTGGTACCAGACTGAACATAGTCATAAGACTCAACTTCTACCGTATTTCCCTGTGAGGGCGAGTGGAAAATAACTCGCGCTCCCTGATCCATCATCACTTTAAAATTTTTAATTACTGTAGATGGAGTGGACGAGACGATTTTAATGATGTTGTCTTTAAAGTCGCTGTTTATGATAGTAACTTGGCCAGGACCCGTATACGTTGCCGATGATCGAAACTGATTTGATACCACTTTGTAAGAAAGGGCTGCATTATTTTTAGGGCTTATCGAAAGCTTAACTGATCCAGGAGGCATTAATTGCACCTCTGACGGTATTAAAACTTTAGGTGTTACAAGAACGTCCGGACCAATTTGCAATAACGAAACATTAAATTTGGCCTCGTCAAAATCAAAAAATAAAGGGCGGGCGGGGCGCTTGCCTATCTTAAATGTTATTGTTTTATTGGGCTGAATTTTAATATCGTAGATCGCAAGGCCAGAGGGTGTACCGTCCCACCATTTTGCGTTTACCTGAGCGTTTGGGCTGGTATCGTTAAAGAAACTGGTTTGACCGGTTAAATTGCCAAATAACTTTTCATTGCCAAGGTTCAGCGCTGTCCCGCGTTTTTGCAAAAAATCGTATTTACCGTCTGCCTCTACTACGGACACATCAAAATGAAGGCCTGGAGACTGTTCTTTGCGTTGATTAATACTGAAGTCAAAAGCATTTAAATAATGCTCAGCATGCCATATCAACATACCGCTTACGTCGATCCCTGCCGTGCCATCTTGGGCTGTAATTTTGGAATACATTGAACGCAAGGAGCCAGCATCCCTATAACTCCCGCTTACCCTGCCTTCCAGGTAAAAACACTCATTTAAATTAGAGTTTGGTTTGCAATATTTAAACGACCTTGCCGTGCTCGGAATGCTGCCATCTGCGCGCCAATCGAGGGTATATTCTGTATTCTCCAGGGCTTGTGAAAGGTCAGCAGGGATTTCCCATCCGGCTTTTTCCCTGTGCGGGGCGTCGACGAGTGGCGGGTTAGTACTACCATTTTTCCCCATAAGGCTCAAGTCCGCGACCCCTATTGATTCATACCATTGGATATCTGTGAAAGGTGTATCCCCGCTGCTGTTGCCAATTTTTGACTGTGAACTTTGAGGGCATCTCATAAAATTGGTTAGATCTATGGTTGTGCACGCTTGGCTATTTATTGATGTTTTATAGGGTAATTGTTGAGTGTCATAATAATCTTTAAACCCAAAAAGAGTGTGCCCAGATTCGTGAGCAATCAGCCCCAAATAAGGGGCGGTAACTGAGACGGGAATTAACTGCGTTCGCCCTATAGGAATTCCGTTTAAGCCTTTTTCAGCATTTGGTAAACTGTTGAGCGCTGCAATGTTTTGATTAGCTTTAAGGTACGGTAACGATCTGGGCCACAGGCTTTTTCCAGGCGCCCCACCCCAGTCGACATCTGAGTTCCCGCTGGTTGGCACGATAAATTGTACAAATTTATAAGTCTGTAAAACATATGGATTTGTAGGGTATTGACCTGCAACGGCGGCTGACTGCCCTAATCCATCAATGTGTATTCGATCCAGCCAGTCACCGTTGTAAAGAACCTCGCCTTGGCTTAGACCAGTAAAATCATAAGGTGTTGAATATGGTTTAACTTGCAATACACCCGCACCATCAAATTCAAGCTTACTGTAACTGGCGCTTGTACAATTGGGATTTAAACTTTTTTCGCCAAGCTTACATAGAGCCCTATCGATGATCTCCGCCATAGGACCACCGGTCAGGCTTATAGTGGTGGCGCCACGAAAAGATGTCACGCTTCCGAATTCGTCAGTCCTGATATTGTTTGTATAATTGTTGGTATTGGGATCTTTTGCAAATTCAAAATTGCAGCGTTCATTATTCCGATTGTTATCTAGGCTTACGACCACTACATCTGATGTGAGATTTAAACTCCCTCTGGACATGTCAAAATAGTAGTCCCGCAATGAGCCTACATTGCCTGAAGCTGAGTGGTTGACCTCATTGATCAGTTTGTATAAGTTCTTTTGCTGGGACTCTGTAAAGGCTGTCGGTAAACTAGAACAGGGCGAAGTGGGCGTGGAGCCAGGTTGAACACCAAAGTTTACAATAACAGTTAAACCTTTGGCATCGTCAGCCTGAGCGGCGTTTGAAAAGATAAAGGGCGCAACACTGATTGCAGCACCTATAATCCATGAATATTTCATAATGAATTACTCCTGTAGTGGGTAGATATTTTCTGTAAAATCCACCTTCTGAAACCCAAAGTAAACAAGTTGACCGAAATGACTGGTTGTATTTAAGCCAATAATGCGAGGGTATTGAATTGGTTGGCTCAAACGGATTGTCGGGCGCGATCTGTTTGAGAACCTTAGGTTATATAAGATTAAAAATATTGTCATCAAGATTTAAAGGTTCTCACAAAAAAATGCTGAAATTTAACACGTAACTCGCACCAGTCGTAGGACGCACTTCAGTGCGCCGTTTTCGATGCACCTAAATATTGGCGTGAGGCATAATTGCCCGATCCGCGAGATTCGCACCAAATTTTTCAAAGTATCGTCCCCCTTGATTACTTTCGACGTTTCAAATTGATTGTGGAGATTTGCCCCTTCTCGCTGAGAATTTTATCGTAAATCGCAGATTAGACCGAAACCAAAGCTCGCCACCTATAAGGCGTTTTATTGCGGCTTTCACTGTTTCATTTTGGCACTCGGCTTTCGAATAAAAAATAT
Source organism: Cellvibrionaceae bacterium (assembly GCA_036520615.1). Taxonomy (GTDB): domain Bacteria; phylum Pseudomonadota; class Gammaproteobacteria; order Pseudomonadales; family Cellvibrionaceae; genus CAMCXE01. Next base: position 51,148 of record DATDJI010000018.1, on the reverse strand, counting down.
CGCAATTCAGGAGTTCACGTGTCTTCAATTCTTCCAAGGACGAAATATCGCCTAAATTTATTACTTCGAACTTGGCATTGGCCGAAGTTAAATCCAGCTCGCGCAGCTTTGCTCGAACAAATATATAACGCGTAACCCGCACCAACCGTAGGGCGCACTTAAGTGGGTCAGTTTCGATGTGCCGGAGTATTCGGTGTGGCGCGCCAAGACCACGCTTTAAGTAAAAAACTTTAATTGTTCTTAGCAAATCTTTAATTAGTATAAATTTTATTATCGAGCAGGTTGCAAGAGCCTAGCGATTTACGACAACCTTCCGCCAGCACAATCTCGTGCGTAAGATCTGGCCCGAAACGCGCCTTTGCGGCGCTAGGCATTTTTGAGCAACCGTCAATATGAAGTTTCCGGGTTTTATTTTAATAGCTTTTATTGCCATTATTAGTTCAGCAAACCCCACATATTGTTTAGCCAAAAACTCGTACAGGCCAAAGTCTAAGCATACCTATATAACTGGGCCAAAAGGTGGCTGCTACTGTATAAACAAAACGGAAATAAAACTTATGTGACCGTAGTTTGTGCGCAAATAAATAACGCATAATCTGTATTTCGCCCCAACCGTAGCAGCTAGTTCGCAAACTTATGCGACGATTAACTCACGCTAATCACCGTTGCATTCAGAGTAAAATTTTCATAATTAATATCATTCCCCGCTCCTCTGCCTGTCGCGTTCGCACTATTCTCAATTTACTGCGCTTACCGAATGGATAACAACCTGCCCATCTGCTCTGCCGTAAACACCGTGCATAAGATAAATACAGCACATTAATCTGGGTACTATTTCCCTGACAGGCATTCTTTATTTGTCTTAGTGTTGAGTAGCATGACTGCTACTACCGAGCAGAATTTCGGTAAAACCTTGGAGAAGACACTATGAAATATCTTAGTTTAGCTTTACTGGTGCTATCAGCATTTGCATTTTTTCCTCAGGCCAATGCAGAGGGATTTAGTGGGTTCGGGCCGACCTTACCTGTGTGCGCATTGCGCAAAGTAGTGTGCGGCAGTGCGCCGCCGGGTTTTCCTGTTTATATGTGTTGGGAGTATTATTGTTATTTTCCAGGCTCATCAAGAAGATAATGGCCGAATAGCTACGCAATAAGAAGCTAGTATTTGAAATTTTTATTAACGCGTAACCCGCACTAAATAACGATACTGCGCTGCATGGCAACGAGCACTGCGGCTTATTATTGGTCCTACGTTTAGCGCGGGTTATACCTCGGCTTCACTTCGCAATATTATCAATCACCGATAATTCAAAGACTCAAAACACAAGTCGAATTAACCGCAGATCTAAAAAATTCTGAGCCTGTGGAAGGCTGAAATAAATCGATATTGCCAATAAATAACTGGCGCGCAACGCGTGCCAGTACAAAACATTAAAGCGCAGGGAAGCTCTGTTGCATTAATACGCGCAGCGGAACGGGAGGAGAGAGTTGTTCATTGCCATTATCTTTGAAGCGAACACGAATAGTTGGATCAGTATTCGGCCCTTCTAAAACAATACCGATTGGATCAATGCGGTCCCACTGACTCGGCCCAAATGGGCCAGGTAAATATATAAGTTTTTGGCCGCGGCCCATCCAGAGTGCATCTAAAATAAACCCCTGTTGGCTACCAGTAGCTGAGATGCCTAGGCGATCTTTTAGATTTAATGTTAGACCCTTGCCATCAAATACGATAGCGGCGGTATCCATCGTAGCCATGTTGGTGATATCGCGCACTATGCCGTGAACGTCAACCAGCCTTGAACCTTGGTTTAAAGCTTCTGGGTTGAGCAGTGACGTGGTTTCGCTAACTGAGACCGATATAGATGCAGGGGTGTTAGTGAAGATGTCTGGGTTACCGTCAAACTGAACGATGACTTCTTTAAATACCCAAGCGCCAGAAACCAATGCTCGGTAGCGGCCATCGTCTAAACGCTTAAAAGCGCCTGTGCTCAATTTTGCTGCGTTGGGAAAAGTAACTTCTAAACTGCGAATTTCCGGTCTTTCACCCGGATTGCGATTAACCGTAAGAATGGCTGATTTAGCGCCGTTTAAATCTAGGCCGGGGTAATTCACTGGGCCGTAGGCAGAATTAACGTTAGCGAGTTCATAAGTGTAGGTTTTTGCCTGTGCGATGCTTGCAAGGCTAAAAATAACTGCGGCTGATAGAGCTTTTTTCACGAGGTTCATAATGTTTCCTATGGTAAGTTCCTAAAAGTTGTACGGGTTAACGGTTCGATTTGCCACTGGGCAATCGTTGACCCGTGACGCACGCTAAATCTATTTAAATTGGAAGTCAAATGCAGGTGGTTAAGAGGTTTATTATGCCCAATAAGGTAATTTCTATATGCCGACATATGAAGTGCTACTTATTTTTTATGTGCAGCAGTATGGCTTTTGCGAGTGTGCACAAAAAAGACAATAACCAGATACGAAGCAACGATTTATCCGGCGCGCCCCATAAATTTTAACAAGTGTGGTAATTTTTTGATTTATTCTGCCATGCATGCAGCGGCACCACTCAAGCCACTGCGCATGCCAATTTAAAGTGATACATCAGATGCTCCTGATTCGTCGCTGTTATTTATTAAGCGGATTGATGTGTTTTCTGTTCGCGATCGCAAAATATATAGTACTGTATTTATTTTATATATCTGCGGTGTGCACAGCAGCAACCGAGGCGGAAAAATTCATATTGATATGCACGGACTAAATGCCAGCACATTATTCAGTCGGCAATCGACGCAACTAACAAACCTACGCTAACACTTAATTATCAAATCAGGCACTCAAAACGCCCAAATCTGATTAGCCGCAAGCCTCAAAAGCACAGCGCCTTCCCGCTCAATTACCTGTATCATCGCGATTTAAAATCCTCGGCTGCACTTGCTGAATTGCGCCGCAAAGCGCTTGGCTTTTGAGGCCTATGCAAAATTTGCTTTAATGCAGCCTTTATTGAGCGCGCACTCAACAGCTCACGCGATCAGATACCAAATCTAAACGAGCCCGCCTATATGCATGACATCATCTGCCCGCACTGCAACAAAGCTTTTAAAATTGATGAAGCAGGTTATGCCGATATCTTAAAGCAAGTGCGCGATAAGGATTTTGAGCATCAATTACACGAGCGGCTGGTGCTTGCCGAACACGAAAAACACAATGCCATTGAGCTTACTAAAGCTCAAATAACCCGCGAGCTGGAAAAAGCTGCTGCGGCTAAAGAGGCAGAAATTCAAACATTAAAAGCAAAAATTGCTGCCGGTGAACTTACTCAGCAATTGGCGGTAAACCAGGCTTTAAGCAGTGTAGAAAGAGATCGCGATGTAATCGCCAATGAACTTACCAATTTAAAACAGCAGATGCAGGCGGCAGCGCAGTTGGCCGAAGCGAGGGTTTTAAATGAAGCGCAGAAAGTAGCTGCAAGTAAAGACGCTGAAATTCAGGCATTAAAGGCAAGGCTTGAAGCCGCCGATTTAACCCAAAAACTTGCGCTAACCCAAGCTGTCGGCGCTGCCGAAAAAGAGCGCAATGAGCTTACCAACAACCTGCAGCGCTTAGAGTTAGAAAAGAGTATTGCCGAACAATCGTTAAAAGAAAAATACGAAATACAGCTTAAAGACCGCGATGATCATATTGAGCGCTTAAAAGATTTAAAGGCAAAGCTTTCCACGAAAATGGTGGGAGAAACCCTTGAGCAACACTGCGAGACCGAGTTCAACCGCATCCGTGCGATGGCATTCCCGCGTGCTTATTTCGAAAAAGATAATGATGCCCGCAGCGGTAGCAAAGGCGATTATATTTTCCGCGATGCTGATGATACTGGCACAGAAATAGTCTCAATAATGTTCGAAATGAAAAATGAAAACGACACAACAGCCACGAGAAAACGTAATGAGGATTTTTTAAAAGAACTCGACAAAGACCGAACTGAAAAAGGCTGTGAATACGCAGTGCTGGTTTCACTATTGGAGCCGGAGAGCGAGCTGTATAACTCCGGCATTATTGATGTATCCCATCGTTTTGCAAAAATGTACGTGATTCGCCCGCAATTTTTTATTCCTATTATTACACTGCTGAGAAATGCTGCAGGTAATGCTCTGAAATTCAAAACGGAGTTGGCACAAGTTAAAGCCCAAAATATTGATATCGCCAATTTTGAAGGTGCGCTGGATGAGTTTAAAACCAGCTTTGGCCGCAATTACGAACTGGCCTCTAAGAAATTTAAAACCGCCATTGATGAAATAGACAAGACGATCGACCACCTGCAAAAGACGAAGGATGCCCTACTGGGTTCTGAAAACAACCTACGCCTTGCCAATAATAAAGCCGAGGATTTAACGGTAAAAAAACTCACGAAAGGCAACCCTACGATGGCTGCAAAATTTGCAGATCTTAAGAATAATTCTGACTCTACATTCGATTGATGCATAATCTTATTTAGGGCTTTAAATAGCTACGCACATGCTAAGCATGTAAAAATTAAATTTCCCGATAACTTTTAATCAGTAGAGTTTGTTATGCGCAATTGGCTATCCGTTTTAACTGTAATGTCCTTTATAGCATTTACCCCTGCATTCCTAAAGGCAGAGGAAAAAAATATCCAGAATATAAGCAACCAGAACGCTCAAACACCAGCAAACAATCCGGCTGATATTTTCCCGCCCAAAATGCAGAGTTTTCGCTTGTACGGCGACGCTGCAATTCCTAATTCCAAACCTACTCCAGATGAGGAAACTGGCGCTGATAAGGGCTGGATACAAAAAGTCTCCCAGCCTTATATTCAGGTTTATTTACCCGCCAAGGTAAAAGCGACAGGCACAAGTGTAGTGATATTTCCCGGTGGGGCTTATTGGGGGTTAACCTTTGATTACGAAGGTGTGCAGCAGGCCAACTATTTTGTCGATCACGGCATTGCTGCATTTGTTGTTAAATATCGCATTCCAAATGATGCTTGGATGCAGGATAAATCCATTGGCCCGCTGCAAGATGCGCAACAAGCAATGAAATTTGCGCGTCAACACGCAAGCACATGGAATTTGGATACAAGTCGAATTGGCGCTATAGGTTTTTCCGCTGGCGGGCATTTGGCATCAACCCTCGCGACGCATTTTAACGAGCCGCAAATTGCCAACTCTGAGAATATTAATTTACGGCCTGATTTTCTCGTGCTGGTTTATCCGGTCATCAGTATGGATGCAAAAGTCACTCATCTGGATTCGCGCAAAGCTTTGCTCGGCGAAAAGCCATCAGCAGCACGCATACGTTTTTTCTCCAACGAATTAAACACAACCGCCAATACCCCACCCACGCTGTTGCTGCATGCGGTGGATGACAAATTGGTGGATGTGAAAAATTCCATTTTATTTCTTGAAGCACTTAAATCTGCGGGCGTGCCCGTAGAGGCTCAATTTTTCGCAAAAGGCGATCACGGCTTTTCTCTGCTTGCACGTGAGCGCTGGCAAAACCCAATTATGCAATGGCTTACACAGAATGGTTGGCTTAATTTGAAAAGGAACTAACCTGCAACATATCTGTACAGAAAATAAAGTGCGTAATTTAAATTCGCAATTTTTTAATTCTTCATTTGCGCTTTACAGGATGTAATGTTGCTCTGTTGGGCATTACTGCCCAACCTTCGCACTGTGCTGGCGTAGAAATTTAGCGACATACCAACAACTCGCATGGATGGTATATTCCTGCTCTTGTGCCCATTTAAGCCCGTGGCGCACCAAACGTTCAGCGTGACCGCGCCCGCGCAATTCTTCAGGCACATAGGTGTGAACAAAATCTATAGTGCCACCTTTTTCCTGCTCGGATGGGTTTGCCAAGCGATAATCTAATTGCGCTTTTTTTCCTTCTATCTCCAAAATAAATCTTTGCTTTTGTTCATCGTGCAAAATGTCATTATTCATGCGCTTCACCTTATTCTCTGAATTTTTTATAAAAGCCTTTCAATAGGACAATAATTATTTCCGTCGTTTCCACAGGTCACGTTGTACACGAAGGAATTCTCACTTGCTTTTGCGGACCGAATGGAATTGCTAAAGCTGATTTTTGCAATGTGATTCTAGTTAAGCAAGCAAAAAATGTTAGAATGCCACTCGGTTTTTCAAAACCGTACACATGCTTAATACCTAAAACTTTCCTTTAAACTAATTCCTATAGGGATTATAAAATGCTAATTTCTAAACGATATTTCTTGCGAGTTGCACTGCCCTAGCGCTTACGTCTTTAGTCGCACATCCGGTTTTGGCACGCACGGCCGAGCTTGTAAACCCGGCGCCGATCGGGCTTGCGGCAGATGTTACCCCTGAGCAAGCCAACAACGCTGTTTCTAATGCATTAGCTCAAAAGAGTTGGAAGTTTATCAAAGTAGTTTCCAATTCTCCGCGGATTATTGAAGCTGAGTATCGGGTGGGGTCGCATATTATGGCTGTAAATATCGAGTTTCAACAGCATACTATTAAAATGTCTTACGCTCGAAGCGAAGATCTCAACTATGAAGTTAATCGCAAAAATAAAGTCTTAATCCACCCTAATTATATGGTGTGGGTGCAACAGCTAGCCGATCAAATAAAAGTTAATTTATCGCTGGGAAATTCACTTGCGGGCTCCGCAGAGCCGCAGGTGAGCACTGCGCCAGCGCCAGCAAAAATAGATTTTTCCGCTTTTGGCCGATTTCAATTTGAGCCCAGCACACTCGCTCCGCAGCTAGCTAATGAAGAAACAGCTAAAAGAACAGCTATTAATTTAGATACCAATATCGCCAATGCTTTGCAACCTAAATTAGCTATTTGGAACAAGCCTGGCAATAGCCGTACACTTGTTATTAAACCCACTATATCGAGCCTTCGCTTTATTGGCGGCGGCACGCGTTTTCTGGTGGGTGCAATGGCGGGGCGCTCAAATATAACAATAGACCTTGCATTTATAGATCAAGCAACGTCAAAAATTATTGGCACCACAACCATAAATCGTGTAGCAACCAAGTCTAATGGTTTTACTTTGGCGCGCAGGGATTACGCAATGGTTGAAGACGCAGGTAAAGATGTTATCGCCTTTATTGATAACAATTATTCAACACCTATCGCCAATACTCCTCCTCCGCAAAAATAATCCGCCATTAATAGCGCGTTTGAGTTGGGCAGCAATGCCCAACAACATTACACTCATCCAAATACATGACAAATATAGCCTGCCAACTTCAAATTTTTAATTAGCACTTGTGTAGCGCTTATATAGTGCAGTGTTGGGTATCACGATTTGAAATCACCTACCTACCCAGTACATAACCTGGTAAAAATATCACAATAATTTCGGTAATATTTACCTGATAGGCCTTCTTTAATTGTCTAGTGTTGAGTCGCGTTACTGCTACTACCGAGCAGAATTTCGGTAAAACCGCGGAGAAGACAAGATGAAATATTTAAGCTTAGCTTTACTGGTTCTATCAGGATTTGCATTTTTGCCTCAGGCTAATGCACAGGGCTTCAGCGGGTTCGGGCCCACTTTACCCAAATGTGGTTGGCGAAAAGTGGTGTGCGGAAGTGCACTACCGGGTTATCCCGTTCCTATGTGCTGGGAGTATTACTGCTATTTTCCAGGCTCATCAAGAAGTAGTGCGATAGCCGAATAATAACAATACGGCAGGGATGCTTGATTTAATTTTTTTAAGTGCAGAATTCGAAGATCAATAATTCTGACTTGCCAATTTATACACTAAATTATCTTTTCTTACGTTTGTTCTGAAACCAGACCTTTTCAAAAAAGGATTTTGAGGTAAATGTGTGCATTTAATTACAGCGTTGCTCAAGCGAAGATATTAAAAAAATTTAAAAGTGCATAGCTTACCCGTTCCCTCCAACCGGCTTAAGCCCCACAAGCCCCGTGCGCTTGCGCCAGTGGACTCGCCACCAGCAATTAAGCAGTTGATCAAACGCCTGCTCTAAATCACCTAAAATGCCGCTGGCAATAATTACGTCGGTGGCTATCGGTTGGCCTTCGTGCATTAGCGGATTTAGGCTCAATGCTGCGCGCAGCAGGTCTAAGCGCACCATTAGGTGTTCGCGCGTGGTGGTGCCTAAAACAATAAAACAGGGGCCGCGCCAACGGGCTACCACGCCTATGTCGTCTTTCGTATAGCGTTTTAGGCGCTCGGCAAATTCCACTTGTACGTCATGGGTGAGCACTTGCGGAGTGAATTCGCCTGCGCTGGGGCTTGCTACCAATTCGATAACAACAAATGGTAACCGGGGGCGAATGCTCTGTTGCAGCAGCTCTACCAAGGCGAGTACTAGGCCTGTGTGGTCCAAACACTGTGTGGCTCTATCGCGAAAGTTGTTGTAGGGCCGGAAATCCGCTGTTGGTTTGTAGCCGCCTAGGCTCAGTTGTAATTCCTGCCACGCTGGGCGCTCGCGGCGCCACTGGCAGTGCACTGTCCAGCAACTCACCACTAAAAATGTCGTGACCAATGCGCACCAGAGCAAAATTAAGCTCGCTAAAACTTGCTCAAAGCTTACCCAAGCGCCGATGAATTCCAGTTCTTCCAGTTGGATATCGTAAGTGCCAGGTAGCGTGGGGGCGGGGATATCAATACCGAGCACCAGTACGTTAGCAAAATCCACCTGGGCGTATTCGCGCCTCGGGGCATATTCACGCACCCACCAATCCGCTACAGAGAACCCTCGCAGCGGCAGCTCAATGGAATCGCCCTGCGGGTTGGGAGTTAATACATAACTTTGGAACTTCGCCGTTTCAGGTATCGATGGTGTGGAAAATCTATCGTCGAATACGCGCGTATGGATGCGCAATACACTGCTCGGCCCCTGATAGCGTAATTTGATGCGCAAGCGATCGTAGCCGCTGAGGTTGTAGCCGTGGCCCGGGCGATCGCTAAGGCTGATCTGCATGGCGCAAAACGGGTTCTCGGTTGCCGGTTGAATCTTGCAGGTGTAGTGAGTTTTGCCCGCATCCAGCCAGGCGGCTTCGGTTTGCCCGCCTTTGTTTTGATCGGTAATTAAAAAGCGGTTAAATGCAGTTTGCGCAGTCAAATTCCAGTGGCGCGCAGGCAGCAGCGGAAAGGCGAGCACTACAACCAAGCTTGCCAATGCCAACAACCAGCCGGCGATAAAATACGGTTGCTTATTCAAGGCCTGAGGCTCCGCAGTCGATGACGCGATTGCCCGTCGCCTGCGCATCATTCAACGCGGATTCGCAACGCGCATAGGCCTGCTCCAACGGGCGGCTAGCGTGGAACAGTGTCACTCCGATGCAGGCACTGAGCACCAGCGGTTGCGGCTCTTCAAAACTGATTAAATTGATATGGTGGCGCAGTTTTTCCGCAAGCTTTAGCGCTTCAGCGTGAGTGGTAAGCGGGCAGAGCAAAATAAACTGCCCCTCATGCCAGCGGGCCAATTTATCCTGCGGGCGCACATGGCTTTTTAAGCCATCGGCCACGGCTAACAACGCTTGGTCTTTAACGTCTTTGCCCCAGCTCTGGCCGATTGCGGCGAATTGATCGAGGTTAACCACCAGTAGCGCCATAGTGTCGTTGTCTGCCCAAAGGCGGCTGGCCTGGGTCCAATAATCGATAAAGCCCTGTCGATTATAGATGCCGGTTAAATCATCCTGCGGGATTTCACAAAACGCTGGCGCGCTGTCTTCAAAGTCCACCACCGCTTGCCGCTGTGTTGCTAGGTTTCCCCGCGCTTGTTGAGTGAGCAGGCGCCGCAGCCACAGCCGCTGTACGCTTAAGGTCACAAGCAAAAATATCCATAACGCCAGCACGCTGATAAAGCAAGTGCGCGCGGTAATGTAGGGGCGTAATAGAGAAAGCTCGGCCAAGCGCAGTTCGTGATCGCCAATTGCTGTGGGGCTGGATAAATCCACGCCTAGGCTGGTAATGCGGTCGAATTGGGCGTTGCTGTATTGGCTGGGTACGCTGTGGGTGGCCAGCCACCAGTCGGCGAGGGAAAATTCGTTAAAGGCTATATCCACTGAGTGATTAGTCTCACTGGCGGGTAGCATCATTTGGTTGTACTGGGCGTTTTCCGCATCCAACAGGGCCACGCCTGGCAGGCTATTGCGCAAATAAATGCGGAAAAACGTATTTTTAGATTGCGCTGCCAAGTGCACGCGCAGGCCATAGGCATCGTGCCAGTCAAAGCTTGGGTCAAACGCCAAACTAAAGCCGCAGACTTTGGTGCTTTGCTCGCTGCTGACGCGACACATCCAATGCAGCTTTTCCTTATTCAGCCACTGCACTTCCTGCGCTGCCTCATCTGCGTAAATGGACGAGCGCAGGCTCACCTGCCCCTGCAGCAGCGAGGTGACGTGCATCGGCAGCAAATGAGGTAGGGGCAGCGAAAGCAGGCTTACCAAAACAGCACCTAGCAGCCACTTATCGTGCCGCGTCAGTACTATTTTTAAGTAAGCATACTGCCCCAACATTCAACTTCCTAAGAGTGCATCGAAGATGCCTTAAGCATAGTCGGCTTTTGTATTCAGGCGGCCACGCGGGCGGCAGGATTTAGTTAAAGAATTATTTAATGCTGGGGCTGACCCTGAGTGGGCAAAAATGAGCTTTATAAATAGGCATTTGAACTGACAAATAAATATCCTAAGCAACTGATATTTTTCATCCAGCGTTCCCAGGCGTTTAGTGATATGCGCAGGCGGGCCGCACCTGCGCAGGTAGCCTTTGGCTGCAGCCTCAAGCGCGAGCTAAAACGCTAAGCGCGGCACAATGGCATTGGAAAATACCGGGTTAGGATGATTGATGGGATTTTGAAGTCTGCGTGGGGCCGCAAGACTTGTCGATGCACAGGCGCCGGTATCAATATGGTTTAGCGCTGCGGCCAGCAGCCCTTCGTTTGCATTGCCCAATGGTTGGCTGAATTCATCATGCAGCTCACAGCCTAACGGGCTGCCCTGCGCTTGTTCGGCATTGCGCGGTGCTATGCCTTGCTCAAAAGCGCTAAAGCCTTTTTCGTTCTCGTAGCGAAAATTAATTGTGTAATATTCATAGCCACAATTGGACAAAGGCACCATACCAAACGGCTTGCCGCAAGTAGTTGAACCGATTTGCACAACAGGGAAATCCACGCCGCGCAAACCATTAATTAATGATTCGCTGGCAGAGCAGGTATGATCACTAGTTAAAACATACAGGCGTTTCAGATTTAATTTGGGTAGCGGCTGACCAGTGGGAATATCGCGACTATAGCCCTGCGTCGTACGCAAAAAGGGCGTTTTGCTGTTACCGAAGCTGCCAGCAGGCAGATTTGGCCCAAACCGCAACGATGAAAATATACGCTTATCACTAATTGCATCACCACCCACGATATAAGCAAGTTGAGCGGCCACACCTAAATAACCGCCGCCGTTAAAGCGTATATCGACAATTAATTCTTGCGCGCCTGCACGGTTTATTTCATTAGCCGCGTTGATTAATTCTTTTTCCGCTGTGCCATTAAAGCTTCCAAAAGAAAAGTAGGCTATCTTGCGGCCATCGCTGCCGGAAAAATAACTAATATTTTGTACGCTGTTAACCGTTAACTCCACCGCCGTTAATTGCCGCTCCGGCGTTAAGCTACCAAGGTTATTTTTAAATACAAATCGGTGGGAAGGAGAATTAGCGGTAGGGAATAATGCATCATTAAATTGACCGAGGCTCATTTGCGCCTCACTAAGTCCATCCGTTGTCACTAAAAGGTCACCCCTGACAATTCCTGCTGCCTCAGCGGGTGAATTGCGCTCCACATAACCCACAACCACATCATTATTATGTTGGCGCAGCCAGGTAATGCCATAGCCTAAGGGTTTGCCGAGAATAAAATCTCGGTAATTATCTTCTGAGCTTACATAAAAATGAAATCGATCTTCCGCAGTTTTTAATAAGTCGAAATATTCCAGCGGATTTAATGCGCTAGTGGGATTTTGATCGGTTAATTCTTTAGCCCATAAATAGGTTTCGTGGCTATAGCCGCGCAGAGCGAATTTTTCATGGGCGGCACTGCCGCTCTTGTCGTCATAGGGTTTGCCAGTGGCAGGGTCAATTCCGGTGCGCGGAGCAGCACAGCGATCTAAATACTGGCCATAGGCCGGGTACTCACCCTCAACCCAAGTCAGGTTGGAATTGCTGCCGGCATCCACAAGCCTTGAAGTTGAGCCAGTTTTGTTGCACGCGGACAGCGCAATACAGGCTAACACGAGGCTCGCCACTAAGCGGCAAGCAATTGTTACTTCCCTAATATTTACGCTACGCATCAAATCTACCACTGAATTTTTAATTTACATTAACCGCTAAAAGCCGGAAATTTAAAGCGTTAATAACATTAACCAATTAACCTTGCAGCACCTACGATGCCATTTAAATACCGCCCAATGCAACGACCTTACAGGGCCATTTATAAGCCTAAATTACCAAATGATTTACCGGTGCCATCGACTGTTGATATTGCGGTTTAGCCAGAGTTTATGCCGCAAGTTTAAGCTAAGCGCTTGCCAGAATGTATTAACAAACCGTCAAGCTGGGCCTTAGGTCAAGGTTTTTGCAGCTAAAGACGCTACACTTGCGCGCTTACCGCCGCCTTAAGAGCCTGTTTATGTCCCAGCTTAAGCCCCACCCCACACCCCTTCCGCCCTCATGCACGTCTCAACCCATTACCTGGGTGGGTATTGTATGTATGTTAGCGTGCATTTTTAGCTTGCGCCTGGTTCCACCTATCGACCTTAGCTATCAGGTGTTATTAATTCTGTCGTGCTACGTGCTGCCCATAGCATTTTTAGAATGGAAATACCTTAAACCGCAATTGCGCCCTTCATCAGGGCTCGACCTCAACAGCCCTCCTAAGCCTGCTAATTGGCGCCGAGTATTCACCAAATTATTAGGCCTATACGGCACACTCGGTTTAATGGCCCTGTTGTACAGTTTAATACCTGAATATATCGGCGGTTTTTATAATCGCTATTGGCAGTTTATTTACGATCTAGCGATATTATTTATTCCCGCCTCGGTTATTTACATCGCCTGGGTAGATCGGCGCATGCGTTTGCCGGAGGATGGCTATTATCAGTTCGGCAGGTTTTTAATGGGCCAAACCAAAGACATTAACGCAGCTAAAATTCGCCAGCACCTAACCGGCTGGGGAGTAAAATTTTTCTTTTTGCCTTTAATGTTTATTTATTCTTTAAGTTTTTTTGAAAAAGCCCAGCGGTGGAATTTTTTCGATTTGGGATTTTGGCAAACACAAGGCTATGGAGTACCCACCGATTTATTTTATGGCATCGACGTGGTCATAGTAACGGTGGGGTATTTGTGTACGTTTAGAATATTCGACTCACACATTCGCTCTGCCGAGCCTACCGCTGCAGGCTGGTTATGGGCGCTTATGTGTTATGAACCTATTTGGTCGTTTGTAGCCGCCTCCTATATTAATTACAACTCGGATAACTTCGAATGGCATCATTGGCTTGACGGTAATATCGTTATGCAAGGTATTTGGGGTGGCGTTATTTTAATTCTGACGTTTATTTATATGTTAGCCAGTGTGGGTTTTGGCTTGCGTTTTTCCAACCTCACCAACCGCGGCATTATTACTAATGGCGTATATGCTTGGTGTAAACACCCGGCTTATGTGAGTAAAAACCTAAGCTGGTGGTTAATCGCCGTGCCTTTTGTATTTCACGATAAAGCCACGTACCTAACCGTGCTGCGCGATTGCATGGCATTGTTAGCACTCAATGGTATTTATTTTTTGCGGGCGCGAACTGAGGAGCGGCATTTATCAGCAGACCCAACCTACGTGGCTTATGCCCAAGCGATGAATGAGCGCAGCATATTCGCCCCGCTTGCTCGCGCATTGCCCTTTTTGCGGTACAAGCCCAGCCAGCCGTTAGTGGATTTAAAAGAATATCAATAATCTCTTACACACTACTAATGGGCAGTTAACCTGCCCATTAGTATTTATTTCCCTGAAATATTTATTCCCCTGCGCGCCTTTTAATCGCCGCTCATTTATGTCCACCAGTGCACCGCATTTAACTGGCTAAGAGCTCATAGCTGGCCTGGCGTGGGCGTATTATTTGCGGCCCCGCTTGTGCTTCCACAGCATTGACATTCGCATGTAAAAATAAATAATCCGGTGTTAAATTCCAGGCGCGGTAACTTGCCCAATCGACTTCGGATTTAATATGTACTCCCACGCGATAACCAAAAGCACTATAGCTAAATAACGCGCGGCGAAAATGCGCAAAATGCTCTGGCGCGGGTATGGTCGTGTGCAATAACACCTTTGCAGTGGCTAAACCACAATCACCTAAAATAGTATCGAACGTACGGCCATGACCGGATGAAACACCAAGTATATGGCGCGGTTGAATGCCCAGCGACAAAAATGTCCCGCGGTGTCCAGGCACTGCAGAAAAATTAAGCGCTTGTAACGTGCGTGTAATCCGATCTAAAAAAACTACTTCGTCTAGATCGGTCAGAGCATCAAATACATCATCAACAGGTATTGCTGACCCCAATGCCGTCTGCACACCTAATTGGCTTTCATAGCCTATAACCGTATTAGTCAGTTCATCAATAATAGGGATGAAGCGGTTACCGAAGTTTTGGCTGCCAAAGCGCGCAAAAAACTGCTCGTCTCGCCAATAAAAATAGGTTTTAGGTAAATGAGGCAACACTTCCTGTTGCTGTTTAAGCAGATCATTAAAATGCTGCATTAAATCGTTTAGCGGCATAAAGAACCCAATTAAGCCTGTTTGTTTTTAAACAGGCTTGATGATTAACAATAACAGTGTGATTTCCATACTAGCGAATATTTTTTTGCACTAAATACAATTTATTTATTGGCTTTGCACAATACCCGACCAATCCGTCCAATAACCTCTGCATAGCATGCCTGTTCAGTTTCTTTGGATTGATCACATGGCTCGGCTGGGCCGCTAGAATAGGTGAGTTTTTTTTGCAGCAAAAATACTGATTGTTTCTGAGCTTATAACCTAAGCGTATATGCGGTCGGATATAAGCTCATAAAAAATCGATACTTTGATGAATTGTCATTCCTGCGTAAGCTATCTATATCATTTTTAAAAAGGGTAAAGCAGATGCTGGCCACACAAAATATCGGCGCCGAACTAACACAGGTAATTGGCCGCCACAGTGTGCTTATAGTGCCTGGGCTTGATAATAGTGATGCGCAGCACTGGCAAAGCCTATGGCAGAAACAGCTACCGCGTAGCAAACGTATTGAGTTAGATGACTGGACAACACCCGATTTAGAAAAATGGTGTAACGCTATTGAACTTATTCTAAATGCAAGCAAAACGCCTTTGATTTTAATTGCCCACAGTTTTGGTGCCTTAGCCAGCGCACGTATTGCTGGGCAATTTCCGGAAAAAATTGCTGGGCTTTTATTAGTTGCGCCGGCGGACCCAGATAAATTTTTCCTAGCCGATCAGCTGCCCCGGAAGGTTTTAGCGGTTAAAACTCAGGTAATTGCCAGCACAAATGATCCATGGATGCAGGTTGAAAAAGCCGCCCACTGGGCGTCATTATGGGGAGCTAAATTTTTACCAATCGAAAATCTTGGCCATATTAATAGTGCATCCAATTTAGGTACATGGCCCAAAGGTATAGAGCAATTGCGCACACTCATACACTCGGATTAAATCAACAACCTTCGCAAATCTGTGCTTATCCTGCGGACACAATAACTGTAAATGCAGGTACGCTAACTGGTGTCCGTTTAAATCCCATAGAGCTATATCACTGAAGCCGCAGTAATTTTGGCATAATGCCAGGCTAATATTTCATTTAGCATCTGTCGAAAATATCCGTTGCCATTCGACTAGGGCTATCAGGCATTACCTTGCACTGATTTTCCCGGTCTATTTATTCGGCAATGGTTCGATGCTGTAAATTTGGCCTCTGTCTGAAACTTTACATGACTTAAACCCTATGACTAATGCGTCTACTACACCATCAATATCAAGCGGTGAATTCACACTATTAATTGCGCTACTGATGTCGATAATCGCCATTTCCATCGACGCGCTTTTACCTGCTCTGGGCATTATCCGCAGCGCGCTGGCGATCTCGGACGCTAATCAAGTTCAGCTATTAATTACCGCCATTTTTTTGGGGATGGCCATTGGCCAGTTGGTTGCGGGCCCCGTTTCCGATGCCATAGGGCGAAAACCCATTTTATACACTGGCTTAGTGCTTTATTTCATCGGCAGCCTAGTGTGTTATCTAGGACAGGACTTGCACACACTATTATTAGGGCGACTGATACAGGGCCTGGGAGTATCAGGGCCTTATGTTGCCGCTATGTCGATTGTGCGCGATAAATATTCAGGTAATCAGATGGCAAAAATCATGTCCATTGTCATGCTGATATTTATGGGCGTACCGGCTATTGCGCCCTCTGTAGGACAGGCAATTTTATTGCTGGCGGACTGGCGCAGTATTTTTATTTTTTATATCGTGTATGCGCTGATTATTGGTAGCTGGATTTTTTTCCGTTTGGATGAAACCCTGCCTAAAGCGCAACGCATTGAATTATCCGCCGCAAGCTTTATAGCTGGCTTTAAAGAGGTAATTACACACAAATTGACGATGGGTTATACGCTGTGCATGGGGTTTATTTTTGGCAGCTTAATTGGCTACTTAAATTCGTCTCAACAAATATTCCAGGAAATGTTTGCCACTGGAAAATTATTTACGCTGTATTTTGGTGTATTAGCATTGATATTCGGCCTGGCGTCACTGGGTAATTCCTACGTGGTTGAACGCTTTGGTATGCGCCGCTTATGCGATTACGCACTGAGGGGAATGATTGTTGCGGCGCTGATTTTTATCGGCGTACAGTACATAACGCCTGCTAGCCTGTGGATGTTTATGCTATTCGCTGGGTTTAATTTTTTATGTTTTGGTTTTGTATTCGGCAACATTAATGCAATAGCAATGGAGCCTATGGGCCATATTGCCGGAATTGCCTCCGCCATTATTGGTGCTGTCTCCTCGATCATAGCCTTAACGCTGGGCACAGCCATAGGGCAGGCGTACAACAATACGCTAATGCCAGTAACCATAGGGTTTTTATTACTCTGCACACTGGCACGGCTCGCAATGGCAATTGCCAATCACCGCTAAATCAGAGTATCACTTAGGTGGCGCTTAAATTTGTACGCGCACATTTTAATTGCAAAAGCCACCAAAAATACCTCAGCGCCCAAATAAAGTTGTCCTAAACTTTGCCTAGACTATTTGCTTTAGGCATTGAACGAGCATTATTTAGCGGCGCTACGTGTATATTTTTGAGAATTTAAGCCTTATAGCAATTGCCTATAAACTCGCTAACCCGTTCATAACAATCGCTCGCATTCAGCGTATACTGTGGACGAGCTTCAAATTCGGTTTGGGGCAATTTACGCCTCGCTCCAACGGACACGCCTATGAACCGAATCCATACACTTTTAAATGCTCGCGCGTCGTTGAGCTTTCGCATAATTGCCGGTGTTTTACTGTTATTGTTGCTGGCAACAACAATTCAAATATATTTATCGAATCAATTAGTGCGTCATTCTGTATTAGCAGAATTACAAGCGCAGCTTGAGGCTAAGGCGGATTCCAGTGCGAAGGAATTGCACTATCGCATTGATCGCTTATACCGCGATGTTATCTTTTTATCGCAAACCCCTTCAGCGCAAGGAATAGTGCGCGCCAGCAACAATAACGGCTTTGATGCTTTGGAGCAGCAAAATACCGCCTTTCTTATTAATCGTTTGCAAGATAGGCTCGCGGCTTTTTTAAATGCTAACCCTGAATATTTTCGAGCGCGCTTTATCGGTGTGGCCGACTCAGGCCGCGAGATTGTGCGAGTTCAATCCTCAGCAGGCAAAATTGAAGTCGCGCGCGATGACCAGCTGCAGCAAAAGGCTGACCGCGACTATTTCGCTGCTACTATCAAATTAAAGCCAGGGGAGACCTATCTTTCTGACTTTAATCTAAGCCAGGACAACGGCAAAATCGAAGTGCCCCATCGCCGCACACTTAGAGCCTCCACGCCTATTTACGCAAACAATGGACAACTATTTGGCATCATTGTAATCAGCATGGATATGGGGCCCGTGTTCGATAAACTCATGGAGGATAACCTTGGTTATATCACCACTTATATGTTTACCCAGAATGGCGATTATCTTATTCACCCTATGCAAGAAAAAACGTTCGGTTTCGATCTTGGGCGCTCGTTTAAATGGCAACAGGATATTGCTGCCACTGTGGATATTAATAGCAAACCGATTTATTCATTACCGCAGAAAAAATTGACGTTATTTACTCATGGCGGGCAAGCTTTGTATGGTGTACAGCAAGATGTGTCGATTGAAGATTCAACCGGGCAGGAGCGTGTTGTTTCTTTCGTATATGCCGCTCATGCCAGTTATATCTCGGCGCGAAATAGCGGAGTAAATAAAATAATTTTACTCAGTGCAGCTTCTGTAGCCTGGCTTATTTCCATTTTGTTATATATCTATATTCGCAAGCTCATTACACCTTTGATACAACTAGGTAATATTGCCCATACTATTGGTGAAGGTGATTACAGTATTAGTCTACCGAAAGCGAATTTACGCGAAGTGGATCAGCTAGCTTTAGCATTCGATACGATGCTTAGAAAAATTATTGCCCGCGATAACGAAATTATTGACAGCAACCACCGCCTTCAGGCCAGTTTGAATTACGCAGATTTGGTAATTGAATCCATGCCGGAAGCGATTATTGTGACTAATTCTGCCGGTGAGATTATCCGTGCTAATCGCCAGGTGACTGCGCTTTTTGGTTACACCTCTGAGCAATTAATCAGCCAGCCAATTGAGCTGTTAGTGCCCGATCGCTACAGAGATAAACATCGCTCATTGCGTACAGGCTTTTTAAAAGAATCAGTCTCGCGCTTGATGGGCGAGGGTATGAATCTTTTTGCGCGCCGCCAGAATGGTAGTGAATTCCCCGTAGAAATTGGCTTAAATACAATATCCGGTATAGGCGGCGTAAATGTATTGGCGACTATTTTTGATATTACCAGCCGCAAAAAAAATGCTGAACTATTACTGCATGCCAATACGCGTTTTAGCTTAGCCGCGAGCGCTGCGGGGCTGGGATTTTGGGATTATGATTTACAGCGCAATACGCTGCAATGGGATGACACTATGTATGTCATTTATGGAATTGAAAAAAGTGATACAGATGAGCAGCCCTTTTCATTGTGGGCCAATGCAGTTCACCCGGATGATTTAGATGCGAGCGAGATCGCTCTGCAGGCGGCCATCAATGGCAATGCGCCATTTGACGCTGAATTTCGCATTGTTAAACCTTCGGGCGCGCAGCGCTATATCAAAGCGCAAGCATTTGTATTGCGTGATGCCGCAGGCATAGCCAAACAAATCTACGGCGTAAACATTGATATTACTGATCGAAAAAATACTGAAAAACATCAAGAAAAATTGATGCGCAATTTATCTATCATCAACGATGAGTTAAATAGTTTTGCTTATATCGCCTCCCACGATCTTAAATCCCCGTTGCGTGGGATTGACCAACTCGCTGGCTGGATCGCTGAAGATCTTGAAGATAAACTGGATGAGAGCACGCAGAAACACTTAACATTAATGCAAAGCCGCATTAAAAGAATGGAAAAATTATTGGATGATTTATTAGAGTATTCCCGGGCCGGTCGCCACAGCGGGGAGCAGACACTGGTCGACACACGCCTGCTAGTGCAGGATATTGTCGAACTGTTTGGCGCAACTCAGACCATACATATTAACTATTTAAGCCCCATGCCTGTGTTTGAAACTCACAAGGTACCGCTGGAAGTAGTATTTCGCAATCTAATCGGCAACGCCATTAAACATCACCCACGCACAGAAATTGAACTTTATATTTCAGCTAATAAACACAATGGCATATTTGAATTTGGTGTGGGCGATGACGGCGCGGGTATTGCGCTTGAGCATCAGCAAAAAATATTTGCGATGTTTCAAACCCTTAGGCCAAGGGATAAAGTTGAGGGCAGTGGCATAGGCTTGGCGTTAGTGAAGAAGACGGTAGAAGGCCTTGGTGGTACTATTCGCGTTGAATCCGACGGCGTTTCTGGCTGCTGGTTTTATTTTACCTGGCCTGCTATTCATAATTTAAATGTGCACGAGATGTTTTAATGTTCAATCACAAAATAGATCAACAGGATGTCACCATTCTCTTGGTGGATGACGATGATATAGATGCCATATCTATTGAGCGTTCGCTAAAAAAACAAAATTTATCCAATCCGCTTATTAGAGCTCACGATGGTGCAGAGGGCTTAGAATTATTGCATGCACTAATTAACACCGGGCGCAAATACATTGTATTGCTCGATATTAATATGCCGCGCATGAACGGTTTTGAGATGCTTAAAAGCTTGCGCGCCGATCCGTTAACAGCAAGCTCTTTGGTATTTATGCTTACCACTTCTCAGGCGGAGGATGACAAAGCCAAATCCTACGCGCGCAACGTGGCAGGTTATATAGTGAAAAAACAATCGGATAATGGCTTTGCGCATTTAATTGCGATGCTGCGCTCGTACTGGGACGTAGTAGAACTGCCTGATTGTTAATTTATTACTTTCTATACCATTGTGCTCAACATTAAAAAATATACTTCAAAAATAATAAGCATTTAATGCAAGATGTTTTGCAAAACCCCAGCGGGCATTTTTAAACGCAAATCCTCAACCCAACAATTGCGGTTCTATTTCCAGCACAATGCCAAACTTAGCCTGCACTGATTGTGCAACGGTTGCCGCGCAGGCGAGCACATCAGTGCGCGGCCTATGAGCGGGATTTGTAAGCACCAGCGCTTGTAGGGCATGTACGTTTACGCCGCTGTAGGTCTGCCCTTTACAGCCGGCCTGTTCAATTAACCAGGCGGCAGCAAGTTTTGCAAAGCCTGCGGCGGCGGGGTAATGCGGCACACTGACATAGCGCTCTAACAGGCGCGTAAGTGTCGCGGTAGTTACAACCGGGTTTTTAAAAAAGCTGCCGGCATTGGGCGTTACTGCTGGGTCTGGCAATTTGCTTTGCCGCAGGTGGATAACCCGGTCTAAAAGTTCACTTGCTGAGGGATTTACACCCTGAAACTGCAACGCGCCATAACTTAAGTCCGGCTTAAAGCGCAGGCTTAGGCGCAGCCGGATGGCAAGAATAATATGGCTGTGGCGCAGGCTGTGTTTAAAAATAGAATCGCGGTACCCCAGCTGGCATTGATTAGCATCAAGCGTTTGCAGGCTTTGGGTTTCGCGATTAAAGCAGATGACTTCGCTGAGCAGTTGTGCAAGCTCCACCCCATAGGCACCGATGTTTTGAATCGGTGCGGCGCCTGCGCTGCCTGGAATTAAGGCGAGATTTTCCAACCCATACCAACCTTGGCTTGAACACCAAAGCACCGCTTGATGCCAGTTCTCCCCTGCCGCCAGCTCCACCCATATTTGCTCGCCCGCTTGCTTAACCGCATTGCGACCGAGCAAATTGGGCGCAAGGGTTAAGCCTGGAATAACAGGCGCGCAGAGGACATTGCTGCCCCCCCCAAGCAGGTTCACTCTGAGCGAGCGTTGCTGCGCCCAAGCCAACGCCTCGGTGAGCTCGGCAAGCGTGCTAACTGCACAAAAATATTCGGCGCGAGAGGGGCAGCCTAAAGTATTTAAGTGTTGAAGGTCGTAGTCAGCGGTGATCATAGGACAACAAACATGCTGGCAAACTAACCTTGCGGCGCCACTATGCGCTCGATCCACTTGTCACAGGCGGCCTCGGCAAGGTTCAACACCTGCATAAACGCTTCGGCTTCGCCGTGATAGGGATCGGGCATTTCACGCAGGGATTGCTGGGGCAACACGTCCAAAAACAAGCCCAAATGTCCGCTAAAATCCTCCGGTGCGATCTTTTGCAGTTCAGCAAGGTTTTTTTCATCCATGGCGAGTATGTAGTGAAACTGCGCGAAATCGTCCGCACTTACCTGACGTGCGCGCTGCTGGCCTAAGTCATAACCACTACTGCGGGCGCAGGCGATAGTGCGTGTATCCGGTGGGCGGCCAACGTGCCAGTCCGACGTGCCAGCTGAGTCCACTTCTATGCGTGATGCCAGGCGCATCTGTTGCACCTTTTCCCGCATAACACCATGGGCCGTAGGGCTGCGGCAAATATTGCCCAGGCAAACAAAAAGAATCTTAGTGCGCACTGGAGATCCTTTTTTGGCTTGCCTCTAACTGCGCTAAATACTGGCGCACGCGTTTTAAATCGAGTTCTGTATCCACGCCACCAGGCACCTGTTCACAGGCTTCTTCCACATGGATCGACTGGCCGTTGGCCAAAATTCGCAATTGCTCGAGCTTCTCACAGGCTTCTAAGGCCGCCATCGGCCAAGTGACGAACTTGCGTAACAGGCTGACACGATAGGCATAAATACCAATGTGCCGCATAGGCTGGATAGCTTGCGGTAATACATGATTGTCAGCGCTGAAGCCATCGCGGTGCCAAGGGATAGGCGCGCGGGAAAAATACAGGGCAAGGCCCGCTTGATCACGCACGACCTTTACGATGTTCGGGTTAAAGCAGTCCTCTACGCTTGTAATCGGTTCACACAAGGTAGCGGCTCCCACAGACGGGCGCTGCGCCAGATTATTGGCCACTTGGTCGATTACGCTTGCGGGCATGAGCGGCTCATCGCCCTGTACGTTCACTACTATGTCATCAATCGATAAATCCAGTAGGTCAACTACCTCGTGCAAGCGATCAGTGCCGGATTCGTGATGGTTGCCAGTCATACAGAATTCACCGCCAAAGGCGCTGACCACATCTGCTATGCGCGGGTCATCCGTGGCAACTATGACGCGGCGAGCCCCGCTACTGCGAGCACTTTCGTAAACACGCTGCACCATGCTTTTGCCAGCGAGATCTTTTAAGGGTTTGCCTGGCAGGCGGCTGGAGCCAAAACGGGCGGGGATAATTACGGTATAGGTCACGGGGAGTGCTCCTAATGGGGATGGCAGAGCGCCAAAATACGCGTACAAAACTCGCGCACAAACGGTTGCGGCAACTGGGCGTCAACATCGAGAACCCAGGTATTAGGCGGCGCAAGCATACGGCATTTAACCGCGTCCTTCGCCGTGATTAACAGCGGCCGTCCGTCGGCAAAAACAAAATCCACCGGATTGAAGCGGTGGTGATCCGGCAGCGGGCGCCGACGGACTTCAAGGCCAAATGCCTCTAGGCTTTGGAAAAACCGCTCAGGGTTGCCTATACCCGCCAATGCGCAGACTTGCTCAATCTGCCCCCAAGGCCAGGGTGTAAACGGATAGGCCTGGTTACTCGCCAGTTGGCGCCAACCCCTTGGCTGCAGGCTAAACCCGTTCTCCCCGGAGCCGCCGTTTACCAATACCCAATCGACTTGTGTTAACCGACGCGGTGGCTCACGCAGTGGCCCGATGGGCAGGCACCAGCCATTGCCCAACCCGCGGCTCTGATCGATGACGATTATTTCTAAATCCCGCGCTAAGCGATAGTGCTGCAGTCCGTCATCGCTGAGAATAACTTGGCAGCCCTGGCGCACCAGCTCCCAACTGGCCGCCACGCGATCGCGGCCAACACATACGTGACAGCCGAGGCTCTGGGCTAAAAGCGCGGGTTCGTCGCCGCACAGGCTTGCGTCCGTGTTTTCACTAACTAGCAAAAATTCACCGTCAAACGTGCCGCCATAACCGCGCGCCACTATGCCGACTTTAAGTCCCGCCCCCTGTAGCTCCTGGGCTAACGCCATAATGACCGGGGTTTTGCCAGTGCCGCCAACGCTGATATTGCCGATAATCGCAACCGGTACTGGGAGCTTCTGGCGGCGCGCATGTAAATAGCAGCGGCGCACAAACCGCAGCAGAGAAAACAACGGCACCAGAGGCAAAAAAACCCACAACCAGGTGGGCCTTGCATACCATTGATGTAGAAGAGATTGCTCGATCAAGGTGTTGAAGCCGGGCCGCCGGGCAATTGTGTGGTGAGCTGGATGTTGCTAAAACCGGATTTACCCGCCGCCTCCATAACCGTAACCACTGCTTGATAAGGCACATTGGCGTCAGCCGTAACCACAAACGCGGTTTTTTTATCGGCAATGGCAAGTTTTTCGATAGCGCTTAGCAAGGTAGCGGACTGGCTGTTAATCAGCGCCTGGCCGTTTAATGTGTAGCTACCCTTTTGATCCACTATTACTTCAATGCGGTCTACCTTCGCAGTCTCATCACTGCCCACCGCTTGGGGCAGTTCAAGCTTTAAATGCCCCTCTTTGGTCATCGTAGTTGCGACCATAAAAAAGATCAGTAATAGCAATAACACGTCAATAAAGTTGGTGACATCTATATGTTCTTCCCTACGCGCTTGGCGGCGAAATTTCATAAGCTCCCCTTAGGCCGCTTTTAAATCGACGCGGCGGTCGTTGCACAGAGCATCCACCAATTTAAGTGCGTCCTGCTCAAGCAGTACCGTAAGGTTGTCGACGCGACGTAGAAAAAACCGGTGCGCAGCGATGGCGGGAATAGCCACCATTAGGCCCCCTGCCGTACAAATCAGTGCCTCTGCAATACCGCCGGCCAAAATGCTGGTGTTGCCATTACTGCCGGCGAGCATAATTTCCGTAAACATTTTGATCATACCGAACACTGTACCCAACAAGCCCAACTGCGGCGCAAGGCTACCGATCGTGCCCAATACAGGCAGATAGCGCTCAAGCTCGTTGATCACTTGGCTTGCAGCTTCCTCGATGGAGTCTTTCATTACTTCGCGGCCATGGCGCGAGTTGCTCAAACCCGCCGCTAAAATGCGGCCTAGCGGTGAGGATTTACGCAGAGATTTGAGTTTTTCCGCATCAAAACTATTGTTTTGCAGCAGCGCCCAGACATCGCCCAGTTGATGGCGAGGGGCGATTTTTTTCGGGTTTAAAGTCCAGAATCGCTCTACAGTGATGGCAACTACAGCAACAGAACACAGAACGATCGGCACCATTAACCAGCCGCCTGCGAATAAAACGTTACTCTCCACGACAAACTCCCGAAGCTATTATTGTTGGCCGGGCATGATACCCGAAATTTTCGCGCGGTTAACGAAACAATCTTCCGCCTTCAATGCTGCTATAAAAGCACCTAGCAAGCATAGCACTTGAGATTAAAAGCTCTGTACTAATGCCCCTTTGACAGAGGTTTTGCGAACAATTCAAGCAACTTAGCCTAAGCTGCGCAGGGCCGTCGGTGGGGCGCTATAAAAAGGTCGTATTATAGTTTTGCAGGGCTTACTAAATGTTGGTAATTCCAATGAAAATTTTTTCGATTATTTGCGCTATTTCGCGCTCTGGCAGAACCGCATATTGCTTATATTTTTAACGCAAATTTTTAAACCAACATTATTTTAGGCTTTAAAAATTAGCCACTAGAACAAACCAGAATTTGCGCGACTTTATAAAATACTTCTGCTGAATTGGGTCACATTATTATTTTAAAAAATAGTTTTTCACTCGCCAAAAACACCGTGCCTTAAAAATTCATCCACCAGAGCCTGCGACAAAAATATCCAACCGCAAAATTTACAGACCCTGAAAGTAATAGGGGCTTAACCTTTGCTGAGCGAGCAGGTTTTATCTAGCACTTTGCCCCAGCCCAACTATGCTTTAAGGAGCCGTCTTGTGTAAGACAAACGTTCGCATGATCTGAGGTAATTCTTCGTGCCTGTTCCCGCTACTATTTTGCAACTGCTGCAGAGCAATAATATCAATTACGCTCTGACACCCACCGACCCCGGCCCTACCACTGACCAAACAGTATGTCAGGTGCGCTCGCAACTTCTGGCGGATCAACACGGGTGGATTCAAGTGTTACTACCGCAAAAAGATTTGCTGGATTTGGAGCTTTTGTCCCAGGAGCTCGGCCGTACGCTCAATCCGGTGACATCCGCTGAATTAAATGCCCTATTACTAAAACACAATTTACAGAGTGTGCCCGCCATGCCAGCTTGGCAGGGGCTGCCGACCCTCGTGGATATAAATATTCTGCGCTATGAAAACGTGTGTTTAAACTCCGGTGATCAAGCCGAGTTGGTATGTGTGCAGCGCGCTGATTTTAAAGCATTAATCCGCGAATCGAGCACCTGTACGCTCTCGAGCCCGACGCAAACAATTAACAGTGAGCCGCGCAACGACGAACAACAAATCGTTAAATCCGTGAGCTTGTTCACGCAGCGCCGGATAAAACAACGCTTGCAGGAAACTTTAGAAATACCGCCGTTACACGATACCGCGAGCAAAATAATTCGCCTGCGCGCCAACCCCCATGCGGATATTAGCGATTTAGCTAAAATTATCGAATTTGACCCGTCGCTGGCCGCACAAGTCGTCAGCTGGGCGGCGTCTCCCTATTATTCAGCGCCTGGCAAAATTAAATCCGTGCAGGATGCCATAGTGCGTGTGCTGGGGTTTGATATGGTAATCAACCTGTCGCTGGGATTGTCCTTGGGGCGAGCGTTTAATCCAAATGTTATTAGCAAAGCGCAAAGCCGTGAATACTGGAAAAATGCTGTATTTATGGCCGCTGCCATTGAGGCTTTGGTCACTAGTATTCCTCGCATTAATCGCCCGGCCTTCGGCATGTCATATTTGGTGGGGCTGCTGCATAACTTTGGGTATTTAATTCTCGCTGAAGTATTTCCGCCGCATTTTCAAAACATAAACCGGCATCTGGAAGCTAATCCACATCTGGCATCAGGCGTCGTTGAACAACATGTATTGGGTTTAGCCAGCTGCCAAATTACCGCGTGGTTACTTGAGTATTGGAATCTACCGCCCGAGGTTTACACCGGCATTCGGCAACAATTTAATCCCGATTATCAGGGTGAGCACGCCGCCTACGCTCACTTGGTGTACGTCGCCAATCATCTGTTACACCAGCATGGGACAGGCAATAAAACTTCTGAACAATTACCGCAAGAGTTGTTTGATAGCCTTTATTTATCGAGGGATGCGGCCGACGAAGCTATTTGTAATCTGCTTAATTCGGCCGATGATTTAAAGTCGCTTGCTCGCTGTCTGGAGGGGTGAGCTGAGCATTTAATTGCGACTGCAGTAACCCTGCGACAGCGAGGAAACCTCTTAAAATAGCTACTAACGGCTTTCGCGCCGAACCCAGGCGCTTGTTCAAAACCAAGTGTTTACTTAAAACCAAGTGTTTACTTAAAACCAAGCGCGTATTTAAAATAGAAAAATTACTTGTTTAAACAGAGAAACTACACGCTGCGCGCAGTTTCTCTGTACAACTATTCTCTCCACCTCTCTTTTTACACATTCCCTTATTTCAAAAATCCCGGCTTTTAAAAATTCTTTTTAAAAGCCATTTTGCAGTGGCTACGCTCCAAAAACGGCTTTTTCTAAAAAGTGCCTAGTTTCAAAAAAATACTCTTAAAAATAGTCTGAGCGTTAGAAGCTTAAGGCTATCAAAACGCATAAATTTAGCTTGGATATTCAATGCGCATAACGCGAGGCGGGCAGTTTGTGATCCTGTTCAGTCTCTGTTTACAAAATTGCTGAGGACAGAGTCGAAATCAGATTTGTGTGATAAATACCCCAGACAGCCCACCTTAAACCGGTATAGTTGCACGCTAAAGAAGTTGGTTGCGAAAGATGAAAATCCATCTTTCAGATTCTTATAACAAAAACCAAAGGGTGTGCAACATGAAATTATTTAAAGGGTCTGTGGACTCGCTATCACTGATCGGGGTTGGGCTGGTGAGTATTGTGCTGGCTGCCTGCTCCGGTACCGAATCGAGCAGTTCATCTAGTTCAAGCTCATCAAGTTCCAGCTCAAGCTCCTCAAGTTCTGGCCGCACAAGCTCAAGCTCTTCCAGTTCATCTAGCTCCTCAAGTTCTGGCCGCGCGAGCAGTTCTTCAAGCTCAAGTTCAAGCTCTGGCATTACGTCGGCGGATCACTGTATGACAGGCTTCAGGCCGGACATTAGTAACGGACGCATCGAGAGCAGTTACGCCGTACATAAACTTAATGGCCAGGAAGACGTATCCGTGCAGCCTACGGTTTATCAATACATGTACGATCATGGCTGGCAAGATGCTCACGTGCTCTGGCACCAAGCACGCAGCTGTAGCGGTAGCGGTGGCGCATTCGGCATTAATGGCTTGCCCAGCGCCTGTAGTTTTAAAGATTTCCTGCCCAAGCAGAACGACTGCCAGGGTGCGGTCAATGGTATGGACTTTCTCTCCGGCCACCGTTTGATGCGCGAGCAGCTGCTTCAACTCTGGCCTGATAATGCTGAGCAATTTACCGGCTGGGAGAAATTCCCGCGCACTGCCAACGATTACCCTGCACCTATTCGCGGCTACTTTACGCCCTGGCCTGCGCAAATCCTGAAAATTGCCGATATCGCCGATAACATCGAAGCGCATATCAGCGAGTTCCCAACTGAAGGGGATTTGGGTACGTGGATTTCATGCGCCATTAAACCTGGCACTGCTGGCGGCGCTAACTTTTCTACCGCCAATAATCTGCATTTTGCCTTGCATGCTAACGGAGTTCCTAACCTCAACCAAAAACACGCTGCCAACAATAACAACGTAAATATCGATGCTTATTTGTTCTGGAAGCTACATGGCTGGATCGACAATGTGTGGGAGCGATACCGCACAGCCAAAGCTAAAAACCGTAACGACGCGGACTACAAAGCCGAAATGCTCGAGCAGTGCCGTGAAATGGATAAATGGCGTCAAGTTGGCGTAGACACTCGCGGCACCAAAGGCCATCCGAATGAAAGCGCTGACTTTGTACCAGTCGTAAAAGAAAGTGGTTTTTTCCACGAAAAATTACGCCCAGCGTTTGAGTCTGCAACGGCTAAATGCTCAACCTGCCACGGCGCTGGAGAAGAAGCCGGGCTGCGTTTAGGCTATCAAGTATCCTCCACAGAAATTGTTGAGCGCTTAATCGGCCGCACTGCGCATAACACCAACGATTTTAAAATGGTCGTGCCGGGTAACCCTGAGCAAAGCTGGCTGTATCTAAAAGCCTCGGGTTCAGCCCGAGATAGCGGCGCTGTCTGTACTGCAAATGCTGCCTGCAAACAGACTATGACGGGTTTAACAGCGCAGAATATTCAGGATTTATACGACTGGATTAAAGACGGCGCCAAGGCGCCAACAATTGTGCAATAACCCAAGTATCGCAGTTGGCGCATCACTGCTGTGATTACAAGCCCTAGCTACAACCCTCATATACGAGCGATCGTTATGGGGGTTGTTGTGTTATGCATCTGGCAATTGGCTTATTCGGCCTTTGCCGATACGCAGATAGAAGCATCTAACACCTCACAAATTGCCCTGTCCGGCCAATGTATTAGCGGTTATCAATCGCAAGAAGGCGGCAACTCATCTGTCGACCCCTCAATTAATTCACAGGAAATAAGCGCTGATATTCGCCGCTGGATGACCATCCATAACTGGCAAACAGGCTATAACCTGTGGCAACAAGCGCGCTTATGCCATAGCGGCTTTGCGCACAATGCAGCCTGTGCTAACCAAAGCCCTGCACCGGCCAGCGAAGATATGTGCCGAGGGCCTGCAGACGGTTACGAGTTTTTAGCGATGCACCGTCATTTACTGCAATCCCAACGCACACTTTGGCCTAGCCGTGCCGACTCGTTTGCAGGCTGGCGTCCATTCCCCAGCGCAGAAAATTACCCGGCCGGGCAGATCAATCAATTCAAGCCCTGGCCAATGGCAGTTATCAGAGCCGCTGAAGTAGTGGATCGTTTACGCAGGCTGTCGCGCGAGCAAATTCTGGCGCGCTGGCCCAGCGAGGGGGCTTTTGGCCAATGGCTGCAATGCGGTACAAACGCCGGCGGCTTGGCCGTGGACAGTCTGTATGGGGCCCTACTCAACAACGGCCCTGCCACAAATCTAACCGCGCAAAGTCCGCTGGATAGCCTTGATTTTTGGCGCGCCCACGGCTGGATAGACCGCGCCTGGGACGCTTATCGCAAAGCTCTAGGCAAAACCCCGGACGATCCGCAATTACAGGCCGCGCTGATAAAGCAGTGTCAAATTCAAAGCACTTGGGCCGAACAGGCCACACGCAATCCTCTGCCTTCCAAGCCTTTAGTCGCCTCACCACGCAACCAGACAGCGTTATTTATTAATGGAGAATTAAACACACATTATTCAGGCAATTGGACCGGCCTATTAGGCGAGGTCGACTCGATCATCACAGGCCCGACCGGAACCGTGTTTTTTAAATTTAACTTAAGGCTAGTAGGTGTTAAACCCATTTGGGTCACAAGCGTTCCAACTATTACACAGGGCACGATAAAACACGGCGAGCGCTATTGGGTTGCCGGCACCATTGAGTCAATAACAAGCATTGATCCTTCCGGTGGCTTAGCGGCAAATCTCGGTACATCCAGCCTATTACTGGCAACCTCCATACAAACTATTAAATAAAACCCTTTGTCAGCCTGCATAATTAAGTATTGAGCCAAAGCATAAAATTTATGCATTTTCGCAAATGTGTGAATTGAGAGCTTCCCAATACTTTTTCAATTAACTCTTTTACTACACGCTTAAAAACTCAACGGCAGGTGTGTTTTTGCCGCTATGGTAGACTGCGCCATTGCATTATTCGGTGCTCGCGTATTATGAAAAAGTCCGCACTCGCAATTGCCTTGTGTTTATTCGTGCTAATTACCCGTAGCGCGCCTGCAGGCGCGCTTGATATTCTCGATTCCGTCAGTGAAACCGGCAAACAGATAATGGACCGCTGGTTGCCTTCACAAAACAAACCTACTAAACCAACCCCACTCAATTTACCGTCTAAATGGCGCGGTGCTTATATTTATGACGCAATTTTTGATTGCGAGGTTTTTATTGCAGAATTAGGCTTGGCCACCAAACCGGCTATTTTTTTAGTGCATGGCCTCGGGCAAAACGGCGCGAAAGATTGGCTTAAAGTAACTGCGTCTTTAGAAGCGGACTATCACGTATTTTTATTGGATTTACCAGGTTTTGGCTACTCGGATAAACCGGCCAAAAAATTATCCCCCACCGCCTATGCGCAGCTTTTACAGCGTTTAAAACAACAATTAATTCCCAATCAAACCAGCGCAATGGTCGGCCATTCGATGGGCGGGGCGGTAGTCTTACGATTTACCGACTTATATCCGAGCGAGGTATCGCAATTGGTATTAGTAGATGCCGCCGGCATTTTGCAGCGCACTGCATTTGTAAAACACAGCGCCGATAGCCAAGTGGATATTGATTTAGATGCGCTGCCGAATTCTTTACTCGGATATGCCGTTAATGCACAGGATTTAGGCAGTTCATTAATTGAAAAGCTTCTAAAAATTCCCGACCCTACTGCGCTGCTAACTAACAGTGATAAAGCCTGGGGTTTAACACTGGTTAAAGCACCGAATCTCAACGCAGCCCTCGCCTTGGCGGAAGAAAATTTTAGCCGTGCGGTACTTTCTCCAAGGGTAAAAACCAGCATTATTTGGGGTGAAAGAGATCCCGTCGCGCCACTGCGAACTGGCCAAGTGCTGGCGCACGCACTAACTGGTGATCGCTTAAATATTATTGAAGGCGCTCAACACGTACCTATGCTCAGCCACCCGGCAGAATTTAATGCGCTGTTAAAAACAGTATTACAGCAACCACAGCCAGAGGTTATAAAAAACCCGCCGGACGAAAAAACGCTTGCTACTGCAGAATGCGTTAATGAGGCAGGCACAATTATTAGCGGCAATTACCACTCTATAACGGTAAAGCGTTGCAAGGGATTGCACATTACAGATGCAGCGGCCGAGATCATTATCATCGAAGACTCCCTAGTCACTCTGCAAAATGTACGCGTCGCAGCAGCGCAGGGTTCGGCACTACAGGTGCGCGATTCAGTAATACAGGCGACAAACATTGAGTTTAGCGGAGAGCCTACCATTGATAGTACCCATAGCCGTTTAGATTTCGCAGGCGCAAGGCTTAACGCTCGTCAGCAATTATTAAAAAGCCGCGGGAAAAGCCGTGTAATTATGTCCGTAAGTGAAGGTGTATTAACCGGCGAGCGCGGCTATTTACACGGCGATTATCAATTGCAGGACCAAAGGCTTGAAGATATAGCCTGGCGAACTAAGCGTTAAAAATACCTTTAACTTTGATTCATTTTTTATTGAATTAAATCGTGCGGCGAAACTTTAAAATAATTCATCGTTTTCTCTTCCGCTGAAATTAATAATGGCCGTACACGCAAATTAAGTTCGTGAGGATAAAAATTATTGCCCCTGCCAGCGTTTAAAAATAAGCGAAGTATTAATGCCGCCAAACGCAAAATTATTATTCATTACATAGTCGATATGTTGGTTGCGAGGCGTGCCGATAATGTAATCCAGCTCACCACATAAAGGGTCAGGAGTTGATAGGTTCAACGTAGGTGCGAACCAATCATCCAACATCATTTGGATTGATGCCCAGGATTCAATTGCGCCACAGGCACCTAGCGTATGACCTAGGTTACCTTTAAGAGAGCTGATCGGCGTTGCGGCGCCAAATAATGCAGCAGTGGCCTGCGACTCTGCGATATCGCCGCGATCAGTAGCCGTGCCATGCGCATTGATGTAACCGATGGCGGAAGGGGAAAGCTTGGCATCGGCTAGGGCCAGCTCCATAGCTATTTGCATGGTTTCAGCAGTGGGCTGGGTGACATGGCCGCCGTCGGAATTAGTGCCAAACCCCACTAGTTCACAAATAATGGCAGCGCCGCGCGCCAACGCATGGTCGAGCGATTCAAGCACCAGTGTACCTGCGCCTTCACCAATCACCAGCCCATCGCGCGTCGCATCAAAAGGTTTTGGCGTAGTACCGGGTTGATCGTTGCAAATACTGGTAGCGTATAGCGTGTCGAACACAGCCGCCTCCGTCGGGCATAACTCCTCGGCGCCACCGGCCAGCATCAGCGTTTGCTGGCCATATTTAATCGCCTCATAAGCCAAACCTATGCCCTGGCTGCCCGATGTACACGCGGTAGAGGTATTAATAATACGACCGCGCAAGCCAAAAAATAGGCCTATATTTACCGCCGCCGTGTGTCCCATCATGCGAATGTAGGTCGTAGCTGTCACGCCGGACATATCGCCGTTTACGAGCATAGAGCCAAAATCCGCCACCGCATCTGTACTGCCGGTACAAGAGCCGTAGGCCACGCCTACTTGTCCTGTCGCAAGAACAGCATCGTCGATAAGCCCCGCTTGTATTAATGCCTGCTCCGCGGAGCGCGTTGCCATCAGCGAAACACGGCCCATCGAGCGGGTTTTTTTACGCGGGTATTGTTCAGGCACTTTAAAATTCGGCACAGGTGCGGCAAGGCGCGTATTTAAATCTTTAAAGCGATCCCATGCATCCAAGCGCACTACTGCGCTGACGCTGTCTGCCAAGTTTTGTTTAAACGTAGGCCAGCTATCGCCCAGTGCGGTGATGGCACCCATGCCTGTTACTACTACGCGCTGTACCATCGCTAATACATCCCGCCATTAACTGAAATAACTTGCCGCGTAATGTAACCGGCATCCAGGCTCATTAAAAAACTGGCCAAACCTGCCACCTCATGTACCTGCCCCACCCGTTGCATCGGGATCATTTTTAGGGCCTCGTCGACAGGCGCTGTCTGCGTCATATCCGTTTCAATAAGCCCGGGGGCAATACAATTAACCGTAATGTTGCGGCTGGCCAGTTCCACCGCAAGCGCTTTGGCCGCGCCAATTAAACCTGCTTTGGAGGCGCTGTAGTTGACCTGGCCGCGATTGCCCATGACGCCGGACACCGATGAAATCACCACTATTCGCCCCGGTTTACGGCGGCGCACCATCGGCATAATGAGCGGGTGTAATACGTTGTAAAAACCATGCAAATTAGTATTGATCACCTGATCCCACTCCTCCTCGGCCATAGCGGGGAACGCCGTGTCGCGGGTAATTCCCGCACTCAGAACAGCGCCATAATAGGCTCCGTGCTGTTCAATATCCGCCTCAATTGTTGCTTTGGCGCGCGCGCGATCAGCCACATCAAATTGCAGTACTCGGGCGCTGCCGCCCTTTTCAATAATAGCTTGCGCAATTGCATCGGCCTTGGCGCGCTCGCTGCGGCAATGCACGACCACAGCGTAGCCATCAGCGGCTAAACGCTCGACAATAGCGCGGCCTATTCCTCGGCTAGAGCCGGTTACCAGCACAGTATTCATTAAATTAAAGACTCAAGAACCAAGTGAACATTATCGGGTTGGAACACCTTAATCGTCGCCCACGCAAGCTGTGTATTAGGTGTGTCGGGAGAGTACATAGAGCATTCAAATAAACACACGGCAGCCTCTTCGGCAAATATGGCGTCTACTCTAAGCAGCGCTACGCCTTCTGAAGGCAAATACACCAGGTTGCTTTCAAACTGGCGCGTGCCTAATAAAAAACCAATTTGCGGCGGCAAGTCGCGCGCGGCATTTTGGCTGCCGGCATAGGCGGAAATAGTTTGCGCCATATATTCAAGCGCTACGTAAGAAGGAATTCCCTCAGGTGTGGAAAATACATTCGCACGGCTTAAATCCACTGCGGCAATTAACCAGCTCTCGCCCTGATCCACAAAGCCGTGAATAAGTACCATTGGATCGGCATGGGGCAGCAAATGGCTAATGGGGTGGGCAAAATAATCCATAACAACGGTCAAAACTCGGCGGCCTGCAATTGTAATTCAAAAACAAGCCGCTCGTTTACACGCTTGCGGTAACTACTCAAACCGCGCCAAGGATCTGCACCTGTATTCACTTCGTGGTAAGTGGTCGCGCCTTTATGCGACACGGCCAAATTAAACCCTTGCCAATGGCCTGCGTGTAGATGCGAATGTGCAGGGCCTGCAAACACGCATAATAATCCGGTTAAAAATTCCGCATCATCAATCAAGCTTGCAAAAGGAATATGGTGTTGGCTACTCCAGCCCTTGGCATCACTGTTTAGTGTGCGGCTGCGCTGGCCAAACGGGTTAAGCATAACTATTTGTATATGCTCGCTATCGGATTCCAGCAACGCGTTTATCGCCTGTACTTGTCCATCCTTAATTATTTTGCCTTGAATTAATACCGAGTGAGCAGGTACGTGCAGCGGCAAAATTATTAATTTTGGCTTGGGAGTTAATTGACAACTTGCAAGCAACAGGCCGCTGAGAACCCAAAAAAAATAGCGATTTAAATCACTAAAAAATCTCACGTGCGCTGCACCCAGCGCACAACTAGAGGCGCGAAAATAAAATTACAGATTAGGCACACGGAAGTAGCCATGCCAAAAGCTGCCAGCATGGGTAAAGATGTGAAACTTAATAAACCAAAAGAAAGTGCGTTTCCCACTGCGGCAAGGCTGACAATTTCGGCGCTAACACCTGCGGGGAATTTATCGCTGTGGGAGAATAAAATTGCATAATCAACCCCCAATCCAAGCGCTAAAAATAACGCCAGCAAATGAAATAGCGATAAGCTGCCGAACGCACTAATTAAGCATAAGGTAATAGCACAGGATGCAAGCGGCACAGCGATTAATGCCAATGCCGTACGGTTGCGATAAAACGCCATTAAAATACCAAATGTCAAAAAAAACGCCAGCGCAAGCCCGTAACGTGCCCGCTGTGTTTGAGTTTTTAATCCGTCGGAAATCGTGTGAATTGTGTCTATATCGAGCGTTTGCTGCTGCGGCGAATTAAACGCTGCGCTCTTAAGTGCTGCATGTAACGCAGCAGGATTAACAATTCCGCTAAAGCGAATTAACCCCGCCACACGGCCATCAGCTAAGGGCACAAAAAGATTATTTTTAATCGCTTCAGGCAATTGGTTGATCCACTCGCCGGTTAACTGCACCGAGGACGGCTGAGGAAGCGGGTTTACCGATGCATCAAACTGCGCAAAATGCGCTTGAATTTTAGCGTCCTGCAGTAATTCATTGTAGTGTTGCGCATTGGCATCCATGCTGGCGGGGTCTGGCACCCACTGACTTAAATCATTATATCCCTGAATAACGCCCTGAGAAATTAACGCCTGAAGTTCGGGCTTAAGCTGATACAAATGTTTAATAAGTGCTTGCGGGTCTGCGGCTAAAACCGCCCAATATTGATTAGGTACAAATTCTTTATAAATCTGTGCGATGTTTTTTTCCGTGGCTTTTAAACTCGCAGGCGGTGTATACAGCGCAGCAAGATTAGGATTAATGCGCGTCTGGTACAGTGTGTAGCCGGTAAGCGCCAATAGTACGGCAAACAAATTATAAATAATCCAGGTGGGTACTCGCTGCCAACTCAACGCAATACTCGTAAGTAGCCGTTCAATCGGCAAATGCCATGCAGGCATATAAATTTGCGGCAGCAGCGGGTAAATCGCCACAATAGTTAAACACGAGGCCACAATACCCAGCACACATAAGAGCGCAATTTGCTGCAGCACTAACATACCCGTTTGCCATAAACCGAAATAACCGGCCACTGCAGTAATCAGCGATAAACTAATGCCGGGGAAAATAATACGAATAATATTCGATTTTTTATTATTTACAGGTGTACGTGCACCTGTCAGCCGACGCTGGACACTAAAGTAATGAAAAGAATAATCGACAACAACACCCATTAGGCTTGTGCCAAAGGCAATAGCTAAAATATGAATTTGCTGAAATAGCGCTATACAGCCAACGACGCCTACCCAACTGCCAAACACAATCGTGCCACAGGCGGCAAATAATGGCAGCGCACGGCGGTAAACTAAGAGACTCAATGCAATAATCGCGATGGTCGCGACGCTGCTGATAATAAAAATTTCTTTTTGCGTTTGCTGCGCGGATATCACTGAGTGCACAGCAAGCCCAGTGGCAGCAACTTGAGCATCTGGAAATTTTTGCTGTATTTGGCTAATCAGCTGTTGTAGCGCATTAAACGTTAATTGTTGCGCATCTAAGGATTTATCTGCAGTGGTATGGGTTAGA
This sequence comes from Cellvibrionaceae bacterium, assembly GCA_036520615.1. Lineage (GTDB taxonomy): Bacteria > Pseudomonadota > Gammaproteobacteria > Pseudomonadales > Cellvibrionaceae > CAMCXE01. The sequence goes on along the minus strand of DATDJI010000018.1, from coordinate 13,994 downwards.
GGCAAAATTTGTTGCCATAAAACTGCGGATTGCTGGTCGGTTGCAACCGGCGCTAATAATCCTTCGGCTTGACCATTTAAGCGGCTGCCCATGGCCTGAAAAAATTTTCCTGCGAAGGCTAAGGGATCTTTACTTGGAGATAAAAAGCTAGCTGCATTAAAACCGAGCCAATACCCCATTGCCGACTGCGTTAAATATTCGCTATTAGCGGCATTAAACGCTTGCCTGTCCGCGTCCTGCATCAACGCATATGGACGCTGTTGCACTAAAGCTAAATAGCCCTGCGGCAGATTTTGATTCAAAGCGCTATGAAAACCAAAATCTGGCGCCAACAGCGATAAGGTAGCATGCACTTGCTGCGTAAGATTTTGCTCAGGTGAGCTGATTAATAAAATATAACGGCGTTGGAAACTCTCGTTTTGGCGCTGAATAATTTCCTGCTCTACTGCGTTGGACGTAGCGGGTAATAAATAACTGATATCCGAAACAATTGGCAGGCCTTTTTGCAGCTGTGCTAAAAAAATGCCTAGCGTTATTAAAACCGTGAGCGACCAAATAATTAGCCAGGTGTAATTTCTCTGCCCGAGATTATTAATTTTGTTAAAGAGCTTCACCGTTTAAGCCAGGCGGATAGTTTAGCCATGGCTGCAGGTGCGGTGTCGCCATTAAATGTAATCTCTGTTACATCGCCCTGCTGCGTCGTCAACTGCAAATAATTAAGTCGGCTCGTGCCTGATATGGCAATGCTTTTAATAGCCGCAGCAATTAACGCTGATTTGGGTGTTAGATCCAGTTGCCAATTCTCACCTTGCCAGCGTGTATCTAACATAAAATCTTTTTGTAATTGTTCTATATCCATGGCCAATAGAGAAAAAATAAGGTGGGTAACTTTTTCCTCTACTTTTCCGCTAGATGTTTGTGTACTGCCCATCAGTGATGTTTGCACACCCCGGCTATCGGCAAACAATTCATTTTCAATCGGTGCCATAGTGCGCCACAACAAACCCTTACGTTGCGCGTAGGCAAAATCCCCTTTAGAGATTAACGGTTTTGACATACCTTTAAATAGGCGTTTTTGGGTAAAAGTGCCGGAGGCCTCAGGGCGGGATATAGCCAGAATTCTCGGGTCAATATCAGCGGCATGAACTGCGGCTGCACCAACAGCCAAATAAAATATTATGCAATAGCAAGAAATTGAGCGGCTTATTGTTCTCAGCATTTGAGCGACTCCGCGTAGGCGTTAAGTTTAGCGAGCAAAATAGGCGGCGATTCAAACTGCAGTTCGTGGTTGGACATTTTTAAAGCCACTTGAGTGGTATGACCTTTCGTATGTCTACGGCCAGTGTGCGCATCAAAAATACAATAATCTATTTTAAGGCGATGTTCCCATTCGCTAAGCTTGGCTTCCACAGCAATAGACTGCTGATAAACCAGCGGCTGCACATATTTTATTTTTAAATCTATAACCGGCCAGGCATAACCGGATATGCGCATATCTTCATAGGTGTAATGAATTTTTTTTAATAAAACGCAGCGGGCGATTTCAAAATATTTACAATAATGCCCGTGCCAAACAATATTGAGTGCATCCACGTCGTGAAAAGGTATCTCAATTTCAACTCGTGCTGCTGGCAATACAAACATAGCTAGCCTCGGATTAAATAGCGCGCAGATTACGCCACAGCAATAAAGGTAAGCGCATTAACATGCCAAAAAAATGTTGTGTATGCATGCAGGAAATACGCACATTATCTTTGACAATATGAAAATGCGATGGAATGTCAGCAGCGTAGACCACCTTAGTGGGGATATGCGTAACCTTACAGCCAGACCACACCATTTTAACCAGAATATCCGTGTCAAAACTCATACGCTTGCCAATGTGGTAGCGCTGCAAAACTGGCATTACCTTTTGCAGCGGGTACACACGATAACCGCACATAGAATCTTTTATTTGTAATGACAGCGTATTGATCCACACCCAAATATCGGTAAGTTTACGTGCGCGCATACGTGATTTAGGTGCATTAATATAAATGCGATCACCGGAAATAACCTGATCTGGGTGTTTCTCCGCCGCCGCAATAAATTGCGGTATGTCCGCAAGATTGTGCTGCCCGTCGGCGTCAATTTGCAGCACATGACTATAGCCTTGTTTATATGCCCAATTAAGGCCGCTCATGACAGCAGCGCCTTTACCGCAGTTGCTGCTGTGGCGCAATAAAAATACCCGCTCAAATGAGCTCGCAAGCGTATCAAGTACTTGAGCACATTGTGCTTCACTGCCGTCATCCACCATCAGCACCGGTAATTGCGCGGCATTAATTGTGGCTACGGTCGTGCGAATTTTATCTGGATGGTTATAAACAGGTATCACGACACAGAGATTTAACATAGGTACTGTCCCAGTGAATTTCGCCAGATGAATATTCCCAGCTTTCTCCCTGATAAGAAAATCGCAGCGCGGGTTTTTCAGGATCAAAATGAATGATTAAGGCTACCCTGTGGCCAGGGCTCATAGGCCGCTGAAATTTGAGTTTTTTTAATGCAATTTTTTGCACACTCGGCAGATGCAGGCCGATCAATTTAATTGCCCAGTCCACCTGAGCAACACCCGGAACTATCGGATAGCCAGGGAAATGGCCGACAAAAAATTCTAAGCTTGCCGGTATATGCAAGTTAAAACACAGGCCGTGCTCTCCCTGCGGCGTTTTGCCTAATAACGCTGGCAGCAACGCATCTGCAGAATTAAGCAGCTGACTCACCATCTACCAACAATTTATGCACGGAATTAACTACGTCGTCGAGCGTGCGCACGTCTTTAAAATCGCTGGGGGTAATTTTTTTGCCGGTTATTTCTTTTAATTTCACCACCATATCAACCGCATCAATGCTATCAATATCCAAATCCTCGTAAAGACGCACCTCGCCTTTAAGCTGTTCTTTTGGGTGGTCAAAAAGTTCGTGGATCACGTTGATAACGTGGTCGCGCACAGATTCCTTAGTAGACATGGATCATCAATCTTATTTAGTGAAAAAACCGGCGCATTCTACCACTGGCCTTCGTGACATAGTAACCCGAGATTAGGGCAGCTGCGGATTATTAATAGCCTTTGCGAAATAGTCCATTAAGTAGGCGTTGAGTACACGGGCCGAACGGCTTTGCAGTTGAGATGGATCAATAATTTGGCCTAATTCTATATCCGGCATTATACAAATTACGTAATGCGGTGGGCTGGATGCTATTTCATACCAGCGTTGATGCTTAAGCAGAGTTTGCGGGTGACAGGAAATCACAATAGGCGTGATATTTTTGCCCGACATTAACGCAATATTGCTCGCACCACGGTGAAATGGATGCAGCTGTCCCGGCGGTGAGCGAGTGCCTTCAGGAAATATTATAAGCGAGGCACCGGTTTGCAATGAAGCTAAACAGCGCTCAATCAGGCCGTTAAATTCATTGGCAATATAATTTGCGGCGCGCACAGGGGCGGCCGTTAGGGGCCAATGAAATAGTGCCTCTTTAACAATGCAGTCGCTCTCCTCGATAAGGGAAATAATAAAACATACATCTAACAAACTAGGATGGTTAGCGATGACCAACTGCCCGCGCGGTTTTATGCGTTCTTTATGCAGAATCTCAAACGTAATTAAGCCTAAATTGCGCAGCAGCCGCAAATAAACACGAAATATGCGCGAGAGCCATTTGCGCATAAAAAGCGATCGATCGGCGCGGTTTTTATGGGTAATAAGTACATATAAACTCAGTGCCGCAAGCAGAATTCCACCGACGCAAAAAATCGCAAAACTTAATCCTGTGGCCAGTACCCGCCAATAATAATTAAGCGTGCGCAATGCAGGTAGCTTAGGCACGATCGGCAATTCCTTCAATTTCAATTAACAATTCAGCGCGGCAAATATCCGCTCGCAACCATAAAAATGCACATTGCTCGCCAAGTAATTGCTGCAGCAAAATTTCAACCTTGGCTCGATCCTCAACATAACGCACATAAACTTTTGCCAACCTAAGGGTAAATGGCGTGCCCTCGCGTTGCCGAGCTTGAGCTATTACTCGCTGTATATTTTGGCAACTCAGTTGCGCTTGTTTAAATACATCACCGGGATAATGCGATTGCGCGTTGAGAATACTGGCCGTGCCGGAAATAAATAGTGTGTGCAATCCGTTGCCTGCGAGAGTTGCACGCGCAAAGGATGGGCTGGCAGGGCCAAATTCGCGCGGATAATAATAGGCGCTAGTTTGCACGGGGTTTTCAATATGGACACAGGGCGCTCGCGTGGCTAGAGCATAAACCTGCAAACCTCCGAATTTTCGCCCGAGCGCGCTGGCGGCAGGAAATTGCGCGCTGGCAATGGCAAGCTCAGCAAATGCGCGCTGACGACCATAGCAAAATTGTTTATAGGCTTCGTTATCGCCTTCGCCCTGGTTGATATCAGCCAGATAATTCCACATGCGTACCACATGGTCAAAACCTAACTGTTTAAAGCACGCGAACAGATTTAGATAAGCGTCATAGGTGATATCGGCTAAGGCCCCGGCGGCTGTATCCGCACGGGAATTTAACTCGACCAACGCCCAACTATCCGTATGAAAAAACCGCGCCTTACCTATTTCTCCACTTCGGCAGACAGGTGCTGGTGTATTAGCTTCTATATATTCAATTGTATTTTCAGTAAATAAGTCCGCAGGTGGCACTAAAGGTAGTTCAGCGTGAATTCTAAAAGCGATTTCACTATGCGCACGCGGGTAAGATCCAAATACAATCTGGCAGGCACAGGTGTCTGCAGGATTTGGACGTTGAGGCGATTTATAAGTGAATTGAAACTCCAAAATCCACTCCGGGGTAAGTCGTTATTTTAATTATCGTGGCGTAACCCGTATCCGGCACCATCAATCGGGCGGGGAGTATACAAGCGCTATTGCCGAGAACAAAATTAATTGACCAATGGCGCGTAACCTAGAATGCAGCAGCTTGTACAAGCTGCGCGCAGCCACTAGAGTACGCCCCTTTTGCGCGTTGCACATTGCACGCGCGCCGAGGGCAGTTGGTCTTATGAATCAAGAAAATAGCGAATCGGTATCGCCTCATCCGGTTTTAACGGGATATTACGCTGACGAATCTTCCCGTCGGCAAAAAGTCGATCAAATGTTTAATGATTCCGCCGAGCATTATGACTGGATTAACAGCATGATGAGTTTTGGCTCGGGAGAGTGGTATCGGCGCCAAGCCCTGTTGCGCGCAGGTTTAAAAGCGGGCAACGCACTGCTGGATGTAGGCGCTGGCACAGGTGTTATTGCTCTGATCGGCCAACAAATTGTCGGCGCATCCGGCCGCGTAGTTGCACTGGATCCAAGCCCCGGCATGTTAGCCGTGGCAAAGGCGCGCGGCGTAACTAATACGATGGTAGGCCTTGGCGAGAATTTACCCTTCCCCGATAATTCTTTTGATATGGTAACTATGGGTTACGCCCTGCGCCATGTGGCCGATTTAGCGCAATTATTTGCAGAATATAAACGCGTATTAAAACCTGGCGGCAAGGTGCTTATTTTAGAAATTACCCGCCCGCAAAGTGCGCTTGGCCGTACACTACTTAAATTTTATATGAAAGGCATAGTGCCCAATATCACTCGCCTTTTGCGCGGCAGCAAACCGGCGCAGGAGTTAATGCGTTACTACTGGGACACGATTGATCAGTGTGTGCCGCCGCAAACTATTTTGGATTGTATGGCCACAGTGGGTTTGGCAAATGTAAATCGCCATAAAGTACAAGCTGTTTTTAGTGAATATACCGGCGTTAAAACGCCTGCGTGATGGAAGATATTTTTGTGCATACTCCCTTTGAAAAAGAATTAGCTCAATTACTGATTCAGGCTTTAGATCTTGAAGATATTGGCCCTGAGGATATAGCACCTGAGGCGCCATTATTTGGTTTTGCCGAACCCGGCTCGTTGGGCCTGGATTCAATTGATGCATTGGAAATAGCCCTTGCGCTGGGTAAAACCTATGGCGTGCAGTTAAAAGCTGATGATGAGCGCAACAAAGAAACATTTCGTTCGCTGCGCAGCCTTGCGCACTATGTTCAAACGCACAAGCCCTAATTGGTTTGATTTATCCTGTGGCGCAACGGGTGGCCCGTGGCTTTACGTGTACAGACTTATCGGTGTCTTTTGCTCGCCCTAGTTGCAGGCGCAATGCTGCTGTGCGGCTGGCACTGGCATCAGTCGGCCTTGACCGGCAGCGGCGCCGGTTGCTGCGCGGTATTGCCTTGGCTGTTTAGACGATCCTGGAACTGGGCCATTAACGCTCTGATACTCAGCAGTGCAGGGTTTATAGGGTTCGCTATCGGCCATTTCGGCGCCATGGCGTTTACCGTTAAATTAATCACCTGTGTTGCAAGCATCGCACTGGCCGCCTACTTCCTTCACACACTCATTCCGCCTCATACAGCACTTATTACCGCTATTGGTGAAGCCTCGCGCGGGCCATTAGGGCCGCAACTGCGCGCGTACACCCGCGCTATAACCTGGTTTTGGGGCGTGTTTTTATTGCTGTGCGGCGCTGTGGCTCTGGGGCAATTATTTGCAGTGCAGGTTTTAAAACCCTTGTATTGGTTGCCCGCTTGGCAATTGCCTGTTTCCGCAGCGGTATTTGTCGGCGAGTTTTACCTGCGTAAACGCTTGTTTCCTGCCCACAATCATCCGGGGTTTAGAGAATATTTAAGCATTGTTGCCCGGGCGATGGCTAAGCCTCCACGTACACGCCTATGAACCTGGCCGTAAAAATATACGTGCGAATCTATTTTCAGCCGCCGGGTGTTTTCCGCCACCGCAAGCGCGCCATCTGCGAGTGTAAACGAGGCTTTTAGCATGCAGTTAAAACTTTTGGCGCGCACCGGCGGGGAAGCTATTTTTTATCACAATGGCAAACACTATTCGGGCGCAGAATTAATTTCTCAAAGCGCACACTTGGCCGCTCAACTGCACAACTGTTCGGCGGTGATTAACCTTGCCGATAATCGACTCGATTTTGTTATAGGTTTTTTGGCCGCTTTAATTGCAAAAAAAACCACGATTTTGCCTGCCAATAGCAAACTCGAAACTGTGCACGATTTATTAATAGATTGCCCCGAAGCACTGCTGGTGGTTTCCTCGCTGTTACCCTGGGATATTGATCAGAGGATTATCCCTCAGGTTTTATTAAACTCTACAGCCTGCGCCTCTAATAACGACGAATACTGGATCGATGGGCAATTTCCAGCGGTATGTGTCTATACGTCGGGCAGTACAGGCAAGCCCAAAGCCAATAAAAAAACCTGGCAAGCTCTAGTGCGTACGGCGGAAAAACTCTATCAGCGTTTTGCAGAATCCGGCGTATTAAAACCCGGTAGCTATTTAATGGGCACAGTGCCAAGCCAGCATATGTACGGGCTGGAAACACTTGTAATGCTGCCATTGGTAAGCCCAGTAATCGGTTTAGTTGAACGCGGTTTACTGCCGGATTATTTAATGGCCACAGCGCAAAGTGCGCCGCAACCGGTCGTACTCATCAGCTCACCCATCCATGTAGGGGCGTTGGCGCAGCAAGGCGCCGATTGGTCTGGCTTTGCCGCCATAGTGAGCGCGACAGCACCGCTGGATGCGGCACTTGCACAACACATTGAGCAGCAACATAGGCTTGGGGTGTGGGAGATTTATGGATGTACGGAAGCGGGCAGCATGGCTACGCGACGCACAGCAGAAACCGTCCGCTGGCAATTTCTACCCGGTATTAAGCTCTCTGAAGATGCCGAACACTGCGCGGTGGAAATAGATCACCTGGGTGCGCAGATTCCCCTACAAGACCAAATCAACATGCACAGCGACGGCTTATTTATATTGGGGCCGCGCAATAGCGATTTAATTAAAATTGCCGGTAAACGCGGCTCCATAGCGCAAATTACTGCATTAATACGGCAACACCCGCAGATCAGTGATGCCTATGTATTTATCTCCAATTCAAAATTTACCCGCCTATCAGCCCTAGTCTGTGCCACGGCAGATGCCGATGACATAAAGCGCTTTTTAGCACAAAAAATTGATGACGTGTTTGTGCCCAGAATTATTCGCCACGCCGCCAGTTTGCCACGCAATAGCAACGGCAAAATCATTCACGAAGATGTTCTAACGCTCTGGGATTCGATAGCGGATAAAAAAATATCACAGGGTGAGAAACTTCAAACCGCAGAAATAAGCTCAACGATTACACGCTCAATTGAAATTCCCAGCATCCATGCTGTATTTGCCGCCCATTTCCCAGGCCAGCCGTTAGTGCCAGCAGCATTATTATTAGATTGGATTGCCAATTGGCTTATGGATGCAAATCTTACAATTATCGCTGTTAAGTCCTGCAAATTTTTACAGCCAGTGTTGCCGGGCGATAAATTAATGCTGCACTATCAGCAAAAGCAACCACAGCGTTTAACGTTAAAACTTATAAAAGATGAAACGGTTGTAGTGGAAGGACACTTCACGGTGGCACCAGGTGTCGAATAACTCATGGCGCGCCCGCGCAGAACTTGGCAATCGTTTTTTCATTAATTTATTAGTGGTAATGACAAACCTCTTGCCTCGCCCTTTATTATCGGCCGCGCTCTGGTTTATTGCGGGTTATTATTTATTAAGTAACCACAGTGCGCGCGCAGCGGCTTTGCATTATTGGAGCCTACTGCAACCGCCGGCACACTGGTTTAGCGTATGGCGGCATTTTTATACGTTTGCACGTGTAAGCGTCGATCGATTAATTATGCTTAAAAAAGGCTTTGCCGGCTTTGATATTCAATTTGCTGCCGAGATCGATTTTAACCAACTGCACGAGCTGAATAAGGGCGCAGTGTTTTTAGTCAATCACATTGGTAATTTTGACGTATTGCGGCATGCGGCAAAATCCCGCGGTCTGCCGCGGATAAAAATTGTTTTAGACACGCGGCAAAATCCACAATTTTTGCGTTTATTAACCGAACATAATCCAGACATTGCCGAGGATATTATTGATGTTGCCGACGGCGGTTACGCCCTGGCGTTAAAGCTTGCCGAAACTGTTGCACAAGGATGCTGGATTGGCATTATGGCCGACCGCATTCAGGCCCAGGAGGCGACGACATCGGTTATATTTATCGGGCAGCGCGCGCAAGTACCTATGACGCCCTGGCAGATTGTGAGTATTTTAGGCGTGCCGGTTTATGGATGTTTTGGTGTGTTTTGCGGCGGTAATCGATACCGAATTTACCTGCGTAAAATTGCCGATACTCTTGCGGCAGCACGCAAAGAGCGTCAAGCGATTTTGCATTTAAATGTGCACCGCTATTTTTTAGAAGTGGAAAATATTTTGCGCTTGCACCCTTATAATTGGTTTAATTTTTACGAATTCTGGTCGAATGATGGCAATTAAAATTGCACAATACACATTAACCACGGCGCTGGGTGCGGGTAAGGCTGCCCACATCAATCCTTTAACCGCGGGGATCTCTGCGCTAACGCCGATAAAAATCGGTGCCGATGCAAAAAGTTTTGCCGGGCGCGTGGAAGGTCTCGACGTAGTAACCATACCCACTCATTTGCACCACTACGATTGCCGCAATAATCGCTTAGCCTATAGCGCTCTTGTGCAGGATAATTTTCTACAGTCGGTCATTAATATGCGCGATCAATTGGGTAGCGCGCGTGGCGGAATTTTTGTGGGTACAAGTACATCCGGAATTTTATCCACCGAACAAGCCTATCGACAGTCAGAGAATTTTCAACGATTACCATCTTGGTATCACTATCCTTTTACGCAAAATCCATCTTCATTGGCCAATTTTGTGGCGGCATTAACTGGTATTTCAGGCCCAGCATATACAGTCTCTACGGCTTGTTCATCGAGTGCTAAAGTATTTGCCTCTGCTCTGCGTGCATTAAATGCAGGAGTTATTGATTATGCCCTCGTAGGTGGCGTGGATAGTTTGTGTGACACTACATTGCAGGGATTTAATTCATTGCAACTTGTCGATAGCCAAAGGTGCAAACCCTTTGATCGCAATCGCAGCGGTATTAATTTAGGTGAAGCGGGTGGGTTTGCTTTATTAGTGCGCGGCGCGGCCAGTGGTGATTTAACAGTGTTAGGTGTGGGCGAATCCAGCGATGCCTACCATATGTCATCGCCTCACCCGGAAGGCGTCGGCGCTTATGTAGCAATGCAACAAGCATTGGCCAGCGCCGGTATTAATTGCGCCGATATTAATTACATTAATTTACACGGCACTGCCACACCGGCTAATGATTTGGCAGAAGGTAAAGCCGTCACGCGTTTATTTGCAACTACTCCCTTATGCAGTTCAACCAAGGGATTTACCGGCCATACACTCGGCGCAGCAGGTATTGTGGAAATTAATCTGTGCCTGCTAGCCATTGAATATCAAAAAGCCTGGGGAAATACACAGCTTGCTGATTACGATGCCGCAACAGGATTAAAACCTTTGTTGAATACACAAAATTCGCCGATTAATTTAGCCTTAAGTAATTCGTTTGGTTTTGGCGGTTCGAATTGTTCTGTTGTTGTAGGGCAATAGTTTATGCATAGCGTATATTTACAGCAGCTAGAATTATTAACACCCGGGCTTGAAGGCTGGTGTGATGCGCTACCTTTTTTACAAGGTCAGCCATTTTGCGCTCCCACTGAAACAAGTAGCGCCTACAAACCGCAATTATTACCGCCCAATGAGCGGCGGCGCGCAACAAAACTTACGCGTTTGGCGTTTGCATTGGGAGAATTATTTTTAAAACGCAATCAACATTCTCCGCCGGAGTATTGGCAAAGCGTATTTGCCTCCTCCGGTGGGGATTATCAAATTATTGATGCTATGTGTCGCGATTTAGCCTGCGATACTGCAATTTCGCCAACACAATTTCATAATTCAGTACACAATGCCGTGGCAGGCTATTGGTCTATTGCTACCGGCGGGCAATTAGCTTCTACGAGTATTTCGGCCTTTGAACATACATTAGCAGCAGGTTTATTTGAGGCCGCAGTATGGGCCAGCTGCAGCGATGCACCGGTATTTTTATGTGCTTATGATGCGCCGCCGCCGCAATTACTAGCAGCACTCAGCTCCATTACTACTGAGTTTTCCACCGGACTGTTATTAAGCGGCACACCCGGCAAACAGGATGTGGCAAAACTTAGCATTGCGTTAGCTGAAAATACTTGCGCTTCTGTATGCCAAAACCCGAGTTTGGAGAAGTTGCGCTTAACTAATCCTGCTGCGCGTATTTTGCCTTTAGCGGAATTTATTGCCAACAAACAAAACGGCAGCTTTGTTTTGCCGTTTAATAGCCAGTATTTAATTATCACGGTCGAATATGCTTGCTGATCAGCGGCTTAAACATGCTTACACACTGTTGCCCCATGGGCAGGCGTTACAGGCTATTACCGATATTATTTACCTCACGCCTGAGCATATTCACTGCATAGTGAAAACGCCGATAAATAGTCCTCTTTGCGACGAGGCAAATTCTCTATCGAGTTTTAGCTGCGTAGAATACGCAGCGCAAGCAGCTGCAATCCACGGCATACTCATGGGTGCCACTTACGATCCTTTAAAACCTGCATTTATTGGCGCGATTAAAGATCTGCAATTAGCGCGCAGCCATTATGCTAATACGCAGACGGTAACAATTATTGCTCAGCAGGAATACAGCGAAAACAACGGCGCTATTTATAGCTTTAGCGGCGATGCCGATGGTGAGAGATTACTGACCGGACGTTTAATTCTAAAAAAATAATCAAAACAATTATCTGAGAAAAGCTGCGCCGGCCATATAAATGCTGCGCTGGCTGGAGCGCAGCACAGGCCTTTTAAAACCCTTGGCGACTTACACCGAACTCTCTTTGAATAGTATCGGAGAGCATGACCACCCACTTATTATAATTACGGTGAATCGTTTGTTTTTTCTCGTCGTAATCCAGCTCTTTGGATGATTTATATTTAATTGAATAGGACTTTTCAGTATAGGTAATTTCCACCTCTGCAAAATGTTTGGAGCGCACCGACAAAGAAGCAATAATTGTATTGCCCTCACCTATAACCGGAGTCCAGCCGCGATCGCGGCAACCGGCAATAATAGCGCTTTTTACCGCGTCAAGCTTAGGTGCGCTGCCATCAATATTGACAGGTACGGGGGTGTCTATGATGTTTTTTATTGGGTCTGCGGCGAAGGTTAATGAAGATAAGCTAAGCGTAAGGCACGCCAATATCAATCTTAAAGATCTCATGAAAATTCCTATTAAAATAATGAAGTGGTTAATGTCCACCTAAACTTAAAAAACAGTTGCAGGATATGAATAACCTTAAGGATGCGCACCAAATAAAAACCTGCAGTAAACATGCAAGAAATATAATTAGTAACGCGTGTGAATTGTCCGGCGGCAGATATTAGTTGTCAAGTTAGCCGTGTCAACGCAGCAGCAAAGCATTTTAATTGTTATTATTATCCGCAACCGTCGTTAACTGCCGGCCGCAGAAAATTATATTTTGGTAAATTCAACGAAGTGAGCGAGAGAGGTAATTTTTCAAGGGCCCCTTAACGAAAATTGCGCTTATAACTGCTCCCTCGGCGAGTTTTTCAATCACAAAGTGCACTAAAAACACGCGCACTAGCCCGGTGGCACGACGGTAATATCGTCATCGTCAGGCGGTGTGTAGTGGTCGCCAAATGGTGGCGGTGGTGGCGAAAGGTATTGAGCTTCTGCATCGCGCAGCAGCGCGCGCCGCAGCGCGCGAAATTGTTCAAAGGTAAGCCGGCCTGCGTTGTATTTAGCGGCGAGATCTTTGAGTAAATCGGCAAAGCTGGTTTGCATTAGCGTCCGCTCCAAGGCACTGCCCGCAGTACTACTGCTGAGACATTATCGTGGGCGCCATTTTGCAGTGCCTTATCGAGTAAAAATTGACAGGCCAGCTGGTTGTGTTCAAGGCTCAGCCCGTCGATTAACGTTTGTTCATCACAAGCGTTATACAACCCGTCGCTACAGAGTAAAAAAGTGTCGCCCGGTTGCGCGCTAAACAGCGTCATATCCATAGGTAAAAACTCATCGACACCAAGCGCGCGCGTAATAATGTTCGAGCCCACCGAGTGAGTATCCTGGCGGCCTTGATCGGCCAATTCCTGTACGCGGCTGTGATCGCGCGTAAGAGCGCGCAGCTGGCCGCGGCGAAGGCGATATAAACGCGAATCCCCAGCCCAAGCCACAAAACCTAAGTTGCCGCGAATTAAAACGGCCACAAACGTGCTGCCCATAAGGGCGCCTGCGAAGTGGGTTTGTGCATAGTTAAGGATGGAGCGATTAGCTTTTAGCAGGCTATCTTCAAGCGCATCTACAGCGTCAGCTAGCGATGGACTGGCAGCTGTGCGCTCCAAGTGGCGCACTAGGGTATTGCTCGCCACATCGCCACAATTGTGTCCGCCCATACCATCCGCTACCGCCCACAGCTGCACATCATCGCGGCACAACACGGCATCTTCATTAGCTGTCCGCACACTACCGGCATGGCTAATCGAATGAGCACGCCAGCAAAAGGGCTGAGGCCGGGTGGAGTCGGACATGGGGTATCTCGTTGCAAACAGCCAAAAAAGGGCGGGGACATTAATGAGTGTAGAACTCAGGGGCAAGAGTTTACACGCTCTAGACGGTTATTTTTAGCCGAAAATTACCCAACTGGCTGCAAAACAACCTGCGCTATCGCAAGCACAACGCGAAGGCCCGCGGTTCTGGAGACGTCATCACACCGGTTGAGGCTTAATAGAATTACACTTTGGTAAATTCACTATATATGATTAATTCCTGCGGCCCAGCCATCAGCACCGTTTTCGCTACTTAGTTGGGTCTCGTAAGGTTAATAACCATCGATAATAGTAGGGTCCCATGCCTTCCCATTTTCCTTTTTATATCGCGTGTCTCGTC
>DATDJI010000017.1:0-77168 GCA_036520615.1 Cellvibrionaceae bacterium | reverse complement strand
GCTTGTAGGCCATCTGGCCGCTTGGAACTATTTTCAAAGTGCTAAGGATCCATTAAACGATGCTTTTATCGCGCAATGGAAAAAATTTATGAAGAGCGACAAAAAAGTAACTAACGATCCAATGGAAGCTACTTATATTGGCTTTAAAATGTGGGCTACTGCTGTTGCCAAAGCAGGCACAACTAAAGTTGATGATGTGCGAGAGGCCATTTATGGCGTGGCTGTCCCTAACTTAACCGGCGGCATAGCGGTTATGAACACCAACCATCATTTAACCAAGCCTGTATTAATTGGTGAAATTCAAGAAAATGGCCAATTTGAAATTGTTTGGAAAACTCCTGGCGGTGTTATTGGTGATGCATGGACAGACTTTTTACCAGAGTCTGCAAATGTTGTGGCCGATTGGTTGGCGCCGATTAAGTGCGGTAACTTTAATATCAAAACTGGCAAATGCTCTGGTCAGAATTATAAATAGTCCTCGCAAGCGCTATTGCAGTTTTGCGTAGCGCATTTTCTATCGAACTGGGTTGGTTCGATTTGGTGAATTAACCATTGCTAAAGTAGTTAATTTGCTGGTCAACCGCCTTGCCATTAACCGGATAGCAACCGGGTTATGGCTGCTCCATAGTTTCTCCTTTTATAACTATTACCTGTATCAGTCGCTCTTAATTAAGAGGGCTATTGGGGATTAATAATGAACTATATTTTCGCTTGCGGACGCATGTTCGCCTGTTGGTTACTGGCATTAGGTTGTCATGCTGAAGATTTTGCAGACTTGGCTAAAAATCTCAACGCCGATTCCTTTACGGAAAAATCCGCCGCCGCTACTGCGCTTTATCATTTAGATGATCCGCGTGTTTTGCCTACGCTTAAAGCAATGCAGGAAGGTAATTTATATTGGTTGCCGGAATCTGGCCTGCCGGTTATAGGCAAGGAAGTAGGTGACCAGCTCGAAATACAATCCAGTACGGATCAAACCTCATTAGGATTGGTTGATAAAACCCGTTTAGAAAAAATTAAAATTAATAATGGTTTGCGACGGGAGCTGCGCGGCTTAGTTGCAGGCTTGGAGCTAAGCGCCAAAGACCCTTCAATACGCGAACAATCTGCGCGCAATTTAATAAAAAATCCTGATGAAACCTTACGTGCGCCATTGGTAGTCGCGTTAGATCAGGAAAAAAATAATTCCATTAAAGAAATTATGCAGGTCGCGCTCGCAAGCATTGATATGGGCAGCACTGATGCGGTATTGCGCAAAACGGCTGTTGCGACCCTAGCTGAAGCGCTACAGCCTGAGGCAATAGCGCTGCTAGAAAAAGCCTCCGCTAAAAATGAGGCTGGGCAATATGTTCATGAGGATACGGAATTTGCCTCCAGCTCAGAAGCTGCGCTAAAAGCGATGCAGGCTAAAGTCGATTTATTTAAATTTTTAGAAAATTGCTTTTTTGGTATTAGTTTGGGCTCTGTTTTATTGCTAGCGGCCATAGGGCTTGCCATTACTTTTGGGGTGATGGGTGTTATTAACATGGCGCACGGCGAAATGATTATGTTGGGAGCCTACACCACATTTGCAATTCAGCAGTTATTTCCGAATTGGATGGAGGCATCAATTTTAATCGCGATTCCCGCGGCATTTTTAGTTTCCGGCGGCGTGGGAGTTTTAATAGAGCGCACTATTATTCGCCATCTTTACGGCAGGCCGCTCGAAACACTTTTGGCTACATTTGGCGTAAGTCTATTTTTGCAGCAGGTCGTGCGCACTTACCGCGCCAATAATGTGGCTGTAGTTGCACCGGATTGGATGAGTGGTATGTGGCAAATTAACGGTGCTTTATCGCTTACCTATAACCGTATGTACATTATTTTATTTAGTGTGTTGGTGCTTGCGTTACTTGCATTTTTGTTGCGTAAAACATATTTCGGTTTGCAAATGCGCGCGGTTACACAAAATCGTGCGATGGCCAATTCCATGGGCATTCGCTCGGGCTGGGTAGATGCACTGACTTTTGGTTTGGGCTCAGGTATTGCGGGTATTGCAGGTGTAGCGCTCAGTCAAATTACCAATGTTGGGCCGAATATGGGACAGCAATATATTATCGACTCATTTATGGTGGTGGTATTTGGCGGTGTGGGAAATTTATTGGGCACTTTATTCGCGGCGCTCAGCCTGGGTGTGGTAAATAAATTTTTGGAACCGTTTGCTGGCGCCGTATTGGGCAAAATTATGGTGCTAGTTTTTATTATTCTATTTATTCAGTGGCGCCCAAGAGGGTTATTTGCCCTTAAAGGCCGCTTTGTCGAGGATTAAGCCCGATGTCCAATTCTTTTATAGCAACTTATTTATGGCGCGACAGAGGCAGCCGTTACCTGCTGATATTTTTATGCCTGTTAGGTGTGGGTGTGCCGCTGCTCAATTGGTTACCGGCTGAATCGTCCTGGCTGCATGTGCCTACGTACATGGTAAGCCTGCTCGGTAAATATTTGTGTTTTGCAATTCTTGCATTGGCGTTGGATTTAATCTGGGGTTTTTGCGGCATTTTAAGCCTAGGGCACGGTGCTTTTTTTGCGCTTGGTGGTTATGCCATGGGCATGTATTTAATGCGACAGATAGGTGATCGGGGCGTATATGGCAATGCGAATCTGCCGGATTTTATGGTATTTCTTAACTGGCAAGAATTGCCTTGGTTTTGGCAGGGCTTTGAGCATTTCAGTTATGCACTTTTAATGGTCCTATTGGTGCCGGGCATTTTAGCTTTTGTGTTTGGTTGGTTGGCGTTTCGCTCAAGGGTGAGTGGTGTTTATTTATCAATTATTACCCAGGCACTTACCTACGCATTAATGCTAGCGTTTTTCCGCAACGATATGGGATTTGGCGGCAATAATGGTTTAACTGATTTCAAGGAGATTTTAGGCTTTGATTTGCAGGCGACATCTACTCGACTGGTGTTGTTTTGTTTAAGTGTACTTTTTTTGTTTTTGGCTTATTGCGGCTGCCGTTACATCACAGCGAGCAAACTTGGCCGCGTATTAATTTCTGTGCGTGATGCGGAAAGCCGCACCCGCTTCTTGGGTTACCGCGTTGAGCACTACAAAGTAATGGTATTTGTTGTGTCGGCGCTGTTAGCGGGAGTTGCCGGTGCACTTTATGTTCCTCAGGTGGGTATTATTAATCCTAGTGAATTTAACCCTCTTAATTCAATTGAAATTGTTATTTGGGTAGCTATAGGCGGGCGGGGCACACTATACGGAGCTGTACTGGGTGCGCTGTTGGTCAATTACGGTAAAACCTATTTTACTAGCGGCATTTTTGCCGAATATTGGTTGTTTATTTTAGGTGCGCTATTTGTGGTCACCACTATTTATTTGCCCCGTGGCATTGTGGGTTTAAAAGAGCAATGGGCAAACGGCAAGTTAGCAAGCAGATTTAAAACTGCTCCTGGCGCAAAGGTGGCTCAATGAGTGAATTAGCTGTTAAAAGTATTTTGTATTTAAATGGCGTGAATAAATCCTTCGACGGATTTAAGGCTATTAATAATTTGTGTTTGGATATCCGCCCTGGGGAATTGCGTGCGATTATCGGCCCGAATGGAGCTGGCAAAAGTACAATGATGGATATCATTACCGGTAAAACTAAACCCGATAGCGGTGAGGTGATATTTCGCGATCAAATCGATTTAACTCGGCATGATGAAGCGGATATTGCTAATTTAGGTATTGGCCGTAAATTTCAAAAACCTACGGTTATCGGTAGCCTGACGGTTTGGGAAAATTTGGAGCTTGCGCTTGCGGGATCTCGAGGTGTTTGGCAAACATTGTTTTTTCGCTTAAGCGATGAGAAACGTGCACGGCTTGAATCTGTATTAACTCAAGTAGGCCTGGCCGCTCGAAGAGAGGAGCTGTCGTTTAATCTCTCACACGGGCAAAAACAATGGTTAGAAATCGGCATGTTACTGGTGCAGGATCCGCAATTATTATTAGTTGATGAACCTGCCGCTGGTATGACCGATTATGAAACACTCGAAACGGCCAAATTATTGAAAAGTATTAGTCAGCATCACTCAGTTGTAGTTGTGGAGCACGATATGGATTTTATTCGTGCACTGGACACTAAGGTTACGGTGCTACATGAAGGCTCGGTACTTGCCGAGGGACGGCTTGAACTCTTGCAGCAAGATCAGCGAGTTATTGATGTGTATTTGGGGCGCTAAAACATGTTAGAAGCCAAACAAATTAATTTATTTTACGGTGCAAGCCAAGCGCTACAGCAGGTGAACCTTTCAGCAAAAAAAGGCGAAATCACCTGTATTTTAGGCCGCAACGGTGTAGGTAAAACGAGTATTGCGCGTGCAGTGACTGGACGTCATCCTATTTCAGCGGGAGATATTTTTTGGCAGGGAGAAAAAATTCATGGACTATCGGCTGCGGATCGAGCTAAACGGGGTATTTCCTATGTTCCGCAGGGTCGCGAGATTTTTTCGCAATTAACGGTTTGGGAAAATTTAAAAACCGGCTTTGCAGTTTTGCCGCGCAAAGAGCGCAAAGTGAGCGATGAAATTTTTGACCTGTTCCCTGTGCTGCGCACGATGCTACAGCGGCGCGGTGGCGATCTCTCTGGTGGACAGCAACAGCAATTAGCCATTGCGCGAGCCTTAGTGATGAAGCCGGGCTTGTTGATTTTGGATGAGCCTACAGAAGGTATTCAACCTTCAATTATTAAAGATATTCACAACGTTATTAGCATTTTGCGCAGACAGGGTGACATGGCTATTCTGCTAGTAGAGCAATATTTTGAATTTGCCAAAACACTTGCAGATGCTTATATCGTCATGGACCGGGGTGTGGCTGTGGTCAGCGGTCGTATGGCGGATATAGATGAGGCGAAGGTAAAACAGCATTTAATGGTATAAAAATTTTCTAAAAAATTGAGAGAAATCTTGAGCACTTTTTGCGGCATTTATTTTTTTGCTCAATTACGTGATTTTTTATTAATTTTTCTCGCGGCTTTGCAATTTTTCATGTGCTAATAGCCAGCTGTAAAAATCATCTCCCGCATAAATGCGCTTCCAGGCGTCATGGGCCATATCTTCGTGAACGGTAAAACGTACTTCTGAAGTGCCGAAGGCTTCTAGAGCGCGCATACCTGCGTAAAAATGACTAATGGGCACGGCTTCATCTCTACCTGCGGCAAATGCCCATACCGGCAGATGCGCATTGGCAATTGGTTGCATTAGGCTTGCATGCCCCCAGCCAACAACAGGCGCAATGGCGGCAAACAGATGTGGATGGCGGCTTGCCATATACCATGTGCCAAACCCACCGTAACTTAGCCCGGTTAAATAAATGCGGCCACTATCGGTACTGTAGCGGGTTTGCACCTGAGTAAGTATCGAGAGCAGATCTTTTTCCGCTCGCTCCCAGCCATCCGGCAACAGTGGATCAACGCCTTGCCAATTACTTAATTCTGGCGCTCGGCTCATGGCAAATGCAGGCTGCATATAGGTTTGTGGCGGCTGGGGCTGCGTTTGAGGCAAAGGAATGTCAGTAAGTTTACGGTCACGTATATAGGCCATTTCGGGCAATTGATCGCGTCCGAACATGGGTAATTGTGGGGAGATGATAATAAAAGGCAGGTCTTTACCTCGAATCCAGGCTTCATAAAGCGGGCCGTGTTTTAATACATAACCAAGCTCCTCACGGCCGTTACCTCGCTCACCGTCGCCGTGTAAAAACAGTAAAACCGGCCATCGACGTTTTGAGGTGTAGCCTTTAGGTAGATAGACGTAAAACTGTTTCGTGCTTTGGTCGATGTTCGAGGTGTATGATTCGAGCAGCAGCTGAGCCTTAGGTGGTGTAATTAAACTGCATGCACAAAGCAATGAGCACCCGGATATACTCATTTTTTTAAACAAATTGCGCATAAAAAGCGTCTCAGACGATAGTTAAATTGCAAGTTTAGGTGTTTACACACGGCTTCTGCGAGAAAATTCCCGATTAACACTTGAGTTTTGGTATTTGGGCCTCAACATTGAATAATTGCTGTCTAGACTAATAAGGGCCAAGGGGTTGTCACATGGGCAGGCACTCCTTATTATTGCGCCGTTTATTAAATGCCCGATTCGGAGATAACAGATTATGAGCGGAATCGTAACCGTCAGCGACGCAAGTTTTGAAACAGAAGTAGTAAATGCATCAGGTCCCGTTCTGGTTGATTTTTGGGCGCCTTGGTGCGGTCCATGTAAGATGATTGGACCCATTTTGGAAAAATTAGCGGGCGTATACGGCGAAAAAATTAAGATCTGCAAAATGGATGTGGACGCGAATAAAGAAACCTCCGCTAAGCTCAACATTCGCGGTATTCCTACATTAATCATCTACAAAGGCGGTAAAGCTGAGAGCACTAAAGTGGGCGCTCTTTCCGAAACTCAATTAAAAGCCTTTATAGACGCGGCACTTTAATCGCATTTTAAGCCACAGCTTGCTGTGGCTTTCTGTTTTTTCTTTGCACAACTTTTTAGAATCGCTATACTTCACCTAATTGCTGAAAGGCTAGCCGAACTCTTATCCTCCGGCGCCATGTTTGCCATTCCCGAATTGGCACACCCACAGGTCAAGCGCTCTCTTCTTCCTCCTCGTTTCCTTGCTTGACTTAGGCATATCAACAATTTTCTAAGCGCTCGCGCTTACCAACTCCTCAATAAGACAAATAACGCTCATGAATCTAACCGACCTCAAGAAAAAACCCATCGAAGAGCTTATCGAAATGGCCGCAGCTGTCGGCATGGAGAGTTTGGCTCGCTCTCGCAAACAGGACGTAATTTTTAACTTGTTAAAGCGTCACGCCAAAAGCGGCGAAGATATTTACGGCGATGGTGTTTTAGAAATTCTTCAGGACGGATTTGGCTTTTTGCGCTCAGCAGGCTCTTCTTATTTAGCCGGGCCAGATGATATTTATGTATCACCCAGTCAAATTCGCAGATTTAACCTGCGTACCGGCGATGCTATTTCCGGGAAAATTCGTCCGCCTAAAGAAGGTGAACGTTATTTTGCCCTGTTGAAAGTAAATGATATTAATACTGACCGCCCGGAAAGCTCCCGCAACAAAATTTTATTTGAAAACCTCACACCACTGTTTCCGCAAGAGCGCATGGTATTAGAAGTGGGCAACGGCTCCACTGAAGATTTGACCGGCCGTATTATCGATTTGATCGCGCCGATCGGCAAAGGCCAGCGCGGATTAATTGTGGCACCGCCTAAAGCGGGTAAAACCATGATGCTGCAGAATATTGCTCAGGCTATTACGCGCAATAACCCTGATGTCCATTTAATTGTTTTACTTATTGATGAGCGCCCAGAAGAAGTAACTGAAATGCAGCGTTCAGTACGCGGAGAAGTGGTTGCTTCAACATTTGATGAGCCCCCTGCTCGCCACGTGCAAGTAGCGGATATGGTAATTGAACGCGCCAAGCGTTTAGTTGAGCATAAAAAAGACGTAGTAATTTTATTGGATTCGGTCACGCGTTTAGCGCGCGCCTACAACATTGTTGTACCTTCCTCAGGCAAAGTGTTATCCGGTGGTATTGATGCCCATGCTCTAGAGCGGCCTAAGCGTTTTTTCGGTGCGGCGCGAAATATTGAAGAGGGCGGCAGCCTATCTATTATCGCCACGGCGTTAATTGATACCGGCTCAAAAATGGATGAAGTGATTTACGAAGAATTTAAAGGTACGGGCAATATGGAATTGCACCTGGATCGCAAAATGGCTGAGCGTCGTTTGTATCCTGCAATTAATATTCGTCGCTCCGGTACGCGCCGAGAAGATTTGTTAATGGCTGAGATTGAACTGCATCGTGTGTGGATTTTGCGCAAGCTACTCAACGATATGGAAGATGTTGCCGCGACTGAATTTTTGGTGGATCGCTTGAAAAACTTTAAAGCTAATGATGAATTCTTCCAGTCTATGAAAGGCAAGTAATTTATTTCTTATTCCTAAAATCTCGCAATTTTTACGGTGTGTATAATTTATACCGTATATAAAAGTTGCGAGATTTTTTTTGCCCTAAATTTGGTGATCTATGTCTGCTAGTGATTTGCGCGAATTTATTAAACAGCTGGAAGGTCTAGGTCAATTAAAACGTATCCGCCAGTCTATAAGCCCAGTACTGGAAATGACGGAAATAGCCGACCGCACATTAAAAGCTGGCGGCCCCGCGTTATTATTTGAAAACCCTAAGGGCTTTAATATTCCGGTACTGGCAAACTTATTTGGTACGCCAGAGCGTGTAGCCTTAGGCATGGGGCAAACATCCGTAGCGGCATTAAAAGAAGTCGGCGAACTACTAGCATTTTTAAAAGAGCCTGAACCGCCAAAAGGGCTAAAAGATGCCTGGTCGAAATTGCCGTTATTTAAGCAAGTGCTCAATATGGCGGCCAAAGAAATCAGCAGCGCGCCTTGCCAAGAGGTTGTACATGAAGGTACTGCGGTGGATCTTACTCAGTTGCCGATTCAAACCTGTTGGCCGGGGGATGTTGCGCCCTTAGTTACCTGGCCGTTAGTGATTACCCGCGGCCCACACAAAGAGCGGCAAAATCTCGGTATTTACCGCATGCAGTTAATCGGGTCGAATAAATTAATTATGCGCTGGCTCAGTCATCGCGGTGGCGCGTTGGATTTTCGTGAATGGCAAATTGCTCACCCGGGCGAGAATTTTCCGGTATCTGTTGCCTTAGGCGCTGACCCGGCGACTATTTTAGGTGCAGTAACACCTGTGCCCGATACATTAAGTGAATATGCTTTTGCTGGCTTATTGCGCGGCAGCAAAACTCAGGTGGTGAAAAGCCTAACTAATTCCCTGCAAGTGCCCGCCAGCGCAGAATTTATTTTAGAAGGTTATATTGCGCCTGGAGAAATGGCCGAAGAAGGCCCGTTTGGCGATCACACTGGTTATTACAATGAAGTTGAGCGCTTTCCGGTATTTACCGTAACTACACTTACTCATCGGAAAAACCCAATTTATCACAGCACATATACTGGCAGGCCGCCCGATGAGCCAGCTATTCTAGGTGTGGCATTAAATGAAGTATTTGTGCCACTGATTAAAAAGCAATTTCCAGAAATTGTGGATTTTTATTTGCCTCCGGAAGGCTGTTCTTATCGTATGGCTGTGGTGAGTATTAAAAAACAATATCCCGGTCATGCTAAACGCATTATGTTGGGTGTGTGGTCTTATTTGCGGCAATTTATGTATACGAAATTTGTTGTAATTACCGACGATGATATTAATGTACGTTCCTGGCCGGATGTTATTTGGGCTATTACTACACGTATGGATCCTAGCCGCGATACCACTTTAATTGAAAATACACCTATAGATTATTTGGATTTTGCTTCTCCCGTGGCTGGGCTGGGCTCAAAAATGGGAATGGATGCAACAAATAAATGGCCTGGGGAAACAGCGCG
Organism: Cellvibrionaceae bacterium; assembly: GCA_036520615.1. Taxonomy (GTDB): domain Bacteria; phylum Pseudomonadota; class Gammaproteobacteria; order Pseudomonadales; family Cellvibrionaceae; genus CAMCXE01. Next base: position 67,711 of record DATDJI010000017.1, on the reverse strand, counting down.
TGAGTGGGGAACGCCGATTGTTATGTGTGCGGAGGTAAAAACAAAGATAGACGCTATTTGGCAGGACTTGGAGATCTTTTGAGTTTTTGATACTTACACCTGAACGGAATTTATCATAATTGGCCTGATGTCATTTCTATTTTTTGCTTTTTATTTATACCGATTTTTCCGATTCGCCACATTTTTATAATTCCTCAGCTTGATAATTATTAATTATGGACGCTTTTCCAGAGCCGATATTAGTGGTTGATGATGACGAAGTGTTTTGTCAGGTGATGCAGCGCGCCCTAGTGCGGCGCGGCTTTGATGCTATTACTTGCTGCACACTTGCCGAAGCTGAAATTGCCAGCCATCAGCATTATTTTCAAAAAGCCATTGTGGATTTAAAAATTGCTCAGGAGTCTGGCTTGAAGCTTATTCGCTCTCTTAAAGCGATTAATCCGGATACAGATATTATTATGCTGACAGGTTATTCAAGTGTTTCCACTGCTGTTGAGGCGATTAAGCTTGGCGCCTTAAACTATTTTTGCAAGCCGATTGACGTTGATGAAATATTAAAAGCCTTTTGCGATACGCCATTACCTGCTGATGAGAGTACACCTATTTCAATACCCTCTTTAGATAGAATTGAGTGGGAGCATATACAAAAAGCTCTGCAGGATTGTCAGGGTAATATTTCAGCTGCTGCTCGCCTATTGGGCATGCATCGGCGTACATTGCAACGCAAATTACAAAAACGGCCTACAGCCCGTTAAAATTGTATATAAAAATTATTTTGTATTCCGGCGCCGCTATTAATCCTTCATAGACTTGTGTGTCGTATATCGCTGCGATGCTAATTAAATATTATCGTTAGTCCTGTCGTTGCCGGTAATATTGTCTAAGGGAAGTTTAATAATAGTGACAGTGCCGCGAGGGCTGTTATCCGTTTGCGTCACGCTGCCACCGTAACGATTAATTGTCGTATGCGACAATAGCATGCCAAGGCCCAGTCCAGTGTCTTTTGTAGTAATGGCAGTTTTACCAATTAGTGCTGATATATCCTGCGTAATGCCCTGGCCTGTATCACTAATTGACCAGACTAAATAATCATTTTCTAAAAATACCTTAAGGTTGATGTTCTCTGGGCTCGCGTCGGCAGCATTATTTAATAAATTAATAATGGCATGGTCTAGACGCGAATCATAGGTGACAGTTTGATCGTCAATTTCAGCGGTAAATTGAACCTCATAACTAATTGCTGGGCGCATTAGTTGCCAGCGGTCGAGTATTGAACGGCAATAGGCTTTTATATTCTGCCGTTTTTTTTGCCCCATAGTTGCCGCCGATGCGTCATGTACGATTTGTTTTAAACTGTTGGCACAGTGATTAACCTGTCGAGACAGCAGCTGTAAATCAGCTAATAGCGTTGGAGTAGATTGATATTCATCGCGCAGTTCTGCCAGTAAAACCGCCATTGTAGCTAAGGGCGTATTTATTTCATGGGCGGCGCCTGCAGCGAGGGTCGCGACGGCGATAACCTGCTCGTTACGTAACTCATCCTCGCGCATTTGATTTATGCGCACCTCCTGTAGGCGCAAATTATTGGCCATTTTTACAACGAAATAGGTAATGAGCACGGCGCTGACGAAAAAGTTAAACCACATCCCTAAAATATGCCAATTCAGTTGCGACTGCATTTGTATATGATCAGGCGTAAAAATGGGCAAATTAATATGGAAAAACAATAACAATGAATAGGCAACAACGCACAGAGTGGTGATAAACCAGGTGTAATGCCAAGGAAGTGTGGCAGCTGATATGCATACAGGTACTAATAAATAGGAAATAAACGGATTAGTGGCGCCACCGCTAAAATAAAAAATAATATTGAGGCATAACACATCTATTAGCAGTTGGATAAAAAATTCAGCGTTTGTCACCAACAGGCTGTGCCCTAAGCGCACAAGCGTTAAGACATAAAAAGTGCTAAATACGCACAGAATGCTCAATACTTGGATATGGGGCAAATTGATGCGTTCTATATAAAAACTCGCCGCAAAACTACACCAAAAAAAAGCTAATACTATGCTACGGATAACTGTGAGTTGGCGAAGGTGCTGCCGAGGTGGTTCACTAGGGAGGGAAGGGCGCACCGGATTCTCCATTTTTAAAGGTAAAAAGAACAGGCACTAAATTAAATTATTCTGCATTTGTTTGCGCGCAGCCGTCTAAAAAAAGCCGCATGGGCAGCATCGCTGAATGTGTAAAGCCAAACTGCTTATAAAAGCGCTGGGCGTGAATATTTGTGACGTCCGTGAGTAATGTAATGCGCCCACATCCTGCCTGTTTGGCGTGAGCAATGGCATAGTTTAGCAGCTGTGTGCCTATAGCTTGGTTGCGAAACTGCGAAGCTACGATCATATCTTCCAACAAGCAGACTTTGCCGCCGGTTGCAGTTGACACGGTATAAAGTAAATTAACCATTGCGACCGCCTGGCCGTCTGCTCGCGCGACGATAATATGCCCAACGGCCGGATTGTTAATAATGTGTGTTAGAGCTGCTGTTTGAGCTCGTGTGTCGGCCGTGAATTCCTGTTCCTGCGTAAATAGCAGCGCTAGTAATTTTACTAGGTCTGTTATATCGCCGTTGGTGGCTAGTGAAATTTGCATGTTGGATCTCGGATGGCCTCAATAGCCTGATTTTATTTTAAGCCATCAGTCAAAACTATCGCATGTGTCTTGCCACCTGTGTTTTGTAAAAGTTCATATGTTCGTGCGGCAATTATCGTGAAAAAACTCGGAATTTATTTTGCGTATGGGTAAGCAAAGTGGACTTAGAAAACTTGCGTTGACAAATGGGCGGCTAAGTTAAGATAAACCAATAATTTAAATCCTAAACACCCAGCCATTTTTGCGCGGCAGGCCACCGATGTAAAAGTGTTTTTTCAAGTGTAATAATTAACATTAACGAGACAGCGAGCGTGGGCAGTAATAGTGCCGCAAGCAAAATAATGGCGATAAACCCTGTGCTTAAGGCTGTATCCGGCAGTGGTGGTGGAGCGCCGAGGGCGCCGGTGGGCGCGCGTTTGCGCCACATGATAAAACCGCTAATGCTCATGATGATTAAGCCTAAAGCGGTAATTAAACCGACTAATTGATTTAACCAGCCAAATAATTGACCTTCGTGAGCGGCTATGCCGAAGCCTACTACACGGTCGATAATATGGCGTTGGGCGAATGTTTGTTCGTGTGTTAATTCGCCCGTACGCGTATCAAAATAGGCATCGCTGCGCAGCGGGCGGTTTTGGCTATTGGATTTTGCACTCCAATAGGGTGATTTTTCTGAAGGAGCGCTTATTAACACCGGCGCCGCCAAATGTAATATTTGCGCGTTAGCGACTATCGTGTCGATTAATGCATAATTCTGTGCTGCAGGACTAACTGATGAGTGATCGTGTTGGTGTTCGGCATGAGCACCCGAGTCTGCCATAATGTTTGAATTATTGTCTGCTGCTGATGTACCCCCAGCAATAATCCAATCTTGTTTTGGTGCTGCTGTGCCGGTGAGGGTGCGAATTTCTTTAAACGCGCTGCCCCAGGCAAATGCCCAAGGCAGGCCACTGATTAATAAAAATAATACGCAAAAGGACAGCCAAATACCGATAACACTGTGTAAGTCACGCCAGAACAACCGCCCCTTTAAATATAAACGCGGATAAATAATTCCGCCCAAACCCTTAGCATTGCGGGGCCACCATAAATACAGGCCGGTAAAAATTAATACTATTGCCCAACTGGCTGCAAGTTCGACAATAATTGAGCCGGTTTTGCCAATTAATAATTCGCCGTGAATATCGTGCACATAGTGTAAAAAACGAGCATGCTCACTTTCGCTGTTTAAAATACTTAGCGTTTGCGGATGCACATATACCCGAAATGGCTCGCCTGCGACATTCACCAAAATATTTACAGCGTCATTCGCAGCTTGGGGTAATTGATAAGCCGTGAGGCGGGCATCAGGCATAGCCGATAAGACGGCATTTACCTGTTGTTGTGGACTTGTTACGGGAGCGGTAATTACAAGGTTATTAAAAGGCGCATCGTGCAGTGCATCAAGCTGCGGTTTGAATAAATACAGCGCGCCTGTGACGGATAAAATAATAATAAAGGGTATAGTAAAAATGCCGGCATAAAAATGCCAGCGCCACAAGGTGCGGTAGAGAATTTTGCCTGTGTTGCTGCTGGCGGCAGGTTTATTTAATGATGCCATTTTAACTCCAACAGATAAGTGCGCTGAGGAAAAGGGTGAAAGGCCCAAGCCTTATTGTTGTTAATATTGTCTATACCGAAGCTTAATTCAGTCTCGGTGTTGGTTTGCCAACTGATGCGCGCGTCATTAATTAATTGTTCAGAAGCATAGCCAAAGGTATCGCCGCGTTGGGTTGCTTCTAAATTGCTGTTGGGGCGCGAAGCGTAACGCACGCCCCAGGCAAGACGCCAGTCGTCATTAATGGCGTACCGAGTTTGCGCGTTAATGCGCCAGTAGGGAATGCGCGGAAACTGGTTCCCCTCGGAGTTAGGCATTAGGGTGTTTTTAATTATTTTGTCGTCGATATACGCAAAATTTATATCTACATTTAAGCCTTCTAAGCCTAAATCAAATGTTTCTATGATTAGTTCGGCACCGGTTTGGCGGACTTCATCGATATTTTTAAATAGACTGACTTTTGCCCCCGCAGCATTAATGCGCTCTAAAGTAAAAATAAAATCGCTAACATCCTGGTAAAAAATACTTCCCGTGATGCGCGCCTGTGGTAGTTCATGGCGCAGAATCAGATTTAAATCTTTGGAGGTTTCTGGTTTTAAATTTGGGTCGAAGCTTGCGGGATCAAATACACCGCTAGAGTCAAATTTACCTTGGAATAATTCACCCACCGTTGGAAAACGCGTGGCGGTGGCAAGGCTTAATTGCGCTTGCCATTTATCGGCAAAGTCCCATTGGCTGGAGAGCGATGCATTGGATGAAGTTTCTTCGCGATTTTCATGTGGTGATTTATTGCTGCCTTGGATGATACTGCCATCGTAGGCTTTCCATTGATCAACGCGTGCGCCTGCGGTTACGCTCAATTGCTCATTTAATTGAATTTCGTCCTCAGCAAAAAAGCCTGCAAGGCTGGATTTTCCTTCGGTTTCTAACGAAAATTTTGCGTTAGTCGCCTCGCGCCATTGGTCAGTGTTGTAGGTAATGCTATCGACGGCGTAGCGGTTTGCGCTGATGCCAGCGGTGATTTGGTGCTGGCCGAATTTACGGGTTGCGTGGGAATCCAGTGTCCACCAACCTGCCGGATCGACATCGGTTAATGTACCTGCACCATCGCTAATGCCATTGCTGTAGCCTTTTGATGTGTAGGTTTTGGATTTTGCCTGCCAAAAGTTCGACAGATTTGCGCTTATATCCCATTCACCTAGCGTGCCTTTTGCCCCCACGCCAGCGAGGATTTCCGCGCGCTTGGTAAGGGATAAATTTACTGCACTGGTATCCCAATATTTATCGCCTATTTTTACCGTGCCGGTGTATACCGCGTTGCCATTTAAATCGCGCAAATAACTATTGGGGTGCGTGGTATCTGAATCGGTGGTCCAGTACACCAATAGGCCAGTCAGGCTCCAATTATCAAACGTTAAATCACTGCGCAGGCGCAATTGATCTTGAATATTGTCGTCAGGGGAGGCAGCAGCAAAAATAGGTGTAAGTGGAATGAGATTTTTATCGTCCACAGCGCCGGTTACTTCCACGCCTGCAGTTTTAGTAGATGCGGTAAGCTGGCTCCAGCTTTGCGGCTGGCCGGTGTTATTAAAATGCCGGTAACTACCGCGAAAGGAAAATGGCCCATCTTCTTGGTTCAGTGCAAAACCACCTTCAAAAGTGTAGCCGTTATAGGTGTCGTCGGTGGCGTATTGTTTATAGGGCTGGCTAAAACCTTGTAACGTGACAAAAGCTTCGTTTTTTTCCGGTGGGCGCGTACTGATGGAAATTAATCCACCCATTGTATTGCCGGAATAACGTGCGGAATAAGGCCCGTACACAATATCAAATTGATCCACTTCGCCAGGCCCAACAACGCCCCATTTGGGTGGGAAGCCGAATGAATTGCCGAGGAAATTCGATACTACAAAGCCATCGACCAAAACCAGCGTGCGGGCGGATTGCGAGGAATGTGTACCGCGAAACCCAGGCACGCCGTTGGTATCGCCAATGTAGCGTTTACGTACAAAAAAATTGGGTGCGTATTTCATTAGGTCTTCAACGTTCACGGCATTGGTGGCGTTGAATTGCTCTTCACCTAAAGAGACTGCTAAACCCCTCGGTTCGATTGTAATGGGCGCATCCCGTTGGCCGACTACGATCATCTCGTCGACGGGTGGTTTAGTGGTGTGGCTTGCTAGTGATAGAGGGGAGGGATCGGAAAGAAAGTCCGCAAAGGTATTTTGTGTGAGGCACAGCAGGCCGCAGTTCATGAAAACTCTGATGGTGACGCGCACGGTAAAACTCTTTCAGATGAAATTGCCAGCAGCCGCTAGACAATTTAGCGGCCATTTTTAGGATTTATATGAGCACTTTACTGGAGGCAGGCGAGGCTGCACATGCGACATATTGTCGCACCGAGGCGCACCTCCAAGCGCATATAGGTGTGAGGGTTTGCCGCCACCTGTCTCCGCTATTTGTTTTTATTTCAACATTAAAATTATTCTCAGCTTTAAATGTCCCGCTGGTATTCGTGTGCGGTGGTGAAATAACGCGATTTACCTGAGAGGAGAGTATTAAAAGATGTTTCTTATCCACCATCAGCTGTTGAGGTTTGCAAATTTCTAAACTTTATTTGTTTATTTGTTAACAGTTTTTTTGTGTTTTGGTTGCTGTACCCGTGGAAAATTAAAACGCTATTAATATATTTTTTTTTGATCTATCTCTGTGCGATTTTTTTGCTTTGCTTGGTTCATTAGTTGCTATGAGGACAGCTCTTAATTATGGCTGTTTTTTTGGAGACACCAATGAAAATTAGTGCAATAGGAACCGCTAAATTTGGCGAGTCAAGCGTAAATACAGGTACGCCACCAGCGTTTAAGCACAAATTCTTGAGTATGGTTTTGGCGGGTATTTATTTAAATGGCGCTCCTGGATTTGCTCAAACAAATGATGCACAAGTACAGAGTGCTGTGAGCGAAGTGAGTGTGACAGCTGCGGGTAATTCTGAAAGTGCCGACGCTGCACCTATAGAAGAAGTATTAGTGAGCGCGCAATTAACTAAAACGCTCGAAGCGGTACACGATGAGCCAAGATCTATTTCTGTTGTGACAGGTTCAGAGCTTAATCGAGAATTGGCTACGGATTATTTTGCCATTACAAAGCGGCTAGCAAACGTTGCGTTTAATCAGGCTAATACCCGCAGTGCCACTTTATCTATTCGCGGAATTGGTAAACGCGGTTCGGCCGAAACCCAGGACCCGAGTGTTTTGGTCGCAGTCGATGGGGTGAATTACGGGCTGATTTCTCTGGGCAATTTTGATTTTTATGATATTGAAACTGTAGAAGCTTATCGCGGGCCATCGGGAACTTTAGGCGGTAAAGGCGGCAGTGCGGGGCAGGTAACTTTTACCACCCGGCGGCCGAGTTTTACTAAAAGCGCTGATTTTTCCGTTGGTTTTGGCTCCTGGAACACCACAGTTGCCCAAGCCGCAGGCGGCGGGCCTATTATTGATGGGCTGCTTGCCTGGCGCGGCGCTTTACTGGCCAATAAAGGTGAAGGTTATTATCGAAACGAATTCGGTAACGATAAGAATCGCACCTTTTATAACAAGGATCGTGTGGCCGGGCGTCTGCAATTCTTGCTAACGCCCACCGAAAATATCAATGTGCGTTACAGCCATGACAAACAACCGAAAGGAAATCAGCTGGAAAACGGCCTGACATTCCGCCACGACCAACCTGAGTTTTACCCCGATAACCCTAACCTGTTGACTGACCCCAGCGGCACAACCGTGCGGGCAAAATTATATGGTTATAACTCGCAGAAAAAGAATCCGGATGGCACGCCGGCTTTGGGTGCCGATGGCAAACCGATACTGACTTGGAATGCCCCGCGCGCATGGTTTTCTGATCGCTCGAGCCCAGAAACCGGCCTGCGCAATTACAGCTATTACGACGATTATTTAGTGGAAGAAGGCAAGGGCGGTCGAGTCGCTTTTAATGATATCCAGGGCCAATACAATTCAACCGGGGGCGATTCATTAGATGTGGATTGGACTTTTGGTGAACATACATTGAGGTCGCTTACGGCATACCGTTTTTATTATTTTAATGCCCACAACGATGAGGGCACTTCGTTTGACGTAAGTACTCACGGCGGCGGCGGTATCCAGTTCAAACAATACAGCCAGGAATTTAGCCTCAGTAATAATCCCGACGGCGGTTTGCTGGATTATAAAGTGGGCGTGTTTTTGTATAAATCCGAAACGGAAATTGACTCGCGGGTGGGATGGGGTGCTGACGCGGGTGCCTGGTTTGCCACAACTTCACAATACGATGCATTGGATCGTACTGCGGGTGTAAACCGAGGTGCAGGCCTTGCGCTGTTGCGGGATTCAGTACACGGCGTATTTAGGGACGGCAATACCTGGGTGGATACCAAAAGCAATGCACTTTACGGACAGGCTGATTGGCATTGGACTGACGCGGCAACCTTGACGTTCGGCGCCCGGGTAGGCACAGAAGATCGCAGCACGGAAGATGATGTACCTATGTCAAGCTATGGGTCTGCAGGGATCGGGCTGAATCCTTCCTCCATTCGTGGCATTAACCTGGGAGGCTTCGATTCAATCGGTAACGGCAGGCTTGGCAGTAATGTGCGCAATCCCGATGGCACAACGAGCTTGATCGACACCAACACTGCGGAACAAAAACGCCTGGCCGATAAGGTGGCCAATCGCTATTTCGGAGTTGCTACTACCGAGGTAGCAGGAGCTGCTTATGAAAGCCTAACGGCGGCGCAAAAAAACCAGGTGGGCGTGGCCAAAAATATTCGCAGCACGCAAATTGGCCAGATATACCGCAATGTGAAAAGCTATTACGACGATACCCTGTACGGCGGTACGCTGAGCCAAAGCTATAAATTCAGTGATGATCTCACCGCCTATGCCACCTGGCAGCGCGGCGAAAAATCTGGCACCGCCTATAACATTAACGGTGTGCCGGTAGGGGTGAAACCCGAAGTCACCAATGCTTTTGAAGTGGGAATTAAATCGTTTTTCTTTGATAAGGCCCTGACATTAAATGCCGACCTTTATTATTCAACGATCAAGGATTACCAGCAGTCGGTGCGCACGGTGGATGAGTTTGCCACGAAAGCTGCGGTGGATAACCTACCACCCGCAGCCTCTCAAGCTGAGATTAACGCAGCAACTGCGTATATAACTTCAGCGGGCAATGTGCCTAAGGTTATCGCCCAGGGGTTGGAGTTTGACGCTACCTACACCGGAATTGAGAATTTTACGTTCCGCATCAGCGGTGCCTATAACGACGCCCATTACGATGAATTTAAAAACGTTCCTAAACCCGACGAGCTGGCGTATTTGACGGATCCTTATTTGGATCGATCTGGCCAGACAATTCCAGGCGCGTCTAAATGGACAGTTAACAGCGGTGTGGAATACAGCTTACCTTTGGAAACCGTAGATTTTCGCACCAGCCTTAACGCAGCTTATTTGAGCGAGTACGACATTACCGATGTGTACTCTAAATATGCCAGGTTGCCGGATTTCACTGTGTTTGATTTTTCGATTGGAATTGCCAGTCAAGAAAATGGATATGATGTCAGCCTAGTGGCGAAAAACCTGTTCGACACTGCACCCCATGAAGAAGGCTGGACTAGCTACCAACCCTTTTTGCAACGGCGCTGGTTGGGCGTGGTGGTCAGCGGCCATTTCTAATCGCAAACACTTAGGGTTTTATCAAAAGCCTCAGTAAAGCCTTTATTTTTGGGTTTAACTGAGGCTTTTTGCTGTGCAGAGAACAGATATATGTGGTTCGTGGACGTTTATTCAGACGATATGCTTTTTTAATTTATACGCAAACCATACCGTGACTTTAAATAACAAAAATCCACTTTTAGCGCTCACATGCTTGCCGCGTTCTCTACACTTTATCTAAGCTGTTTAGTGCATCTGTAAGCGTGAATTGTCACTGCTCTGTAGCGAATCCGGCTGGTTTCTTCCTGATAAGTTAAAACTTCCCAGGCCGTCGCCAGGCGCACAGTAAGTTTTCGAGAAACCACTGCGAGGCAGTACGTGAAGCGATCCCTGTTACAAACGAGTGCTGCTCTGTGGATGGCCTTATCGCTGCTGCATATTACGGCCTGCAGCCCAACTGCCATTAAACCTTCGCTTGCCAACCTGCCCGATAATGCCGCCGCGCTCAAAGCAGGCACAGCGCTGTTAGGGCACGCAGTTACTGAAGCGGAATTACCCAAAAGTGATTTGTATGGTTTAACACCTGAATTAAAAACATTTGCCGAGCGCGCCACTGCCACAGCAACCTCCCCTTTAGATAAAGCGCTTGCCCTGCACAAAGCGCTAATCACACCGCAGTCACAAGGTGGCCGAGGATTTCAATTTTCTGCCGATACTACCGAATTACCCGCTGTTACCTTTGCCCGTCGGCAAGCTAATTGTTTGAGTTTTTCCTTATTATACGTGGCCCTTGCGCGCCATCTGCAATTGGAGGCGTTTATTAATCAAGTGGATATTCCGCCCAACTGGAGTATGTCTGGCGATACCTCGATGTTTTTTGTTGTGCATATCAACGCAATGGTTAAATTCCCCAGCGAAAGCCGAGGCTTAGGGGCAGTTGATTATGTCGTGGTGGATTTAGCCTTAAACAAATACCGCCCAAGCTACCCGCAACGTGCTTTAAGCCCGGAATTAATTGAGGCGCAGTTTTACAGTAATCGAGGCACAGAGGCATTAGCTAATAATCAGTTTGAGCTCGCGTTCCTTAATTTGCGCAAAGCCATAGCAGCGGACTCGCAACAAAGCTATGTGTGGAATAATTTGGCAATTGTTTACAAGCGTGCAGGTTTATTGGCTGAGGCAGAACAGGCTTATCTGAAAGGTTTAAGTTATAACCATACCGATTTAACCATTATGAATAATTTGGCTTTTTTGTATGAAGAGTTAAACGCTCCGGAAAAAGCTCGCTATTTTTCTGCCCAAGTAAAAGAGTACCGCAATTCAAATCCCTATTTTGAATATTCACAGGCGTTGACTAAATTCGGCGAAGGCGATGCCAGTAGCGCCTTAACCCATATTCAGCGAGCCATCGCCAAAGAGTCTGATGTTTCGCGTTTTTATCAGTTGGCTAGCACAATTCATAAAACGCTTAACGAGCCGCGCAATGCACAATTAATGCAGCAAAAATATGAAAAGCTTGCGGCGCGCGGGCTTTAAGCGGGCATGCATTATTAAATGCATTGCTTAGGAGCTGGAAAAATATCTTTTATTTAATCTGGCCGCTAAATTTTCAGATGTATTTTATCCCGAATAATATTTAGCCTGTGCATCTCAAGCCGCTTGGCTAATGCGCGATTAATTGTGCTTTAAAATCTGTTAAAGCCTTATTTAACCCCCTGAAAATTAACCCCCGCCGCTATCGCAAAATTATCTCGCCCTTGGGCTTTCACCGCATACAAGCTCTCATCAGCGCGGGCCATAAGTTCGGTGGCGGATTCGGAGCCGTCGCTGATGGCGGCGCCTATGCTGGCTGAAGGGCGCACCAGTTGGCCTTGAATTTCCAACGGATTTTTTAAGCTGCTGCGCAGGCGGGTAAGTTGGTTTACCAGGCCTTCTTCAGACTGCACATCGACCAGAATTAGCGTGAATTCATCGCCTCCTAAACGCGCGGCTGTGTCTACTTCGCGTACCGAGCGCATTAATCGTTGGCCGATTTCTTTTAATAATTGATCCCCCGCGTAGTGGCCCAGGCTGTCGTTGAGCTGTTTAAAACGGTCGAGATCTAAAAATACCAATGCCATATGGGTTTTGTTGCGACGGCAGTTGCGCAGGGCTTGGTCTAGCCGCTCTAAAAATAACCGCCGGTTGGCAAGGCCGGTGAGATCGTCTTGGAAAGCTAGGGCTTCTAAGCGTGAGCGATCTTTTTGGATTTCCGCTACCCAGCTGTGCAAGGCACTGCCCATTTGCGTTTCCACCGTCGCCTGCGCTTGCAGGTGTAATTGGTTGGCGTCGAATACGCCACGGGCGAAGCTGGTCAATTGTTGTAGTTGCTGTTGGCGGGCGATGTCGCGGTCGGTTTGGCCGCGCGGTTGATCTTCTGGGTCTTCGGGCCAGGGCGCATAAATACTGCCGTCTAACACCATGTTAATGGCTTTGAGGGTGTCGTCAGTGGAGAGGCTTTTGGGGATAAAAGCGCTTGCGCCCGCGCCTAGGGCACTGAGGATGACTTCTGAATCTTCGCGGCCGGATATAACGGCGATGGGCAGCGATGGGTCGCGGTGTTTAAGGGCTAGCAATACGTCCATGCCGCGATCATTACCCAGGTTGTAATCAAGCAATACCAAGTCTATGTCCGGATGGTCGCTATGTTGTTGCAGTGCCTGGGCAGCTGTCGCCGCGTGCAGAACAGTTTTAATGGCGCTTTGGCTGGACAGCAGCATATCCATGCCTTGCCGGAACAGCTCATGATCGTCAACCACTAATAGTTTCATAGATGCGGGTGCCTATGGGCAAAGTGCAGATAATTAAGGATGGATGACGCAGCCAGCCTTGGCAAATGCCGCCTGAGCTCATGGTTTTTTCACAGGGTAATAATTGATGTGTGGTCTATAGTTAACAAACCCCTTGCCTTAAGGCTTGGGGTGTTTGAAGGCAGCGGGCGCAGATCAAAATAAATAGTGCTTGCCGCATTTTAGCGTTGCGTGAGCGGAGCTTAAGCAATGACCCGTAGATAGCAATGACCCGTAGATACATCTGGGAAAGCTCTGATTAAGCCTGAACTGGGCAAGACGCGATCGCTTCAGTGTGCAAGCTAGCCGTGATGCAGGCGGCTTTACCAAGCTGTGTTTCAGACCAAGCCTGCTTCAGACAAGTTAAAGCGCCCTGACTTTTTTCATCGCGCTGTCGCGCCGGGTGACGAAATGGCGGCAGGGCTTGCCCGACTGAGATGTTTAGACTCATTAACGTGATTGGTTCATGAACCCTAGGTATGCCTTGTTGATAAAAATAATGATGCTTTGGGCGGGACTGCTGCTGGGGGTGCAAGCGGCGCAGTCTGCACAGCCTACTGAAGATAGCCTGCGGATGAGCGTGAATAAATTCAGCTTTACAGGCCTTGATCATCCGGCGCACGGTCTTACGATCGCTGGGCTTGAACAACAGGCGCTCGTCGAGCGAGGCCGGTTCGGCCCTGATATGTCCGTGGAGGAGCTCAATACTCTGGCCGATGCTTTGACACTGTATGTGCGCACATTCGGCTTTCCTTTTCACACGGTATTTTTGCCACCGCAACGGGTGGAGGCCGGCCGCGTGGAGTTGCGTGTGCAGGAGGGCAGGCTGGGTAATGTGCATGTTATTAATAAAACTGAACTGGCCGATGAGCGTTTTGAACACCCCTTTGCGCAGGAGTTGGGCGAGTTGCTCTATGGCCCGGCCATTGAAAAGCAAGTGCAGGCGTTAAAAGCCCAGGCAGGGTTCAACGTATTTGCGTTTTATTCCCGCGGTGAAAAACCCGGAGAAGCGGTATTGAACCTGCGTGTGGACAAGGCCGACAGCCATATATACAGCTTGCGGCTGGACAACTACGGCAGCGCAACCAGCGGTAAACAACGCGCTATTGCACAGTATTCACAATTTCAGTTGACTGGGCACCACGATCGTCTCGATTTGGGGATGTTGCAGACGCTAGGCGGTGTTGCCAACCGTTACGGCAGCCTCGGTTATCAACTGCCGTTTGGGCATTTGCATTATTTGTGGGATATCAGCGCCGCCAACAACCAATTCGAGTTGGGCGAGCGCTTTGCCGCTCTGGGTTTAGAAGGTGATACGCGCACGCTGAGCACGGGGGTTACCCGTGTGTTGCGGCACCAGCCGAGTGAGCATTCCAGCCTGCGCTTAGGCCTTTACGACAAACGCAATCGGCTGGATGCCGGGCAAACTTCCGTTGCGCGGGAGCTGAGCCAGGCAGTTACGGCTGAGTGGAATCGCACTTGGGTGTCAAGCAAAGGCGCTGTTGCCAATATGCAGTTGGAATACAGCTACGGCCCGGGAGAGGTAGAGCGCCTGCCCGATGAGGACTTTAACAAAATTGATTTTAGCGCTCTGCTTTCGCAGGGCTGGGGCACTGGCACTTGGCGGCAGGTTCTGCAATTCACCGGGCGCGGGCAATTTAGCGATGTGAGCTTGCCTAGTATTGAGAGCATGGCGCTTTCCGGTGCCTACGGAGTGCGCGGTTATTCGGCCGGTTTATTTAACGCCGAGCGCGCAGCCTTGGGCGTTTTAGAGTGGCGCCTGCCCAATGTGCTGGTGCGCAAGCGCTGGCGCATTGAGCCTTATGTAGTGGCGGAATACGGCACAGGGCGCGACCTTGATGCCAAAAGCGATACCCGCAGTGCACACTTAAGCGATATAGGCCTGGGTGCTAACGCCAGTTTCGGCGCGCATCTGCACATTAATGTAATGGCGGTGACAGGCTTTGGCGGTGCCGTCGATGGAGTGAAGTTAGATGCTGAACACCAGGTGCTTTGTGAATTGCGCTGGCAGTAAGCGCGTATTAGCTGGGCCGCTGCGCAAACTAGGCGAGCTTTTGTGTGCCAGTGCTCTGCTGTTTGGCATGTGTGTGTCATCGGTGCAGGCTTTGCCGCAGGGCGGTGAAGTCGTGGCAGGCCAGGCGGCTATTCAGGTGGATGGCGCAGTTATGGACGTTCAGCAGTCCAGCCAGCGGGCCATTATCAACTATGAAAGCTTTAATGTTGCAGCGCCTGAAACCGTAAACTTCCATCAGCCTAACGCCAATGCTGTGGTATTAAACCGCGTCGTCGGCAGCAATTTGGCGGAGATTTACGGCAACATTAACGCCAATGGTCAGGTGTATTTGATTAACCCCAACGGTGTGTTAATGGGGCAGGGCGCGCAGCTAAACGTCGGCGGTTTGGTTGTCACCACGCTGGATATCGACCAGGCGGATTTTTTAGCCGGGCGTGATGCTTTTGCTGGCGGAAATCAAGGGCGGGTGGAGAACCAAGGCATTATTGCCGCTGATCAGCAGGTGACCCTGCTTGCGCCTGAGGTTATTAACGGCGGGGAGATTCGCGCTGCCAATGGCGCGGTTACGCTGCGCTCAGCAAGCCAGGCTTTATTACAAACTCCCGGCAGCGGCATCCCGATTTTGGTGGATGAAGCAGACGTGACCGGGCAGGTTATTAACACTGGCCGCATTGAAGCGGCGGCAGTGGCGCTGACTAACGGCGGCGCGGCCAATACCCAAGCGACTAACGCCCAAGCGATACGCAACAGCGGCGTTGTACGTGCGGTGCGCGCCAGTGGTGAGGGCGGTGTCATCGAACTGCTGGCACCCGGTGGCGATATAGTCAATAGCGGCAGCCTCAATGCATCAGCCTCTGCAGGCGCAGGCGGCCGCGTAAATCTCGAAGCGGTGTTAATCGACCAAACCGGTGTGATTCAAGCTGCCGCCGCAGGTGTTAATGGCGACGGTGGAGCAATCAACGTACACGCAACGCAAGCCCTAGCCTTACACGGCGCAACCCAAATTAACGCCGATGCGGCAGCGCGTGGCAAAGGCGGCGAAATATTGGTTGTGGCCGAAAAAAACGCCTGGTTTACCGACACAGCTTCAATAACCGCACGCGGTGGCAGCCTCAGTGGCGACGGCGGTTTTGTTGAGTTCTCCGGCCATGAATTTGTAAGCGTAAATGGCCGTGTAGATGTGAACTCGGTGAATGGCAAAGCGGGGCTTTGGTATATCGACCCGACCGATATCAGCATTACCAACACGGATGCAAACGGTACGTTTTCCGGCGGTAACCCCCATGTGTGGGGATTTTTCGGCACTCCGGCCACCTCGCAAATTAATATAGTGAGCATACGCAATGCCTTGAGTACCGGGGATGTGACAATTAGCACCGCATCAGGGGCGGCGAGCGTAGGCAATATCACGTTCAATGGTTTTCTCGATATTAATGGGTTAGGCATGGTGCGTACCCTTACGCTTACGGCCAACGGTACGCTTAGCTTTCAAAGCGGCTCTATTTACGACTCAAACCTCGCCACCGCAACGGATGGCTTAAATATCAATGCGACTGCTGGCACAGGCCTGTTTATTGCGGATGGCGTCGGTGTTAACGGTACGCTGGGCAAAGTAAATCTAACCACTACTACCGGAGATGCCACGATTACCGGCGTAGGTTCGGTAGCCAATGCGCAGGATGCCGTCAGAGTTACGGCTAGCGCCGGTCGAATTCTCGACGGTGGTGACACCTACGATGACGTGTCCGCCCCGCTTACCAATGGCGGCGCAATTCTCTCGGCCCGCGATGGCATAGTCGGTATCGACGTTTATGTGAGCTACCTAGACGCGCTAAGCAGCAGCGGAGTTATATCTCTTTCTGAAACTGATTCCATCAATATTACGCGCCTATCCGCCGCCACCTCGGCATCGCTTTCCGCAGGCGGGCAGATTCTCACCGGTAATAGCACAGTATTTGGCGGCGCGGATATCACGCTCGCTTCAGCCAGTTCTATTGCAGTGGCGCAAAACGGCTTGACGGTAACGGGCAATCTTACGCTGCAGGCTGCGGACGTAATAAGCGAGACCAATTCACGCACGGTGAGTCTTGGGGCGAACCATTTAAACGTTGTTACGTCGGCCGCAGGCGGCAATTCCATTTTTAATACCGCCACGAATTTGCTTAGCACCTCAAACGTTTCTAACAACACGCTGACATTTAACGACGTTAACGCCCTAACCACTTCTTCGATAAGCCCATTTACCGGCTCAATTATTATTAATTCCGGCGCCGGATCTGATTTAACCGTTGGCTCGCATATTGAACTGGACGGCGAAACCGGCACGCTTACGTTTAACGCAGGCAAGGATCTGTTGGTAAACGGTACGGTGACGGACACTGTGGGCGGTATATCAAACAACAACACGCTGAATTTTAACGCCGCCAATAACGTAACCTTTGGCGCCTCCGGTGCGGCGAATGCGGGAGCGGGTAGTGTGTCGGTGGCTGCCTCCAACGGCAATTTGGCGCTGGACGGTAGCGCTGTGGGCACAACTATAACGCTCAGTGCCGCAGGCGCAGGCTTAGGCAATATCACCTCAAGCGCCTCAATGGATCTCAATGGGTTCGGTGCAGTGCGCACGCTTAACCTCACCGCTTCCGGCTCGATCAGTTTTACCGCCGGCACGATTGCCGATTCAAACACTGCAACTGCCGCCGATGGGCTGAATTTAAATGCTACAGCGGGCAGCGGTTTTACTGTTGCCGACGGCGCCAGTATTAACGTGGCGGCTGGCAAAATTAATATCACAACCACCAGCGGCAACGCCACAGTTACCGGCTTAAGCTCAGCTGCGAACGCCGCTGATGCCGTGCGCGTGACAGCCAGTGGCGGCAGCATTCTCGATGCTGGCAACACGCTGACGGATATCAGTAGCACCCACGCCAATGGCGGGGCGATTTTAAGTGGGCGCGATGGCATTACCGGCATCGAAACCAACGTTAACTACATAGACGCATTGAGCTCCGCAGGCGATATTTCGTTAACCGAATCAAACCTGGTGAACGTCACACGTTTAAGTGCCTTCGACGCTTCAAGCCTTACGGCGGGTGCACAAATCCTCACGACCAATAGCAGCATCTTTGGTGGCAACGATCTCAGCTTGATCTCCTCAAGTTTTATTCAAGTCCCCACAGCTGGGCTTACGATGCCTGACCTGGTATTACTACAGGGGGCTGATATTCGCGGCGAAGCGAGCGGCCGCACGGTGATTTTGGGTGGCAACCATGTCTCGGTGAATACCGATAGCAGCGGCGGCAACCTGCAGATTAATTCCACGACAAATTTGCTCACCCTTGGCAATACCGGCAGCAACAACATTACGCTGAATGACGCCAATGCGTTATTAATAGCATCTGTAAGGCCACAAGGCGGCAGCACAATTATTTCCTCCGGAGCTGGCACGGATTTAACCGTGGCTAATGCAGCGAACGAACTGGACGGCTCCAACGGCATTTTGACGTTGAATGCCGGTGCAGACCTGATTGTTAACCAGGCTATGTTGGATACGGTTGGGGGTGTTAACAATGCCACAACGATTAACCTTTACGCCGTAAACAACGTAACCTTCTCCTCTGCTGGGCGTGTCAACGCCGGCACCGGTAGCGTCAGCATCAATGCTACAGGTGGCAATGTGGCTTTGGGGCAAGTGGACGCAGCCACTGTTTCCGTGGTGGCGGCAGGGTCCATCACCGATGCCAACGCTAATGTAGTGAATTTAGTCGGTACAAGCGCAACCCTTACGGCGGGCACCAGCATCGCAACCTTGGCGGACAGGCTGGAGGCTACGCTTGCAAGCTTAACCCTCACCGCGAGCGGCGGCAGCGCTTACCTCAGCAACAGCCAAGCGCTCAGCCTTACCAGCGCCAATGTGCAGGGGGATCTCGACGTTACACTGCATACAGCAGGCAATTTCACGCTGGTGCAGGCTGCTCCGACGATCACCGGCAATGCAAGCTTTGTAGTTTCTGCCGGGCAGATAATCATCCCCGATGCAGGCTGGAGCATAGGCGGTAACCTCACCTTCAGTGCGACGAATTTGGTCGATAGCAATACCGATCTCACGCTCGCTGGCGCTGCCGCCAACATTACGCTTAGCAACGCTGCGAGCAATCGCACCTGGGCGACCAGTTTTACCAGCCTTGCACTGGCATTAACCGGTGCCGGGGATTTCACGTTAACCGACAGCAGCGGTCTTACACTTACTTCTGCTACTGTCGGCGCCAACGCGAGTTTCACTACGACCAATGGGAATTTAACATTAAGCAGCGACCCTACCATTACCGGTAATTTAAGTTTAATTACGACAGGTACGGGAAATGTAATTTTGCCCACAACCGGAATTAGTGAAATTGGTAATCTCACCATTAGTGCCAATGATTTATTAGATACCGACCGCACAATTACGCTTGCCGCCGCCAGCGCGAATATTAATTTGCGCAATGCCGCAAGCGCCATGGTGTGGAATACAACGTTTACTAATTTAGTTTTAGCGCTGGCAGGTGGTGGAGATTTTTCCTTAACGGACACCAATGCACTAACCCTCACCTCGGCGAGCACATCCGGTAATGCAAGTTTTACCACTACCAATGCGGACCTAACGCTAAGTGCCGATCCAGTTGTTACCGGTAATTTAAGCTTAATTACTAGCGGTGGCGGCAATTTAATTATTCCCGTAGCAGGAATTAGCCAGCCTGCGGCATTAACTATTAATGCCAACGATTTATTGGATACCGATCGCGATGTCACTTTATCGGCCACTAATGCCAATGTGACTTTGCGCAACGCCGCAAGTGCACGCACCTGGGCCAGCAGTTTTGATAGTTTATCTTTGGCGTTAACCGGCGCAGGGGATTTTAATTTAACCGATGCCAATGCTTTAACGCTCAGTGCTGCAAGTGCAGGCGGTAATGTAAATCTCACGACAACTAACGCTGATTTAACCCTCAGCGCAAACACAACAGTGGCGGGCACTTTAAATTTAACTACAACCGGAACCGGCAATGTAGTTGTGCCAGTCGCAGGATTTACTCAATCCGCTGGATTAACATTAAATGCTAATGATTTATTGGATACGGATCGCAATGTCACATTAGGAGCGAGCAATGCAAATATCACGCTACGCAACGCGGCAAGTGCGCGCACTTGGACGAGTAGTTTTAGCAATTTAATTTTATCGCTCACCGGCAGTGGCGATTTTGCCTTAACCGATAGCAACGCATTAACACTCACCTCGGCAACCACTGGCGGCAATGCCAGTTTTACCACGATAAATGCCGACCTAACGCTCAGTTCCGATCCAGCTGTTACCGGTAATTTAAGCCTAATTACCACGGGCACAGGTAATGTAATTATCCCAGTAGCGGGAATTAGTCAGCCAGCGGCATTAACCATTAATGCCAATGATATTTTAGATACGGATCGCGATTTAACCTTGGCTGCAACTAATGCAAATATCACACTGCGCAATGCCGCCAGTAACCGCACCTGGGCTAGCAGTTTTGATAATTTATCCTTAAGCCTAACCGGCGCTGGTGATCTTAATTTAACCGATGCCAATGCTTTAACACTCAGTGCTGCAAGCGCAGGCGCTAATGTAATTCTCACGACGACTAATGCCGATTTAACCCTAGGTGCTAATACTTCCGTTACCGGCACACTAAGTTTAATCACTACAGGAACCGGCAATGTAGTTGTGCCCGGCGCAGGATTTATTCAATCGCAAGCGCTGACATTAAATGCCAATGATTTATTGGATACGGATCGCAATGTCACGCTCGGCGCAACTAACGCAAATATCACGCTGCGCAACGCGGCAAGTTCACGCAATTGGACAACCGGTTTTACCAATTTAATTTTATCGCTGACCGGCAGTGGCGATTTTGCCTTAACGGATAGCAACGCATTAACACTCACCTCGGCAGCTACCGGCGGCAATGCAAGCTTTACTACAACGAATGCAGATTTAACCTTAAGTGCTGACCCAGTTATTACTGGTAATTTAAATTTAAATGCCTCGGGCGCCGGTAATATCGTGATCCCTGTGGCGGGAATTAGCGAAACTGGCACACTCACCGTTAATGCTAATGATTTATTAGATACTGACCGCAACCTTATATTGGCTGCCAGTAGTGCCACTATCACACTTCGCAATGCGGCTTTGGCACGCTCCTGGACAACAAGCTTTAATGATTTAATTCTGTCGCTAACCGGTGCGGGTGATTTTGCTTTAACCGATAGCAATGCATTAACACTCACCTCGGCGACAACTGCAGGCA
Organism: Cellvibrionaceae bacterium; assembly: GCA_036520615.1. Lineage (GTDB taxonomy): Bacteria > Pseudomonadota > Gammaproteobacteria > Pseudomonadales > Cellvibrionaceae > CAMCXE01. Next base: position 46,583 of record DATDJI010000017.1, on the reverse strand, counting down.
ATGCCAGTTTTACTACAACCAATGCGGATTTAACGCTAAGCGCAGATCCAGCGGTTAGTGGTAATTTAAATTTAATTACCACTGGAACGGGTAATGTGATTATTCCCATAGCGGGAATTTCCCAACCGGCGGCATTAACTATTAATGCTTACGATTTAATAGATACCGATCGGGATCTTGCGTTATCGGCTACCAACGCCAGTGTAACCTTACGCAATGCAGCGAGCGCGCGTAATTGGGCAACTAGTTTTGATAATTTAATTTTGTCATTAACCGGCGCAGGTGATTTTGCGTTAATCGACAGCAACGCTTTTACGCTCACGTCAGCCGCAACAGGCGGCAATGCGAGTTTTGCTTCGACCAATGCGGATTTAACCCTAAGCACAGATCCTACAGTTGCCGGTAATTTAAGCCTGATTACAACCGGCATAGGCAATGTTGTTTTACCTGTGACAGGCATTAGCGAAACCGGCGCGCTGACGATTAATGCCAACGATTTATTGGATACGGACCGCGATGTAACCTTGGCTGCAGGCAACGCAACTATTACATTGCGTAACGCGGCTTTAGCTCGCAACTGGACGACGAGTTTTATCAATTTAAATTTATCGCTCACCGGCAGCGGTGATTTTGCCCTAACCGATAGCAATGCATTAACACTCAGCTCGGCAACTGCTGGCGGAAATGCAAGCTTTACTACGACTAATGCCGATTTAACGTTAACCGCAGACCCTGCTGTCACCGGCAATTTAACTATGATTACGACCGGTACGGGTAATGTAATTATCCCCGTAACAGGAATTAGCCAGCCTGCCGCATTAACCATTAATGCCAATGATTTATTAGATACTGACCGCGATCTAACACTTGCTGCAACCAACGCTAGTATCACGTTGCGCAACGCCGCTTCAACACGTAATTGGACGACGAGTTTTACTGATTTAAATTTATCGCTCACCGGTGCGGGTGATTTTGCTTTAACCGATAGCAATGCATTAACACTTACTTCCGCTACTACTGGTGGCAATGCCAGTTTTACCACGACGAATGCGGATTTAACGCTAAGTGCCGACCCAGCTGTGGCCGGTAATTTAAGTTTAATTACGAGCGGTGGCGGCAATGTAGTTATTCCTGCAGCTGGAATTGTCCAGCCTGCGGGATTAACGATAAATGCCAATGATTTATTAGATACTGATCGCGATGTAAATCTTGCTGCAACCAATGCCAGTGTGACCTTGCGCAATGCAGTCAATAATCGCAGCTGGCTAAGCAGTTTTGATAATTTAATCCTTGCCTTAACCGGCGCAGGGGATTTTGCTTTAACCGATAGCAACGAATTAACACTCACCTCCGCTACCACAGGCGGCAATGCAAGCTTTACTACTACTAATGCTGATTTAACCCTGAGCGCTGCCCCTGTAATTGTTGGTAATTTAAGTTTGATTACGACGGGTGTGGGCAATGTAATTATTCCTGTTGCGGGGATTAGCCAGAGCGCAGGTTTAATAGTTAATGCCAATGATTTACTCGAGATCGATCGTGATATTACATTGGCTGCAAGCAGCGCCACTGTCACACTGCGCAATGCTGCTACCGCACGAGCTTGGGCGACGAACTTTAATGATTTAACTCTGACACTAACGGGTGCTGGCGATTTTTCCTTAATTGATAATAATGCCTTAACGCTCACGTCTATTAGCACAGACGGCAATGCCAGTTTTTCAACAACTAATGCCGATTTAACGCTTAGCTCCAATCCTGCCGTAGCGGGGAGTTTAAGTTTAATCACGACAGGTACGGGCAATGTAATTATTCCCGTTACCGGAATTGCTCAGCCTGCAGCACTAACAATTAATGCCAACGATGTGTTAGATGTTGATCGCGACATAACGCTTGCTGCAACAAACGCTAATATCACGGTGCGCAATGCGGCTTTGGCGCGTAACTGGTCGACGAGTTTTACCAATTTAATTTTATCGCTCACCGGCAGCGGTGATTTTACCTTAACCGATAGCAATGCTTTAACACTCACCTCGGCAACTGTCGGCGGCAATGCAAGTTTTACGACAACTAACGCGGATTTAACGTTAAGTGCCGATCCGGCTGTTGCCGGCAATTTAAGTTTAATTACCACCGGTACCGGCAATGTAATTATCCCAGTAGCGGGAATTACTCAGTCAGCGGCGTTAACAATTAATGCCAATGATTTATTGGATACGGATCGGGATTTAACCTTAGCGGCTACGAACGCAACTATCACACTGCGCAACGCCGCGAGCAACCGCACCTGGGTCAGCAGTTTTGATAATTTGTCGTTAACTCTATCTGGCGTTGGCGATTTTAATTTAACCGATGCCAATGCCTTAACATTGAGCGCTGCAAGTGCAGGCGGCAATGTAAATCTCACCACGACTAACGCTGATTTAACGCTTAGTGCAAACACGGCGGTGGCGGGCAGTTTAAATTTAACTACAACCGGAACCGGAAATGTAGTTGTGCCAGTCGCAGGATTTACTCAATCCGCTGGATTAACATTAAATGCCAATGATTTATTGGATGCGGATCGCAATGTCACACTCGGCGCAACTAACGCAAATATCTCACTACGCAACGCGGCAAGCGCGCGCAATTGGACGAGTAGTTTCAGCAATTTAATTTTATCGCTCACCGGTAGCGGCGATTTTGCGTTAACTGATAGCAACGCATTAACACTCACCTCAGCAACTACAGACGGCAATGCCAGTTTTACTACGACTAATGCTGATTTAACGCTCGCAAGCGATCCCGCTGTTAGCGGTAATTTAAGTATGATTACTACAGGTGCGGGCAATGTAGTTATTCCCGTAGCGGGAATTAGCCAGCCAGCAACGCTTACAATTAACGCGAATGATTTGTTAGATACGGATAGCACTATAACTCTCGGCGCAACAAACGCTAATATAACACTGCGCAATGCTGCTTCGGCACGCTCTTGGACAACAAGCTTTAATGATTTAATTTTGTCGCTAACTGGTGCAGGTGATTTTGCTTTAACCGATAGCAATGCATTAATACTCACCTCCGCCGCCACGAGCGGTAATGCGAGTTTCACTACAACCAATGCCGATTTAACATTAAGCAGCGACCCTGCGGTAACGGGCAATTTAAGTTTAATTGCCACTGGAACGGGTAATGTGATTATTCCCGTAGCGGGAATTAGCCAACCTGCAGCGTTAACAATTAATGCTAACGATTTATTAGATGCCGACCACAATATCGCATTAAGTGCGGGCACGGCGACTATTGCCCTGCGCAATGCCACAACGGCTAGCAGCTGGGCAACGGATTTTGCACATTTAAATTTATCGCTCGCCGGAGGCGGTGATTTTGCTCTCACCAATTCCAATGCTTTAATTTTAGATTCGGCAACTATTGCGTCCAATGCAAGTTTTACAACAACCAACGCAGATCTAACTATTAGTGGCGATCCAATTATTACCGGTAATTTAACGTTAAACACCACCGGTGCAGGCAATGTAATTATTCCTGTGGCGGGCATTAGCGAAACGAGCAACTTGACTGTTAATGCTAATGATTTAATCGACACCGACCGCGATATAACATTCGCTGCCGCTGCGGCGAATATTAATTTGCGCAATGCCGCTTTAGCGCGCAGTTGGGCGACGGATATTAACAGCCTAACCTTATCCCTCACAGGTGGGGGTGATTTGTCGTTAGCCAATGCCCGCGCCCTAACGCTCAATTCAATAACTACCGACGGTGCCGTACAATTTACCGTTGCAAATGCCGATTTAATTCTAAGCGCAGCGCCTGTCGGTACCGGCAATTTAAGCTTAATAACCAGCGGAATTGGCAATGTAATTATTCCTGTTACAGGCATTGCTCAGTCAGGCGATTTAATAATTAACGCCAACGATTTATTAGATACTGACCGCAATGTGATCCTTACCGCTGCTAACGCTAGTATTACGCTGCGCGATGCGCAGGCTGCGCGCAGCTGGACTACGGATTTTAATCGTTTAGATCTAACACTTAACGGTGCTGGTGATTTTGCCTTAACCAATGCACAGGCACTAACCCTCGCATCGGCAACCAGTGCGGGGAATGCAAGCTTTACCAGTGCCGCAGATTTAACCCTAACCTCAACCCCCGCTGTAGCCGGCAATTTAAGTTTAATTACTACAGGTGCGGGTAATCTAATTCTCTCTGCTGCAAGCCTTGCACACTCTGCAGGGCTCATAATTAATGCGAGCGATTTAATCGCCGATACACTTGCTGCAACTAATGCCAGTATCACTCTGCGTAATGCCACAACAGCGCACAATTGGTCAACGGATTTTAATAGCCTCGCCTTATCGCTCACCGGTGGTGGCAGTTTTGCATTAAGCAATGCCGATAGTTTAACGCTCACATCGGTGAACACTGATGGTATTACCAGCTTTACCACCACCAGCGCGGATTTAATTTTAACTGCAGCGCCATCGGTTAGCGGCGCCTTAAGTTTAATTACCACAGGTGCAGGTAATGTCATTATTCCTACGGCAGGAATTGCCCAGGCAGCTGCATTGACTATTAATGCTAATGATATTTTAGATGCCGACCGCGATATTAGCCTCGCTGCGTCGCAAGCGGATATTACTATTCGCAATGCGGCTGCAACGCGTAATTGGTCCACGAGCCTTACTAGTTTATCGTTGCAATTAAATGGCACAGGTGATTTTAATTTAACCGATAGCGATGCTTTAACGCTGATCTCCGCAAATGCAGGTGGTAATGTTAATCTCACCGCCACCAATGCGGATATTATTCTCGCCACTAATACCCAGGTAAATGGCACGCTAAATTTAACTGCCACAGGTAGCGGCAATGTTGTAGTGCCTTTAACCGGTTTTACTCAAGCGGCAGGCTTAACAATTAATGCCAATGACTTATTGGATACCGACCGCACCATTAGCCTTGCGGCAAGCGACGCCAATATTTCATTACGTTCTGCAACTTCGCCCCACAGCTGGGCAACTGATATTAATAATTTAACCTTAGCACTTGTGGGTGGGGGAGACTTTGCACTTACGGATACCAATGCGTTAACGCTTGGGCCGGTAACTAGCACGGGTAATAGCGCGTTCACCACCACTAACGCGGATTTAATTTTAACTACGGCGCCAAATGTGGCTGGTACTTTAAGCCTAATTACTACAGGTGTGGGTAATGTGATTATTCCTGCAGCAGGAATTAATCAACCCGCAAGCCTAACCATCAACGCCTATGGTTTATTCGACAGCGATTTATCCAACACAGACCCTAACCTAAGTCTAAGCGCAACTACCGCTAATATAAGCCTACGCAATGCATCTGCAGCGCGCACCTGGGATACGGATTTTAATGATTTAAATTTAGCCTTAAGTGGGGCGGGGGATTTTAATTTAACTAACCAGAGTGCATTGACGATAAATTCCATCAGCGCAAACGGCAACGTAAATATAATAACAATTAATGCCGATACTATCCTCAGCACTGATACGCAGGTAAACGGTACGTTAAATCTAACAACAACTGGTGCTGGTAAAATAATTCTGCCCAACACCGGTTTTACGCAATTGGCAGGTTTAACTATTAATGCACAGGATATTAGCGACAGCGATAGTACTGTTAGCCTCGGTGCCACCGCTGCAAATATTACACTGCGCAATGCCAGCGCGGCGCGCAACTGGGCGACAGATTTTAATAGTTTAATATTATCGCTCAGCGGAGGCGGTGACTTTGCGCTGAGTAATAATAAAGCCTTAACCCTCGGTGCAGTATCGGCAAATGGTAATACCAGTTTTACCACAACTAATGCAGATTTAACTCTTAATGCCGATCCTGCGGTTAGCGGTAATTTAAGCCTAATTACTAACGGGTCGGGAAATGTAATTATCCCGGTGGCAGGAATTGCTCAGCCAGGCGCATTGACTATTAATGCCGACGATATAGTCGATACAGATAGAGACATAAATTTAAGCGCGACGAATGCCGCCATTATTTTGCGTCATGCAAATCTCACTCGTAGCTGGGTGACAGACTTAGATAGTTTATCGCTGGATATAACCGGAACGGCAGATTTAAACATAACCGATGCCAATGCATTAACGCTTAATTCGCTGAACAGCGCAGGCACTATAACTGTTGCCACGACTAACGCTAATTTAACCCTCGCTGCAAACGCACAGGTAAATGGCGCATTAAATTTAATTACGACAGGTGTGGGCAATGTTGTAGTACCTGTGGCAGGTTTCACTCAGGCCGGTGCTTTAACTATAAATGCTCAGGATTTAATAGATACAGATCGAGATGTTTCCCTGGCTGCTACCAATGCAAATATAAATCTGCGCAACGCTGCAGCCGCGCGTAATTGGTCAACAGATTTTAATAATTTAGCCTTAAGCCTGACAGGCGCAGGAGATTTTGCACTTAATAATAGCGGCGCCTTAACACTCGCGTCACTAGGCACCGGTGCTAATGCCCGTTTCACCGCGACCAATGGCGATTTAACCCTCACGGCCAATCCCACTATTGCGGGCAATTTAAGCTTAATTACTACCGGTAGTGGCAATATTATTCTGCCAGCGACAGGGCTTACTCAAACTGCCGGGCTTTTTATTAATGCCAACGACGTACTGGATACGGATGCGAATGTAAATATATCCGCGTCCAGCGCAGATATTAAATTGCGCAACGCGATTGGCGCGCGTAGCTGGGTAACTAATATAGGTGCACTTGATTTAGCCTTAACTGGCGCGGGTAATTTCGCATTAGTTAATAACACTGCATTAACACTCGGCGCGATTAGCTCTGATGCAAGTGCAAGCTTTAGCACACTTAATAGTGATTTAACGCTCAGTGCTAACCCATCTGTTGCGGGCAATTTAAATTTAACTACTACCGGCACAGGTACTATTGTATTGCCCAGCACAGGTTTAAATCACAGCGGTGCATTAACCCTTAATGCCGATGATGTGCGCGATACAGATGAAAGCCTGATTTTATCCGCCACCGATGCAAATGTGACATTGCGCGCTGGTACAGGCGCGCATAATTGGGATACAGATTTTAATACGCTTAGTCTTACATTCACCAGCAGCGGCGATTTTAACCTTACCGATACCAATGCGTTAAATCTTTTGTCCGCAAGCGTTAATGGCAATGCAAGTTTTACCACCAGTAATGGCAATTTAATTATTGCGGCAAATCCATTAGTAACCGGCACCCTAACCCTTGCAACTACCGGAACGGGCAATTTAATTATTCCTGTTGCGGGCATAACCCATACTGGCAGCTTATTTATTAACGCCAATGATGTGCTCGATACTGATAGTGATGTAACGCTTGCAGCTGCTAATGCCAATGTAAAATTGCGCAACATAACAGCCGCACGCAGCTGGTCCACCCATTTTAATTCGTTGGACCTAGCGCTAACTGGCACCGGTAATTTAGCAATCAATAATGATCAAGCATTAATAATAAATTCCGCCAGTAGTAATGCGAACCTAAGTTTTACTACTAATAACGCAAACATAACTCTGCCTACTAATAGCCAAGTGACAGGCACATTAAGCCTTAATACCGGTAGCGGAATAATTCGTGTGCCCGATGCAGGATTCGCGCAATCCGGTGCATTAACAGTTGCAGCTGATGATTTGATTGATACGGATCGCAACCTAAACCTATCGGCAACTAATGCCATAATAAATCTGCGCAATGGCGCACCGGCGCGTAATTGGTCGACGGATTTTGCCAATTTAACGCTGGCATTAAACGGCGCTGGTGCATTTTCTCTAACCGATGCCAATGCAATAACGCTCGGTACTATAAACACAGGCGGTAACGCGAGTTTCACCACCACCAATGCCGATTTAACCCTCACGTCAAACCCCATTATCGCCGGTAATTCAAGCCTAAATACTACCGGCACAGGTGCCCTTATTGTGCCTGCCAGCGGTATTAATCACGCGGGTGTTTTAAACATAAATGCCAATGATGTATTCGATACCGATCGCAACGTGAATTTAATCGCTCGCGATGGACACATTACTCTGCGCGCCTCAGCTGGCCCACTTGCGCTTAATACACGCATGGATAGGTTGGATTTAAGTTCGCTGAGCAATTTCGCTCTCACCGTTGCCGACGCGGACGATTTAATTCTCGGCATTTTGAGCACTGGTGGCGATAGCACAATTAGCAGCGTGGGCAACCTGGATCTCACCGGCGCCACAGTTAATGTCGGCGGCAGGCTTACGCTTAATGCTAGCGATCAGCTGCAGCTTGCGGCAGCTGGCTTAACGCTCAACGGCGCGGCTGCGCCCGCCATTAGCTCAGGAGTTTTCGCCTCCCCATCAAGTCAAACAGCCGAAGTCACAATTAACGCCGCTACGATCAGCGTAGTCGGCGGCGGCCCGGTGCGGCTGGATGCCCATGCGGCGGATATCACCCTGACCGGTAGCGATGCCATCAGTTTGGATACGCGTTTGGATCAATTGGGCTTGAGCTATCAAGCAGCCGGTACATTTTCAATTACCAACGGGCGCGATTTAAATATAACCCGGCTGGACGCACCCCATGTGGATACGCTAACACTCGCTATTAATGGTGCACTGCGCGTGCCCGCAAGTGGCTTAAGCCTCAGCCATAGCCTGGCTATTAACGCCTTTGACCTGTTCGATGACGACCGCGAATTAACGCTTAGTGCGCCGCAATTATTAGTAGCCCTGTCAGCGGCGCAGGGGGAAAACCGCTGGAATCTTGCGGTTGATGAGCTGGATGTGAGTGTCATCGGCAGCGCCGATCTGAGCCTCATCGACAGCAACGGTTTAACCCTGCGGGATTTAAATGGCGACGGCAGCAGCCTTTCTCTTGCCGACGGTAATCTGGGTTTGCTGTTGAGCTCCGGCGATTTAACTATTCAATCCGATATTAGTGCTAAGAGATCTGTCGCCGAGAGCACGGCGCCGCTTGATGTAGTGGTGGCCCAGGGCAGTATTAATACGCTTGGGCCCGTGCGAATTTCCGCTCAGCAGCAACCTGCACAGGCGGGTAATTTTGCCATACGCCTACGGCTGACCGATCAGTCCAGCGCCGATCGTGCTATTAGCTTAAACACAGGCACGCAGGTGACCGCCACCGGTGGCGACATACTTTTTGATACGCGCCCCGTGGCAACCGCCGCCCCAGCACATCGCCATTACAACCAGGCAGCAGGCGCCACAGTTGCCGCCTACACTAACAATAATGAGGCTAATACTGGTCGCGTTACGCTCAACGGGCTGCCCATTGTGCCAAGTGCGGAGCAAACCATCGGCAGCAACCGTTGGCTTGCCATAGTGGCGGATGCCGAAGCTGAAGCAACTGGTATTGCCATGCCTTTTGAAGACTTAAGCCAGGCCACAAAGGCTCTGCAGCAATCGCAATTGTCCGGGCCGAATGTTAACGATCAATTCGCCAAAGCATTCGGTGATTGTGATGAGTTGGACCCGAAAAATCGCCAGCGCTGCAAAATAAACTCAGCACTAAAAGCGTTTTTAAGCCATTGGTTAGTCGGTGGCGAAATGCCGTTGAAAAGAGAGGCGCAATAATGCCGCGTATATGTTTACATCTTTGTATAACTGAAGACTTAACGCTTGTAAGCGGCTGTGGTGAGCATTTATTTAATTCTGCGCGAGCGTTTTTAATGCTTGCGCAGGCGAAAAATAATTTAAGGTGCTCGGCATGATGCGCCGCATGCTTTTGCACATCTGCGTAGGCTTGTGTATTTGCCTGCCGCTTCAAGCGGCGCAACCAAGTAAGGATGTAGCCGAGGCTGCGCTGCAGGTGCGTGCGCAATTTATTTATAACTTCGCGAATTTTGTTGAATGGCCGAAAGACGCCTTTGCCGATCCTCGTGCGGCGATCAAAATATGCTTATTTGGTGAAGTTGATTTTGCCCCCTATTTATACGCATATGCCGAAACGCTGATCGGCAGCAGGCCACTGAAAATTCAGCGCGCCAATGAAATAGAAGAAATTCGCGCGGGCTGCCATATTTTGTATGTGGGCCAAGATGAGAGAGTTAAATTGCCGACGTTTTGGCAACAAATTCATTATATTTATGTGCTGAGTATTGGTGATCGGCAGGGTTTTGCTGATAAAGGCGGCATTATTAATATTTTGCGTGCGCAGGATAAAATGCAATTTGAGGTCAATATCGAAAACGCCCTGGCCAACGGTTTGTTTTTAGATTCCGACCTTTTAGCTCTGGCGCGCGTAATTAAGCGCAATACGGCTATGCCCAGCTCGTCAAGCAGTAGCTCAAGTGGTACCAATTCAAATGGCGATGGTTCAACTAAAAGCACAGTTATCATTAATCCCACCGCTGGCAAGGATTAACCGGTGATTTTTTTAATATCTCTGCACTGCGGTTAAAGTTACATGCGTTATTACCGCGACTTACCAATCCAGCGCAAAATTTCCAGCATTGTGGCCCTGGGTATGGCATCGGTCACGGTGCTGACTGTACTGTATTTTTTCATTTTTGATATTGAAAATTTAAAGCGTGATTTAGGCGAAGAAATTCGCGTATTAGCCCGCATTACCGCCGCGCGCAGTGCCGCTGCTGTGGCCTTTGGCGATGCCACTAACGCCACGGAGAATCTTAAAACCCTGGAATTGCGCAGCTCAATTCAAAACGCCTGTATTTACGATCAAGGCCATCAGTTATTCGCTCAATATCGCAGGGCTCAAAGCCATTTTGAGCCCTGCGCCACCTCATTCGACCCGCAATTAAACCCTTCTCATGTTGAGATGCACGATCGCATCGAATTGGCAGAATCCATCGTTCGAAAAAATCAACATCTAGGTTATGTGCAGGTAACGGCAGATCTATCCACGATTGTCGAACGCAAACGCGCCTGGATCCTCACCAGCGCCTTGGTAATTTTATTAGCACCGTTTATTACCTATTTAATGACGTTGCGTTTAAAACGCAGTGTTGTAGACCCTATTTTGGATTTAGCAGGCGTAATGGATGAGGTGCGCAGCAGTAATAATTTAGGCCTGCGCGCGCAGGTGCTCGGCCAGGATGAAGTGGGCAGCCTGGGAGAATCATTTAATGAAATGCTCGGTATTATTGAAACGAATAATCGCGACCTGGAGCATTTATACCGTGTATCGGTTGAGAAAAGTGCGGAGGCTGAAGCCGCGGCTGCTTCGTTACATATTCGCAATCAGCAAATTAAAGACTTATTCGGCGGCGCCGCCCACGATTTACGCCAGCCGCTACAGGCGATGACTATTTTTGTACAAACATTAGGGCGAAAAATTGATAACCCAGAACAATTGCTCATTGTGGATAAATTACGCCAAGCCACACAAAATTTAAGTGGCCTGTTTAAAGAAGTATTGGATGTCGCGCGCTACGAGTTTGACCAGCAGGTGGCAGCCACACAGCCGATTGCAATTAAACCTTTATTAAATAAATTATTTCTCGAATTTGAAGCACTCGCGCAAGAGAAAAGCCTGCGCCTGCATTTTTTCACCCCTGATAATAAAATCCTTGCCCACGCTATATTGCTTGAGCGCATTATCCGCAATTTATTAAGTAATGCCATTCGCTACACCGATAAAGGTGGCGTATTACTCGGCTGCCGTAAGCGCGGCAATAATTTAGCCATTGAAGTTTGGGATACCGGGCGCGGTATTCCCGCCCATCAACAAGAGCAGATATTTCATAAATATATGCAGGTGAGCGAGGACGATCGCGAAGTGCGCGGCGGCTTCGGTATGGGCCTTGCCATCGTTAAACAATTTGTCGACAGCCTAGGCTATACGTTATCAGTACATTCCACCCCGGGCCGCGGCACGGTATTTCGCTTATTGGTACCGCTGGTAAACAGCGGCAGGCGCCAGCCGCGCATATCCTCGCGGCCTAATTTATCCTTACGACCAAATTTAATGTCCCCTAATACGGCGACGCTTCCGGCAGCGCAATTAAATGTCGCCGATATGCGCGAGCGTAAAGAACTGCGAATTTTGTTGCTGGATGATCACGACGATGTGCGCTGGGGTATACGCCAGCATTTAGAGGAATGGGGTTTTGCCGTAGATGATTTTGCCAGCGAGCAAAAAGCCGCCGCGTTTTTAAGCGCAGGCGGCAGAAAGCCCGATTTAATTATTTCCGATTTCGAGCTGGGGCCTGATAACACCGGCATCCAAGCCATTATTCAGCTGCGTAAACAATTAAACGAAACTATCCCCGCCTTTATCGTCACCGGGGCGGATGACTCAGAAATTTGGCAAGCTATTACGGACAGCGGCTTTTACGCCGTAAGCAAGCCGTTTAAACCTGCTCGGTTGCGGGCGTTGATTAATCATTTACTGGTGGTGCAACACTGATATTCACATTACTGCATAGCGCCCCCGTTTATAAATCGGCCTACACGCTTCTGCACAACGCAAATAGTGTGATAGGGCATGGGGTTGAAAAATATTCCCACCACCAAATTTAACCAACAGTATTTAATTTGAGGCGTGCGTCACATTTTTGATTGTATGCTAAAAATAAATTTACCGCGCTTTCCCCCATCTACTAACCCTTCTGAAAACATTTTTGCGCATATCTAAAATGGAAACTTACCGATCGTGCAGGAATTGTTTCTGTGGCCCTGCAAAGTCTGCAGCCTGTAGAACATCAAAGATTCCATTTCAATTTTCAGCGTGTGCAAGCACTAACAGACGAGCTTTTTTACACTCATGCCCACCGACTTTGCCAACCAAAAAGCACCTATTGTTGCCCTGATAAACATTCGCTAGTATTCATTTCAACGAGTCTTGCACCGTTTTATAAAACGCGTTTTTAAGTATCACACATTAATTTATTTAATTTTATTGGAGAGTAATTATGGCTATCTATCTTATATACGAAGGCATTAAAGGCAATGTAACCGCTGATGGTTATAAAGATCATATTCAAATCTCATCGTTACAATTTGGCGTTGGCCGCGGTGTAAGTATGGAGCCTGGTAATCTCGCCAACCGCGAAGCTACACGCCCATCCATTAGTGAAGTAACTATTACTAAATCTGCCGACAATTCCGTTACAGATTTTTTCCGTGAATCAGTTGTTGGTTCTGCTGGTAAAACGGCCAAGTTTAAATTTGTACAAACCGGCGTAGATAAAGTTGTTGAATACATGAATATCGATTTAACCGACTGTATCGTTAGCGGCTATTCGATCAGCGCACCTGGTGATGGCGACCCACAGGAAAGCATTTCTATAAGCTTTGCAAAAATTGAAGTGAATTATAACGATTTTGATACCGCCAATAAAAATTCTAACCCGCAACGTGTAGGCTACGATTTAGCTACCGCTAAACCTATCTAACGCAATTTTATTTAGGAATTAACCAGGGTCGGTTGTAGGGACGCGCTCATGCAGCCTAATTAGAGCGGCATATATAGGCCGCTCTAATAGTACATTTTAGTCATCCAATTCTAGGAGTAATAAGTCATGGCGATTAATCAAAAATGGAAAGACACGATGCTTATGGCCATCAAGGATGCCAAGTGGGATGCCTACGATGTAACTATAAAGGCGCAGGTAGCGTTGTATGAGAAAAAATTTCCCGCTCTTAAGGACAAGGTAAATTGGCTTTTGATAAAAGCCATGGTGTGGACGGAAAGCGGTGGTGTAAGTAGCGCAAGCTGGGCAACGCGAGTTATCCAAATCGGTAATACCGGCGACCCAGCATATGCTGTACTTAAAAAGGGTTCGGAAGGATCTGAACTTATTATGAGTGATACATTAAAAAAATCCTTAAGCGAAAAATCCATTGATGACGCCCAGTTAAATATCGAAGCAGGCATAGCCTATTTATATACCCGCATGGCCAAATCCCTGTTCCAGTCGATACGCGATGCGAAGGATGGTAAGGTCTATGAATATGTAGTGTTACCAGGTGATAACCTGGATAAAATTGCCAACAAGGTTGGTACTACGCTTGAAGAAATAAAAAAGCAAAACCCCGCCGCCAGCGGTATTATTCAACCGAAAATGAAGCTTAAGTACATAAAAGCTAAAACGACACGAGTCATCACCGGGTGGTATGATTTTACCGCTGACACTATTGCCGACCGCTACAATGGTGGTGGTGATGCTAACTATGCTGACAAGCTTAAATTTATTCTCAGCGATGTTATTCCCCATTTAAAACGGTAACCGAATGAAACTAATTGCATTGTTTTGGCTAATAGCCGGTTTGTCTGCTTGCGCTGTAAGTACTAAACCCAGCGCGCAAGCGGAGTTATCAAGCGGTTTAACCGATCGCGATACACTAGTTAAAGTATTCAAGCAAAAAAATATTACGGACCCGTTGCGCGCGCTGGCTCATCTAAGCCACGTATGTAATCTGCAGGTTAACGGCAAGCAATTACCTATTGTGGATCTGCGTGAGCTCGTGCGCAGCCCCACGGTGTCGCGCGGCGTAAATTCTATTGTTGTGTTAAGCGAGGATTTGTCGGTGCTTAATCGGATCGAATACACGCAAAGCCGACCTTTAACCTGCAAGGGAAATCAATTGTTAGTCTGGGGGGATTTAAGTGTTCCCGAATTTAATTCCCCCGGCAATGTTCTAACCTTCGACGCAAATGGCAAGGTTAACCAGCTTACTAGTATTGAAAATAACGAATGGTTTTAAGTGCCTAGTACCTAGGCGGCGTTAAATATGAATTTTCTCCGTGTAGAGCGTGTAGATGTAGAAGAAATATTGGGGCTCGCCCCACCGACGAACTACACCCTAAAACAGTAAATTAAATTTATAGGAGGTTTACGTGGTTGTTAAGTCTATTTGGTTAATACACCACAAAGCGTCTTTATCAGCTGATTCCCCAATGAACGATGACGGCTCTACGTTTATGCAGGGCGTAGGAGTTGTGCCTGCAGTTGATATGAAAGAAGCTTTAACACTATTTGAAACCTATCTCGCCAATCAAAAAATGGCCATCTTAGAACTATGGAAATGCGAGCAGTGGGAGCCGAAAAACTTCTCTAACGATATACTCGAAGGCCGCCAAATTAACCACGCCGCCAGCAACGCTTTGCAATCTAATAAAATACATTACACCTGCGGCTTTTCATCAGAAGCGCTCGATAGCGAGGAGAATTAACCATGAATGGACAACAAGGCGCAATGTCAATCGCTGAGGGTTTTCACGATTACCGAGTGGATGTGAATTTAATTTTAGATGGCGGGCAAAAAATAAAGAAATACATATTGCGCACGACGCTCATCTCTCTGAGTGTGTGGAAGTCAAAATATGCAAGAGGTTCAGCCACTTTTGAGAAGACAATAGAGGGAACCACTAAAGACGCACACGTTATCGACAAAGAAGTTTGGGTCTTCGAAATCGACGCAACTAAACCCGAAGATATTTATACTGCTGTTTCAATTGCCAAAAATTATTTTAACGTCAGCGCAAAGGATATTATTGGCGATGTTTATGTAAAGAATTTAAATGTAGAGTCCGAACATGAAATGGGCGATCAGGCCAGAGTCCATGCCAACAAAAAGCTCTACTCCTCCGTTACGATTGCCCTTGTTGAGGCGGCCAAAAGACTGGGTGTAAGCGGAAGCATTAATTTCTGGATATTTAGCAACAACGTAAATAACAAAATCCCGAAACAGGATCTTCATGACGCTCTTCAAAATCAAGGGACTGCGACTTCAGTTACTGTTGACGAAAAGACCAAGCATGTATTTGGCGTCGCATCAAACGATGGCACGGTAGAGAAGACATATAAAACGCATCTGCATTTGGCAACATTAAAAATCTAACCGACAAAAATGTGCAGTCGCATTAAGGCAGGTCGAAACACCCGCAGGCGCCTTCCATGATCTATCCGCGAGTACAATGCACAGGTTAATGTCGCGATTTTGGGACGACATTCACGTAGCAAGGCGCTGCGCTTTTCCAATAAGCTAATATTAACAAGGGGTTTATGCATTTTCGCAGAAATTATATTCTTTGAGGCACGTATTTTTTTCGTGAATTATTGCAGCGGGATAAGACTGTAGGGCGGGTTAGCCGTAGGCGTAACCCGCGCACAGCATCTCCAGCCAAGCAAAAACCCAACAAAAAAATTCGCACAATAAAACTCATGTGCGCGCAAAAATATTGTGAGAGAAGCACTGTGCGCGTTGGTGACAACGCGCCCTACAAAGCTTACGCGTTTAATGTAGGGTAGATCCGCAGCGAAGCGACAGTCTATCATGGCGAGGCAGCGAACCAGATTTAAAAAAACCAATTCACCACAGTAATACCGAGGGTAGATTGCTTCGCGAATCTACCCTACTGTTTTTCTTCGAATTAAAATTGATCCGGCTTGCGCGTTACAGCAAACCCAACTTACGCGTTTTTTCGCCTTTAACACACGGTATCTACTTTGCATAAAACGTTTCGTTCTGCGAATAAAATCTTCTTTGCATGGCAGTTTCTGCTGTTGTAGTTATATCTTGGTTTAAACATCAGATTTGCGGCGTCCGGTGCCGTAGGCGTGAAGTTGAAAACCTTATTTTTGCTTTTTTATCAAGCTGAAAGTACCTGTGTCATTTTCTTATAGTGTTCAGGATAGC
Organism: Cellvibrionaceae bacterium; assembly: GCA_036520615.1. Taxonomy (GTDB): domain Bacteria; phylum Pseudomonadota; class Gammaproteobacteria; order Pseudomonadales; family Cellvibrionaceae; genus CAMCXE01. The sequence goes on along the minus strand of DATDJI010000017.1, from coordinate 29,946 downwards.
CTGAAGCCTCAAACACCAATCTTAGACCATCTCGAAAATCATCATAGTTGAACTCCTTGTAATCAAATATGTTTTGTCCAAGAGAGTGAGATTCCCGATTTATATATCGGCAGAACGCTTGATACCTATTACCTTGAAGCTCTGGCATCTGAATTACGTTGCTAAAGTCAGCTTTTTGCACGAAGTTAAAAAAATATTCAAGAATATTTTGCATACAGTTTGCTATTAGTGCTGGCGGCTGACTTTGATCAGTTACAACAAGCCAGTAAGAGTGGTAATCATTTTGTATTTCTTCGTACTTCATATTCGAAAGGCTGCTACCTTGATCGTTTTTCGATAGCCGGAATAAATTTTGTGTTTTTCTTCTTCGGTCATGATTCGTATCTGTTAGTTCGTAGAAAAAATACAAGCTATGGGTTAGCACAAAAACCTGCTCAATGCTTTCTGATCGAAAAAATTCTGTTTTTAGCATCTGTCCGATGTTGAATACAAAAATATGGGAAAGGCTAGATATTGGATCGTCAATAATAACAATTCTCCTTTTCTTTGTTTCGCTTGCGGACTTTTTTCCTTTGCAAAGCTCGCAAAAATATAGAAAGCTAATAATCATCTTTTCTCCCTCGCTAAGTGACAGGAATTCTGCGTCCTCTGCTCCCGTTCGGACTATTTTATAAAGGGGGTCGTGATGTTTTTTATGGAGAAGCCTGTAATTCCTAGATTTTCCAATCCATTATTTATGCCAAGAATTGCGGCATCAATATTTACTGTTAATTTTTGAAGGGCGGAAATGTTGTTTCGCTTTGTTTTAATGTTTTCTGCGATCTTATTTTTTCTGGATTTTGACTCCGAAAGGACCCTGTCAGATTTTTCTTTTTCGGATAGCCATGGAGCTATCGTTTGATCATATTCCCACCTCATCAAATGCCAAAACTCGCGCTTTAATGTTGTTATCTCTTCTGCAACGTTTTTAAGCCGATCGTTATGTGCGGAAATGTCAGTGTTTATTTTCGCGATTAATTCATTGAATTCCTGCAGTGAAACCGCAGTGTTTGTTGGGGATAGCGACAGACTTGGCGTGGATATTTTCTTTTTAATGGTGGCTAGATTGCTAGTTATATTCTTTTCTAAAGCTCCGTGTTTTTGTGATAATTCTGCCGAGCGATTCTTTGCAAAGGGGTTGCTTTTGTATGTTGCCAGAGGCAGCAAGTTACTGACTGCATTTTCATATTCCGTAAGATGATTTGAGATTAGCGCAATTGAATCATTAAAAGCCTCATCAAAATAGTCGGATATTTTAAGTGAAAGTTCCTTGGTTATAGTTTTCTCTTGACAAAATGGACACTCTAACGATTCGCCTGCTTCAACTTCACCTATATAGTTAAGCCCTTGTCGAACCCAATCAGAGTTGTTGAGTTTTTCTATAAGCGAAGAAATAGGGCTATCGGTGCTGCCTACCACAATTTCGCTATAGATATTATGCAATTCAATACCCTCTGAATCTAGCTGTACTGTTTGAAGCAGATCATACGATTGAACAGAATCCCCCTGTATTGCCTCGGCATCCTTTTTAATTGTTTCGATTTTACTTGGCTTGACTTCCGTTCCGGCTTTGCTATGGCCGCTAAATAATCAAATAAAGTTTCCTTTTTCCCTTTTAAGCTATCTAAACAAAACTCTAGAACCCTATCGCCACCTGTGTATTTCTTTTTTATTTCCCATGTGGTTTCACTTGATCCACTTTTAAAATCATTTATGCGTTGTTCTTCATTGGCTATTGCATTGTTTTCATTTGTTTCAGTTTCAAGCAAGCTATCTAGCTCTATTTCAGCTGCTTTGATCTTTTCCTCAACCTCTTTGTTTTCTTTCGAAAGGCTAAAAATACCCTTGAGGCTATCAGCCTCATAGAAGTGGTCTTTAATAAATTTTTGGTTGTAAACGAGGATTTCCTCATCATCTGCTACATCAACCGAACATTTATTGAATTCACTTCCGTCTCTATCGTATAAGTAGTTTGATATCGTGCTTTTCCCTGTGCCATTTAATCCATACACTAGATTGACTTTTTTATCTGTTTCAATTATTGCTGCATTTTTGTAGCTGGCAACCCCATCCATTCGAAGTTTGGATATCATTTACAGTATCTCCAGAGGCATAACAGTTTGTTAGGCGGAAATAATCCGCCTAACACAATTGAAGAAGCTAGTACGAAATTGTTTGCTAGCGCTTACAGGCTGGCAAAGACCTTGGTGCCCCACAAACCTCCGATGAAATTTGCATTGTTTATACTTAGATTAAACAAAAAGAGCAATTGAGCCACTTCTCAGAATAGGTAACCAGGTAAATACGTAACACCTAACGCTATTTAGCCCGGCAGACATTTTCCAGGCAAAAGGAGAATTTGCTACACCTCAATGCCTATTAGAAACCGGCAACCAAAGCATCAAACATCGACACCCCACTGCAAACCTGCGCTGCCGAGGCAAAAACATACCTTACCGAATCTTTTTACCCTTCACCGAACAAATCCACAGGCTCACCGCATCTTTTTGCTGCGGTGTCGAATGATTACAGACCCTCGCCGTATTTTTTTACTGCGATGCCAAATGATTGCAGACCCTCATCGCATCTTTTTACTCGGGTGCTGAGTGTTTGCAGACCCTCAAGGGAGTAACTCAGTGGGTGGGAGTACTTCTGAAGTAGGGGGTGGGGGGTTAGTGTCATTAGGTTAAGGATTTGTCCTGTTTTCCAGAGCACTTTTCCCTCTGCCAGCAACCCCCACCCTCGCCGGGCGCCCCGGCCTCCCTCTTTAAAAGGGGGAGAGCAAAAAGCCTGCAAGCCAACGTATTGTGCTAGTGCTCCGGACAGTAAAAGCCGAGTTTCAATATGTCTCTTACCTCGCCTTGTTGCGCATATCTCATGAATGTGATGATAAATCCAAAACACATCGGCCCGTTTTGGTGCTCTCATGCTCATCTGTAGCACGGTAAAGCTAGGTGTCTCTTTTATTTTTAGATTCTATTTGGTGCCTTAGTGTTCGTTAATGGTGCTTTGGCGAGACTTAAGCGTGCAAATAAATGAGTTTTGACCAAGCTATAGGCTGCCGAGGCAAAGATAAAAGGTCTTATTTTTCAATGGTATGGACTGCTGTTTTAGGGGTGGGCGGGCAGTGGCATAGGCATTGCTATGCCAGCATTATGCCCTTAGAGCCAAACCGCTGTGACTCAGACAAATTCCCTAGCCCCGTCCAAATCCGTAGCGAGCGTTTGCCCCTATTGTGGTGTGGGATGTGGGTTGGTTATGGAGGTGGCAGACAACCGAGTCATTAAGCTTAGCGGCAATAAAAGCCACCCGGCCAACTTCGGGCGCCTGTGTACTAAGGGCTCGACCAGCCACCAGGTGCTGAGCCATGCAGGTCGTTTAGATAAAGCCTATGTACGCCAAATTCGCGCGCAAAGCCCAGTGCCTACACCGATCAGCGCGGCTATTGCTCACACCTCATCGGAGCTAAATCGCATTCGAGCGACCTACGGCCCCGGCGCTGTTAGCTTTTATGTGTCCGGCCAAATGTCCACTGAGGCGCAGTATTTAGCTAATAAACTGGCCAAAGGCTACATCGGCACAAACCTCATCGAATCCAACTCGCGCTTGTGTATGGCCAGCGCAGGGGCAGGGTATAAGTTATCACTTGGGTCCGATGCGCCGCCGGGTTCCTACCAGGATTTTGAAGCCACTAATTTATTTTTAGTTATCGGCTCCAACATGGCCGATTGCCATCCGATTTTGTATTTGCGGATGATGGAGCGGGTAAAGGCGGGGGCTAAGTTAATTGTTGTTGACCCGCGCCGCACGACTACGGCGGATAAAGCCGATCTGTTTTTGCATATAAAACCCGGCACCGATTTAGCGTTACTTAACGGGTTGCTGTATTTGTTGCATAAGGCTGGCGCTACCGATGCAGACTTTATCGCCCAGTACACCAATGGCTGGGAGCAGGTAGAGACAATGCTCGGGGATTACACGCCCGAGGCGGTAAGTGCCGTAACAGGCTTAAGCGCAGAGGATATTCAAGCTGCAGCGGCACTGATAGGCGCAGCGCCAGAGTTTATGACCTGCTGGACGATGGGGCTCAACCAAAGTACGCACGGCACCTGGAACACCAATGCCATCTGTAATTTGCATTTGGCCACGGGCAAAATCTGTAGGCCAGGCTCCGGCCCATTTTCTCTAACCGGCCAGCCCAACGCTATGGGCGGGCGAGAGATGGGTTACATGGGGCCAGGCCTGCCCGGCCAGCGCAGTTTGCTTGTGGACTCTGAACGCGCTGAGGTCGAGGCGATTTGGCAGTTGCCACCAGGCACGCTTACCACGCAATTGGGCAAGGGTACGATAGATCTATTCGAGCAGATGGCAGCCGGAGTGGTGAAGGCTTGTTGGATCATCTGTACCAATCCAGTGGCAAGTGTGCCTAACCGGCAAACAGTTATCGACGGGCTTAAAGCCGCCGAACTGGTTATTGCTCAAGATGCTTTCCTCGACACCGAAACTAACGTCTACGCCGACGTGCTCTTGCCGGGTGCGCTCTGGGCAGAAGCCGAAGGTACGATGATCAACTCCGAGCGCAACATTACGCTGATGCAGCAGGCGGTGTTGCCACCGGGTGAAGCTATGGCCGATTGGCGGATTATTGCCGAAGTCGCTAAAGCTATGGGCTTTGAGCAGGGCTTTAATTTTTCCAGTGCCGAGGAAGTATTCGAGGAGATTAAGCGTTTTCATAATCCCAAAACCGGTTGGGACCTGCGCGGCGTAAGTTTTAAGCGTCTGCGCGAAGAGCCGCTGCAGTGGCCAATGCCGCAAGAGCAAACCTCATCGCGCAGCCCCGTGCGCTATATAAATGATGGCCGCAGCCAGACACTTAAGCGCGACGCCGACGGCACTCAACCCGCGCTAGTATTTGCCACCGGTAGCGGCAAAGCACAATTTTTAGCGCGGCCGCATTTGGCTCCCGCTGAAATGCCCTGTGCGGAATTCCCTTTAATGCTTAATACCGGCCGGGTACAGCATCAATGGCACACGCTTACCAAAACCGGCAAGATCGCCACTCTTAATAAATTAAATCCCGGCACCTTTATTGAAATAAATCCCCAAGACGCCCAGCTGTTGGGAATTAATAATAAGGACTCCGTGCAAATAAGCTCCCGCCGCGGCACCGCTGTTTTACCCGCAGTAATTACTGATCGCGTTGTGCAAGGTAGCTGTTTTGCACCAATTCATTGGAACGATGTATTTGGCGAAAACCTCTGTATTAATGCTGTAACCAGCGATTACGTAGACCCAATCTCCCAGCAACCTGAATTAAAAATATGTGCCGTGGCCTTACAAAAAATCACGCTAATTAATACTCTGGACATTACTGATGCCCCACCCGATGCATCTTCTGAATTAAGCAGATTTATTCAGTCGCTAGCTATAGCCCCGCGAGCGACGCCAGAATTTAATGAACCGGAACAATGGTATTTAAGTGGTCTGCTGGAAGGGCTGAAAAATGCACCGGCAACTGCAGAGGTTCCCGTTATTCCAGCCTCGGCTCCATTTAATACTGAAAAACGCTATTGGTTAGATGGATTATTAGCTGGCCTATTTAGCCGCACGGCCTCGGCATTAACTGCTCCTTGCGCGCAAGGCCCTAGCATAAGCGTGTTATTTGGCTCGCAAACCGGCAATGCCGAAGCCCTCGCGCAAACCTGTGCGGCGCAATTGCAAAACCAGGGTTGGCATGTTGCGCTTGCCAGCATGGACGACTACAACAGCGCGCAACTGGCCGAACACCAGTACCTAGTATTAATTGCCAGCACCTTCGGCGATGGCGATGCGCCAGATAATGCGCAGAATTTTTGGCATTTTATTAATTCCGTCGCGGCTCCCCAATTACACCATTTAAAATTTGCAGTGCTTGCGTTGGGTGATTCCAATTACGATCAGTTTTGCGGATATGGGAAAAAACTCGATGCACGCCTGTTGGAGCTCGGCGGTGAACATTTATTAGCCCGTGTTGAATGCGATAGTGATTATCAAAGCAATTTTGATCACTGGCTGGAGAACTTAAATGCGGTTTTAGCTGAAGTAAAACCGCCAGTCGAAACTTCTGCAGATGTATCTCCTGCATTAAAGAATTCCATTAATGCCCCGGGCGCGACAACTTTTAATAAAAGTAATCCCTATGCTGCGCGCTTAGTGACTAACGAAAAACTAAATGCTGCAGGCTCGAATAAAGACGTACGTTTATTTGGTTTTTCCCTTGGTGATGGGCTCAGTTATGAGGCTGGTGATGCTTTAGGTGTAATGCCAAAGAATGATCCGATGTTAGTTCAGGCTTTGCTTGAGCAATTAAATCTGCCTGCGGACGTGTCAGTAGCTGTGCCTAAAGTGGGTGAGATGAGTTTGGCGCATGCGCTAATTCACTATTATGAAATAGGCAAACCGCACCCGGACACGCTAAAATTTATCGCCCAGCAGAGTGCCAACCGGGAGCTTGACGCGCGGCTAAACGCCGATAAAAACGAATTAAAAACTTGGCTGTACGGTAGGCAATTAATTGATTTGCTGCGTGAATTTCCTGTGTCTGTTAGTGCAGATCAATGGCTCGGCCAGTTAAAAAAATTACAGCCAAGACTTTACTCAATCGCCTCTAGCCCCAAAGCGTTTAGCGATCAGGTACAGTTGTGTGTGTCCGCAGTGCGCTATCAATTTAATCAGCAACAACATCGGGGTGTTAGCTCGTGTTATTTAGCTGATCGTGCAGCCGATGATGAAATTCCGATTTATGTGCAGCCGAATAAACATTTTAAATTACCTAAGGATCACAACTTACCTATTATTATGATTGGCCCTGGTACTGGCGTGGCACCCTTTCGCGGCTTTTTACAGGAGCGTCAGGCTCTGGGCGCCGCTGGTAAAAACTGGTTGTTTTTCGGTGAGCAACAAAAAGCCTACGATTATTATTTTTCCGACGAATTGCACGCAATTAAAGAGCAGGGCTATCTACACAAATTAAGCCTCGCGTTTTCTCGTGACCAGGCTGAAAAAATATACGTGCAAAATCGCATCGAAGAAGAAGCTGGCGAGCTTTGGCATTGGCTAAATGAAGGCGCGCATATTTATGTCTGCGGCGATGCCAGCCGTATGGCAAAAGACGTAGACGCCGCATTAATAAACGTCATCGCTCGCCAAGGCGCTATGAGCCACGATCGCGCCGAAGAAGAGCTGCGCGCCCTGGCTGATCAAAAACGCTATTTACGAGACGTTTATTGAAATCGAATTTTAAAAAATAGAATCCCCTTCCGCGCCGAAAAATCGCGTCAGGGGCCGGAGTATTAATTTAATCTAGATATTTTACCGTACGCATCGATATGGAATTTAAGAGTCGCGCCACGGAGAGATGGAGTTAAATCGATATATACTGGGGAGATGATGCTGCCAATTACCAATTGGCCTGGATTTACAGCTCCGCAGCTAGTTGACGTTGAGCTGCAAGCGCATTGCCAGTTTTCTACGAAAACTGAGAAATCACTGTTAGTCTTTAGGTTCACTGAACCATCCTCATAGGATGGATGCGAAAAATCATTGTTTAGTAAAAACGGCTTTGGATCTGTTAAATTTGGCGCTGATATATCACCCTTTGCTCCGCAATAATAGGGGTGAGTAGTGGGCGTCGGATCGTAAACTTTTACGTTGACGTATGTGCTGGTAATTGGTCCGGAGGGTGCGGTCCCATCTGACCCGCCTCCGCCACATCCAGTCAGTCCCGCACTCAGAAAAAGTGCTAATCCTAACTATTTAAAAAAGAATGAATTAACTGCCTTGGTGAAATTTCTCATTTTTCTAATCCTCGAAAAAGTCATATTGCACAGCCTTTGAACAAAGGTTGCGTCCGTGTTAACCGCATTCGATAAACAGGCAATTTATAAGTAGAAGCCATATTGCTGCTAGCCTGCGGTCGCGGCATGGTATGCGATCTACTTGGCATATTCAATAAAACACCACTACGACTTACTGGTCGCAATCGTTGAGAAATTGAATAATTCCGGCGGCCTTGCATGAACTTAAATGCCCGCCGAGGTACGCTTAAATAGGTGGATTTGTAATTTGGACTTCAGGAATTGCTTTGATAGGGAAAATAGTCAGCTGACCTCGTTGATTTTCGGTAGAATCCCCCGCCAAAATTTAGCCAGCCAGCCTATGCAAATCTCTGAACGTTTTACCGGTACCGTGCGCGCCCTCACCAGTGAGGGTAATGGCATTGTCGATCACCCCTGTGGGCGAGTGGTATTTGTGCCGGGAGTTTGGATTGGCGAGCAGGTGGAAGCCAAAATCACTCAAATCAAAAACCAGTTTGCCTTGAGTGAGCTGGTGCAGATCATCACCCCACACCCCAAGCGCCGCGTGGCACCTTGCCCGTATCACGGCCCCAGCGCAAAACACTGCGGCGGCTGCCCTTGGCAATTTATCGATTATGACGAGCAACTGCAGGCTAAGCAGGAGCGCGTCACCCAGGCGGTACATCGTTTAGATCCAGCTGTGGAAGTGCGCCCGATTGTACGTTCGCAAGATGAATTCACTTATCGCAATCGAGCGCAACTGAAGTCTTTGGGAAATCAATTGGGTTTTGTTGCAGGTGCGAGCCATCGATTGGTCGAAGTAGAACAATGCCTGTTGCTAACACCTAAATGCGCCGAACAGCTGCGTGCAGTTCAGGTTCAAGTAAAGGCGCAACCGCAGGGTAATCAGCGCAAGCAGCCCTGGGTCACTTGGGATATTAACGAAACTGAATTCCGCTCCAATCAGCGGCTTCCCTTTGCCCAGGGTAATAGCGCGCAAAATGCCTATATGCAGCAGTGGCTTAAACAGGAGCTACAGGCATGCAACAGAGATGACACCGTATTAGAATTGTTTGCCGGCTCCGGCAATTTCACGCAAATTTTAGCCAGCGAGGGGTTTACCTCTGTTGTTGCTGTGGATGTGGTGGCAGAAGCAATTGACACTCTCAACGCACAGAATTTGCCCGGCGTCACTACTCAGGTAGTGGATTTATTTAAAGAGGGGGCGCTTGCGTATCTTTTAAAACGCCTTAAGCCAGTAGTAGTTGTATTGGACCCGCCGCGCGACGGATTAAAAACGGTGGATCAATTGCAAGCTAAAAATACCGCTATTAATACGATCCTATATATTTCCTGCGATTTAGCGACGTTTATTCGTGATGCTCAAGCATTAAATAAACAGGGTTTTCGCTTAGCGCTCACGCAGCCGCTCGACATGTTTCCGCAGACTCCCCATGTGGAATTATTAGCGCGTTTTGTGCGGCGATAAATTAATGTCAGAATTTATTCATTTAAATGATTTAGTCATTCCCATTTTGCGCAAGAGGCGGCGTAAAACAGTGACTATTCGCATTAAAAAAGCTCAAGCTCAGGTGTATGCACCTATGGGAGCGTCGCGCAGTTCTATTCACGCGTTTGTCGCAAGTAAATCCAGCTGGATACAAAAACATTTAACTGCTCACGCAGAGCAGGCGAAAAAAATAGCGGCGAATAAATTAAATTTGCACGATGGCGGCTCAATTCGTGTTCTCGGCCAAGATTTACTGCTGCGGTTAGTGCCGGATTTAGCGTCCTTAGCGATACAAGCTGGCGATAGCCTGCTGATCCGCTCACAGGATAATTTATCTTCTGCGCAAGCGCTATTTTTAGGCCTGCGTGCCTATGTAATGGAGCAGAGCGAAATTAAATTCGCAGCGTTAGTTAATAAATATACCGCTCAGTTAGGCGTGCACCCCAAACGGATAAGCATTAAAGAATATCGCTCTCGCTGGGGCAGCTGTAATGTGCGCAAAGAGGTGCAATTCAATTGGCTTATCGCGCTCGCACCACCACAAGCGATGGAATATGTGGTTGTGCATGAATTATGTCACTTAATACATTTTAACCATTCCCCAGCATTTTGGTCTGCGGTTGGCCAGCTAATGCCCGAATATCCTGTATGGCGGCGCTGGTTTTCTACGTACGGCGAATCACTGTGGAGTGTTTTGGATAATAAAACCTATGTTAATTAAACCTGAATTTAATCCTAAGGCTATTAGAAGTTTTGTTATTCGCGCAGGGCGTATGACAGAAGGGCAAAAATCGGCATTTGATACCTGGTGGCCGCTATACGGCGTAAGTTTATTTGCCGGGCCGTTTGATAGCGCAGCACAGTTTAATAATTCCAATCCATTAGTGGTGGAAATGGGATTTGGTATGGGCGATTCATTGCATGCAATGGCAAAAGCCGATTTAAACAGCAATTTTGTCGGTATTGAAGTTCATCCGCCAGGAGTCGGACGGTTGATTAATAACGCAGGGAAGGAGGCGATTAAAAATCTAAAAGTTTATATGGCTGATGCCACCGACGTTCTAAAAGATTGTTTTGCCGATAATTGTATCGATCGCTTTCAATTATTTTTCCCTGATCCATGGCACAAGAAGAAACACCATAAGCGTCGCGTGGTACAGATTGAGTTTTTACAGTTGGTTCAGAAAAAATTAAGGCAGGGGGGTGTATTACATATGGCAACGGATTGGCAACCCTATGCCGAATACATGCTCGACATCGTTGAGCAATCCGGAGGTTGGCGTAATTTGGGCGATTCAAACGGCTATGCAAAACGCCCGGATTATCGCCCGGTTACAAAATTTGAAAAACGAGGCGAAAATCTTGGTCATGGAGTGTGGGACATTCTAGTTGCTAAGAGCTAAAAATACCTGAGGTTGCGCTTAAACAATGAAAATGATCTAATTGCGTTATATTCCTATCTCTTGTCGCTTGCGACACCATTTTAATAATAATTATCAAATTAACTTAAATACTACACTACTGAGGAGTCGGCTATGAAAAAGCCTAATATTCTGCGCGCCGCAATTATTGCTGCCGTATTAACACCTGGAATCGCTTCAGCAGCGGGCGTTGAAGCTTATCTTGGAATTCCGTTTAATAAATACGATAACCTTGATGAAAACGGCACCGATATGAAGGATTCTATTGGCGGATCCTTATCAGCCGGTTACCGTTTCGATAATCCTTTTGCTGTTGAATTAACCTATGCGCGCGCTGATTCTGGTATTCGCCAAAATCAATTTGTCGACATCGACGTACAATCGCTAAGCCTTGACGGCCTTTACCATTTTGCAGAATCCGATGATTTATCACCGTTCGTTTTATTGGGTGTATCGGAATATCAACAAGATATAGATGTTGCAGGTGTTTCCGCTAAAAACGCTCAAACTGCAGTTGATCTAGGTATAGGCTTAAAGAAATTCGTTACGGATCATTTTGTAATTCGCACTGAAGCTAAAGTATTTCATACACTGGATTATTCAGATACCCATACGGCTTTGTCAGTGGGTTTTGGTTATTCTTTTGGCAATAAAGCAGCTCCAGCTCCTGCGCCAGTTGCAGCAGCGCCAGTAGTTGCCGCCGCACCTTTAGATTCTGATCACGACGGCGTAACCGACGATGCAGATAAATGCCCGAACACTCCTGTTAAATTGAAAGTAGACGCAGTCGGCTGCCCGATCATTTTGAAAGAAAATGTCGATGTGTCCTTGAGTGTATTGTTTGATACTAACAGCGATGTAGTTAAGCCTGAATATGAGACAGAAGTGAAGAAGGTTGCTGAGTTTTTAGAGCAGTACCAAGGTACTACTGCAGAGATTCAAGGTCATACCGACTCTAGAGGATCAAACGCTTTTAACAAAACCCTGTCACAAAAACGTGCTGACGCAATTGTGAAAGTATTAGTTGAGAAGTTCGGCGTATCACCGGCTCGTTTAAAAGCGGTAGGCTATGGTGAAGAGCAGTTAATCGTGAAAAACGATAAAACTGCTGCAGAACAAGCGCAGAACCGCCGAGTAATCGGCAAAATCAGTGCAGTTAAAGAAACCGAAGCAACCAAATAATTGGATTGCCTCGTACTCTAAAGGGCACTGCGGTGCCCTTTTTTATTGGCTGCTAACTTGTAAATCCAGTGAGTGCGGCTAAGTTTGTAGTTGCCGTCCCCATGGCGCATGTCCTTTGGTTTTAACCCTAATATAAAAATAAGTTGGGTATCTATGAACCGTGAAAAATTAGTTGATTTTGCCTGCCGTATTTACGCTTGTCCCGGAGTGGAACGCTATTGCCGTGTTCTTCAAGACGAAGCCTTTGCCAACGTCAACCTGGTATTGTGGCTCGCGTGGCTGCAGGACCAAGCGATTTATCTCGAAAAGGAAGCACTTTTTCAAGCAGAAGATTTAATTGGGGAAATCTCCGGCGAGGTAGTGGCGTTGCTGCGTCACGTTCGCCAGCGCATAAAACACATAGGACATTTTACGCGAGTGCAGGAGCAGTTAATTGGCAAACACATTCTTCAGGCAGAGCTAAGTGTTGAGAAAATTCTTCTTGAGCGCCTTCAGGATCTAACCGGCCGATTGTCGCGAATTCAAGATCCTGCCTGCGAGCCATTGTTATTAAGGGATTACTTGCACCACTTGCAAATGCCGGCCCCTGCTGCCGAAGAGGTCAAATTTTTTGATTTGCTTGAGCAGGAATTACAATTATTGCCAGCGGAATAAAATATTTTAGCGCTTACAAGACGTATATCTGTGTGACATTTACTTCTTTAAGGTAAATGTCATGAGTGTTTGTCTGCAAACGCAAAATAGGTGATAGGGGTAAACATCATCATAATTAAGTGGTTACTAGCCTCAATTAATCTGTGCAGCGGTCATGAGATCTGGACTTAGAAGTTCTTAAAACAAAAAAAGCCCCATTAGGGGCTTTTTTGCAGCTGGCTTCTGCTTTAACAGTTAGTTTTTGTTTTTGTGCGAGAAGATGTAGTTATTTCCCGCAGTTAAAATTCTAACGGTCAAACAAACTGCTAGCTTCATCCTCATTATCGTCTTCTTCTTCGTCAGCCGGTTCAGCCTCAGGCTCTACTTCATCCAAAGTTTCTGCAGTGCTTGAGATTTCGTTTGTGAATTCAACGTTGCCGCTATGGTTAGGGCTTTCATCTTCCTCGGTTTCTTCAGCAGAAGAATTGTTTAAAACTTCCTGTTCAGCCGCCTCAGCTATTACCAATGCTTTAGGCTTGCGGCCGCGTTTTTTTGGCGCATCGGTAGAAGATTTAGCCGCTTTACTCGTTGCCGCAGCTTTGGGTTTGGGGCCGCGTTTTTTAGGCGCTTCGCTTGCTACAGCTTTTGCTACAGTTTTAGGCTTTGGCCCGCGTTTCTTTGGCGCCTCTTTAACCGCTGGTTTTGCCGCAAGTTTAGGTTTTGGGCCGCGTTTTTTAGGTGCTTCTACAGCGGCTGTTGTCGCCTTAGGTTTGCGGCCCCGCTTTGCTGGCGCAGCTGCTTTTATAGACGCAGCCTTAGGCTTTGGTCCGCGTTTAGCCGGTGCGGCTTTTGCTTTTGGGCCGGGTTTGCCTTTTACCGATTTTACTTTTACCGGGCGACCGACAGCTTTAGGAGCTACGCCATCTTTTGCTGAGGAAAATTCATCAGTTAATGCGTTGTAATCGCTGCGCGCAGCTTCAACAGCAGCTTTGGCGTTAGCCAGACGAGTTTTAGCGGCGGTAGTTTTAATGCCTTTAGTGGCTGCGCTAACTACTTTAAGTTTTGCGCGGCTGGCTGAGAGTTTAGATTTTGCTTTTGCCACTTTGCCTTGCAAGGCTTTAGAAGCCTTAGCCGCAGTGGCTTGTTTTTTACTTTTAGCTTTGTTTAGTTCTGCCGTCAATTTGGCGATTTGACTCTCCAGTGCGGCGATTGGGTCTAAAGATTTTTTTCGGCCTGCCATATGTAGTCACCTGTAACACAATAAAATAAAAGGACGTTAATTCGTGGTGAAATAATAGCCCCCTTTAATTGATGTTGAAAACTATTTTTTATCAATGACGTAAATTTTAACAAGAAAAGCCGCTGTAACTTTGTTTTTTAACGGTGCCAGATGTTTTGCTGCTGCATTGAGGCGGAAATAAGTCGTCTTATCTTTGTTTTCTGCTGCGAGGTAAATAGCTGGCAGCCTGTTTAAATTATGGTCTTTCACAATTATTTGCAGCGTTGTTAGATGTATTCGGATCAACATCGATGCGAATTTACTGCGCACTGATGGGTGAGGCATAACCGGATGTATTTTGCGCGAATCTCTGCGATTTTTTTGACCTATATGCTGGCTGTGTTATTGAAGTTAATTCAGTGAGTTTCAAGCTTGGGGCTGTCAGCATTACTTCTTTCTGTTCATACGTATAATCAATAACGCATCTATCTAAATCGGTTCATTCGCTAATGACAGGTCGGATGCTATTGATTCGGCGAATGCACCTTTGTCAGTGCGTTGTTTTACCAAATTGCTCGTTTGTAAGGAGTAAATCAATAGATTCTACTTAGCACCTTCTCTTGAGGGGTTGTGCAGGGCTTGCGTGTAAAGGTTTTTGCGCCTGCGAAATAACGCAACTCTGTTGCGGCTTGGTTGCAGCGCTATTGATTTGTGTAACCTGGAAGGTCTCAGAGCCCAGTGGTTTTTGAATTCTAATTTCTGTTGTCGTTCTATTTCAGCCATTTGCGACAAGCGCCAAACTCTCCTGTTAACTCTGTGCCTGTAAATTCAGGCATAACGCCATGGGTATTGAACTTTTTGCCTAGAATCCTGCCTATGAGGCCCCATTTTCATAAGCCGACACTATGATTATTCGGCAAATCGGGTAATATTGCCGCCCTTCAACATGCCGCCTTGTGCCGTGTGGGGTCCTGGCAAATTCGAAATCAAGTTTTTTAATTCATTACATTGGGAATTTAAATTTATGAATACTCTGTTCTTGCGCAAATCCTGTTTGTTAAGTGTTGCCATGGCAAGCGCTGTTTTTTTGGCTGGCTGTAATAAAGAGCAGGACAAAGCTGCTGCTAAACCTGAAGCGGCGGCTACTGCTGTCGCGTTAAACACCATGGAAGAGAAAGTATCCTATATCGTGGGTTTCCGGATGGCTTCGCAAGCCAAAACAAGCGGCTTCACCCTGGATAAAAAAATGTTAAGCCAGGCAATTACTGACGCGCAAGAAGGTAAAGAAGCACGTATTCCTCAGGAAGAGCAGCAAAAAATCATGACAGAGTTTCAGCAACAGCAAGAAACTAAGCATCAAGAAGAATTGAAGAAAGTAGGTGAAGAGAATCTGAAAAAAGGCGCAGACTTCATTGCTGAAAATGGTAAAAAAGAAGGTGTAAAAACCACAGCTAGCGGCCTGCAGTACAAAGTATTAAAAGCAACTGAGCAGAAAGACGCCAAATCGCCTAAAGCGGAAGATACCGTTAAGGTGCATTACCACGGTAAGTTAATTGACGGAACTGTATTTGACAGCTCTGTAGATCGTGGCGAACCAGTAACTTTCCCTGTTAACGGTGTAATTCCTGGTTGGGTTGAAGGTCTGCAATTAATGAAAGTCGGCGACAAGTTTGAGTTGGATATTCCTGCCAACCTCGCTTACGGCGCGGGCGGCACCGGTCCAATCCCACCTAATTCTGCATTAGTGTTTGAGGTGGAATTACTGGAAATTAATCCTAAGCAGGAAGAAGCGCCAGCCAATCCGCATGGCAAACCTGCTGCTGCCAATCCGCACGCCAAGTAATTAATAAGTTTGCAGAAAAAAACCCCGCCATGAGGCGGGTTTTTTTATCGCCATATCAATGCAACTGTTAGCCGACAATAGTAAGTTTGTGTTGAGCCGACAATGCTTGGGCGCTAAGAAAATTCAAAATAAAAAGGCCGTCAATTGACGGCCTTTTTTGCACGGTTAAGGCTACAACAAAGATCAGCCAGTAACCTGATCTTTATGCGAAACGTGTAGTACTTCAATGATCCGATCTTCAAGTACAAACCGCGATTCTAAGTGTTCGCCCAATTTGGATAGATCGGCTTTGAGTGCGTCCAAGTCGTCAGTTTCTTGATATTTATCGTTTAAATCCAATAATGCATCCGTGGTCTCTTGGATTTTGTCGAATAGGCTCTCACTTTCTTTTAGGCCTTCTTGATCATCGAATTCGCGCCCTTCTTGTACGAGCTGCTCGTACACTTCGAAATGTCCCGCAGAAACATAATCCACTAATATCTGAAAAAACTGTGGCAGCCGATTAGCTTGAGTTTCTGATGAGGCGGTTTCGCTTAACGCGCAGAACAATACCAATAAATCTTGGCGCTCTTGCAGCCAGCGGTCGATGAGTACGCTTACACCGCCCCAGCGCTCGCGGGCGGATTTGCAATCTTCTAGCATGGAGGAGGATCCTCGGGTGACGGGGTTGAATTGGGCGGGACACTAAGTCTCCACATTAGGGGACTTTAGCGCCTATCGCAAGGCCTGAATTTACAGTTTAGCAGCGGAATGCAAACTGGCTTGATCAGCGAGCGAAAAAGCGCTAGAGGGTATTTCCATTTCGAGGAACTTTAATTCAAAGGAATATATGCTTTTGGCTAGCTAAACCTATTTGTTAACACGCTCGCTAGCGGTCGGAGCGTATCCATTGCCACAAGTTTAAAATCGCTAAACCGCTAAAAGCCACTAATGTCCAAGCGGCAATGCTCAGGCCTAGAAATGTCCAGGTAACCTCGGCGCAATTACCGTCGCCGCGCAGCAATACAATAAATGCCTCTTTCAGAGGAAAATTTTCAATTAAATAACTCAAATCCGGCCCGCACGCCGGGACCTGGTCTGCCGGTAAGCTCTGTAGCCAGACTTGACGGCTGGAAAATCCTCCGCCAATTACCGCGAGCAATACACCAGCGCTCGCATAAATACGGCGCCCTAATTGTTGCGGTCGGTGAAAAAAAGCCGCTAGAGCGGTAAGCCCTATGGCGATAATAAAAAAGCGCTGGGTAATACACAGTGGGCAAGGTATGAGTTTCATGACAAATTGCATGTAGTAACCCGTTAGCATTAAGCCTAGCGTGCCGAATGCAATTAGTAGAAAAGTGTAACGAATAGTGGGGAGAGGCATGGCGCGTGTTCCAGTATCAGTGATAGTAAATTAATTAGCAGTAATGAGAAGCGAAGAACTGGTCTAGTATTTAAGAGGGCGCAAGTTTAGGGTGATTAGGCGGTGATTGGCATGTTTTGTTGCAAGCGAGTGCAAAATTTTTTGCTGCTGGTGTTTTTGGCTGGTGGTGTTTTAACGGAGCGTGCATACGCCAATAGCGGGGGCGCTGCAGAGGGGGCTGCTGGCGCTGTGTATGTCAGCTTTAAACCTGCACTGGTGACTAATTACGGCGGAGCAGGCCGAATAAAATACGTTAAAGCGGATATGTCGGTACGTGTTGAAAGTGCTGCCGTGGCGGACTCAGTGCAGCACAATATGCCGCTTATTCGTAACAATTTATTAAACATTATGGCAAAGCAAACCGATGAAACGCTCAGCGGTCAACCCGGTAAAGAGGCCATGCGGCAGGAAGCATTAAAAGAGATCCAGGCCATAATCAAACAGCAATCTGATCTCGAAGGCGTAATGGATCTGTATTTCAATAGCATTGTGGTGCAAAAATAGAATCACTTGGCTGTAAATTTACTCGGCGCGCGTCGAGAGAAAAATTTATTCGATAGTGCCACTGCAGCAGGCCTGGTATTGAGCGTAATACTTGGCTAAGTACTCATTAAAGGGTGTGGAGGCATCTTTTGTTTCTTCCCCCTGCTGTTGCCGCTGGGAGTTTTCTGCCAATGCGGCGAAATAAGTAGCTGTTTGATCTTTTAAAGGCTGCGCGTTAAAGATTGCGCGCTGAGATTCAGCTATGTCCAACGCCCAGCGTTGGAAGCTACCTACGTTTATTATTTCTTTAAGTACCCGTGCAGACGGGGTCTTATCGGGATCCTCAATTTTATCTTTTTGCTGTTGCCAACTAAATCTAACCAGGCTGTTACCTGCAGTGAGATCTAATAATTCGGCCAAAGGTTTTATGCCGTCCAGTAGCTTATTGGCGCTTTCAATAAAAGTGGTATTTTGCCCATTAAACAAAAGGTTTAGACCGGCCGCTCGGCCCTGCGTGACCACTTGTTGTTGATTAAATAGAATTTCACGAGTTTCATCAGGAGATGTCGCTGCGCTGGGCGTGAGTAAACAGTACAACAAAAACGCATCAATAAAACGCAGCTGTTCTGCATCTACCCCATTCGCGGAAAAGGGGTCGATGTCGATGCAGCGCACTTCGATATATTCAACGCCTCGCCTGCACAATGCGCTTAGGGCGGTTTCTCCACTTTTGGCTGTGCGCTTTGGGCGTATAGAGCTGTAGAATTCGTTTTCTATTTGCAGCAAACCGGTATTAAGTTGCTGATAATTCCCTTTGGCGTCCAAAACTCCCGTGCGTTCATAAGTGGGGTAGGGATTGTTAATCGCGGCGACTAGTGATTGAACGTAGGATCGACTGTCGTTGTAGCAAACATGCAAAGACTCTTGGGCTTGGCTTTGATATCCCAGGTCACCCATGCGCAAAGAAGTAGCGTGAGGCAGATAAAACGTGTCTGGACCTAAACACTCAAGTCGATGTTTTCTCTCGGTCAGAAAGCTTGCGTCTACTGCGGGAGTTGCACCAAACAGATAGACCAAAAGCCAATAATGACGGCGGAAGTTTCGAATCAAATCAAAATAGCGACGTGAAATAAATTCCTGCAATAGACTGTGATCTTCTTCAGCTTGTTGCAGAAGTGCCCAGAACGCCTCTGGAAGCGAAAAGTTGTAATGCACACCCGCTACGGTTTGCATCGTTCGCCCATACCTATGGCCAAGTCCTAAGCGATAGATACTTTTCATCGTGCCGCGATTGGAGGAGCCGTAGCGGGCGACCGGTATGGCCTGTTCCGACGGCAGAATACACGGCATGGAATTTCCCCAAATATATTCATCGCCCAATTGACGATAGGTCTCACGATGCAGGTCATCCAACCATTTAATTAGCGTGTCGATACGATGGCAGGGCGGCGTTATCAACTCGAGTAATGATTCACTGTAATCGGTGGTGATATAGGGGTGGGTAAGTGCTGCACCTAAGCCCTGCGGGTGTGGTGTAAGAGCAAGGCGCCCGGATCTATCTGCCCGCAGTCCCTCTTTTTCAATGCCACGCAAAATTCCGCCTAGAAGTGAGCGATTAGATGGCTCGGCTAGTTGTGAAATAAAATCGGCTGCGGGCATGGGAAGACCTCAATTAGGAGGGGCGAAAATTGGGTTAATAAACTCGCTTTACAAGGGGTAAGGATTTATTTAGCGGGATTGCTGTGTATGGCTAAACTTACAAGCAGGTTGCACGTCCCAAGGGAGGCTTAAGTTACGGCTGTGTAAATAGCCGCATTAGGTCTGCCGAAGTATGAGCGGTATAGCCCAAATTGTGGAATTTAAAGGTTATATTTGGTTTTAAGTGTTTACAGCGCGCGCGCGGATGGGACATATTTAAGCGTACTAATAACAACCATTTTAGTAGGCGTACGATGTGTTGGTGTCTTGTGCCGTGTTAGGCTACATCGACGCCGGGCCTGTTTTACGGCTTAATGGCATCAACCGCGGCCTTCTAACCCCCTGACGGAGAAAAATGGTGCAATTATCCCAATTCGTGGATACGCCTTTGGCGGCCAGACTCTCGCGAGAGTCCCGCAAAGTGGTGTCCTTTCTAGGCAAGGTGCCGACCGAGCGCTGGCGAGCCCTTGTGCTTGCCCTGGCGCTAATTTGGTCTGTGCAGAGCTTAGCTAAATTATTTTGGCTAGTTATGCCTATGCCAAAAAGTGGCCCTGAGCAGCTTGTTCCGAGCGCTTCTCTTGCTAGCGTGCAGGCTAAGGCGCCATTAAACATTGATGGCCTAACAAGTGCCCACTTATTCGGTGATTACGACGCTGAAAAAATGCGTGCAGCGCAAGCCGGTCAACAATCGGGCGAAGATGTTAATCAAATTACCCAGTTAGACCTTAAGCTTCAAGGCGTTATCATGTCGAACGAGCCTGAAAAATCTTGGGCTATTATCGGGGAAGAAAACGCTCAGCAGCTTTTTAAAGTTGGCGACAGCGTTCCGCCTGCTAATGGTGTCACGCTTGAAAAAGTAGAAGATTTGCGGGTCATCCTGAATAACAACGGTAAGCGCGAAGCTTTATGGTTGTATGGCGAGGACGGTATGAATGTCGCGTCGCAGCGCCAGGCCGCTGCGGCCCCACCACCTCCGCCACCGCCGTCTAATGTACAACAAGCTACAGTTACTCAAGAGCAGTTACAAAGCGCTACCTCTATCGGCGATGTCGTGCGGTTTATGGTGGCGACGGAAGGGGGGAAAATGATCGGCTATAAGGTTCGTCCCGGCCGCAAGCGCGAATTGTTCGACCAGGTAGGCCTGAAAAACGACGATATAGTGATCTCGGTCAATGGGATTGAAGTAAACGAACCGCAGAAGGTGCGGGAAGTCTATCAGGCGTTAAAAACTGCCACAGAGGCAAACTTACAGGTGCTGCGCGATGGCGGCACCCAATCCATTCAAATCCGTATGAGTTCTGGTTAGGGAGTTCATTTTGAAAAACATAATAAAAATTGGTGCCGCCTGTGTATTTAGCTTGGCGGTCTCTATTAACACCGCCTGGGCTGAACAGACCTGGACGGTCAATTTCAAAGACTCCGATATACAAGAAGTCGTTAAGTTTGTGGCCGATGTAACCGGTCGTACGATGGTGGTAGATCAGCGCGTTCGTGGCCGGGTAAAGGTTATTTCCGCCAAACCGCTTAACGAAGCTGAATTGCTGCAGTTGTTCCGTACGGTTTTGGAAATGAACGACTTCACAATGATTGACGTGGAGGGCATTACACGCATTATCCCGTTGAAAGACGCCCGCTCCTCGCCGATTCCTGTGTTAAATCAAGGCGCGAATGATAAGGGATACATCACGAAAGTAATCCAACTTAAAAATATCGCCGCTGCGAAGGTATTACCCGTCATCCGCCCGTTGATTCCTCAGCATGCGCATTTGGCTGCCTATGATCCGTCGAATTCTATTGTGATTGCGGATGAGGCAGAAAATATAGATCGCATCATCGACCTGATTGAACGTATCGACAAATCCGCTATGCCGGTTACGGATATCGTTGAATTGCGTTACGCCAACGCCACCGACATGGTTCAAACCCTGACTAATTTGGATAAGGTCGATTCACAAAATTTACCGCAGAACGCTCTGCGCATTACCGCTGATAAACGTAATAACGCAGTGTTAGTTACCGGTGAAGACGTTCAGCGTCAGCGCATTAAATTATTAATTTCCAAGCTCGATAAGCCCAAGGCGCAAACCGGTAATGTACGCGTAGTTTATTTAAATTACGCGAAGGCCAAGACGGTTGCTGAAACGCTGACTAAAGTCGTGCAAAACATGAGTAAGCTTGCCCCTGCCGGAGCTCCTGAAGGTGGTGGACAGCCCGCAGCACCTATTGCCGCGACAGTGGAAGCGGATGAAAGCACCAACGCGCTGCTAATCACGGCATCTGGCGATGCGTTAGTGGCTTTATTGGGTGTTGTTGAGCGGTTGGATATTAGAAAAGCTCAGGTTTTGGTCGAGGCCATTATTGTTAGTATGGACGACGGTAAAGCTCGTCAGTTAGGTGTGCAATGGATGGCGAATAACGTCAAAAATGGAGTTTATGGTGGTTCGGGATTGTCAGATAAACGCGGAGGCTCGGCAACCGCTACTGCAGGTGCCGCTTTGTCTGCTGCTAACGCTCGAGGAACCAATGAGGAGTTAGGGGCCATGAAGGATTTGGCGGGGAGCGTTCTTGGATTTCCTGGTCAGATCTTGGGCGTGTTGGGAACAAATCAAAACGACAACTTTGCAGTTTTGTTGAATGCATTGGAGGCTGACTCGAAGAATAATATTCTTTCGAAACCCTCTCTCCTGACTACTGACAATACCGAGGCTAAGTTCTCCGTCGGCAAAAAAGTACCTTTTAAAACCGGTAGTTACTCTGGAACCGGTACTGGCAACAGCGGCAGTAATTCTAGTAACTTCCAAAGCCCCTTTACCACCATTCAACGTGAAGATGTGGGGATTACATTAAAAGTTAAGCCCCACATTAATGAAGGCAATATGATTTTGCTGGATATATCCCAAGAGGTTTCCGATGTATTTAAAGATGCCGAATTGGGGGCAGAAGACCTGATTACTAATCAGAAAAAGCTTGAAACACAGGTTTTGGCGGCTGATGGTGAAACAATTGTTATGGGTGGTATGACAGAAGATTCAACTAATCGCAGTGAACAACGAGTTCCAGGGTTGGGGCGTATACCGGTGTTAGGGCGTTTGTTTAGAAGCAATACGAGGAATAATACAAAGCAAAACTTAATGATTTTCTTACGCGCTACAGTCATTCGGGATGATGAAGCATTGCGAGGAGCTACTGCCGAGAAATATGACTATATTCGCCAACAACAAATAACGCAGCGCAATAATGGGGCGTTTCGTGGAGAGGATAAGTCCCTTCCTGTTTTGCCAGAGCTTATCCAGCCTCCGCTTAGGACACCAGTGATTGTCACCCCGGGAGCAAGTAAAGCCGGGGCTTCAAAGTTGACTGTTCCTGATGAATCAGCCAAAGAGGAGTAGGTTTGTCAATGGAAAATGAATTTGTGCATGTTGACCTGGCCACCCCTGCAGCCTTCGCACGACTCCCGTTCGCCTATGCATCGGCCAATCAAGTGCTGGTCGATGACAATCGAATTCTGCATACCGCTGGCACTAGCTACAAAGTATTGGTGGAATTACGCCGCCATCTCGGTCGCAGTTTTGAAGCCGAAGAGATGGAAATTGCCGCGTTTAAAACTCGTCTAACCCAGCTGTATCAAAGTGGCGATGGTGAAGCCCTACAGGCAGTGGAAGATATGGGTGCGGAAATGGATCTTTCTGCGCTTGCCGAAGATATTGAAGACGGTGAATTATTAAGTGGTGAGGGCGATGCTCCTGTTATCCGTTTGATTAACGCGATTCTCTCCCAAGCGGTTACTGAAAAAGCCTCAGATATCCACATCGAACCCTATGAAGACCGCGTTTCTATACGCTTTCGTGTCGACGGTGTATTAAAAGAAGTGCTCTCCCCCAAGCCGCAGTTAGGCCCGGTCTTGGTCTCGCGTCTGAAGGTTATGGCGCGTTTGGATATCGCCGAAAAGCGCGTACCGCAGGATGGCCGTATTACGGTAAAACTAGCCGGGCACGCTGTGGATTTGCGGGTTTCAACTATGCCCTCAGCCCATGGCGAGCGGGTGGTGCTGCGTATTCTTGACCAAGCAGCTGGTGCCATATCGTTGGAGCGCCTCAATATGCCAGCTAGGGTGCTGGAAGATTTCACAATGGTCCTGGCAAAACCTCACGGCATCATATTGGTTACCGGGCCTACCGGTTCGGGAAAAACCACCACGTTGTATTCAGGGCTTAGCCACCTTAACACCCGTTCACGCAATATTTTGACGGTGGAAGATCCAATTGAATATGTACTTCCGGGCATTGGCCAAACGGCTGTAAATACTAAGGTCGACATGACCTTTGCTCGTGGGTTGCGCGCTATTCTGCGCCAAGACCCGGATGTGGTAATGATCGGGGAGATTCGTGACCGTGAGACAGCGGCGATTGCTGTACAAGCGAGCTTAACCGGTCACTTATTGCTGTCCACACTGCATACAAATACCGCCATAGGCGCGGTTATGCGTTTGCAGGATTTGGGTATTGAACCATTTTTACTGTCTTCGAGCCTTGAGGCGTTGATGGCTCAGCGTTTAGTGCGCAAACTGTGTAATGAGTGTAAGCAATCTCATGTGGCATCCGATGCCGAATGCGAGCGCATCAGTATTCCCCATGGCAGTGTGATTTACAGTCCTGTCGGCTGTGAAAAATGTGATTATCGCGGTTATAAAGGCCGAACCGGTATTTACGAATTAATCCCGGTAGATGATGTTTTGCGCCAGCTGATCCATGAAGGTGTGGGCGAACAACAGATGTTGGCTCATGCGCGCAAATTTTCCAAACCGATTGATGCCGACGGCCGCGATAAGGTGCTTGCCGGTATTACCAGTATTGAAGAGTTGTTGCGCGTGACGGTGACCTCTTAGTTATGGGCGCGTTTAATTATCAAGCACTGGATGCGAATGGAAAAACTGTAAAAGGCGTCATTGAGGGCGACTCGGACAAACAGGTTCGAGCCTTACTGCGCCAAAGGCAACTGCGACCCTTAGAAGTGCAGGCTACGCAGCAGCGCGTTCCTATGGGCACAGTTAAATCCAAGCGGTTTGGTTTTGGCGGAGGAGCGCCCAAGCTTGGCTATAAAGATATTGCATTGGTTACTCGCCAATTGGCTTCACTTATTCAGTCGGGCTTACCGCTGGATGAGGTGTTACAGGCCACAGCAACGCAAAGTAAAAAGCCCGCAGTAAAAAGCTTGATGTTGCAAGTTCGCGCGCGTGTGATGGAAGGTTTGTCTCTGGCCCAAGCCATGTCCGAAGCTCCCAAGGCATTTAATAATCTGTACCGCGCGATGGTGCGTGCGGGAGAATCTGCAGGGTTTCTGGGGCCGGTGCTTGATCAGTTAGCCGATTACACCGAGCGCAGCCAAGAGGCTCGGCAAAAAATTCAGATGGCAATGATTTATCCCATTGTTCTTATGGTGGTGTGTTTCGGTGTGGTTACGGGCTTAATGGCGTTTGTAGTTCCCAAGCTCATAGGATTGTTCAAAAACAGCAAAAAAGATTTACCGCTGATTACAGATATTTTGATCGCCACTAGTAATTTCATCGTTAATTACGGCGTGTTTTTGGTCATAGGCATTATTGGATTAGTGGTTTTATTTAAGTATTTATTAAAAGAACCGAGCCGAGAATTGCGCTGGCATAAATTCCTTCTTCATTGGCCGCTCATTGGCGAGCTCATCCGTACCTCAGAAGCGGCGCGCTATTCCAGTACGCTGGGGTTATTGGTAAAGAGCGGCGTGCCCCTTCTGGAAGGGTTACGTATTGCCAGTCAGGTACTCGGAAACAGGCATATTCAAAAGGCAAGCCTTGCCGTTGCTGTATCGGTACAAGAAGGTATGAGTTTTAATAAAGCCTTAGACCAGTGTGGCGAATTCCCACCTCTGTTGGTGCAAATGGTGGCGAGCGGGGAGGCCAATGGGCAGCTTGCTGAGCAACTATTGCACGTCGCGTCCAACCAGGAGCGCGAGCTGTCTTTTACGTTAGGAACCTTGATGGGGCTGATGGAACCAGCGATGATTCTGCTTATGGCAGGCATCGTTGGCTTTGTTGTGATGGCCATCATGTTGCCTATTTTCCAATTAAACCAAATGGTGCACTAAGCATCTCAGGGTTTAACAACATTCCTTTTTCTAACTCGCAAATTCCTTTAGGGGGAAATATGACTATTAAACGTGAAGGCGGATTCAGCCTGATCGAGATCATGGTAGTGATCGTAATTATGGGCCTGTTACTGAGTGTGGTGGGGCCAGCCGTGTTTCAAAACATCTCGCAGGCAAAAACCGAAACGGCCAAAGCGCATATGGCTTCGATGAAAACGGCGCTGCAATCGTACCGTTTAGATAACTACACCTATCCAACAAGTGAGCAGGGTTTACAGGCACTTGTCGCTAAGCCCACTTCTGAGCCTGTGCCACGCAAATGGCGCTCTGAGGGCTATATGGAGAAACTGCCATTAGATCCATGGGATCGTCCGTATGTGTACACAATGCCAAGTGAAAGCCACCCTTTTGACATAGTAACTCTTGGTGCCGATGGGCAACCTGGCGGTGAAGGCGAAGATGCTGATATCGGTTATTGGGATGAAGCTGGAGAGAAAAAGGAATAAAAGAGGTGCGGTTGAACCCAATGCGTTTGCGGCAAAGCGGCTTTTCTCTTATTGAGTTGATGGCCGTAATGCTTGTAGTCGGCTTGGCGTTGGGAATTGTAACTGTATCGGTAGGCCATGGAGGGCCTGAAAAACAGCTTTACGACAAGTTGGAGCAATTTCTTATACAAAGCGATTTTGCCACCGAGCATGCCGTAATCTCCGGTGAGGCGTTAGGTATTTTGCTTGAGCCACCCGATTGGCAGGTCGCTGCAAATCCAGAGCTTGATCGCGACGATATTGGCTGGAAATATCGCTGGCAGATACTAACGGAGAAAGGCTGGCAGGACGTTCCTAACATGCCTGCGGTTTCATTGCCACCTGACATCGAGATTGATGTAACGATTGGAAAAAAGCGTTGGGACTGGCACGCCAAAACGACAGATAAAAAGTCGCCAGTGATTTCAATTTCACCTAGTGGAGAGATAACCCAATTTGTGCTGGAAATAAGACATTCTTTGGTAAGGGATTTTATTCAGCATATCGAATTGTCTGAAGACGGCGCGATTGTTTGGCGGGAGGTGGCGGAAGATGAGAAAAAACGCAATGAACGGCTCAAAAAGTAGCATAAAACCGTTTGCTTTGAACCGCGGTTTTACCCTTGTCGAAGTTATGGTCGCGCTTATTATCGTGGCTATGGCAGTGCCTGCACTTTTGATGCGCATGGAATCTATGGCCAACTCCTCTATTCATAACCGTACCGTAACTATGGCACATTGGGTTGCGGAAAATCGCCTCGTGGAAGTTATGTTGACCAAAGACATGGAGCGTCGCGAGCCTAGAGGCCGCGAAGCCGGCGATATGATGATGTCAGGTGTTAAATGGGATTGGAATGTTGAAACTGTGGACACGAAAAACTCAGAGTTCCCAGGCTTTGAGATGACTGTGCGTGCAGCCCCGCAAGGCCAGGAAACCATGGCTGATTTGGTGGTTTACCTATTCTAATGAAACATCTGCTACCTAATGTGCAACGAGGCTTCACCTTAATCGAGGTGTTGGTGGCCATTACGATTATGGCCATTATTGCGACCTTGACAGGCCAAGCATTGCATACCGCAACAACCAGCAGCGATGCGACCAATGAAGCAGTAAAACGCCTTTCTTCGGTTGATCGCACCTGGACACTTATCGAGGCCGATTTGCGCAACGCGTTACCTCGGGCGATTGTTCCCTCAATGGGCGAGCCAATTCCCGCATTGATTGCCAACCGCTCAAGCGATTACTGGTTGCGAGTATTTCGCGGCGGCGTCGTCAACCCGTTGCACGCACCTCGCAGCGAGCTAATTCGCATTGGTTACCGGCTGACTAATAACGTTTTATGGCGAGATACCTGGGTAAATATTGCCAGCATGGATGAGCGTGATGCTTTAAAGCAAAAGCTTATGACCGACGTTAAAGATATTGTTATTCGCGTGTTATCCAATACCGCTACTTCCATCGCCGCAGGTCCTTGGTTGCAGGATTGGCCAGCTTCGGGGGTGGCTGCAAATATTTTGCCGCGAGCACTTGAGGTGACGATACAAACGGAAGATTACGGCGAGATGAAGCGGTTGTTCCCTATTCTCGCGGGGGAAGATTTTCTCTACGTGCCGCGTGTTGTACAAAATGACAACGGCAAAAAGCAAAACAGTGGCCGAAACGAATCCCCACAGAACAACGACAATAACGATTCTGGTCAGGATAACTCCAGTCAGGATAATTCCAACAATTCCAACAATTCCAACAATTCCAGCGATGACTCATCCTCTCAGCCAGATCCTAACGGCGGAGTTCCCAATGAGTAGGCAAAATTTTGATCGTTCATTGCACCGTCAGCGCGGAGTAGTGTTGATCCTGGCTATGTTTATAGTGGTTTTAGTTACGTCCATCGCTATATCAACTAGCTGGCGTTTTGAATTGGATATGACTCGCAATGAAAACCGTTGGCACGGCGCACGGATTCGCAATTATGGTTTGTCGGCAGAAAACTTCGTAACCAAATACGCATTTGATGGAGATGATTCCGGGTTTGATTGTTTAACGCCCGATATGAAAGACAATCAAAAATTGGATTTCTGGGCTGCAGAGGGGATGACCTGGGACATGAATGAAGCGTCTATCGACCTTAAGATTATCGATCTCAATCGCAAATTTAACCTCAATATGTTGGTTCATAAGGTGCAGCTTAAAGCCAACCAAAGTTTTAAAACTCCGGCCGAACAATATACCGAAGCGCAGCGTATGTTTATCCGCCTGCTGCAAACTATTGAAATAGATGGCCAGCCGTTGGACGTAAGTACGGCGATTGAAATCACCGATGCAGTAGTTGATTGGTTAGATGCCGATAGTGAGCCCTTTGGCAGTGGTGGCGCCGAGCAAAATTATTATGATTCAATTGAAGAGCCTTATCCCATTGGCAATCGGCCAATGATTAGCGTGTCGGAGCTAGCGTTAGTTAAAGGCGTTACCCCCTATATTTATTCGCGTCTTTTGCCCTTGGTCACGGCGATTTCCCCCGACAGCAAGCTTAATATCAACACGATGGTGCCAGGGCTTGAGCGCATGTTTAACGCCAAAGACATGCTAGAGCCGTTTGATGCGCGCCGCCTTGAGTCAATAAAAGGCAATCCCCGTCAACAGACTAACAAGAATAAGCAGAAAAAAGGCAATGACGGCAAAGGTGATAACCCTGACGAAAAGCCTACCTTGTGCGCAAAAAGCTTAGATGAAGCAATCGAAGATTCCTTGGTTTTATCCGATTTGGCCATTCTTCCCAATGCGTTGGATAAAAAAGCTTTGAAGGATTTTGTTGACGTTAAGTCAGAATTTTTTGCTTTGTATAGTACGGTGAAGGTCGGTGAGATCACCCGGATAAACAAAAGCCTATTGAAGCGCTCGCAATCGATGGGCGCTGGCGCCCAAGGTTCCGATCCGATCACAGTTATTAGAAGAACCGACGGTGATTTTTGACAAAATTCCGGATCGAGACGATAAACTGCTAAATTGCCAACAGGGCAGGAATACGCCCACTACAATAATGAATAATTGCGCAGCTGCGGCTGTGTTGGAACTGGGCTGCGGCCCGAAGCCTTAAGGGTAATCGAGTGTCTGAACGCATTTACGTCCGCAAATTAGAGAACAGCCTCTGGCAATGGCGCTATGTTACTCCGCTTGGCCAATGGTCCAGTGAGTCCTTTTATACTGGGGATATCAACTTGTTGGCTGAATCCATTGCCGGCAAACCCGTTGTACTTCTTCTACCGGGCCAACATGCGGTATCTATTCGTGTAGAGACAGACTTGAAAGACCGCCGGTTAATTAACAAGGTATTACCCTTTCAGGTAGAAGAGCACATTATCGATAATCTCGACGAAATGGCATTTGCCTACGGTCCGGTCGACGATGGCTCTTTAACACTGTGTTACACCAACGAAGAATACGCTCGCTCCGCCATCGAAACGCTTGAGGATCACGGGGCAGTAGTGCAGCGTGTGTTGGTGGACTATTTAGAATTGTCCCGGGACGAGGACGGCTTCACGCTGATATTAGAGCATGACCAATTATTAGTGGCCGATGACCAGGGCAGCGGCTTTTGTGTGGATTTTGGCCTCGCTCCGCTTCTGCTGAAATCACTGTTTGCCAATCGAGTTGCGCCCAAATTACTTTTAGTTGCAGAAAGCGAAGTTGAACTTGGCCAATTAAAAGCAATGCTGCCCGAGGCGGTGCTCGCTTCTGAAGCTGAGGAAGAGCAGTCAATTAAGCAGGATGAGAATCTAAGCCAGCTGGATTTAGATGAACCCCTACAGGCTGCGCAGTCTCGAGTTACGGCGGAAGTAGGCGGTTTTTGGGATTATGTTCTCGTTCAGGCTAAACCTGCGATTGATTTTCGCCAAGGGCCTTTGTCTCGTAAGTTGCCGTTTGCGCAGTGGTTTAAGCAGTGGAGATTGCCTGCCGCTGCCGCTGTAGTCGCGTTCGGCCTTGCCATGTTGGCTGCGACCTTTGATCTGACCACCGCGCGAAAACAGTACCGTCAATAT
>DATDJI010000016.1:0-56393 GCA_036520615.1 Cellvibrionaceae bacterium | reverse complement strand
ACACCAAAACTCACTTGCGGGGTAAAGGCATAGTTTAATTCTAGGCCGGCAAACAGGTCGGTGCCGCTGCTGGCAGCGGGGGCGATGGTTGGGACAGAGATGTTGACGCGGCCTTTCCAGGTGTATGTACCTAACCGAGCTGCCAGTTGTACTTGGGGAGCGAGCTCATAGACGAAGGCGCCTGCGAGTGTCCACCCTGCACTAGCGTGAGGGTAATGTTGCTGCAGGGCGGATTGGGTGGCAGTGGAGTTTTCTAAGGCGCTGGAAAAATCAATGTTCACCTCACCTAAATCCAGGTAGCCCAGTTCAACAGCCCAATGTTCAGCCAGTTGCGTGCCTAGGCTTAGCTGCCAGCCGCTGCGGTCTGTATCGTAGCGCTGCAAACTGAAGGTTGGGCTGGTGGCCGCGAGGGCTTGGGTGAACTCGCTCTGGCTTTCGCCGCTGGAAACGTTCAGCCAGCTTAGGCGTACATAGCTGTCGTCCGCAGCGCTTTCCGGCCAGGCAGAGCTTTCTGCGCGGGTGTTAGCGCAGGCGGCGAGCAGGCAGGCGGCACCTAAGCGACGAGCTGGGCGGTTTTGCGCGAGTGCCAGCAGGGCGAGCATCAGCAATAGCGAGCCGTCTTCGGCACCGCCGCGTTTTTTACCCTTACTAGTGATGGTCTGCACCGGTGGCGCTGGCGGTACAGCCTCATCGGCTTTGAGCACCCCCACATAACCCGGGTCGGCGATGGCGGCGTTCACTAGCCCATCAGTGTCATTAGGGCCGCCGTCTTCGAGCGTCAGCTGCACACAATAAGCGCCTGCTTGTAAGCCTGGTTGCCAGCTGGTATCGCCTGGAGGTGGGCAGAAGCCGGGTGAGCCTAGAGTTGAGTGCAGGGCGTTATTGGCGTTTTCCACAAAGTTTCTCCAGCCGCCTTTATCGAATTTGCGGTAGACCGCTTTGGCGGGGATAGGCGATTTTTGTGGGATAACGATGCGCATCGTCTGGCCGGCCAAGGGCAAGTCGTTGGCGACGAAGTCAAAAATGCCGCCTACAGGTTTGAACTGGGCGTCGGCGCTTAAGCCTTTAAGTTGCGTTACTTCGCTATCGAGAATTTGCGCCCCGCCAGTGCTGCCCGCCATAACGAATTCGCCGAGTCCGCAGCGCACACCTGGGTCACATTCAAGCAGATAGGCTTGCGTGATAACACCGACTTGCGGCAGCAGGTTGTTGCTGGCGACATTGTCTAGATAGTCAGGGATGCCATTGCCGTTGGTATCCACCAAGCCTTCGTCCGCATCGCTAATGCCATCGCTATCGGAGTCTTGTGTCGTGAGTACAGGCAGTACCTCAGCGAGTTTGAAGTTCAACTGAGTTTTGGCACTGGCACCCTGGCTGTCGGTGACGGTAACACGCAGGTGGTGGACGCCACTAAGCGCTTTGGGGTCGAAGACCAATTGGCCATTGGTGTTGTTGCCATCGGTATCGGCCAATTCAGTATCGCTGGCGGACCAGTCGAGGCTGTGCGTATCAGCGGGGTTCACGTCAGTGATTAGCGCCGTTGCCGTAACCGGCCCGCCGTCGGGGGTGATCAAGTTTGTGCTGACACCGCCTTGCTGTAATTTCAGCTGTACGGTCGGCGCAACATTGCCCTGCTTAAGGCTAATGATATGCGTGCGGTTAACGCCTAAATTAGTGCTGCTATCGCCTAGGGTTAATACCAGCGTACTGTCAGGGAGGCCTTTGACATCGGTCAGATTCACAGGAATGATCACCTCAAGTGGGTTCTCTTTCGTGAATGTGGCAACGCCGTCGGTAAGAATATATTCCGCCTCTGTGGCCGTGCTGCTGGCGTCGATGCTGTAGGGCACTTCCAGCGGATAGCTGGGAGAGGCGCCGTTGAGCAGTACGCGCACGTTCACCAAGCCGCCGCGCAGGGCTTCTTGGGATTTACTGAAGGACACTAATGGCCGTAACTGCAACTCTTGTACGCCTTCCACAGTTTGGCCTTTGGTGTTGCGCGCTTTCCAAACGACTGAGTGACGGCCAGGTGGCAGCAGTAGGCGGCCCTGTTCGTTTAGGCCGTCTGGGCGCAGCGTGCAACATTGGTCGCTATGCAAACTATCAGTCGCAAGGCCTGCAAGGGTTGAATCCACACTGGCTTGGCTGGCAGAGTCAGCAAGGCCTAGCAGTTGTTGCAATGTGACCGGTGTAAACAGTGCATTAGCGTTGAGCGTTACCGCTGCAGGCACGGTAAGGATCGGTAAACCTGCGTCTGCCGGTGGCTGCACATTAATAGCAAAGCCTGGCAGGCTGACTGTATCAACACCATCGCTAACACTGATAACGATCGTCCCGCTCGGGCCTAAATCCCCTCCGGTGGGTGTGCCGGTGAGCACGCCGGTGGTAGCGTTAAAACTTGCCCATTTGGGTAGGTTCGTGATGCTAAAGCTTAGGCCGCTGGCATCCTGCACAACTGGTGCGAAGCGGTAAACAGCGTTGGCCGTGGCAACTGCCGCTGGCATGCCGCTGATGCTGGGCAATGTTTTGGTTAGCACTTCAAAACTGACGATGGCACTGTTGCCCGCCACATCTGTGGCTTGCAAGCTCACCGTGGCGCGCCCTGCGGCCGCGGCTGTAAGGGTAACTGCGCGATTGGCACCGCTACCGGACAGGCTAATGTTTTCCAGCGGCACAGCACTGAGGTTCGACGAGCGGCCCTGCACGCGCACGTTTGTTCCTTCGCTTAGGTTATCCGCCAGAGTAAATGGCAGTGCCGAGGAGCTAGTGCCGATGGCAATTTTTTGTGCGTCGATCGGGCTGATCACAGGTGCTGTGGTGTCGATCATCACGCTTAACGGGGCTGAATCCGAGCTGAGATTACCCGCAGCATCGGCCGCCGCAACCGTCAATTGATGGGCTCCAGTGCTTAAGCGATCAACCGCCAGGCTCCAAACTCCCGCTTCATCGGCCTGGCCGATGCCGACTATGCCGTCGATGCTGCTGGTGATAGTAATCGTGCTAAGAGGTTCGCTCTGGCCGCTTAGGATCGGCGTGGCTACATTCGTGATGTTATCGTTGCTGCTCAGGCCCGAATCGCTCACATCCGCTACATCTGTACTGACGGGGGCAGCTGGGGCGATCGTGTCCTGCGTGATTGTAGGAATAACCCGCGCTATAGCGCGATTGCCCGCAGTATCTTCGGCAATGGCGAGGAAGTGGTTATCCGTATCCTGTTGCAATGGCAGGCTGAGGCTCCATAGGCCGTCGCTAACTATAGCGCTGCCAATTGGCGTGTTCGTATCGGGTTGGCCGTTACCGTCGGCATCCACAAACACTCTTACCCAGACGCCGTTTTCGCTGTGCTGGCCACTAATTACCGCCGTTGCTTTGCTAGTACTGAGCGGGCCGGAGGGCGCAACCACCAGTGCCTCAGTGGGAGCAGCGGTATCGACAAGGAATGTTTCCGAAGCTTGGCTACCACTGCCAGCATTGCCCGCAGCGTCAGTCACGCCGCCGAGATACACACTAATTTGGCTGCTGCTGGCGCTATTAGCGTTGGGGGTGAAGGTTGCTGTCCAGGTTTTGCCGCCATCGGTACTCGCAAGATTGGATAGAACACCGCCGGGTACTTGCAGATCATCTAGCGTAAATCCGCTGACCACTTCAGAAAACGTCATCGTAACCAGCGCGGTTTCACCGCTGAGCAGGTTGCTATCGCTGAGTACAATACTGATAAGACTAGGCTTGGCAGTATCGACCAGGTAATTGGCCGAAGGCGTAACACCCGTGCCCTCGTTGCCCGCTAAGTCTTCAATACCGCTGTTGTTCAGCGTGATTTGGTTGCCCGCAGCGTTGGTGTCTTGCGCCGGGGTGAAAACGCCCTGCCAGGTAATGCCACCGTCGCTACTGCTAAGCGTGCTTAAGGCGCCGCTAGGCACAGTCAGATCCGCAACCGTCAGCCCCGTTACAGCTTCGGAAAACGTAATGGTGAGCACGGCTGTGGAACCGGCCTGCAGTGTGCTGGAGGCAAGGCTTAGGCTAGCGGTGGGTAGTTGGGTATCTACCGCGTAGCTTGCCGAGGTACTGGTGCCGCTGCCGCTGTTGCCGGCTAAGTCTGTAAAGCCTGTGTTATCGAGGCTAATGAGATTGCTCAGCGCCGTCACACCCGCGTTAGGGGTGAACAGAGCCGTCCAGGTCTGGCCGTTATTGCTAGAGTTGAGCGCACTTAACTGACCGCCTGGAGCAGTAATAGCGGCGAGGGTTAAACCGCTGATCGGTTCGCTAAAGCTGAGGGTGACCACACTGGTTTCACCGATTTTTATCGCAGTATCCGCAAGGCTGATGACGGCGCCTGAAGTTGGCGCTTGGGTATCGACCGCGAAACTTGGCGAGTTTGTCACACCCGTACCTGCATTGCCCGCAGCGTCGGTAATGTCTGCCAGGTTGAGGCTGAGCGTGTTAGTGGCAGAGCTGATGTCGGCAGTGGGGGTGAATTTAGCGGTCCAGGTGAGGCCTCCGTCGCTGGAGGAGAGGTTCGTCACCAGGCCGTTGGGCGCATTGATATCCTCAAGGGTAAAGCCTAATACCGGCTCGCTAAAGGTGAATGTGAGTGTTGCACTCTCGCCCTTGCTCAGATTGGTATCGCTGATGGCAATTGGCCCAACAAGACTTGGCAATTGGGTGTCCACCGCATAGCCAAGCGAGCTCACACTGCCGCTGCCTGCATTTCCGGCAGCATCGGTTACGCCGCTTAAATCCAGGCTGATGTGGTTGCCGCTGCTGTTTTCACTGGCATTAGGAGTGAGCGTTGCCGTCCAGGTAATGCCACCGTCGCTGCTTGCCAGAGCGCTCAGTGTGCCACCCTGGGCGCTCAAGTCTGCACTGGTAAAGCCGCTTACCGCTTCGCTAAATACGATGGTGAGCGTCGCGCTATCGCCTTGTTTCAGGGAGGCCTTGCTCAGGCTAATGGGCTGGGCAAGACTTGGCAGACGGGTATCCACACTGTAATTGCCCGATGTTCCTGTGCCTGCGCCAGTGTTACCGGCCAAGTCCGTGATACCGGTCAGGTCCAGGCTGACGAGATTCGTCGTGGTTTGAGTATCCACAGCGGGAGTGAGCGTTGCCGTCCAAGTCGCTCCGCCGTCGGTACTGGTTAAATTGCTAAGCGTGCCGCTGGCTGTGGTGAGATCCGCAAGCGTAAAGCCCGTGATGGCTTCGCTAAATGTAAACGTGACCGTGGCGTTTACACCCGCTTTTAACGCCGTATTGGAAATGGCCACACCGGTTTGCAGGCTCGGGCGGGTAGCGTCTATGGCGTAATTGGCAGACTGGCTAATACCGCTGCCCGCGTTACCGGCTAAGTCTTGCAGGCCGCTGGTATCCAATTGGATGAGGTTGCTCGCGCTGGACTGACCGCTGGTAGGCGTGAACGTAGCCGTCCAACTAATGCCGCCATCCGCACTGCTAACGCTGGTCAGCGTACCGCCTGCCGCCGTAAGGTCAGCATTGCTAAAGCCGCTTACCGCTTCGGAGAACGTAATAGTCACCAGGCTAGTTTCACCTGCTGCTAGCGCTGTATCGGCCAGTACTATGGTGGCTGTGGGGCGTAGAGTATCAATGTTAAAACTGTTCGAGGCCACGCTGCCGCTGCCGCTATTACCGGCGCTATCGCTCACGCCATTGGCGGCCAAGCTGATGTTTACACCGTTGCTGCTAATACCGTTGCTAGGCGTGAAGGTTGCCGTCCAGGTTGTGCCGCCATCGCTCGATGCGACTGTGCTCAAGGTGCCGCCAGCGATGGTTAAATCGCTATTGGTAAAACCTGTGACCGGGCGTGAAAAGGTAAAGGTAACTAAGCTGGTTTCACCGATCGTAAGGTTGCTATCCGCCACCAATACAGTGGCGCCAGGGCGTAGCGTATCGACCGCGTAGTTATTAGATGCAACCGTACCTGCGCCGCTATTGCCGGCGCTGTCAGTCACGCCGCTGGCATCAAGGCTAATTGCGTTGGTCGTAACCGTGGTATCCACCGTTGGTGTAATCGTTGCCGTCCAGGTGATGCCGCCATCGCTGCTGGCAAGGCCTGCAAGTGTAGCGTTAGCGAAGCTTAAGTCCGCCTGGGTAAAGCCGCTGACCGCTTCTGAAAAGGTAATCGTCACTAGGCTCGTCTGCCCGGCGGTGAGAACAGCGTTGGCCACCACGAGCGTTGCTGTTGGCCGCTGAGTGTCGATGGCAAATATATTGGAGTCCACAAAACCCGCGCCCGGGTTGCCAAACGTGTCGGTAACGCCTGAGCTGTCCAAACGAATCAGGTTGGTTACGCCGCTGATGCCGTTGGTTGGTGTGAATGTAGCCGTCCAGGTAATGCCACCATCACCGGAACTCACAGTGCTCAAAGTACCGCCGCTAATTGTTAGGTCCGCGTTGGTAAAGCCGGTCACGGCATGGCTAAAGCTAATCGTCACCAAGCTGGTTTCGCCGATGCCAAGTGCGCTATCGGCTACGAGTACACCTGAGCTAGGCGGCAGATTATTAACGGCATAGGCATTTGAATTGAGCGTGCCTGCGCCGGCATTACCCACCGCATCGGCCACGCCGGTCGCATCAAGGCTAACTAGGTTGCCGGTGCTGTTCGTGCCCGCAGCGGGTGTAAGAGTTGTAGTCCAAGTAATGCCGCCGTCGCTTGTACTTACAGCACTTAGGCTGCCGCCCGCTACCGTGAGATCTGCATTGCTAAAGCCGCTAACCGCTTCGTTAAACGTAATAGTAACCAGGCTGGTTTCGCCTAATGTGAGGCTGTTGTCGGCCACAACTAAAGTTGCGCTTGGGCGCAGAGTGTCAATCGCATAAGCGTTGGATAGCGTAGTGCCGGTGCCGGTATTGCCTGCACTATCGGTAAAGCCTGTGTTAGCCAATTGCACTGTATTGCTGGCGGTTTGTGTTCCTGCGGTGGGGGTGAACGTCGCCGTCCAGGTGAGGCCGCCATCGCTGGAACTCACAGGGCTTAGCGTGCCGCCGGTTGGAGTTAAGGCCGCATTGGTAAAGCCGCTGACCGCCCGCGAGAACGTAATCGTAACTAGGCTGGTCTCCCCAACGCTAAGGTTGCTATCAGTAACTACGAGGGTTGCCGTGGGGCGCTGGGTATCGACTGCAAAGGCGTTGGATGCTGCTGAACCTGTGCCTGCGTTGCCCGCCGTATCAGTAATGCCCGTGGCATCCAGCGTAATTTGGTTGCCGCTGCTGGCTGAGCCGGATGTCGGAGTGAAGGTTGCCGTCCAGGTGATGCCGCCATCGCTGGAGCTGACTGCGCTGAGTGTACCGCCAGCGATAGTTAAATCGGCGTTGGTAAAGCCCGTTACCGCTTCGGAAAAGGTAATCGTCACTAAACTGGTTTCGCCTGCTGTGAGGTTACTGTCAGCTATCAGGAGGGTGGCCGTAGGGCGCTCGGAGTCGATAGCAAACGAGTTGGAGCTGGCGCTGCCGCTACCAGCGTTGCCTGCTGCATCGGCAATGCCTGCCGCATCCAGGGTAATAAGGTTGCCAGTGCTCGCACCTGCGCCGGGAGTCAGGGTGGCAGTCCAGGTGATGCCGCCGTCATTGGAGCTAAGCGTGCTTAGCGCGCCGCCTGCAATCGTTAAATCAGCATTGCTAAAACCGCTAACCGCTTCGGAAAACGTAATGGTTAAAAGGCTCGTCTCGCCTATGGCCAGAGCATTATCCGCAACCACCAGAGTGGCCGTGGGACGCTGGGTATCAATGCTATAAGCGCCGGATTGCACACTGCCGCTGCCGCTATTGCCCAGGGCATCGGCCACACCGGTGGCGTCGAAACTGATGAAATTACCGGCAGCTGTAATGCCGTTGGCAGGAGTAAAGGTTGCCGTCCAGGTAACTCCGCCGTCGCTGGAGCTGACCGCACTTAACGTGCCGTTTTCAACGCTTAAATCCGCATTGCTAAAGCCGCTTACCGCTTCAGAAAAGGTAATCGTAAGCAGGCTGGTAGTGCCTATATTCAGCGTGCTGTTGGCAAGCGCAAGGGTTGCCGTGGGCAGCAAAGTATCTATTGCGTAGGTATTGGAGTTGCTCGATCCAGCACCTGTATTGCCCGCAGCATCCACCACACCTGCGTTCGCCAAGCTGATGACATTGCTTGGGTTGGCTGTGGTTACGCTTGGGGTATAAGTGGCTGTCCAGGTAATGCCGCCGTCGCTGGAGCTAACGGCCGATAAGGTGCCATTGGCGATGGTTAAGTCGGCGTTGGTAAAGCCGCTTACCGCTTCAGAAAACGTAATGGTTACAAGGCTGGTCTGCCCGGCGGCGAGGTTTGCGGCGGCCACTACTATCGTGGCCGTTGGGCGTTGGGTATCGATGGTGTAATTGGCTGAGTTAGTCAGCCCTGTACCAGTATTGCCCGACGCATCAGCCACGCCTGTGTTATCCAAGCTGATCAGATTGGTGGCGTCGGTACTATCCGCACTGGGGGTGAATGTCGCCGTCCAAGTGATGCCACCATCGCTGGAGCTAACGCTGGATAAGGTGCCGCCTTCGACGGTTAGATCCGTATTACTAAAGCCCGTTACTGCACGGGAGAAGGTAATTGTAACCAGGCTGGTCTCGCCCGCTTTTAATGTGCTGGAAGCGAGGCTAATGGTAGCGGAGGGGCGCTGGGTATCTATAGCGTAAGAGTTGGAATCGGTGGTGCCGCTGCCTGAGTTGCCCGCTAAATCGGCGATACCGGTATTGGTAAGGGTAATCAAATTAGTAGAGGCACTGATGCTTGTATCGGGGGTAAAGGTCGCCGTCCAGGTAATTCCGCCGTCGCTGGAGCTGACCGCACTTAGGGTACCGTTGGCTATGGCAAGGTCAGTATTGGTAAATCCAGTGACTGCTTCAGAAAAGGTAATAGTGACCAAACTAGTTTGCCCGGCGATTAGGCTGCTTGCAGCCAAAACGATTGTTGCACCGGGGCGCTGGGTATCTATGGCGTAATTGTTGGAATCGGTAGTGCCGCTGCCCGTATTGCCCGCGCCATCCACAACGCCCGTGTTATCCAGCGTGATGAGATTTGTGATGTCTGTGATGCTTGCCGTCGGTGTAAATGTGGCCGTCCAGGTGATGCCGCCGTCGCTGGAACTAACACTGGATAAAGTACCGTTGGCGATGCTTAAGTCCGCATTGGCAAATCCCGTCACCGCCTCGTTAAATGTGAAAGTAACCAGTGATGTCTCGCCAATTTTTAAGGCGGTGTCGGCCAGCACGATACTGGCGCTGGGCCCTGCGGTATCTAAAGCAAGAGCCTTAGTGTTGCCTAATGAATTAACCGCTCCAGGCGCCGCAAGTGTAAGTACTGCGGTATTGCCCGTGGCATCGTAAATAGTGCCGCCGTTGAGGCTTAGGGCGGAAGTGCTTAAGTAATCCAAATCCGCTGAGGCATCTCCAGCTTGCACAACATAAGTAAATGTCAGGCTGCTCGTGCCGCTACCGCTGGCATAATTCACGGCCCGGTCGGTAGCGCCGGTTTCCAGCGTTAATTGCGGTGTGCCGGTAACGGTGACCGCCTCACTGAAATTAACCTGCACGCTGATGGCATCGCCAATTTTATATGTACCGTTGCTTGTGGATGAACCGACGGAGCTCACCGTAGGCGCCACGCCATCGATAACTAGCGCTTTGTTGGCTCCTAAAGAATTAGCAGCTCCCGGTGCAGCCAATGTTAGCGTGGCGTTGTTGTTGGCGGCATCGCGTATCGTGCCGCCGTTAAGCGCTAGTGCTGAGGTGCTGAGATAATCTAGGTCGGCCGAAGTATTACCCGCCTGTACCGTATAGGTAAAAGTAAGGCTGCTTGTACCGCTACCACTGGCATAGTTCACTAGCTGATCCGTAGCGCCAGTTTCAAGCGTAATGCGCGGCGTGCCGGTTACCGTCACCGCCTCGCTAAAGTTCACCTGCACACTTACGGTATCGCCAACTTTGTAGGTGCCGTTAGTAGAGGAAGAATTTACCGAAGTTACCGTGGGCGCCACATTATCCGCGACGGTAATTGTGAAGGATTTTTCAAACCAGAGCGCACCTTGGTCGGTCGTGCGCACCCGCACCGAATAGGGTCCAGCCGCCATAGTGGAAGGACTAGTCACTTTTAAGCTCGAACCGCTAATGCTAAAACTTGCGTTGTTTGTACTGCCGGTACCTGAAACCAGCGTATAGGTAAACGTATTGCCGGAATTTGGATCTGTGCTGCTCAACGTACCTACAGTGGCGTTAGCGCTAGCAGTTTGGTTAACCGATGAGGCAGATAGGCTGATATTGGTCGGGGCGCTGTTAGGGTCGGGAACGGCAAAGTTGCCAATACCCATATAGGTGGTGCAGCTGCCGGTTAATTTTAATTTAAACGTGTCCATTGTGACGCCGGTTAAATTGGTCATAGCAATTGTGTTAACCGTTGAAAAACCGTTATTAACGGTCGCGTTATTCATTGAATACGCGGTTGTAGTTACACCATTGATGGCGTAAGCATGTACCGTCGGGCAGCCACCGTATAATTTCATAGACGATATTTGAAACGTACCACCACCAGGTTTTCGCAAATAAATATTGTGCGCATTAGCGTTCGGAGAGAA
The DNA here is from genome assembly GCA_036520615.1 of Cellvibrionaceae bacterium. Taxonomy (GTDB): domain Bacteria; phylum Pseudomonadota; class Gammaproteobacteria; order Pseudomonadales; family Cellvibrionaceae; genus CAMCXE01. The sequence continues at coordinate 45,795 of DATDJI010000016.1, read as the reverse complement.
CGTATAAGCTAATAAACCCTGTTGTGCACAATTGAAATTAACGGCTGCGCCCGCAGCAGTTTTTGTAGTAACAACATAAGCTCCATCCTGAGAAGTTAACGTCGAGATACTTGAGCGATAGGCTCCACCATTACTTGGGTTACAAAAACTACCTGCCGTATAGCTGCCCAACATGGCAGTAAAATCTTTCACTGCGCGCTCGCTAAAAGGCAAGCCTGTATTCACCTGGCCCTGTTGAATTTCTAATTGCCAATCACCACCAAGCGCCTGCGCGCCAGTGACATTATTCGAAGCGGCCACATCCACATGGGTATTATTTTTAATAACGCTAAGAATATCTTCGCCAGCTGCCGTTGCCGCTAGATCACAGCCATACAATAATAAATCGGCATTCTCTTGCATGGCGTTATTCATAGCCGAAAACGCTTTTATATCAGCTTTAAAATTCTCAGCAGAAATGCGCGAGTTACCCAACAGCAATACGCCCTGCTGCGCGTGGGAGACAATATGCACAGCGGCAAGGTTTTTATACTGGGATAAAATATTCGTTAATTGTTCAAGCCCAGCGCCTGATGACTGAATGCGCGCAATAGCCACACCGGGTTTAATACTGCGGTAAAACACCTCTTTATTCGGCACCGCATCATCTATTACTAATAATTCGCGAATCGGTGAGCTGGCAATTATTTCCAATGCAGCCGGTTGCGCTGCCAAAACAGCAGGCTCAAAGCTAGTTAAAGCATCTGACTGCGGATGACTTTTATGTGCCCGCTGCAGCGCTATAAGTGCGGAAAAATCCATTGATGTATCGCGCTGCTGTGCCGCTTGCACCTGTGCACTCAACACGCGGCGCTGATAGTGCATAAGTGTTTGCCCGACCGCTGCATATAATCCCATTGGAAAAAAAGCCGATGACAAACCACAAAGTAATTTGTTCTTCATAAATTTGTATTCCGTGAAGTCAGATCAAAGAGAGGGCTTTTTGCTGGCGATAATATTAGCGGCGCTGCCGTTAGTATCCTGCCAAAAATCCATTTCTTGATATTTTAAAAATAAGTCGGGCGGTAAAATACTGCGGCGGGTTTTAAACTCCACATTGCGTTTAACGCTGTGTAAGCCTTTAACACCCAGCTGCTGGTCAAATTCACTTTCGTCATATACGACTTGATTAAAGTCGTGATCGAACACTGGCTCACCAATAAATTGATAAATTAAATCCATAGTTTTAGCCGGGTGTTGTGTGAGCAGGTCATAATCCACCAATAATAAGCGGTCGGAAAATTCCCCGTAAAACGCTTCTTTTAACGCTGTCCATGCAAGGCCTAAAGGCCCGTGGCTATGTGCGAGGGACTCGCAGCGGGTATAAACGGTCTGGCGCGATTCCGGGGAAAACATACGGCTAAAATCAAAGGGATTTTTGCGATGAATAATTTCAAAGCTGTCCATAATCCAAGCCGGGTTACGCACACAGCAAATCATTTTAAAATCGTCAAATAAGGGTACTAATTGATGCAGGCGCGCCGTCCAATGGCGGTTTGTATCGAAAATAATCGACTGAGTTTTATCGGCGTAATAAGCGTTAAACAGCGCTTTGCAAATAACCTTGCGCTTGTCGTCATCAAAAAAACTATAGGATTCACTATTGGCTCCCATTTGCTCCAACGCACCCTGTATTAACCCGGCCACAGGGCTGGTCATGGCAGCGTGTATTGCGGGGTTTTGGCGCAGAATGCCAGCCAAAAGAGTCGAGCCGGACCGGGGTAGTCCAGAGATAAAATGTACTTTGGCCTGCATGAGTAAGCTTCAGTTGCGAGAGAATCACAAAAGCCTAGTTCTCACAAAGTTTTAATCAAGCACATGTTAATACATTTTTGGAATTACCTAATCAGCGTGCGCAGAGAGAATTTCGGGCTAACACAAGCGGCGAGAGGCGTTTATTTATTGTATATGCAGCTGAAATATAATTTTTTATCGCTCAGTAGTCGCCAGCGATGTTTTACAAGCAGCTTCAAAAGCCGGATGATATGGCGCATAGCCTCGTATAACTTGACTAGGGATGCCCGCACCATTGAAAAAATAGGTTAGCGGTGTGGCTGCAATCGGCCCGGTAATTTCCAGCAAAGTTTGATTGACTTCAAACGCAGGCAAATTGGTTTTAACGCGGCGCAATTCCTGTTGCAGTTGCTGTCGCGTCGCGTGCACGCCTATTAATATTATTTGTGTATTGTCAGCACAACGCGCTTGCAGTTTTTTCAGCGTCATTATTTGCTGATAACACCAGGGGCAGTCAGGCTCAAAAAAACTCAGGATGATATTCTTGTTTTTATACTCGGCTAGAGATACAGCTTTAGGTTGCTGGAGGGATTTTAATGTCAATGCAAAAAAATCCGTCCCGCCACCTTTTGTCGGTTCGGCAGCACAATTAAAACTACGCAATAAAACATGAATCATTAATAGCCACAGCAGGCGAAGGTGTTGCGTGCGTATTAAAAAGCACATTTTAATCCCAGATAGGCTTCTCGCCCTCTTAATGGACCGTATACATGGTTCACGTCAAAACTACCCGCTTCATAATACAGCGGCGTTTGCATATCACGTACCTGCGTGTAATTAAGCACGTTCTTCGCGCCTAAATATATTTTATGATCATCGCTAATAGCATAGGCGGTTTGTATATCCAGGCTCCAATAACTCGGCGCGTGCTTACGTTTAGACAATAAACCTTCGGCATCAAATGTGGCATGTGTGGGAGTGGCAAAAGCGGTTAAATCTCGCGCCCCTATCCACTCGGCACTAATAAACGTATCCCATTTATTCCACTCAATATCGGCACTTAACCCCAAGCGCTGTTCAACAGGCGCAACCGTAAATGCCTGTTCAAAAGCAGCATTATAATTATAAATTTCTGCAATACCACTGAGGCTTAAATGCTCATTATATTTAAAGGTAAGCGCAACGTCATAATCCATAACAGCGGCGGTGGTATTTAATTGGCCAAGTGTGGGTACAGCATATTCATCGCTGGATAATTGCGCCAAGTACTGCACCTGTGTATAGGCAAAAGAACTGGTAGCACTGATGCGACTCTGCTGAAAATTAAGCGAATAATTAACCGATTTAGATCGCTCTAATCGATCAATAGCTATATTAAAGCCTTGGTCGCCATCCAAAATACCGTGGTCGCTTTCAAAAAAAGATAAGGGCGCGCGATAACCTTGCCCCAACGAGAGCCGTGAGTTCCACCTAGAATTGTGTGTTATGCGCATGTCAACACGCGGCGATACCAATGTTTGTGATATTTCCTCACCGGGTTTTTGTACATCGATAAAATCGGCAACCAATTTATCTGCCCGTACAGCAAAAGCTATTTGCACCGCAGCGCTTGCCGTCCAGGTATCCTGCACGTAAATTCCGCTAGAAGCATAATCAAAACTATCCGCGATAAACTGCTCGCTACTGCTATTGGTAGTTGAGCGCAGAGTTTCTTGGCGATTATTCACACCAATGGTCAGATGCTGATTATCGGTAAAGGCGTAATTAATTCGGCCATCTAAATAGCGCACATTGTTATCGGCATCATAAATAAAGCCCTCGTAAAAAGACTGCTGTTTATGCTGCACAAAACTCGTCGCCAGGGTGAAATTCAAATCGGCATCGCTTTCGTGCAACCAGCTACCTGCAAATTCATTGCGTGTGGTTTTAATCCATTCGGTGGTTTCCCAGGGTTTGGCGATGTAGTTATTGCGCACATCATCGTCGACAAATAAATGCGCCGAGCTGTACTGAGGGTCAGCAAAATAATTGCTTTTTGCGCGGCCGATTGATGTGTTCATCGGGCCGCCGAATATTTCGGAAGTAACATAGTTGCCGCGCAGCGTCAGATTATCTTGCACGCCTACATCTTGCGATACGCGCAGCGTTACCGATTGATTATCCATTAGCGGGCTTTCGCTAATACCGTTGCCATCGCCATCAAATTGATCGCGTGCATCTTGTTGTGCGATAGCGGTAATGCGTGTGCTGTCTTCACTGGTCACTAAAGTGCCTACAGCGGCAAATTTTTTGTACGCATGCTCACCTGCCGCTACGTCTATATCCAGCTCATTACTGTGCGCTTCTTTGGTAATTAAATTAATTGTGCCACCAATAGCTTCTGGTGCAGTTAATGAAGCACCGGCACCGCGCGCAATTTCAATGCGCTCAATTCCCGCTGAGCCTATGGCATCTAACCCATACACACTCGATACAATACTGTGCGTGGGAATGCCATCGACCAAAACTGTTGTGTGCTCACCGCGCAAACCGTTGAGCATCACCCGCTTTACACCGCACATCGAACACTCGTTATTAACTCGCACCCCAGCCGACGCACCTATGGCGTCGGTAAGATTCTCTGCCTGTTGTTTTGCAATGTTGTCGGCTGAGACCACCTCGGTTTTCTCGATCGTCTCTTTGAGCATGCCCGCGTGATACAGACGCTCTTTTACCCCGGTTACCAACACCTCTTGAACATCAGCTGTGTCAGCCTGTGCTACCTCTAGGTGAGCGCTCAACATAAGTCCCACTAGCAGCCTGTTATTTCGCGCCATAACTATCCCAACCAAAAAATTATTATGGAATGTTATACCATAACATTTGGCGAAGAAAGAGTTTTACTAGGGGCAGGGTTCCTGCAAAGGGCGAAAGGTGCAAAAGCCAACTACACTTCGGGGGTTTACTCTGTTGCGAGCCCACCACTATGTTGATAAGCCACCGCAAACCTCTGCTCGAAGGCGACTCCCCTCGTGATAGCGTGCATAACTATTACGAGCGGTTTGTGTTTGAACAGATACTGCGCGCCAGTGACGCAGCCGCTGCAGATGCTGATTTTTTTGCCGATGTGGCCTGCGTGGCACTTAATCATCTTCCACCGCGTTACGTGCGGTTCGATGTGGATATGTCGTTTTTTTTATCGCCACAGGAAATGGACGAAATGGCTGATAAGGTCGCCAACGCAGTTAATTACGCACTCGGCTATGTGACAGCGCGCACTCAGCGTGAGGCGCCTGTGCAAGAACAGCCACCAGAATTAGATCAGACCGATCAAGCCATCTCCTAACTTTCTCAGCTAAAACTCACGCCTGCCTCTGCGCAGGCGGCTGGAGTTAAGCCTCGCGTTCTGAACAGTTGAAGCCGTGATTTTAATTGCCTCTTAGCAGTTATTAACTGCAGCAGTGCGCTGCGAAAATACTTCCTACCCATGCCATAATAGGCCAGCCCCAGTACGGGGATGACGCCCTATCGAGACCTAAAAATGCCAATCACTCGCTACACCACAGCTGCCGGTGTACAAGTAAACCGCAGCGCAGAAGCCGTCTGTTACGACACGGCTGTCGACCAGCTCGCCCAGCAGCTGGATAGCCAATTAGGCTGCCTGCTGTCCTCCAGTTACGAATACCCTAACCGCTACAAGCGCTGGGATATGGGTTTTGTAAACCCGATGTTAAGCGTAACCAGCCGAGCCGATCGCCTCTGGCTTGAAGCATTAAATACACGCGGTGAACTCGTGTTGGCGTTTTTGGCTGAACAGCTAAAAGCCTGTGCGTTTATTACGGATTTAAGCCTGACAGTCACACGCTGCGATCTGCGCATTAAATTCAGCGAGCAAGCTTTCACTGAGGAAGAGCGCAGCCGTCAGCCGTCGGTATTTAGTGTACTGCGGCTTATTCGCGAGGTTTTTTTTAGCGGCGAAGACACACACTTTGGTCTGTACGGCGCACTCGGTTATGACCTGGCATTTCAGTTTGAAAAAATCGATTTTATTTTGCCTCGCGCGGCGGATCAGCGCGATATGGTGTTATTCCTGCCGGATAGTATTTTTATCCGCGACCACGAGCGCCACGAAGCTTTTGTTTACCACTACGAATTAACTATTAACGGCCAATCCACTGAAGGCCTGCCCCGCACCGGCAAAAAATTACCCTATGTGCCCGCGCAGAGCGCACCGCGCGAATGCGACCACCAGCCCGGTGAATATGCAGAGTTGGTAAATACCGCAAAGCAATATTTTGCCCGTGGCGATTTATTCGAAGTGGTGCCGGGGCAGACGTTTTTCCTACCCTGCACCGATGCACCTAGCGCCGTATTTATTCGCCTTAAACACACAAACCCCTCGCCCTACGGTTTTATTATGAACCTCGGCCAGCAGGAATATTTAGTAGGCGCCTCGCCGGAAATGTTTGTGCGCGTGACCGATCGTTTAGTGGAAACCTGCCCAATCTCCGGCACTATTCCGCGCGGCACAGATGCCATCAGCGATGCCGATCAAATCCGCACGCTATTAAATTCCGACAAAGACCACAACGAACTAACGATGTGTACCGATGTGGATCGCAACGATAAATCGCGCATTTGTGTACCAGGTTCCATCGAGGTGATTGGACGGCGGCAAATTGAATTGTATTCGCGCCTGATTCACACCGTAGACCACGTGCGCGGCACGCTGCGCGAAGGCTATGACGCGCTGGACGCATTTTTAAGCCACACCTGGGCGGTAACGGTAACCGGTGCACCGAAATTCGGCGCTATGACGTTTTTGGAATCCCACGAACATAGCGCCCGCCGCTGGTACGGCGGCGCCGTGGGTAAATTGGGATTTAACGGCGACATCAATACCGGTCTTACATTGCGCACGATTCGCATTGCAGACGGCGTAGCTGAGGTGCGCGCAGGCGCCACACTGCTTAGTGATTCCATCCCGGAAGCCGAAGAAGAGGAAACCCGCGTAAAAGCCTCCGCGCTAATTCGCGCCCTAAACGGCCAGAGCCCAACTCAATCTGACGCCATTAACCAGGTACAACAGAAAGGCCTGGGTAAAACCGTATTGTTAATCGACCATCAGGATAGTTTTGTCCACACACTGGCAGATTATTTCCGCCAAACCGGCGCGACTGTAACAACGCTGCGGTTTGGTTTTGATGAAGCCCGTTTGGACGCAATAAAGCCTGATTTAGTCGTGCTCTCCCCAGGCCCCGGCCGCCCAGAGGATTTCGCACTGAATCAAACAATCGGCCAATTAATTAAACGCAATATTCCTATTTTTGGCGTGTGCTTAGGTTTACAAGGTTTAGTGGAATATTTCGGTGGCTCATTAGGTGTTTTGGATATTCCCCAACACGGTCGGCCATCGCAAATTAAAGTGCTTACACCAAATAAAGGTATTTTTAAAGGTTTGGATTTCACGCATATTCAAGTAGGCCGCTACCATTCACTGTATGCCTTGGACGAAGTATTACCGAGCGAGCTTACAGTGACCGCCATAACCGATGACCAGATTATTATGGCGATTCAGCATAAAACTCTGCCGATAGCCGCCGTGCAATTTCACCCTGAATCGATTATGACGTTTAAAAATAAGGTAGGAATTACTCTGGTGAATAATGCCTATGGGCTAATAAACACCACGGAATAATATTTTTATAATTCCTGGGTTTTTGCAAAAACTCAGGAATTTATTTTCCCCTATCATTAAATCTCTGAAACATTAATTTCTTCGCTATGAGCTGAGCAACTAAAAAATACTCCTTAATACGTACATAAATGCTTACAGAGCCTTGACCTCACCAAAAATATGGTTGATTTTTCTGAAAATCTATGAGCAATTTTAATTAAGTTTACTGCGCATGCAGTTCACATAAATGAATACACTTCGCGCGATTTTATCATTCACCTAAAGTTCATAATTAAATACCTATAGTGCGCCCGCCATCAAAGATGGCGTGATCACTTTTAATCAATAGGAAAATGATGATGAAATCAATTATCTTGGCAGGTGTTCTAGCAACCGTATCCATCAGCGCAAACGCTGGCGAATTTTATGTTTTAGCGGATGTAGGTCAAAGTAAATTAGAAGTCTCTTTTGAAGATGCAAACTTTAGCAAAAGCGATACTATGTTTGATTTAGGTATAGGTTATAACCTAAATCAAAACTTTGCCTTTGAATTTGCCTACCGTGATTTAGGCGGAATTAGTGAGTCTGATGGCTATGCTTCATCCTCGTCTGATTTGACCTCGTTACAGCTATCTGCATTGGGCAAAGTGCCTGTTAACGATGCTATGTATTTATACGGTCGATTGGGATTGGCGCGTTTAACTGCGGATTATTCCTTAGACGTTTACAATTCCTCTCAATACGATGAATCCGGCAGCGAGACGAAAACCAAAGCGCTTATTGGATTAGGTATGGGCTACAATATTACTCCAGCTGCCAGCCTGCGCGTGGAATATATCCGCCACGCCGAATGGGATGATGTAACTTTCTCCTCGCTCAGTGTAGGCGCAACCTACAGCTTCTAATTATTTAATTAAAGCCCCTTTCTTTGAAAGTCCTTTTTTATTTTAAAGGCGGGGTTATTAAATAGATTGCTTAGAATACATTTTGTAGGAACCAAACGCAGCAGGGAAGCTGAATTAATACCGCTTCAATATTAAGATTAAGCAATCGGCGTTTTAGGCAATGCCGCATTCACAACCTTACAATCCCAATTCACTCAAACCCGCCGCATCTACAGGCCTTGGCCCTTGAGCCCAACGAAATTTGCGCTCATATTCCTCAATCGCTAAATCATTAATACTCGCATATCGCTTATGCATTAACCCCTGTGCATCAAACTCCCAGTTTTCGTTGCCGTAGGAGCGGAACCACTGGCCAGAATCATCGTGCCATTCATAGGCAAACCGCACAGCAATTCGGTTATCTTCAAACGCCCATAATTCTTTAATTAAACGATAGTCGAGTTCTTTCTGCCATTTGCGCGTTAAAAACTCGACAATTTGCGTACGCCCCGTCAAAAATTCATTGCGGTTACGCCATTGGCTATCGGGCGTATAGGCTAGGGATACTTTTGCCGGGTCGCGATTATTCCAACCATCTTCCGCTGCACGTACTTTTTGCAAAGCCGTTGCGCGCGTAAAAGGTGGCAAAGGTGGGCGCGAAGTGCTCATATTATTCTCCACAAATTTATTTCTGTTTTAATAAAGGCATTGGCAGTAGGCTACTGCAAGCAACAGCCATGTACGCATGAATTTACGCAGTATAAGGGGCGCTTTTACAAATAGGAATTGAAACAGCTGCTAGCGGCTAACCAGATAGGTGGCTTGGATTTAATCGCGCCTTCATGCATGATGGATAAACTAGTCGCCTTATTCGTCTATAAAACTCATTGCTTTGCCGCAATTTAAGATTAACCGCTGCACGCAAATTTAACCTTCCAAAAGGAGCTTATATGATTAACAAAATACGCTTATCCATTCGCAATGACCTAGAAGCCAGCGCCGAAACACGCCAATTTGGCTCCGGTTGGATCAGCGGTTTTCTCGCTCTGGTTACCTCTATTGCGGGGCTTTTATTGCTGCTAAGTCAGCGTTTCCCGCAATACTTTTCCATGAAAGAGTTAGCCCCCGTACATCAGCAAGCACAATTTTCTCTGGCAATTTATTGCCTATTGGTGGCGGCGTTTGGCTTGGCCATTGGCAACCTAATTTTGCGTCGCAATAAGATTTTAGGCTTTAGTGCAATCAGCTTAGTTTTTACTGCATTAGTTGTCGGCCAGCTCACGGCTGTGCCCGCTCACTATAGTGCCAACGGCTATGCGCTAGGTTTGGATTGGTTTGTATTAAATATGCTGCTGACGGGCTTATTGTTTATTCCATTGGAAAAATTATTCGGCCGCTTAACCGATCAGCCGCTGTTCCGCACCGAATGGCGAGAAGATATATTTTATTTTTTATTTAGCAGCCTTTTAGTACAAATCATCAGCTTTTTATCGCTGTCTCCGTCTATGTTTATCCTCGACAGCACCAGCTCCTGGGCAGGTTTTCGCCAACTAGTAGCACAACAGCCGCTACTGCTACAAATAGTGGAAATTATGCTGTTGACAGATTTTGTTCAGTACTGGTTCCACCGACAATTTCACGAAATTCCCTTTTTATGGCGCTTTCACGCCGTCCATCATTCTGCACAAAAAATGGATTGGCTAGCGGGCTCACGTATGCATATCGTAGAAATTGTCGGCTTGCGCGGCCTTACCGTAATCCCGATGTTTGTATTGGGATTTAGCAAACCGGCGCTGAGCATTTATATATTTTTAGTTTATTTAAATGCTACTTTTGTGCACGCAAATGTTCGTTTTAATGTGGAGTGGCTAAAACCGTTTATTGTTACCCCGCGTTTTCACCACTGGCACCACGGCATAGAAAAGGAAGCGATAAATGTAAATTACGCAATTCACTTCCCCTGGCTGGATAAATTATTCGGCACCTACTATATGCCACCGAACCAATGGCCAAAAGGTTATGGCATCGGCGGCCACCCAGTGCCCAACGGTTATATTAAGCAATTTGTGTATCCGTTTAAAAAGAAAAAGAGCGTAAAAAAAACCGCATAAAACATCTTATAAATATCCCGCAACCGTCACGCATTAAATGTGATTTTATCGCCTGAAGATCTGAACGGTGTCACTACAAGCCTCATAGAGCGCCCGCTATAATAGGTGGGTTTTATATTTCCGATGTAACTTAAGGATTCTCTATGAAGCTGTACCCTCTGTTAGTCATTATTATCATAAGCAGTCTTGTCACCGGCTGCGGCAGTAGTAAATCCAATAATCAAACTCCCGCTCCCACTGCTCAATTACCCGATCGTGATCACGACGGTATTCCTGATCAAACTGATTTAGATAACGATAACGATGGTGTGCCCGATACTGCGGATGCGTTTCCGCTGAATGCCAATGAGCAGAAAGACATAGATAGCGATGGCATCGGCGACAGTGCAGATATTGATGATGACAATGACGGCGTAGCGGACGCAAAAGATAAATTCCCGCAATCCAATAAGGAATTTGCCGATAACGATAACGACGGTATCGGCGATGTGGCCGATTTGGATGACGATAACGACGCTATTTTAGACGTCGTCGATGGTATGCCGTTAATCGCCAGTGAGCAAAAAGATTCCGATGGTGACGGTGTCGGTGACAATGCGGATCTGGATGACGATAACGACACCATTTCGGATACCGCAGACAAATTTCCCTTCGATGCAAAAGAAAATAAAGATTTTGACGGCGATGACATTGGCGATAACGCCGATAGCGATGATGATAACGACGGTGTATTAGATATCGCAGATGCTCAGCCATTTAATCCTAAAGTGCAAAAAGATGCGGACGGCGACGGCTTGGGTGATAACGAAGATCCCGATAATGATAATGATGGCGTTGCCGATGCTCTTGATAAATTTCCGTTTGATGCAAAAGAGAGCAAAGATTCCGATGGTGATGGTATTGGCGATAATGCCGATCCTGATGATGATAACGACGGCGTTTTAGATGCCGCAGATGCTCAGTCATTTAATCCTAAAGTGCAAAAAGATGCGGACGGCGACGGCATTGATGATGGTGTCGATGCTGATGACGACAACGATGGAGTTGTGGACGTTGCCGATAAATTTCCTTTCGATGCAAAAGAACAATTTGATTTCGACAGTGATGGCATTGGCGATAATGCCGATACCGATGATGACAATGACGGTATTTTAGATGCACTCGATACTAAGTTAGCTATTGGGTTTTCATCGAAGCTTGCAATTACTGCTCAGTCGACCGTATTAACCGCTCTGGATAGCAAAAAAACGTTTGTACTTAATGCCGCTGATAAAACTCTAAATGTTGTTAGCCTAATGAATGGCGAAGTTCTCAACACAATCGTTTTTAATGAGCAGCCTAAAGCAATCGTGCTGTCAAATGATCAAAAATTAATTTATGTCGCTTCGACTATCTCAAGCTACGGGCCGCCGAACTACAGTGAATCGGGCAAGATTTATACGTATGACGTAGCGGATCTAAGCAAAAAAATGGAGTTCAACATCGATGTTGATCCTTCATCCACGCAATTTATTGGCACGAACCAATTGCTAGTAACGTCGACGGCATATTCTGAAGGGCGCATTTATGATTCAAGTACTGGGCTTAGAAATGGTCTCTCCTATTTAGATTATCGAGCCTATATCCTTGCGGATACTAAAAACGGCTTTATCTATACTTTAAGCAACGGATCGCAATATTTGAACAGATATACGATCGACTCTACGGGTGTAACCCGAAGCCAACAGTTCTATTTCTTTAACTCTGATTTAGGCAATAAATTATGGCTGAATCCGGAAAAAAAATACCTCATTACCGCGAGCGGCCAACTAATTTCAACTGAAACTATGGCCGTAATTGGTACGCTAAACTTGGGTAGTAAAAGAATTATCTCCACAGAGTTCGATACTAAAAGCGATAGTGCTCTTATTGTTCTCGACGATAACTCTTTAATCCTTGCCAACGCTACTTCTTTGGAAGTAATTAAAGTCGTTTCCAATACGGAAAAAGTTATCAGCGCTTTTATAATGAATGACCGCCTAATAACGCTTGGCAAGTCTGATACGAATACTCTATTTATTCAAAATGAAGATCATATTTGCTCAACCTGTCAAGCCAATGGCGCTCCATCAGCAGATTTCTCCGTTGATAACGCATCGCCGGAAAATAAACACGATGTTACATTTGATGCATCCAAATCCAGCGATCCAAATAAAGACCAGCTGTTATATCGATGGGATTTTGATGGCGATGGTGTATGGAATACCGAATTCACGTCGGCTGCTACGGTTAAATACCAGTATTTAATTGCAGGCAATTACTCAGCTAGGCTACAGATAAAAGATCCACTGGGGGCCGTGGCCAGCAAAACGCTGCCAATAAATGTAGTGCAGAGCAAAATCCTCCCTACGCCAATAGCTAATTCAACTGATTTTTTTGATTTCCCCGTGAGCGCAGGTTTATTCGATGGCAATTCAACTGTTTATTACCTTGATAAAATCCAGCGTCGGCTTTACCTGCTAGATCTTGTTTCAGGAAAAGCGAGTAAATATTTTCAGCTGGATTTAGAACCTAAAGACATGGCGTTATCGCTGGATAAAAAAAATCTCTATTTATTACTAAGCGTGCGCGACAACGCTGAACCGCAAGTTCGCTCGATAATGACTATTGATTTGGCTCAACAGGCGATTGTTAGCAGCATAAATGTGGCCGAGCCGCTGCTGAGCTTACGTGATATTGCGGGCGATTATTTTTACGCGCAGTCAAATCGCTCCTCATCGGTACTTGTTAACAGGCAAACCGGAACAATCACTGTATTAAACTTAAATTTTTCGCAAATATTTGTAAGTGACACCGGTAGTATTTTTTCTTATAGCGATGGCCTTTCAACCTATGATTTGCAGGGTACAACTCTTGTTAAGACGGGCACGATATTTAAAGACTACATTAACTCGTTTGGTGGCAATGCAGGATTTATCTCGCCTGATAATAACTTCGGCATCTTTTCGCCCAATTACGGCATAGGATTTACTAGCAAAGAGCGCAGTGTCGTACAAGCTAACGCAATCGTCGTGAAATCCGTTGCAGATGCTGCACGTAATCTCGTATTCAGTCTTAGTGATAATGGTGTTGTTGACCTATTTAATACACATAGTGGGCAGCGCATCCAAACCATCGATATAGGCAAAAAAATTCTTGATGTGATAGTGCAAAAAGACAAACTATTTTTTATTGTGGCTGTGAACAATTCACAGTCTGCATTAATAGAATATCCACATCCATGCCTTGCCTGTGCTAACAATCTTGCACCTGAAGTTAAATTGAGCGTTCAGAGCGAACCCATTCAAACAGGTAAGCCAATTACGCTTGATGCATCAGCCTCGATTGATGAGCAAATCGCCGCTCTATTATTCCGTTGGGACCTCAATGGCGATGGCATCTGGGATACACTTTTTAGCGCGCAAGCTACTGCGCAAAAAGAATTTACTATCCCCGGCGTGAAATTTGTTTCGGTGCAAGCAAAAGATATATATGGCGAAACCGGCAGCAAATCTGTGGTGTTAAACGCAACACCAGGCGTGGTCACTGCCAAGTCAGAACCCACCAATAATACTCTTGCTGCGAAAATTTCTTCTTACCTTAATGTGCCCGTACCCCAGTCCAATTTATTTTTGATCGCTGATAGTTTAAAAAATAAATTGTATTTTTACGATGTACTTTTGGCCCAGGTCACCAAAGAAATTGATTTGGAATATTCCCCGGAACTTCTTCTTCTCACACCGGACGGAAAAACCGCGTACGTTCAGATTGTCGATAAAGCCGTATTAAATGTTTCGTCGGTGAGTGACAAACGATATATTGCAAAAATTGATGTCGATAACTATATGCTTAGCAATACGTTTGTTTTGGCCAGTGGCAGCTTTTTATTCACTGCATTAAATTCCGAGCGCCTGTTAACGCGCAAAGACTTTCAGGAAATAATATTAGCCGACTCTAAAACTGGCCAAAGCCTATCTTCAGCGACTGTAAGCCCGTTTTATAGCGGCAGAAGCATAGTTGTGGGCAAGGATATCTATATAGGTGCAACAGCGATTTACAGCTTTGAAAATGATGTGTTGACTGCCAAAGTCAATTTAAATCAGTACAGCAACGATGCCTCATTTTGGATGCTGCCCGGTAATAAGTATATTTTATATGCAGACGGCAGCCTTGCCGATGCGAAAACCCTCGCACGTCTGCCCAACTCAACCAGTTTGCCAGCTTTTACTTATGCGGTATTCGATGAAATTAACCATTTAGGCTTTCTATTAACTAATTGGTCGATCGTTGTCATCAACACAGATACATTACAAGTTGCAAAACGTATCGATATTTCTAACCCCTACGCGATTTTATCTGCCTATTTTAATGGCGGTGAGTTGAGTATATTAACTTCCTTAGGCGAAGGTACCAGTGTAACTACCAAACCCAATCCCTGTCCTGAATGTATTAATAACCAAGCCCCAACGGCGAAGATAAACACCACAACAGTGCCACTTGATACTTCAGCGGTTATTGAATTTGATGCTTTGGGAAGTTCAGATCCAGAACAGCAAGGTTTAAATTATCGCTGGGATTTTGATGGTGACGGTATTTGGGATAATGAATTTTCAACTATTGTTAAGGCGCAGAAAAAATACCGGCTGCCGGGTTCGTACACGGTTACTGTGCAGGTAAAAGATGCAGCAGGCAGCACCGCCCAAGCGAGTATGGTCATAGAGGTCGCGCAGGGAATTGATTTGGGTACCGTCTATCGATCTCAGGAGCTATTTACCTTTATCGGTAGATCCTATCAATCTGCTGTGGACGAGGTTAATGCGTATTTGTACTACAACGATCAAGATCGAAAACGCGTTTATTCTATGAATCTGGCTTCAGGTCAGTCGGATAAATATTTTGAGTTTGAATATACTCCGATGACGATGAAAATTTCCGCCGATAAAAAATATTTGTATATTGCTCAAACAAATCGCTATTTGAATAATTCCAACTTGGTTCCTGCGGGTATGATTTCCGTTATCGACCTAGAAAAGCATGCAGTGGTGAGAAACTTTAAAATCAATACCGACCCTGCAGATATAGCAGCTTTGGCCCATGGATTGATCGCCGTGAGCTACGCACAATCTTCGTTGAATGCATCCATAGAAATTTATGATGTAACAACTGGTCTTTTGGTAAACAACACGCAACCTCTAAATTCATCAAGCCGACTTGTAACAGATAGTGCAGGCATAGGCTTGTATGCGTTTTTGCCGGACACCTATAGCGTTAAAAAATACCAATTTGAAAACAACACTTTGAATCTGACCGGCGTTTCTAATAACACGAGCAATGATTATTGGGGACGCTATGGCTGGACAAGCCCAGATGGAAAATATTTGGTCTTGGATTCTGGCCATATTCTTAATACCAAAGATTTTTCTCTATACTTAAAGCTCTCCACTACAAATAGCGGTGCAATTAGATCCGTTGTATTTACATCAAGCGACCAAATTAATGTATTAACAGAGTACGGCGGTGTAAGAAAGATTGATCTTGCAACGGGAGCCGAACTATCCAACATCACCTGTATGCGATGCCTGAGTATTTTCTCTTTGAATAATGAGCTTTTTTACATTGGTGATAACGTCAATGGATACCAGATTACCGGTAAGCTTTAACTATTCTGGTTGCCCTGTTTAGAAAAAATGGCCTTTGATGCGCACAACTCATGCGTATCAAAGACTCAACTTTGTACTATGTATGCGGCTAAATAAGGCTTAAAAACTATTGTCCTATCGTAATGGCCAGTGCTCGATTTTAATGGCAGTCTCGCGACTTTAATGAAAATCCCGCGACTTTAAAGAAAAATTATCCAGGCGTTTACTGAAGTCTTGGATATTGCCCGCAATTACATGCACCACAGGAGTAGTTACTTTCTCAGCTAAAATTTCCACAGTGCCGGTGATAACCAGTAGTTTTCCTGTCAATATTTCTGTTCTAAATCGCTGCTGCGTGGCGGTCCAAATGACGACATTACTTGTACCGGTTTCGTCTTCTAAAGACATAAATAGAACGCCACTGGCGGTACCAGGTCGCTGTTTGCCAGTAACAATACCTGCAACTCGTACAAAACTTTTATGCGTGAGATTAACCAGCTGAGAATATTGTTTGCATTTATTAAACGGAAACTCGGCCCTGAGAATTGACATCGGATGCGTACGCAGTGTTAAACCAATAGATGCATAATCGTTCATAACATTTTGTTCGATCGAGGGTTGAGGCATAAGTAGCTCGTCCTCATCAATCATACCCTTCTGTAAAAGTTCAGAATGTGGCGTTAATGCAGAGACTTCCCAGCGCGCTTTAAATCGATTGCCAATTAATTCTCTAAAGGCATCCGCAGAGGCAAGAATTTCTATATCGCTTGTTGTTAAATCGGTTCGCTTTGCTACTTCTTTTATTGAAATAAATGGCGTGTCGGCGCGCGCAGTCGCAATGGATTGGGCGCGTTCGGCATTGAGGGAGCTTACGGATATAAACCCTACGCGAATAGCGTAGATACCTTTCTCATCCGGCTCCAAAGAATTGTCGTAAAAACTGCGATTAATATTGACCGGTTTAATGATTATGCCCTGCCGCCGGGCAGCTTGCACAAGTTGTGAAGGGCTATAAAAACCCATCGGCTGGCTATTTAATAACGCGCAATAAAATGCTGCTGGATGATGGCATTTAGCCCAGGAGGAGGCATAACACAATAATGCAAAACTTGCCGAGTGGGATTCGGGAAAGCCATAACCGCCAAAACCTTTTATTTGCTCAAACATCCGCTTAGCAAAATCCAGCTCGTAGCCATTATTTAACAAGCCGCTAATAAATTTGTCCTCAAATAAAAGTAATTTTGAATTTTTGCTCCAATTGGCCATGGCGCGCCTTAATTGATCTGCTTCACCGCCGCTAAAACCCGCCGCTACTATGGATAAGCGCATCACCTGTTCCTGAAAAATAGGCACACCTAATGTATCCTCAAGCACAGTTTTCATTGCCTCGCTTTCGTAGGTGATGGGTTCAATATTATTCCGACGGCGCAAATAAGGGTGCACCATGCCGCCTTGAATCGGCCCAGGCCGCACAATGGCTATTTGCACAACTAAATCATAAAATTTGCGCGGTTGTAAGCGCGGCAACATTGTCATTTGCGCGCGTGATTCCACTTGAAATACACCGACACTTTCACCTTTGCAGAGCATTTCATAAGTGGCCGCATCTTCACGCGGAATATCCGCGAGGCTTTTGATGCTCGGCTCATAACGGTTAATATAATTCAATGTTTTACGCAGTGCGGTGAGCATGCCAAGGGCAAGAATATCCACTTTAAGCAAGTGCATCGATTCTAAATCTTCTTTATCCCATTGAATAATCGTGCGCTCAGGCATGCTGGCATTTTCCAAAGGAACAATATCACTAATACGATCCTGGCAAATAACAAAACCCCCAGTGTGCTGTGATAAATGCCGGGGAAAGCCGCGAATTTGTTCCACCAATGTGAAAAAGTAGCGCAATAATTGATGGTTGATTTTTAAGCCCATCGTCTTAATAGTTTGGTGAAAATCCGCCGATTTATCCCACCAAGCAATGGACTCTGCCATATGATTAATAAGTGAGGGCTCCAGGCCAAGCGCTTTACCTACATCGCGCACGGCGCTGCGGCGGCGATAGGTAATTACCGTTGCGGCAAGCGCTGCACGCTCGCGGCCGTATTTACGATAAATATACTGAATAACTTCTTCACGCCGCTCATGCTCAAAATCAATATCGATATCCGGCGGCTCGTCGCGCTCTTTGGAAATAAAACGCTCAAATAATACGTTAATTTGCCCAGGTGCAATTTCGGTGACAAATAAGCAATAACATACGACGGAATTAGCTGCAGAACCGCGGCCCTGACAGAGAATATTTTGCGAGCGAGCAAACTGTACGATGTCGTGCACGGTTAAAAAATAATATTCATAGTGAAGGTATTCAATTAATGTTAATTCTTTGTGTAGCGTTTCCTCTACAGCGGCATCAGCGCCGTATGGCCAGCGGGCTTGTTTACCAATTATTACTAAGTTTTTTAAATGATCTATCGGCCGCAAATTTTTCGGCACCAACTCCTGAGGATATTGATAGCACAGTTCGCTCATACAAAAATTACATAGGTCGGCAATAACATTTGTTTCATGCAGCAGTTCCTGAGGGTAAAGCTCGCAGAGCTCATCAATAGATTTTAAATAGGCTTCAGCATTACTGTTCAGAGCTGTACCCATTTGCTGAATCGGCACATTGTGGCGTATTGCTGTGACAACATCCTGCAATGGTTTGCGCTCGCGAATGTGCATAAGCGCTTCGCCACAGGCTACCAGTGGAATATTTTTTTGGCGGCTGAGATTAAGCCAGCGTTTAAAATCCTGCTTCTCGCCACCGAGATATTGATGATTAATACCGATCCAAAGCCTATTTTTAAACGCATCGAATAATTCGCTGACAATGGATTCTCGTTGTGCAAGTGTGCAGCCAACCTGGGCAACCCAAATAATTAAACAATTACGCAGGCGAAAACGTAAGTCTGCAAAATGCGCTTCATATTCGCCTTTAGGCGCGCGGCGGCGCGCGAGCGTGATAAAGCCGGATAATTCGGCATAGGCCACTCTGCTCGGCGCTATAGCAATTAATTGCATGCCGTTAGAGAGTGTAAACCGGCTGCCAATAATTAATTTAAACTTCAATTCTTTAGCAGCGGTAAAAGCTTTTACTACCCCCGCCAGTGAACACTCATCGGTAATAGCTAAAGCTTTGTAGCCTAATTCTGCGGCACGGTTTATGTATTCCGGCGGATGCGAAGCGCCTTTTAAAAATGAAAAATTCGTTATTGTGTGTAAATGCGTGTAGTACATAGCGGCTAGCGAAAAACGCCCTGGGCGAACCAGCTTTTTTTGTGCAGATCCAAAAAAATCCAAAACCGTACATTATCCTGCCGCTGTGCAAGATAATAATCGCGCGCGCACATGTTATCCCACCAATTACCCTGAATCCTCTCCGGCCCAATCAGTAATTTTAAATAGCCCTGGTAATAAAGCCCACGCGGCCGCTCTTCAATAGCAATGGGCGCTGCGTACAACCAACACGGGCGCAATGCGTGTGCATGCGGTGCGGGTAATTGCTGGTTGCACGGCTGGTTTAATGCAATAGCCTGGTTACTGGCTTCCGGCAAAAAACTATCGCGGTAACTTATTTTAAATACCGCCGCATTACCCAGCCGCGCTTTAAGTTTAGCGGCGGTGAGTGCAAAACTTTTGAAACGATCCGTATTAGTTCGCTTATCATCGAAGGCTAAGGATTGGCTGCGCTGTTGCAATGGCATTACATGCCGACAAATAAGCTCTAGCGTATCAACTTCAAACGTTAGCTGCTCGCACTCAAGCTGAATGAGCGTAAGATCGTAAAATAGCTGCCAATGGCTTTGTGGATTATCACAATTGACAATTAATTCTTTGCTGTTACCGTAAATATCCAGCAAGCGCCAGTTTATTTGTTGGCATTGCAATTGGCGCTTGCGATTAAAATCCGCCAATTTCTGCAATAGAGATTCAATAGCAAACTGCAATAAATAGGTTTGCGCAACTGGATATTCCAACTGCACGCGGTCAGTAAAAAATTCAATCGGCTGGTAGACTTTAGGCGGTGTATCAAACAGAGAATTTTGTTGGAAGTTTTGCTCAATGCCAAAAATCGCGCAAATAGCGTTGGCAAATTTTTGCCCAAAGCGCTTTTTAAAACTACTAATACTCTTGCCTTCTATCTGCAGTGCAATATCTGCCAGCGTATTAAAGCCGGTTTTTTCCAAAGCCTCTACAACTCGCAGGTAATCGTGCAACAACTGAATCGGCAGAAGTTTTAATCGCTCAATAAATAGCACTGTGGTTTCAGTACCCGTAATTAAATACGTAGGAAATGATAATAACCAAGCGCCCATAGCCGAATGGGCCAACCCCAGTTGATGCTGAACGCCGCAGAGATGTAAATGTGCATTAATTTTTGCGCATAGAATTTGGATACCACCAAACAAATTTAGACAGGTCGAAACTTCCAGCAGTAGCCCGACGTGATATGGGTTTTCACATTGATAAATTTCAATATAGGGCGTGAATGCATATAAATCGGCGGATAATTTCGCCAGTAATTCCTGCTCTAATTTACGATCGCGCAACTGCACCTCACAACAGCTAATCAACTGAGCAGTGGTCACATCCATGCCATAGCTGACACCCTCATCACTGGCCAGACTGTTCATACACATCACCCGCTGTTGCTCGGCGACAGCGCGCGATGACGCACACACATGCTCAGCCAACAGCCCCAGGGCATTAAACGGCAAAGCCGGTAACCGCACCGCTACCCATAGCTGCGCTTTGCGAGATCGGCCCGAAGAAAACATTAGGCACGCCCGCGAAAGGGGATTGTGATGGCTATAGGTTTGTGCGGCGCACCTGTCTTTTTCGCCGCTGCAGAACTGTGCTCCTGTATAAGTAAGCGATGCGGTAATTGCGGCTGCCAGGCTTGCGGTAGCGGCAATTTAAGTACGCAATCCTGCTTTTGCAGCATACCCCGCTGTTTAAAAATAGTGACGTGCAGTTCGCTCGCATGCATGTCCAGCAACAGCCTTAAAGCCGCCGGGGAGTTCTGCTGCTGCGCGTTTACAGGCCTAAACAGCACATACAGGCCTTGCGCTTCATCCGCTGCCAGCAGGCACTTGCGCAGGTGGGTATAGCTAAGCGCTTGTTTAGGTTGCCAGGCCAATACCGCATCGCACGCCCCCGAGCGGCAGAGCTCAACAAAACTATGTAAGAAATTCGCACGCCCATCGCATTGCACAATGACCAGGCGCTCCAAATCCATGCCCCGCTGAATAAGCCCCTGCGCAAACGGCAGCTCCGGCGGGTTCAACAACACAATAAGCCCTTGCGAGTTCAACAGAGCCTGCAAGAGCAAACACCAGTCCGCCTGTGTGCTGCCTTGCTGGCAGATTTCAATCAGGCTCCCCAGCGGCCAACCCTGGTTGAGCAGCACCGCATCAAGATCCTCAAAGCCTGTAGGCAGAGCGAGGCTAGGCGTTACCCGCTGTGCATAGCCACGCCAAATATCCTGCCTGCGCAGAAGCTGCTCAAGAGTGGCTGGCGCAGAAGCGCCGCTGGACAAGGTCGTCATAACACCTCCACGACAACTGTATATAGATACAGTATAGCGCTGAGTGTTTAGAGATGGTCAAGAAGGCTTAGAACTTTTGCTAGGGGTGGGATAGGGATGCTACGACGGGCTTAAAGGTATATAGATGGAGTGGGTAGACTAAGCCACCTTCCGATATTTAAGCCAATGCCATGGTTTATTAGCCAGGTGAAGATCTGAACAATTAAAGTTTGCCGAAGCCGGATACGCTAATAAAAAAAGCACCATCCACTGAGAGAAGTTTCTGCGCAGCTCAACCCTTAAAAAATGATATAGCCACTACAAAAGTGGTATCAGGCAATGCACTTCGGAAGGCCGGCCATCCGTTATAATTCATGCACTTAAAAATTTAATTTGTCAAAAACAATAATTATTTATCAAAGATCTTTCAGAAAATGCAATCAAGATTGCTCTGGAAAAATGCAGAAAATAATTGGTGACTAGCAACAGAAAGTTTTTTGGGCTTAAATCGATTTCTGACCTAAACCATCTTTTCAATTGCAACGCTGCAGCTATTACGTCGTTGATTTAGAACGCTTAAACATGGAATAAAGGGTTAGCTCTGCCATTTACGTATTTATCACACGTTGAAATTTCAATGTGGGTGTAGACGGCTCCTTGACTGAGTTAATTTATATCAATGTGGCTGCGGCTGAAGTGAATCACTGACTATTACATGCGAAATTGTTAGTTGGCAGTCAGCTACCAAAACCTTCTCAACATTCGCATTCACTTTAAATAAAACCGTTTCAGCATTCCCTTGCTTTACACCCCAATCAAGCATTGCCCCTTTAATAAGGGCAGCAATTCGCTCGTTGTTAATGTAACCGAAAGTAAGCAATGTATTTGTCGAGCTCATTGATATGCCTATAAAGTTGTAATGTCCGCGACGATTATTTTAGAAACCTTAAAGCATTTAACCTCCCGATATGAGCGAGGAGTCCAACGCATAAACGGAACCGGCCACCTACTTTCTTAAGGATTCTTCTGATTTATTTAATATCAGCGAGAATATACAGGCTATAGCGGTGAAGTATGTTAGCTGCCTAACGATAGCGGATTTTTTTACGTTTTATGGTGGCGGGCTTAAAAACAAACTCTTTTAGTTTAACCATTACTCGTGGCAACTAATTACAAAACTTATCGCATCCTTAATCGAGTCTGTATCGAAATTGCTTCTGCGCAGCTGTTTGCTGACTGTACCGGTTTCACTCAGTAAAAATACGTCATCGCCAAATATCAGCGCATAGTGTTCGTTATACTTTTTCTCTACCGTATATAACGAATAAACGCCTTCAGCAACTCGGCGTTTGATCTCCTGTGAAAGTGCTGGCAGGCTCTCCGCAGGTATAATTTTCATAACAATTACTCCCCCAGATGACATAAGTAGCCACACGCGCAGCTAAAATTAAAAAAATGAGGCCCCTGTTTAATTAAGGGGCCGCTTTAGCGCTTCAATAACATTATTGCCCAAAATTGAGAGTCCAAGTATTGGTACTAAATGGTGCTTTTCAAGTATGCGCAACGCTAAAACACCCAGCGTTCTAAACCGTTGTTTCTTGAGCCTATTTCACTTAATTTTGGGGTCTATTTCAATAGCTAAAAACACAACTTATTAAATTATCCTGCCAACAATAATTGTAAAGCCACACCCATCAGGCTGCGCGATGGCATACTAACTATGCGACACTGTGCCGCTTGCAGCCGTTAGGAACTTTAAGTGCCGAGGCGTAAACCGCGCCATTATTTTTGAATAAATTGAAGTGGGCTACAATCGCCTCAGCGCCATCGCGCTAAAGTATGCATAGCGCAAAGATAGCAGTGGTAACCTTAATGCCACCCTGCTGAGTAAACGCCTTGCGCTTTGTCGGCTGGTTTTTCTTAAGTCGTTCGCGCAGTAAAAGATCAATCTGTTTTTACTGCGTAACGCCGCCTTTTAATTTTCGGAGTGTTCATATATGTCCGTGCAGCGCATTTTTATTTCTTTGTGCTTGTTATTTTTTTGCTCGTTAAGTTTTGCGCAAAATAACGAGGAGTATCAAATTCTCAGCGCTAGTTACGGTACCGATGCGCACAACATTGAAGTGACCGATGAGCTTAAAGCGCTCGCTCGCCAAGACCGTACAGTAAGAGTTACCAATTCGTTATTCGGCCGCGACCCAGACCCAGGGAGGGCAAAAATGCTGCGTATTTTTGCCCGTGGCGGCGATGGACGTGTGCGCACGTTCGAGTATAAAGAAGGGAAATACATCGACGGTGCGCAGTTTTCCAGTTGGGGCAATGGCAATTGGGGTCAGCAAGGCTGGAATGGCGGATGGGATGGCGAGCGGAGAAACTCTGCCAACGCACAAGACAGCGGCTATGTGATCTTGCAGGCGAGCTACGGCACCCGCGATCGCAATGTGGATGTAACCCAGCGGTTGCGCGAACTGGCGCGACAAAATCGCACATTTCGCATGGGCAATAATACTTTTGGGGTAGATCCAGACCCTGGCCGCGTCAAAACGCTGCGCGTGTACACGCGGGGTCGCAATGGAGAAAATCGCACGTTTGAATTTAGCGAAAATAGTCAGGTCGACGGAGCACAATTTTCCGATTGGGGTGGCGGCAACTGGGGCAAGGGCGGTTGGCACGGCGGCTGGGGCGACGATAACCGCCGCGGCGGTGGCCGCAATCACTCCAACCAAAGCAATTACGGCGCTAACTTGACCATTATTTCTGCCCGTTATGGCGAGGGTAATCGCACGCTGGATGTAACCAACCGCTTGCGCCGCGAACTACGCGACGGCCGTGTGGACACCACCGTCGATAATTATCTTGTCAATGCAGACCCGGCACCGGGTCGAGTGAAATACCTAACAGTCAGATACTCATTGGGCAAAGGCCGCAGCCAAGAAGTAAGAGTCAGAGAAGGCGAGCAGCTGCGTTTACCTTGAGCAGTTGAATACAAAGAATGTACAGCACCAAGGGGTAAAACTGCGCCTGTAAATTTGTGACTTTACAGGCGCAAGCCCAAATAAGCTTGGGCTATTCTGGGCGCAGGCTTTAATAAAATGAGAGGGTTTTATGCGTTATTTACTAAACCATGGGTTTGCAACATTGCTTGCACTAATCAGCACGTTTGCGGTTCTGCCTAGCGCGCAAGCGGCTGGGGAAACGGTTGGCAAGCATAGTTTTGTCTACAGCGTACGCCGGGATTTGCGCCGCTGTGCTGCACCAGCCTGTGGTGGTTGGTGGGTCACGCCGGTCAATATCAGCGCGCAAGGGCTGTTGACTGAAGCCTTGCTGGCACCTAACGAGGCTCCGATAGCTAAGCCTGCGCCCGAATATGTGAGCACACTCGAGTTTGGTTGCGTGCAATGGACGCCAGATCAAATCAGCCAATTTTCAAACCTCGCCGAGAGCAGCACGGCGTTAATCTCCGGTCAGTTACTAGACCCAAGCCCCGCCAGCACTAATGCGGCTTTGTATCAATATAGAGCCTTAGTGGTGCGTGATGCCTTTACCGCCGCCACTACGAACGCACCCAGCAGCCTTTTTTACAGCGTAAAAGCTACAGGAATTGTTTGCGTTGCTGCGCCCTGTCCATCCTATGAAGGCGATTTACTCAACTCTAACTTGAGCCAGGAGCTGCACAACATCGACTTCGGCAAAACCTTCTCCAGCGAACAAATTGCCCAAGCCCAAACCGCTCTGGCCACCACAGGCCTGGTGGTGAGCGGCACGCAGCGCAGCTTCAGCGGTCCGGCAGGCAAAGGGGTAAGCCTGGATATCAACCAAATTTTTTGGCCCTACCCGGCGGCAAAAGCTGAATAAGCCCGCTCGTTTTTACCACAGCTGGCGTAGCTTACCCACCCCGGTAATCGTAGGGCTGCTCACGATAGGCGGACTGTTGGTAACCACAGCAGTCCTGCTGAGCACACCTGTTGCGGACTTAAGCCTGTTTTTTTGGCTCAACGCCCAAGGCGCACGCTTCCCGCTGATCGCGCAAAGCCTCAGCCACATGGCGGATCAACGCTGGACTACGCCGCTGCTGATTATCTTGCTAGCCACCCGCGTGCGATTATTAGCGGCGGCTATGGCATCCGGCTTATTAATCCACCTATGCGTGCGCAGCATCAAGCAGCACTTCTCAGTTCTACGCCCCTGTTTTAACGATGATCTCACCGGGGTATTTACTGCTGGGCCTTCACTTCTTAGTGATATTTTTTCCTTCCCTTCCGGCCACAGCGCCACGGCAAGTTTGCTCGCAGTTGCCTTAGTGGCTATTTGCGGGCGGCGAGCGCTGCTGCCTGCTGCGGTATTAATGCTCGCCGTTGCCGCCTCCCGTAGCATGCTCGGCGCCCATTACCCTAGCGACACCGCTGCTGGCTTAGCCTTAGGGTTGAGTATCAGCCTAAGTAGCTTTTACTTAGCGCGCCAACTGGGCACAGGATACTTAAGTAGTTGGCGGCAGACTGTCCGCTGGTATAACTGGGAAGCGGCCGCGGTGTGGCTATTGGCAGCCTGTTTGCTGCTGCGTATCGGCATTGAGCCGATGCACCGCTACCCGCATTGGTTTAAGTTTATAAGCCTGTCTATATGTGTTCTGGCCGCAGTTGTTTTGCTGCGGCAGGCTTTGTTGCACTGGCGAGTGGAATACCGCTTATTTTGTCAACGCCTGAAGAGCCAGGTTAATTTCCTTCGCTAATTTTTTATGCAGCGGAAGTCTCTTTAATTCCTCCAATGAGCTTAAGTATTTTTTATTGTTGGAAGAGGCCAATACCCGAGTCACCCAAATAGCACTGGCTATATCCTCCTCATCCGCTGATTGGGCAAACTCCTTAAGCGTATGTTCTGCCACATCAAAATCAGCTGGCGTGAATGCATTAGGTGCTTTAATAATGTCGCGGGCGGCCGCTTCTAATTCGTATTTATTTTTGGCTTTTAAATTTTCTTGCGCGGCCAGAATAGCCAGTTGTGCAAGGCTAAATCCGCTGGGCGGAGCAATCGGCTTAGGCGAGTAGATTTCCGAGTTGGCGGTGCTGGGGTTATCCAGGTATTTTTGCATTTTCTTGCCAAGAGGCTTATTCGTTTGTACAGCGTTTTGGGCAATTTTTTCCATAGCAGCTATATGTTTAGAGCTGTTACTTTCAGAGGTTATTCTTGCCAACCAGGCTGCCATTGATACTGCATATTCATCTGCACTATTTACATCTTGCTGTGCTCTATCAACCGCTGCATCCAAATAACGAAGCTGATAATCAGATTTGCGGGAAATTAAACTGGCCGTCAACAATGCAGCTTGCGCGCTTGCGTAACGTAAACTGAGTTCTTTTCTAGTTAAATTACCAATATTAGTCTGCTCAGTATTCGCCGATGCCTGTTGTTGATATTCCTCCGGAGTCATTATTCTTGCGTGGCAGTCGGCGCTAAAAGGGCCCAGCAAAACAAAATTGGTAGCTAAAATGTAGTTTTTATTGGGCTGCGCACGAAATTGTTCAATGCCTACACAATAGCGAATAGTGTTGGATAATAATGAAGGGCGCTGTTCAAAATAACTGCTTAAATACAGTGTGCGATTAGCGGGTACCGAAATCGTATAGCCTTCATCGCGATGCGTATTAGCCATTAGCGATTTTAAATAAAAGGCAGATTTCGTTATTTCTGAGTTCCGATCGGGTTGGCGCTGAGGTAATTTGGGATTGGCCGTTTCGGTGGCAAACACATCCAGCGTGTAAGACGGCTTTACTGTTGTGGCCGTAGCTCTATTCATCCATTGACCGGTCTTAACCGTTATCATCACTTCATCCTGCGCAGTAGCTGAAGTTTGCTCGGCGGCAACGCTTTCATTCCCAATAAATAAACTCCACCAACAAATAATCTGTATTAATTTTGTGCGCATGAGAAGTCTCTAAATATTAATTAGAAAATTAGTATAGCGTTTGAGCAAGCAGCCACCTGTAAAACTCACGAGCCCATGCATTGCCTACATCATCAATATATTTGGCCTGCGCCAGATGCGTAATGATAACGATCAATCGACATTCAAAACGCTAACTCAGAATTGCAACATTCGGCGTGACATATTAATAATTTGCCACCGCAACTAATCGGCAGCTAGCCCAGTACAACCTGTTACCCAAACCCTAACAGGATCGTTTTTATGGCTCAGTTCCACTTCAGCACACTCAAACCTTTAACCCTTGCTCTGCTCACGCTGCCACTGGCGGCTTGCCTTACCGAAGGCTCGGAAAAAGGCACGGCCGGTACAGGCACGGCCGGTTATGGCAGTTCGTCGTCCAGCTCCTCCAGTAGCAGTTCATCAAACTCCTCAAGCAGTAGCTCATCCAGCTCGAGCAGCAGTTCTTCTACATCTTCAAGTAGTTCATCCGGCGCTGCGCAGGCGGTAGCTACAGTCTTTATCAGTAAAGCGACTAACCTAGGCGAGCAAATCGCCATGGCCTCGGAGGCCTGGGTTTTGGGTGCTGATAACAAATCTTCGGCGCTGAGCAAAAGCGGTTTTAGTGTCTACACATTCGATACCGATACCACCAGTGATTCCTCTTGCATCACCAGCGCCTGCATCACCAATTGGCCGCCGCTATTAGTGGGTAAGCTGGACGAGGTTAAATCACCCTACACCCAGGTGTTGCTCAAAGACGGTTTTAAACAGTGGGCACTGCGCGATAAACCATTGTATTTATTCAAAGGCGATGCGGCTGCAGGCGATACGCTGGGCGATGGTAAAAATGGCGTTTGGCATTTAGCGCATAGCGCGCCCTTTGCACTTAAAACCGCGCCAGATAATTCCACCTACTGGGCAGGGTTTGGAAGTCTCTGGCAGCTCGGCTCCACAGCCAGTGAAGACGCCACAGGCTTTGCCGTTTATACATTCGCCAAAGATTCACTGAATTCTGCCTGTGTAGAAGCTTGCGCCAAAACCTGGCCGCCGCTATTAGCCACCGTAAGCGAAGTTGCCACTAGCCCATTTAGTTTAATTAGCCGCGCCGATACCGAATTAAAACAATGGGCCTATAACGGCAAACCCTTGTATTTATATTCTGGCGATACCTCAGTTAGCGACACTAAAGGCGTAGGCCTTGGCGCAGGTAGCTGGCAATTAGCTCGGCCTGAGCCTGCCCTAGCCGCGCCCTCGCAATTGGGTACGCGTCTCACGGCCAGCGGGCCTGTGCAGGTAGCAAGCCTTAATGCAGCAGGTGACGAACAGCTCAGCCCTGCGTCTTTGCTGCAAGGTCACAGCCTCTACACATTTGATAAGGATGCTATCGGCGCCTCCAGCTGCACGAAAACCAATGATTGCGTAACCAAGTGGCCACCGCTGTTAGCCGCCACCGGTACGCAAGCCCTCGCACCTTACTCATTAATTGAGCGCAGCCCCGGTTTAAAACAGTGGGCGCTGGAGGGCAAAGCCTTGTATTTATTCGCTAAGGATAACGATGGCGCGAGCACCGCCGGTGACGGTGTGGGAGGTCTATGGCATTTGGCTCGCACAGCGCCTGTCATCGTCAAAACCTTGGAAGGTACGGGCGATTATTTTGCAGCTTCCGCAGGCGCGCTCAGTGCTGTCGCTATTGTTGATGCTACCCGCGCAGGCTTCAGCCTCTATACACGCACAGCCGACAGTATTGGCACCTCCAGCTGTACAGGTGCGTGCGCAACCAATTGGCCGCCGCTTTATGCCGCAGAGAGTTCAAAAAACTTCGGTGATTTCACCATAATTAAACGCCCCGCTGCAGAGGGCGAGGCGCAAACCTGGCAATGGGCCTATTTAGGTAAACCCCTGTATTTTTATCTGCAGGATACCCAGGCGGGGCAATTCAATGGCGTAAGTGCTGCATGGCCTTTGGCACAGCCTAAAGCGCTTTAAACCGTTTTTTAGCAATTTATTAATTTGGCGGCTGAAACTTGTCAGTGAAAGCCATCGAGTTTTTAAGCGGCTTTCTATGCTGAGGTTTCTTATTCTGCGCGAATATGTGCGATTCGCATCGCGAAGGTAAATTAGCGGTTAATCGAATAATTAAGTTTTGCTTCATCTCCAGTTATACCGCGAAACCCCCAGCAATGCGGGGGTTGTTCTTGAAGGGTAATTTCAATATCCACAGGCTTAATGCCAAGATTTGTTTCTATTTTGTTAAAAATAGCTTTAATTAAAGCCTTTTTAGTTTCCTCTGTGCGCCCCTGCATCATATTAATTTCAATTACCGTATAAGCATCGCTGCGACCGCCGGGGTAATAAAAATCTTCTTTTTCCATAGGAATAAAACGTTGCGCACGTTTATCCTCCGGCATGCCCAATACTTCCTGCATACACGCCTGCAGGGTATCTGACAATTTAGCTTTTATGGGATTTAAATATTCTTTAATGCCGTAAATAATAATCATCGCTGTTCCTCGTTCGCACCAAACGGTAGCTGTATGTATTCAACGGCCGCATTAAAATCCGCCGTCGGCAAATAAGGTATGTGGCCTAAAAATCGCGCGTTTAAACGCATATTAAGCGTTTGGATAATCGCCGCCGCCTCTGGCAAATCAGGTTCTAGCTGATTTGCAACCCACCCAGCTAAGGGCAAGCCATCGCGTATTATCGCTTCTATCGTTAATATCGCGTGGTTAATGCAGCCTAAGCGCAAACCCACAACTAAAATTACCGGCATTTTTAATTCAATCGGTAAAGCGCTTAAAAAATCGCGCTCGTTAATCGGTACGCGCCAACCGCCCGCACCCTCCACCACACTAAAATCCGCTTTGCTCATTAGGCTGCCGCGCACTAATCCCACTAAGCGATCAAGCGAAATACGCGTTTTTTGCTCAATTGCCGCTAAGTGTGGGGCGATCGGTTGCGGCAAACAAATAGGGTTTATTTGCGAATAATCCAGTGGCTCAGTGGTTAATGCGTGCAATGCTTGTGCATCACTATTACGCAAACCCTGCGCAGTCTGAGTCGCACCTGCGGCGACAGGTTTAAGGCCAAGTGTAGTGAGATTTTGCGCGCGAGCTTTTTGCAAAAATGCGCAGCTCACGAGGGTTTTGCCAACATTTGTATCCGTGCCGGTAATAAAATACACATGCTTCATGGCCGACTGACCCGATAAATACCGGTTTCACCCAATAAATTCGGTAGCAATTTCGAGAAAGGCAGTATTTCCCCTGAGGTCACCACTAAGCGGTCCAACACGGTCATATTTAATTGTTGGCACATCACTTCAAAATCATTCAGTGTACAAAAGTGAATATTCGGTGTGTTATACCATTCAAACGGTAACAGATCCGACACCGGCATACGACCTTTAAATAATAATTGCAAGCGCGCTTTGTAATGACCAAAATTGGGAAACGTAACAATACATTCGCGCCCTACGCGCAGCATTTCCGCGAGGATTTTATCCGGGTAATACATAGTTTGCAGCGTTTGCGACATAATTACCGTATCGAAACTTTTATCTTCAAAGTTATGTAAACCTTCGTCAATATTCTGCTCAATTACATTCAAGCCTTTTTCTGCGCAGCGCTGAATATTCTGGCTATCTATTTCCAACCCGTACCCGCGAATTTTTTTACTTATTTGCAAGCTGTGCAATAGGGTGCCGTCGCCGCAGCCTAAATCGAGTACGCGCGCACCGGGTTTAATCCAGCGGTCAATAATGGCGTGATCTAACCGCATTACACACTTATCCTCTGCATATAGGCGCTAAAGAGTTGTTCATAGCGCGGTTGCTTAGCGACTAAAAAAGCATCGTGGCCATAGGGTGAATCTATTTCCGCGTAGGTGACATTTTTATCAGCTTTTAATAAAGCATTTACAATTTCCCGCGAGCGAGCCGGAGCAAAACGCCAATCGCTAGTGAATGAAATCACTAAATAATCCGCATGTGACTGTTTAAATGCTTCGGCAGCATCGTTGTTATATTCGCGGGCCAAATCAAAATAATCCAACGCTTTGGTCATTAAAATATACGTATTAGCATCAAATATTTTGCTGAAACTGTTGCCCTGGTAGCGCAGATAACTTTCTATTTGAAACTCCACCGGCTCATCCACACCCAGCTCAAAACTACCTGAGCGTAATTCGCGGCCAAATTTTTGCCCCATGCCATCATCACTTAAATAGGTAATATGGCCGATCATGCGTGCCACACTTAAACCCTTTGCGGGTATTTTATTATTTTTTAAATAAAATCCATCGCAAAAATCTGGGTCACTTAAAATGGCTTGGCGGGCGGTTTCATTAAACGCAATATTTTGCGCACTTAATTTTAATGCGGAGGCAACCACCACACAGTGGCGCACGCGCTCTGGGTATTGCAAACTCCAACGCATCGCCTGCATGCCACCGAGGCTGCCACCCACTACTGCCGCCCATCGTTGAATATTTAAATAATCGGCCAAGCGCGCTTGTACTTGCACCCAATCGCGCACGCGCAGCGGCGGAAAATCCGCACCCCAGGGTTCACCAGTGGCAGAGTTGATGGATGCAGGGCCGGTGGAGCCGTGGCAGCCACCGATATTGTTAAGCGACACGACAAAAAATTTATTCGTATCTATGGCTTTGCCCGGCCCAATATAAGCGTCCCACCAGCCAGGTTTGTTATCCTCAGGGCTTTGCAAGCCCGCCGCATGATGGTGCCCGGAGAGCGCATGGCAAATTAATACCGCATTCGAGCAAGCGGGGTTGAGCTTGCCATAGGTTTCCACCATCAACTCAAAACCCTCCAACGTGCGCCCACAGGTGAGGTTAAGCGGCTCGCTAAAGCTGAGCAATTGCGGTGTAACAACGCCGACGGAATCGGAAGGAATAGGCATGTTTGCGTAGGGCCAGGATAAAAAGGTGGGTAAGTGTAGTTTTGCCGCTCCAAGCGGGCAATAGCGCGGGGCAAGCGATGAACGAAACAGCGAGGATATGTATGCAAAAGCCAAAAATAGTAGTGTTTACCGGTGCGGGCGTAAGTGCGGAGAGCGGCATAGCCACGTTTCGCGATAGCAATGGCCTGTGGCACAACCATGCGATAGAGGATGTAGCCTCGCCCGAAGGATGGCAGAGAAACCCGCAATTGGTGCTGGATTTTTACAACCAGCGCCGCCGAGACATAGAAAAAGCCCAACCCAACGCCGCCCATATCGCCATCGCGCAGCTTGAAACCGCTTACGACGTCTGTGTGGTAACGCAAAATATCGACGACCTACACGAGCGCGGCGGCAGCACGCATATTATTCATGTGCACGGGGAAATTACTAAAGCGCGCAGCAGCCAGGATGATCAGGCTATTTATTCCATCGGATACGCCGATATTAAATTCGGCGATAAATGCCCTAAAGGCAGCCAGCTTCGCCCCCATATAGTTTGGTTTGGGGAGGCAGTTTTATTTTATGCTGAGGCGGAAGCGGCAATTTCTGCAGCGGATAAAATCCTGGTTATTGGTACTTCGTTAAGTGTATTTCCGGCGGCTTATTTATTACAGGCGGCGCGGACGGATGCGGAAAAAGTGTTGGTGTCGCCGGATATGGATGTGGTGCCTCGGGGGTATCGATATATTGCGGATACGGCGATGGGGGCGGTGCCGCCGTTGGTGGAGCGGTGGTTGGGGGAGTGTGCAAATTTATAGATATGTGGAGAATTTAAGTTAATAGTGGGGGAGATTCGCTGAAAAATGATAAGAATTCGGTTGCAAATTACAGGCACTGGTCCACTACTGATTTATTTGGAGTGTTTCATCCCCTCAATATTTTTTTATGTCTTACTAGTGCTCTCTCAGCCCACAAATAATTGACAAAACCGGCGGGCATAATGATCACTCGGTGGTTCCATTAAAAGTGTCGATTGTTTAAAACCAATTCACAGGACCAGCGTGCACAGCTTTTAATCGTAATTTAAATCTGGCATCTTTTACTGTCGGCTACATGTTGCAGACATCCGTCTCCTTGTTTGAGAAAGCAAGCCAGGACTGGTACCGCATCATAAATTTCTTCAGTCTTGTAGTTTGGATTTTAAAGCAGTTAAAACGGCTAGTCTTCTCAGAGGAATTTTATGATCAGGCTTGCCTTCATTTGCCCGCAAAACAGCAGGTCCGGTCGACAAGTAAAATTTGCAAATGATTCGATAAACAACTTCTAGAAATTTAGTATTAGCTTCCTATCTCTAAAGTTAAATCTTCTCCAAAAAATTATTTTGTTCAAAGGAGTAACCTCATGAATGCAATTAAACAATTTTTGATACTCATTTTAGTGTGCCTGGTCTCAGCTTGCGGCGGCAACGCTGGCGACATTACAAGTCTTTCAATTGACCAAAAGTCACTTAGTATTGATACAAGTCAGAATCAAGCTTCGTCTCCACAAAGGATCAAAGTTCAATTCAAGGGGGACAGTCTCGCGGCTGGGCCGACGCCGGGAATGTCGCTGCCCAATTGGCTTGTATTGGACCAGCTATCAAAAACTGCAAATTCAGCAGAGTTTCAAGTTTTCGTTAATAATTACGCACCTGTCGGATCATTTACAACGTCAATACGGTTTTCAACTATTGTAGGAAGTGGTGAACAGTTTAAATCTGTCGATCTTCCTATCAAAGTGAATGTTTTGCCCCAAATCAGCATTGTTACTGCGGAATATTCGGGTAGTTTTACGTACGGAAGTCCCATAGTTGCGGAGACTTATCAAGCAGCTATATCTGGTGCGGGCATCCCATGGACAGCGGCATCTGATCAGTCTTGGTTGAAAGTGCTCACACCTACTGGCTTAGGGGATGCAACTGTTAGCACGAAGATTGACACAAGTGGCTTAAGTGCGGGTAGCTATAAGGCCTCTTTAACGGTTCAGCATAAAGATTTCCCAAATAACGCAGCCAAACTTACCTATAGCGTCACTATCCAAAATCCTACACTTTCCGTTGTACAACCTGAAATCGTTTTGGGCGGTACAGATGGTCTATCACCTTATGAAGTAAAAGATCTTAGTTTCTCTATCAATACTGGTGCTAGCTCACACCCTTTTACAATTAAATTTAAAACGGACGATGGCAAACCCTGGGTGCAAACAAGCGGCGCTTCGGGAGTAGTTAATGCGAATGGGGCGAGCGTTAAAATTTCTGCCAATGCGGTTGGCTTGGCAGCAGGCGCTCACACCGGAAAGGCGATTATTGAAGTTAATGTTGGATCCTTGAAATTAAACTGTGAAATTCCAGTTGTCTTTAACCGTGAAGCCAGTCGCATCGTGGCTTCGACGAACGGCGTCGCCTTTTCCTACCTCAAAAATCGCTCAGTACTTAGCCGTGATGTAAAAATTTTTAGCTCCATCGGCCGCACAGATATTCCTTGGAAGGCAACTTCTGATCAGCCTTGGCTTAATGTGACACCATCCGGCGTAACTGGCGCAGCCGTAACGTTGACCGCAAACCCCGCATCCCTTGCGCCTGGTAAATTGTATTTTGCAAACGTCTTAATAACCGCCAACGATTCAGGTGTCGAAAATCAGGAATCCATTCTCGTGGGTTTTACGGTTTCGAGTTTATCTTCAACTGAAACGTACATAGAAACTCCAAAAACTGATAGCTCTGCAAGTTACGCAACCACACGTCCATTCATAACAGCGAGCCCCGTTGAACCATTGGTATTTACTAACATTGATGAGACTACGATTAAAGCTTTCAATATTTATACTGGAGCTGAGGAGCGAAGTTTCTCAAACATAGTGGCAAAAGTTGGCGCGATGACAATGAGCGGAGACGGTCGGCTTCTATATGTTTTTGATCAGATTAATTTGTCTGTGGCTGAACTCAATGCGCAAACTGGTGCCCGACTGCAGACCTATTCTGCTTCAGGACTTTCTGAATATCAAAACCAAGGGCTAGCCTATCTAAGGCCAGGAGGACGTCCTATTTTGGTGGGAGCAGGTAGCCATGTATATGATCTTACGACCCATGAAGAAATCACACTTCTAGAAGCTCCCCCTTACGGAGAAAGCCTAAGCGTTGGAGTTGATCCCTCAACGGTTGTCGATGTACACGGAGGTCTTTATCAGTTCGTAAAGTCGACGTTAGGCGATGGGAAATGGCATAACAAAATGCTTGGCTACCAATTGAATTCTGCCCCTGTTCCCGGCCAGGCCTGTATGAATGCTGATGGGTCAATAATTTACACCGCAGCCGGAGCCCCCTATGAATTCCCTGGGTACAGTGTTGCAACCAAGCAGGTTGTACAGATTCTTCCCGGAGACCACTATCCGAATTCAATTGTTTGCGCCTGGAATGGTGTGGTTGTTGGTGGCTCCAGCTCTTATTATGAAGCAATTGATATCTTTGTTTATGATGGAAAAACTGGTGTTTCTCTTAGGAAATTGAGTTCTACAACCAGCAATAGCTATCGCTATCTGGCGAACAGAGGCCTTGCAGTTTCAGGGGATGCCTCTCGATTGATCTCTATTGGCGAAGATTATCGGTCCAACCAGATTTGGTTTCGGGATTTACCAAGCCCATCCCAATGACCTTATTGAGGACGTTTCGCCCGTTTATTTAAATCCAAGCAAAGCAAAACAGCACGCGGCTGGGTTTACACTAGGTTGGCGATGGCTTGAGAACCCCAACATCCCAACTTTCCGGCAAGATAAAATCGAATTGCAGCACATTAAAATTTACTATGGATTATGTGCTAGCCGATGGCTGGAATGCTGGGGTTCGCTGCGCTCACCTCCAACCTATGCCACGGGAGTAAATTCATTGCGGCTTGCTCGCATTGATATATTTAAGAGGGCTATAAATGGGAATATCTAAACAAAGCGTATTTAGCCATCAGCTAAAAACCCTTGAGAATATAGGCGAGAAAATTCGCGCGCTTATTCTTGAACACCGTAAACAGAGTGGTAGTCATTTGGGAGTGGTTTTCCGTACCGTCATCGATCCCAATGAGCCGACACTCTACAAAGAAGGTCATCACGGCAAGGGTGGGATTAATCAGGGAATAAGAGAGTGTGACTACAAATTATCCGAGGCCGACCCGAATTGGGTATTGGCCAGTGCGGCACACGGATTATCGTTTTCAGTTTCCGTTGATCACGCCCTAAAAATTACTAAATTCCTGGGCGGCTTTCAGAAAAAAGGTACCAAGCTTAATTGCGCCTACTGGATTTTAGAAAATACCGATGCGATCCCTGCGAATATGGAATTTGTACAAGACCCAGATGATCCAGAACATTATCTATTAACCATTACCAAAGATATGAAAATTACCGACTTGGTTGCAAAACTGACCTGGATAAACAACCGCATGACCACAATGTCGGGATTGACTCTGGAGGCCCATAAAGATGCTTAAATTCGACGCAGACTCCAAAAATGCAAAATTATTGGCAATACATTACGCGCGCCTAATAGGCGGCGATTTGCTAATTAAGTTTATGAGCGGCGAAACCGATCTATCAAATACCGAGAACGCAACGCTGATAATTAAAGGCTTTTGGCAGATGACGGACCTTGCCATAAAAGATAACCACGCCAATAAAATAATAGAAGGAATAACCGACATTGAATTTTGGATGCACAAGTTGTTTATTAAAGTGAACGGCTACATGACAAGAAACGGCTTTAAAACTTTGTGGGATGCGTCTATTAATAATCGCTAGCTCGTATGCTGGGTTATTCGTAAGTTGGTGGTGAGCTTGCGAACCACAACATCCCCTCTATCCGGCAATATAAATCGAATTAAAGCAAATTAAAATTTATTCTCAATTACGTGCTAGCCGATGGCTGGAATGCTGGAGTTCTCAAGCACCGCCAACATACAGCGGAGGCAAAAACTGTTTTCGATTTTGTGGGAAATTTATTGGGTTAGCCGTGTAGCGCCCAATCAACCACGTAACCACACAACTTAAACTCGATAAAATCAGAGCATAAAAAACCGCCTAAATAAGGCGGTTTTAATGGTTGTTGATCAATCAGGTATTAAGATTATTTTCCGTGAGCCAAACGACGCCGTGTAAATAACATGGCGCTCGCTAACATTAACAAAGTACTGATGCTCGTCGCCCCTGCAACTTCACCCGATCCACCGCCAGAGCTACTTGAGGAGGAGCTTGAAGAAGAGCTGGAAGATGAACTTGAGGAAGAACTAGAGGACGAGCTTGATGAACTGCTAGAGGAAGACGAGCTGCTTGACGAGCTTGAGCTACTGGTGGCATCCGCTATAAACCTATACCAGTTTAAATTCATGCGGCCTTTTGCGCGCAAATAAACATCGTGCACGCCGGTTAAACCACTGACATTAGTTTTTTGCGTAGCCCAAGTTTGTAAGCCGCCGGTTGCACTAACGGGCACGGCGACAATAGCGGTGCTCGCTGAATTATCCAGCGCAATTTCCAAACTGGTATTAGCCGAGGCCGCTACGCGCAATTCAATAGCGCTCGCCCCCGTGCCAAAATCTACCTTGGCAATTTTGATCCAACTATTAGCATTAAACGTTACATCTAAAGTACCTTCGCTACAATTTTCTACATCAATGCCCGATTGCTTGGCCATGGTTTCCGCTTGCACGGTGGTATAAGGATTAAAGTTTTTAATTTGCGGCGCGCCGGTGCGGCCAGCGGAAACTTTCATTGTGCCGTCGGCGTTATAACTTAATAAATCCACATTCACCGAGCGTTGATAAACACCTTTGCCGTTGGCGTTTGCCACCGCGCGATTGTGGTAAAACATATACCACTGGTTTTTCCACTCCACAATTGAATGGTGATTATTATTACCGTTATTCTCCCAAGGGTTGGGCAACACACTGCCTTTGTGTTGGAACCCGGTCATAGGGTTATTGCTGGTCATATACTCGATGGCAAAACTTTTATCGCCATTGGCAGAATAACTAAAATAATAAACACCGTTGCGTTTGTGCATGTAAGAAGCTTCAAAAAAATTCGGCGCATTAATAGTTACCGCAGAGCCTTTTACACTTTTATAGTCGCTGTTAACTTCAATTACGCGCGCATTACCCGGCCCGCCGCCACCAAAATAAACATAGGTTTTGCCATCGTCATCGACAAATACACCTGGGTCAAATAACCATTCCACATTACTGTTCGGTGTGCTTTTGGTGATGAGCGCACGACCTATGTGATCGGTGTAAGGGCCTTCAGGTTTATCCGCGACGGCAACGCCAATTGCAGAGGCGCCATCGGGAAAAAACAAATAATATTTGTTGTCTTTTTTCACCCAGTCCGGCGCATAGGCAAGGCCCGCCCAGGTGGTATTTTTGCGGGCGGCAAACACAATTCCGTGATCTTGCCAATTCACCATGTCGTCGCTGGAGATCAGGTTGTAATCTAACAACGTACTGTAATCAGTGGCGTTGTCTGGGTCGTGGCTGGTGATCACATACATGCGATCGTTAAATACGCGTGCGGCTGGGTCTGCCGTGTAGGTTTGCGTAATAATAGGGTTTTCCGCATATACAACGCTGGAAATTAACATCCCTAATAGAAAGCTCAGAATAAATGGTTTTTTACACGCGGCTCTGGAGCGTTTGCTCAGCTGTAAGCTAGTTATTTTCATTTCGCAATCCCAAATTAATTTATGAATATTTTTTTTAAAAATAATTGGCACTAAAATGCGTATGTCGACATCACGGGAACTTGTGCTATTAAGTGCAAATTCCACAGCTATTTGTCGTCAACCAGGGCACTGCAAAATGACTTCGCATATTCAACCGCCCCTAATGGTCAGACAATTATCCCTATCTCGGCTAATAGTCATAGTGAACCAATCGACACCTAGGTTGTGCGAAGCATGATCAACATCTCACTTTTGTCATATCAGATATTTTTACGAGTTATCTTGGGTTCCCCCGCAGATCTGACTGGCTAAGTAATTTAATTGCAAAGAGGAATTTATAAGAGGGAATAACGACGATGGCTCCACCCCCTTACTGTGGCAAAACTTCGTGGGCTTGGCAGTAATGAGGAGCGGTTAAATGGTTAAAAGTAATTTGAACCGCTAAATCGACATCCGACAGTTTTCAAATAGAGCTGCGCTCTCACATCATGACGATATGCAACTATAGAAGTACCGTAAATTCTATCCATATAGGTACTATGCATTTAATTAAACACATTTGCTCATGTGGAATTGTGCTGCGAATAAATTATTTACACCAAAACTCAAACGGCATTTAAAATGCTCAACTGACTTGGCTGCAATTGAGCGGCACGTGTTTACAACCAAGTCAGACGAATCAAAGTTGGGCCCATTTACCATCTGATGTTGTGTTTGTATTAAGCAGCGCGCCGGGATTAGGTGGCTGAATTTCATGAACATAGAATTTCCAGACGCCGCCAGCGCGCAACCGGCCCCAAACAAAACCCAGCCCCTCGTATTGGTGTTGTGGACCATATTCACAAAAGAAGTAATTTGCCGTTTGAGGTACCCCAACGAGGCTGCCAGCATGACGAATCATGGATCTTTTTGTGGCGCGGTTGGCAGGGCCCATACCACCACCGCCAGCTACATTAGCGTGGAAAAACCACAAATTCCCAGCGTGGCGCACCACAGACACTGTGCAGCCGGTCAGGGGGCCGGTCAACGCAAAATCCGCACCGCCATCCAATTGCATAAAAGTTACGTCTGTCCCACTCCAAGGCAATATACGCAAATTAGGGAAGGCACCACCCACTGCCGGTACATAAGTGATACCCCGTTTATTCATCACGCCGGCTCGGCCCAAAGCCATAGCAGCAAAATTTTTTGCGCCAACAGATTGAGACAGCGCCATTTGCACATTAGCGATGTGTGTAAATTGTATAGAGTTACCATGCGCTGGATTTACAACCGGTGCGGCTCGGGTTACCGAGGCGGGTACTAAATTCGCACCGGCACCTTGCAACTGCATCTCATGAACTTTGACATAGGCTTTGGGGTTATTAATAAAAGACTGGAATGACACAGGATTCTCCCAGGATTGGTGAGCAGGAGAGATAAACTTAACACATTTACCTGATGGGTTGAACAACCCGGCCAGTCTTAAGCCTCCTTTAGGAAACCTACATGAATTAAATCTTCGATAGCCCGGTTTTCCTTATTATATTTCGCTAAAAAAAGCCGCAGCGAAGCTGCCTCCTCGACTTTCCATAAAAACATGTTCAATAAATATTGCCGCTCTTAGATAAATATTTTACGAGCAGATTGATAAAATGTCGCCAAGAAAGTTTTGAAAAAACCAGGCAGCGAAGCGCTCGCCAGGTTAATTTACTAAGAGAGCGACGACTGCTGGATACATGAGGTGGAGCAACGCGATTGCCGATTTACATTTAAAAATATTTTTTTGCAAAAATTTAACAATGACAGTTGGTCGATGTCGGTGCTTTAATAATTTTGGCATCGACAATAGATCTTTCGCACAAATCCTTTGTTGGTAAGGCACTGATTAAACGTATCAAATATTTGGGAATACTTGGACTTAATTGAAAATAGTGGATCTATGACCCTTCAGATAAAAAGCCGGAAGTTCTATATCTGATTTTCAAAATTAATTTTTTATTTTTACGGTATTTTATTCATAGACTTTAGTTTTGCTTGATTTGAATAATCCCAACTACTCCCCTGACTTCGAGAAACGCAAAATTCAAGGTGCATACCAATAATTTCTGGTCGCGCGATCAGGTATTCACTCCTCCGGGATGCATAAGGCGGGTCTTAGGAAATAATACTCTCTAGAGGCTTACTATTCTCCGAGGATGGCTTTGGGCTTGGGCGAGAAGGGTGAAACATGCAAATTTTAATCTATTCGAAATTCCAAACAGGCGTCTTTTAAATGATTTTGGCCCGTTAGTGGATTTACCAGCACGTTGAAATAACATTGAGTTAGGGGGTGGCTAAGTGATTGGATGCCAGGAGTAGGCGCTTTCGAGCAGTCAATACGAGCTTCAGGCGCCTATATTTGGCGCATGGGTTGTTTAAATACATACCAACCGGGCAATAAGGATTTCGACCTTCAGTATGGATTCATTTTTGGTGACCTTAATCCTCCAGATATTCGTCCGCAGAATTTCTGATTTGCAATGGATTTGGCTAGACGCGGTTGGGCCTAAAGCGTTACAGCCATTGTTTACGGAAGCTTTAACGCTGTTTTGGTAGCGGGGCCGGACTTGAATAGTAGCATATTTTTGCTATTTTCTAAGCAGTTTGTTCAATTCCGTTTTCTCTTGTAGCACCAAATGTAGCACCACATTTTTCTGCTAAGGCATACCTCTTTACTACTAAGAATAGCCCTAAAAGCGTCGGCCCTAGATTTTTAGCATTGAACCCTAAGCCTTGGCCTATCCCTTCTCCGATATTCTTTCTGTGCCGCACGCAACTCACCCAAAACATTCCTTCCACACCTTTACCCTTTAATAATTACGATAGCTTTCAGCACCTGCGATACCAAAAATGCCTGTAAATGTGACTCAGTTATCATAATTGCCATTGCAGATTGCTGGCCCCGCTAACTCTCTATTTTGTCGTGACATAAAAATCCCTAGCCATCCATAACCTCCGAGGAGATACAAGCATGGCTAGAAACGTCCTACGTCTACCAGAAGTTAAAGTCCGCACTGGGCTTTCCCGCAGCACTATTTATGCGCGAATAGAGGCGGGGGAATTCCCCGCTCAAATATCTTTAGGGGGTCGCGCCGTCGGTTGGGTGGCAGAGGAAATAGACGACTGGATTTCCCAGTGTGTCGCAACCTCCCGCACACTCAGCAAGAAGTAGGAGGGGATCATGTTGAAGCAGAATATCCACCCCACATCTCCTGAGAGTCACTCATCCGCTACCTCAGTAGCCATTTCTTGGATTCGTTGGTTGTTTGCCACTGCATTCATATGGGGGTATATGCCAATAGGCCTGGCTGAATGGATTTTAAGCAGCAAATGGAGGTGTTTCTAAAATGAATACGTTGCCAAAATTACAAATTGAGCAGTTTACATCCTACAAAACCGATGAAACCTACTCTGTCACTAATGAAGAGTTTATGACTGCAGTGTTTAATGAATTGCAGGAGGCGCGGCCTATCGTAGTTACTTTCAGAGATAGTCCTGCTACAGCTGCGCCAAAATGCTGGTTTGGACGCCCTTGGGGGACGAAGGTAAGCCTGCCTCCGTCCACCAATAATTATTTTAGTCTGGCGGTGTTTTGCAAAAACGATAACGGCCGATATTACCGGAAGAAAGAGGCATTTCATTCCCTGTATGCCGTGTATCTAGATGATGTAGGCAGTAAAGTTAATTTCGAACAACTGAGCATCCGGCCCACTTGGTTACTGGAGACATCCGCCGGTAATTATCAAGCGGGGTATTTGCTGGATAAACCACTAACCGATGCGGGAACTGCAGACAGCTTAATGAAGGCAATTATCAATGCCGGGCTATGCGACCCTGGTGCTGGAGGACCTTGTGCTCGCCTGGCACGTTTGCCCTTGGCGTCTAATAGCAAAAGCAAGCCGCCATTTCCCTGCCGGATGGCTCAATGGAACCCCAATTTGCGATATTCCGTGGAAGACTTGGTAAATGGATTTCAATTGGAAATGCTTCCAACCCAATCCCGAAGATCACATGCCAAAGGTTCGACTGATAAATCCGCAGCTCTCAGTGATCAGGTCTGGTTTCCGGCCCCGAACGAAAACGTGGTGATTGAAGCGTTGCGCAAACGAGGAATCTACAAAAATCCTTTAGGCAGTGGCAAGCACGACATAACGTGCCCTTGGGTTGAAGAGCATACAAATGCCATCGACAAAGGGACCGCCTATTTTGAACCCAGTGATAGTTGGCTGATTGGGGGCTTTAAATGCCTGCATGGCCATTGCGCTAATCGGCGTATCGCCGATTTACTGAGTTATCTATCTATAGACGCCGCTGCGGCACGGATGAAACCGATTATTCGCATTATTCCTGGAGAAATAAGTTGTATGGCGGATGCAGCGGAACTCGCTCTGGCGCCGCTAAATATGTGCTATCAACGCAGCGGTAGTATTGTTGAAGTCATAACAGACCCAGCAACACAAGACACCCGAATTCAGCCAATCTCCCAAAACGCTTTACTAAAAACTTTAGCAAGAGCTATCACCTGGGAGCGGTTTGATAGTCGAGCCAACGGTTGGATTCGTACGGATCCATCTGCAAAAGTTAATTCGATTTTATTTGATGCGGGTCGCTATCAATATCTGCCCGTAATCAAAGGGCTTACCCGGCAACCTTATTTACATGAAAATGGCGCTCTCGTGTATAAATCAGGTTACGAGACTAGTACGGGTATATTCGGTGTATTTGATACAACAGCATTTAAAATTTCTTCCGACCCCAGCAGACAAGATGCTGAAACAGCACTGGGAGAACTAAACGATTTACTCAGTGAATTTGCTTTTGCGAGCGAGGTGGATAAATCAGCGGCAGTGGCGGCGTTAT
The DNA here is from genome assembly GCA_036520615.1 of Cellvibrionaceae bacterium. Classification (GTDB taxonomy): domain Bacteria; phylum Pseudomonadota; class Gammaproteobacteria; order Pseudomonadales; family Cellvibrionaceae; genus CAMCXE01. The sequence continues at coordinate 1,707 of DATDJI010000016.1, read as the reverse complement.
TGACCGCTGCTGTTAGGCCAAGCCTCAGTACTGCTCCGATGTTTCACGTCCGCGCTCATACGATGGGGACGGGCAAATCCTACTTGTGTGCATTAATTACCGCCTTTGCAACACCCAGACGCGGAGCACCTATCGCCTTCCCCTCGTTGGACGAAGAATGCAGCAAGCTGTTGCTTGCCGAGTTGCTAGGTGCACCTGCCGTCATTGAGTTCGATAACCTCACACATGATCTTACTGATCATCGCAGTTTATGCTCTGCTCTTACAGCAGGATTTTTAACTGGGCGTATTTTGGGCCTATCAAAAACCGCTGCAGTCCCCACACGCTCTTTGTTCCTATCCAGCGGTAACAATGTGGGGCCTATAAAGGATATGACGCGGCGCTGTATCACAATCAATTTGGACGCAGGCACAGAACTACCAGCTAATCGCCGCTTTAAGCGACCCGATTTAGTAGGAGAAGTGTTGAATCAACGCGAGCATTATGTCTCGGCCGCGTTAACTATAATACGAGCATGGATCGTTAGCGGCCGCCCATTAAGTGATTGCCAAGGTTTTGGAAGTTATGGCGGTTGGTCAGATCTCTGTCGCCAGCCTCTATTGTGGCTCGGCTGTAGTGATCCTACTGTTAGCGTATCCCAAACTATCCATGAAGACCCAGACCGCGAGTTATTAGGTCGCTTACTTCTCAGTTGGCAGCAAAGTTTTGGTTGCTTACCAACGATGATCCGTGAAGCATTGCAGCGCTGTGCCCAAAACGGCTGCGGCGAATTGAAGGAGCTGTTGGAAGATATTGCTGAAGAACGTGGAGAAATTAATCGGCGCAAATTGGGGCAATGGATTAAACGTCATGCGGGACAGATTATTGATGATTTGCGTTTTGTTAAGAGTAACGTCAAAAGCTCTTCTGAAAAATGGCGGGTTGAATCTGTGAGCCAATCAAAAACGAACAGAGGTCACATCAGTGCTGAAGATTCTCCCATATAGAGAGAGTAACCGTCACAAAAAATGGACCGGGCCAAAGCTAGGAGGCCAAAATGGGAGCTTTAGGTAGCGGGCGTCCCAAGCACCAATCAAAAGGTAAGAAAATTACGGATGATTTGATCTCGATTGATGTGCGTCAGTGGCAGAGAGAACAGCTTTTAGTCCCCGGTAAAATCCTTGATTTTCGCTGGAATGGAGGACATGCGAACTTAGAAAAAATTAATGTAAAGATAAAAGCCAATGTTGCGACTATCAGCCATCTCTACCTGCGCGAAAAAAATGTTAGTGAACATATCAGTTACGCAATCGATATTGTATGGACAGATTGCCACCTAGGTGGCCAGCGCCCGTGGTTTCTCTGCCCCGCACATGGCTGTGGGCAGCGAGTGGCTTTGCTTTATTTTCATAGAGTATTCGCTTGCCGGGCATGTCATAAATTAGCGTATAGATGCCAAGAGGAATCCGAATTTTATCGCGGCATACGCCGTATAGATAAACTTCGGTATAAATTAGGCTGGAGGCCAGGGTATATGAATGAGGACTGTAATCGAGCGAAAGGAATGCATTGGAGAACATTTGAGAAGTGTACTAGCTCAGACTTAATCTGACAGTTACCGGTTTTTAAAAGGTGCCTGTCAGTTTACATTTGAGCTAAATTTTTCTCAGCCCAAATTAGTTTTCCATCCAGTAAAGTGGCTAAAGGTGTTCGGCCACAGCACATTTT
>DATDJI010000015.1:0-18007 GCA_036520615.1 Cellvibrionaceae bacterium | reverse complement strand
TGGTATTGATATTCACATAGTGACTATTCCGCCGGTGGGCCCTGTGCCCATTCCGCACCCGCATATAAGCCTGGTGTTGGACCCGATGGATTATATTCCTATTATCGGCGGCACCGTAATTGTCGGTGGTGTGTTGCGCGGTACGGCGGGGACATCAGGTAAAGTTATTCCGCATATTCCTATGGGCGGCCCATTTGTAAAACCGCCATTAAATGAAGACGAAATTTTTATGGGCAGCGCCACGGTATTAGCCGATGGCTCGCCGTTAAGTTTCACCGCATTACCGGTATTAAGCTGCCAAGACATCGGCATGATTTCACCTATTCGGTTAAAAAAACCGAAAAAAACATATGGTATGGTGTTGCCCACTAGTTTAGTTATGGGGATTCCGGCCGGTTTACCGGTTTTAGTTGGCGGGCCACCGACGATCGACATGATGGCCATGGCGATGAAAGTGGGTTTTGCCGCGCTCGGTAAAGCATTAAAAAAATTGCGCGCGTTACAAAAAGGCAGCGCGCGGTTTAAAAAACTCTCTCAAGCGGTACACGAGCGCGCCAAAAAAATAATGGATAAATTAGGTGTGCCGCCTAATATTCGCAATAAAGTACATAAAGCGGTTTGTACTGTTACAGGTCACCCCGTGGACGTTGCCAGCGGGAAATTATTTACTGACGCTATTGATTTTACGCTGCCCGGGCCTATCCCGTTAAAGTGGGAGCGCACCTGGTTTAGTACGTCGATTTATCAAGGCCCTTTAGGCCATGGCTGGCATCACAATTATGATTTAGCCTTAATGGAAGAAAATGGCGCAATTGCAATACGCTTAGCGGACGGCAGGCCAGTGGCATTCCCCAGTTTGCAATATCATGAAACCAGTTTTCATCGCGATGAGCGCTTATGGCTTAGCCGTGATGAACAGGGATATGTGCTTAGCAATGCAGAAGGTCTAATCTATTATTTTAATCCCAGCGCACATCAAGCGGGTGTTTATAACCTCACAAGCTTAGGGCATAAATCTATACAGGAACGCATCCAATTTTTTTATGATGCGGATAACCGATTAAACCGCATCATAGATTGCGGCGGGCGCATTATTTGTTTGGAATACAATCGGTTTAATCTATTAGAAAAAATATTCTTGCCAGACCCGCTGCACCCTGATCAAACCTATTGTGCCCTACAATACTATTACCAGAATAATAATTTAGTCCGTGTAGATGACGCCCTGGAGCAGCCCTGGTGTTATATTTATAACAATAACCTGTTGGTTCAAGAAACCTATCGCAATGGCGTTAATTTTTATTTTCGCTTTGATCAGTACACACCCGACGGTCGTTGTATCGGAACCTGGGGAGATGATGGCATTTATTACCGCGATCTTTCCTATGACCTGGTTAATAACATTACTTATGTAAAAGATTCCTTGGGGTATCTCAGTGAATATCACCACAATCAGGTTTTACCGCATAAAGTCATCGATCCGCTCAAAAATGCAACGCATATTATTTACAGCACCCACGGGCAAATAGAATGTGAAACCAATGCCCTCGGTTTTAAAACAGTATATGAATATGACGAGCTGGGCAACGTGATCAAAATAACGCATGCCGATGGTAGTAGTACTAGTTTTGCCTACGATGACAATCAAAACCTGGTCAGCATGGATGAGTTGGGTGGGCACCCATGGCAATTTGAATTTAACGAGTTTAATCAACTAATCCGAGAAATCGATCCATTAGGTAATAGTACATACTATCGATATTACGGTTCACAACTACATGTCGTCATCGATGCAGCAGGAAATGAATATTTTCTCGGTTATGACCAATATCTAAATTTAAACTCGATTCAAGATTCACAAGGCAAGAATATTCACTACATATTTGATGCGCTGGGAAATGTATTGGTTGCGAGTGATTCGTGCGGTAATAAACGGCAATTTAAGCACGATTTGTTAGGTAGGGTTATTGGTATAAATGAGCCGGACGGTAATGTTCGAACGCTTAATTATGATGGTTTGGATAATATTACCCAGGTGCGCGATCATTGTTATGACGTGCAAATGAAATACCAAGGGTTGGGCCGGTTGGTTGCCCGCAGCCAGTCTGGCAGTGAAGTTAGATTTCATTATGATACGGAAGAACAATTAGTCGCTATTGCCAATGAGCATGGACATATTTATCAATTTGAATTGGATGCTAATGGAGAGGTAACTGCAGAGCGGGGCTTTGATGGATTAATGCGCTATTACATCCGCGATGCGTTGGGGCGCGTACATAAAAAAATACGCCCGCAGCAGCGATTTTCTGTTTACCGTTACGATGCTATGGACCGTACTGTGGAGGTTCATCATGATTCTGGGGAGAGGGAGAACTTTCAGTACAGAGTGGATGGCGAATTAATTGCCGCCAGTAACTCTACTTGCAGCGTTAAGTTTGAGCTTGATTTATTGGGCAATGTGGTTAAAGAAATTCGCGACGGGCAATATTGGGTAGCCTCTGAATACGACAATTTGGGATATCGTACGGCAATACTATCTTCTCAAGGTTTTATCCAAAAAATTGATCGCGACACCCAAGGCAATATTAATTCTGTACGCAACGGCGCGTCAGAGCAATTTACTACCAATTTTACTCGCAATGACTTAGGCCAAGAATTGCAACGCACTATGCCGGGCGGAATAACAAGCCGTTGGCGCCGCGATAAATTAGGCCGCCCTATCGAACACGTAATTACTACTGGACATAAAACTCACAGCCACAAAACCTATTTGTGGGGCTTGGATGACAGGCTATTAAAAATAGTCGATTCGCTAAAACGAGAGACACAGTTTCAACACGATATTCTGGGTAACCTGACCGCCGCTCAATACAGCGATAAATATTTAGAGCTACGTTTGCCGGATGCCGTTGGTAATTTATTTAAAACGCATTCTTGCAGTGATCGCGAATATGGACCCGCTGGCCAGTTACTATCCAAGCAGGATAAAAATGGTATTACGCGTTATCAATATGATGCGGAAGGAAATTTAATTGCTAAGCAACAACCGGATGGAAAACTCTGGCGCTATGCATGGAATGCCGCCGGGTTTTTACAACAGGTCACACGTCCGGATGAAACAATTGTTACTTTTGCATACGATGCTTTAGGGCGACGTATTAGTAAAAGCTATTGCGGTAAAATCACGCATTGGGTGTGGGACGGTAATAATCCTCTGCACGAATGGGTTGAATTTATTAACCCTATATCGGCACCTGCGCATATTCGCCCATTACCTGTGGCTCCGGTCGAACAACAAAAAGCTATTACGATGCAGCCGGTGCAAGCACAAGCGCCGCCGACTATTCCAGAAGGAAATTGCCAGACACCATGCACTTGGGTGTTCGACCCTGAGTCGTTTTCGCCTATGGGTAAAATGATCGGCGATGTCTATTACCCTATAGTTACCGATTATTTAGGCGTACCGGTAGCCATGTTTGATCCCGACGGACGATCAATATGGTCGGCTGAAATTACCGTTTGGGGTGATTTAACTAATGTAAAAGGCGATCGAAATACGTGTCCGTTTCGCTGGCCCGGGCAATATGAAGATGAAGAAACAGGGCTCTATTACAATCGGTTTCGTTATTATGATCCGGATGCCGGCGGCTATATCAGCCAGGACCCTATTGGGTTGGCGGGTGGCCCGACGTTGTATTCATACGTTGCTGATCCAGCTATTTGGATCGATCCATTTGGGCTTGCCTCTTGTCATGGCAACGCTAAGGCAAGCAAAAAACCGAACCATGTTTATGTGATCCGCAACAAAAAAACCGGCGAAGTACACAAATGGGGTATTTCGGGGGGTAGAATTCGTCTTGACGGTAAATCATCAAGGGCCGAATCTCAGGTACGAAAATTAGGCCCCGATTTTGAATCCACAATAATTGCTAAAGACGTGACTCGCACAAAAGCGTTAAGTATTGAGCAGGGGAAAGTGAATGCATATTCGGTTTCTCGTCAGCGAGCCGGAACCGCAATTGGCCCCATAGCTCCACTTGGCAATAAACGTCCTCTACCACAAATGTAATTTATGGCTAAATATCTTCATAATGTTCAAATGAATGCGGATGAGTCGATCCTTAAAGAATTGGCTTTACTTGAGGATTTTTCGTTCGGTGTTGTTACCGATTGTTTTATGCTGGAAATGGGCAAGATCGATTTGGGCGGCATTGCTAAGGTAATGGTGCATCTAACTGATAGTCCCCAGCAAGAGAATGATTATCAGACATTTATCGATGTCATCCAAATAAAAAAATATCTTGAAATAAGCGGGTTTCTTTCTTTGCCGCGGCTAGAGAAAAAACTGCGCCTGATAACACTCATACAGGAAGCTGTAGAATTCCTAGCAAAAGAAAATGGCATAGTATTATGCCTTGACGAGGTAGTTAGAAAATCCCTGCTCAGGCTTGAGAACTTCAGCGGAACGATAGGGAAAAAAATAACTAAAAAAGATAAGAGTGCGGCGGCGCAAATTTTTTATACGTATAAGAAAAATATCGAAATAGCATGCCAAATTAAATATGCAGACGGGAGTGAGCAGACGGTCGTTATGTTTGAAGCCCCGCCGGTGTTAGGTGTTGTTTTGGATATGTTCGGTAGCGCTCAGTGGGCTTCAGAAGACTCTATTGCGATAACAAAAAAAAATACCGATGATTACTGGCTTATAGATGTTAACCAATCAGCATCAGATTTTTTTCTGGCTCGCGCATGTAATGGACAGGCGCACGGTATGTACGATGTTGGAATGATGTATGCGACTGGCAGGTTAGTGCTGATAAACAAAGAAAAAGCTAAGTTTTGGCTTGAAAAAGCAGCTTCGGCGGGCTTTCCAAAAGCAGCTGCTGCATTAAGTAAACTCTAATAATTTAGCTACAGGTTCAAAGAGCTATGACGTGGCCTGGCGCTGGTTGCATTTTTTAAAATGAGTGCTCCTGCTAATTGCAAGGTTAAAAACATGTTTGGTTACATCCTTATTCTCTGATTGGATTTTTCTATACTTCCTCCCCTGTGTAATGCAGTTCGCATGCGGTGTTAATTTTCTAGCGGTTGTGAGGTGAAATTTTATTCTTAGTACAAAGTAATTCGCGAATATCTATGGATCGCCAGGAAAGCAAAGTTACTTTCCCGGTGACCAATACATAATTAATTCATTCGGCGGCTGCGAATACGCAAGCGCATTAATCCGATCAAGCCGAGCAACAACCAAGGGTTAATACTGCCGGCTTGTTTTTCTTCCGTGGGTTCAGCAGGTTTATCGACCGCTAGGTTTAGTTCCTCTTTATATTCAAACGTTAATTGCGCGCTTGAGGATAAACTGGGATAGCCAGAATCTTTAACCGTAACGGCTACAGTGTATATGCCAGGTTTTTGCCGGTCAAAAGTAAACGTATTGAGTTTTTGCGTTCCATAAACTTGGCCGAAGTCCCAATTTAAATTATGTGCATCTTCGCCATTAGGGTCCGTTATTACGGCGCGCAGTGTAATCACACTAATACTATTTGCAGCTGTAACCACTTTGCCATTTTGTTCTAATTGCAGGCGCACAACCGGAGGCTGATTCGGCAACAAGGGTTTAGGCGTATAGGAATATTGCTTGCCGGATAATTTTAGGGAAGGCAGTTGATGGTTGTTGGAAAATAGCCAATACGTATTTCCCGCAGCGTCTTTTTCTTTATCCCAATCTTTATACAGGGTTATGCCAGTTAAACAGGTTGTATTATTGGCGGACTCTGGGCATTGCAATTGCGCAAGCGTAGCACCTGTTGCGCCTGTAACTTCATTGCCAGCGTGCTCCTGCCGAGTCGTATCTATTGCCCAATAGGTATTACTGACATCTGCCTGCAGTGCACTAATAGCGCCTGGTGAACCAAAGTTAGCTTTAAATACATTTAATTGGCCTACAACCAATACGGCGGTATTGTTGCTTGGATTATCAAGGCCATAACCAAGGGATGCCAGGCCACCAAAATACCCATTACGTGCACATTTTATATCGGTTGCGATCAACGCATTTCTAATGCTGGCAGAGTCGTAAATATTTTCAACTAGTCCGCCTAGGTTACCGAAATCTTTTTCATTACATGTAACCACCCCTTGCGTGAAAATTGCGTTGACCTGCGCACCAAAAATAGATGAAGCCAAAGGGCCGCCTCTTTTGATGTGCAAATTAAAATCGATTATCGCTACATTGCGAATTACCGGACTTGTGATTTCTAAAAATAGGCCGCCCGAAATTTGCTCGTTCAAAATGGTTAAATGCCGTATAGCAAAACCATTTCCTTCAAACGCAGCAGAAAACCCTCCGCTTATTGGTTGCCAGCCTTTGCCTTCATTCCAATAAGCATCATCGCTATCAAACTGACCATTTTTATTCTTGTCAAAATCCAAATCATTTAACAGCTCGTAGCCATGGCATTGGGTAATGAGGCCAGCATTGGATTCATATTTCAAAGGGCAGCCACTGCTATCGCTTGTGCCTGTGGCAGATAATCTTCGGCTTTGGCCGGCTAAGTCATATCTTATTGCGTCGAATTCTTCCAACGTGTGTATATCAATTAAGCCGTTGGAGTTGGCGTCAGCATCTAATATTTGATCGTTATTATCATCGGTGTCTATATCATCTAAAATACCGTCTTTATCGGCGTCTTGAATTTCAACTTCTATTCCCTGTTTTGCATAGGTCTCTTGGCAAATTAAATTGCAAAACGCACTCCATGCATCTAGCAAACCGTTGTTATTTCTATCAAGCGCTAATAAATAATCGTTTGGATACGCATCCAACAAAAGACTGCTGGCGTTTTGGCAATTAGTATCGCAATTTGAATTCCAAGTATCTGGGGTGCCGTCATTGTCGGAATCTATTGAAGCGGCATCATTGTGTGGAAAACAATCTTCGTTATCTAAAATCGTGTCCGCATCTGAATCTGCATAAGAAGAATTATTTATTGTTAAAAACGGTAAGAATCCAGCTGCAAAACGCCAAGCTACACCACCTGTATTAGATGTTGGTATGTTCCAATCTTTATAAAGAACGACATCCGCAATGCAGTTGGAATTATTCGCCTCTGTAGCACATTTAAGTTGTGCGAGTGTGGCGCCAGCTGCACCTAAAACTTGATCACCTGCAGTTGTTTGCCCAGTTGTATCTACTGCCCAATAACTATTAATAACGGGCGTAGCGCTGTTGCTATGGCCCACCAAGCCACCAATCGTGCGCGGCGCTAGCGCAGGTTGATTGGAAAAATAATTATCGAATATTGCGCCTATGGCATAACTTGCATTTATTTGTATGCCATCGCTTAAGCCTACCAAGCCGCCAATTTGCGCGTGATTTCCGGAGAGTCGAATGGAGGTAAAACTATTGTATAGAGAGCTTTTTGCATCAGCATAGGCAATTAACCCCCCGACTGGGGTTTGTAGCGTGTTAGCTGTTATTTCACCGGTCGCAAATACGCCGTTAAATGCAGTGTTGTAGGCCTTACTTACTAAACTGGCAACATAGCCTGCACCGACAATTTTCGTTAAGTGGCCGCTGATACCCAAGTTCCTGATAGAAGCATGCTCAGTTACGCCGAATAAACTTTGTATTTCGGCATTTGGCCGGTTAATTACTAAATTGCGAATAGTCATGCCGTTGCCGTCGAACAGCGCGCTAAATTTTTCTGTATTGCCTTTTGCTAGCGGTAACCAGCCCTCACCATTATTCCAATAGGTATCCTGGGCATTAAATATTCCATCGCCATTAGTGTCGAAATCCAACACAGCTTGCAATTCAAAACCCACACAGCCTGTATTTGGACAACCGGCACTTCTGCCATAGAGTGTTTTGCCATCGAGGTTGTGGCGTATTTCATTCAAGTCCTCCAGGTCGTTAATTTCAATTAACCCGTCGTTATCAATATCGTAATCAGCGCGATTAGCTGCAGCGACGCTGTTTATGCTAAAGCCGGTTAACAGGGCATAGGCTATTAGTTGTTTAAACATAAAATTATCCGTAAGTTAATGTTATTTTGTTTTAGTGTTGCCACGAAAGAGTTGAGAAGGGTGTTTAGTGCTGTTGTCGTTGCTTTAGCGCTGTCTTCATAGTGCCGCCTGTTAAGGAAAGTGTGGGTAACAGGTGGTACTGAATTGGGGTGGGATTAGTTGCAGTGAAAATGGCGGGGTGTGTAAAACTTGCGGTCGATCACTAATAATAGCCGTGGCTTTATTTCACGTGAGTGCACTGTCTGGGCACCAAGTCCCTCAGGCGTTATGCGTTGCTAATGTGTGATTACGCTGGTGAGTGATGGTATACAAAGTATTTGACTTAGCTTGCAAATCGGCCGGTTTAAAGCTCGGCCGAGTACACCGCTTAGATTGGACCAAACGGCTACGTCGAGGAGTTGAGGATTTTAACAACAGGCACACAGCTTTGCCTATGAGAGTGGCAAAAGCTCAGCTGAGTTTTTTAGCTCTAATTTAATTATTAGAGCTGTACATGCGCCATAAAATTTTCCAAATTATTTTGGATCGGCTTTTAGAGTTGGCTTTTTACTTAAATCGGCGTTGATCGGTGTGTAACCGCCTTCGTGATAAATGTCGCCGGCCTCATCGTAATAACCTTCAATTTCAACCGTGAGTTGATTATTTTTGGCTTTAACATTTGCCTTTCCTAAACAGCCGTACACTTTGGAGTAGCAAGCGAAATTATCGTTTTGCAATTGCCGTGCAATTCGACAAGCCAGTGGCCGCTCACCAAGGCCTGAATAACAGGAATAAATTAACAGCGTGCAGAATTTCGTTTTGGTAAGCCCCACTTGCACCATGCGCTTTATTATTTCTGTCTGGTCAATATGCGAAAGATTTTTCGCCAGAGTTTTATCGTTACTGCCCATCACCTTGCCGCCCTCGGCTCCATGTGCCACCACCACTAAGGTGTCCTGCTCGGTTAGCGTACTTAGGTCTGTAAGCCAGTGCCCTGCGCTTAAAATTGACCCCACTGCAGCTGGCGGTACCGGTGGCTGCGCGGCATTGAGGACGGGGCCCACCGCAGTGGAAAGATTAGCTAATGTGGAATAAGTGGTTTGATCTGTGTAGGGATAAAATAAAAAATAGGCCATGAAAAAGTCTCCGTAAAATTTAATTTTTAATGCACAGTGCAAAATAAAATCTGTGGACTTTTATAAATAACAATGCACTGGCAGCACAGGGTTAGTTGGAATCGATCCACGACTAGCCTAGTTGAAGCGTGAAATTTGCGCAATTAGCGTACTGGATACGCTGTTGCTAAAAAATATATGTTGTAAAAAACATCGTCGGTTAGTGGTTGCATGCGTATTAAATTGACATCTACATACAATCCTTCCCAAACAGTTGGCGGCACCTAGCGTTAAATAGATTTTTATTAAATTCGTTAATGGCATACCAGTTAATTCGGATGCTATTTAAATCTGAAATGATTATTTAATGCGTTATATGGCGCGTAAGTGGTTGCAATGGGGGCTAAAACGAATTTTTGGCAGAGCTCCAATATGTGATGAGGGTCACAAAGGGGTGGTGTGCCGAATCCAGCCGATCTTTGGATAGGCCTGACGAAAAAAGTTTAAATGCACCTCAGGAAGCTCACTTTCTTATTCTTACTAAAAATAAATTGGCAAATTAAGTTAGTTAAAAGCCCTCCCTTTGCAAAGGGAGGGCTTTGTGGTTTGATCAAATTGCAATAGGCTCCACACCAATTAACTGCAACCGAGGCTTGCCCTCCTCCTTAGCCACATCTTTATCCACAGTAAACGTCGCCTGCCAATCATTAAATCCATCAGGGTCAATTAGCACTTGAGCAATAGTCCAAATGCCTTCAGCCTCATTAGGCGTGATATACGTATGTTTGTGATTGCGCGCTTCTGGATCCAGGGTTATGCCTGCATGTTCTTGGCGGTAATTTTCCATAGTTTGCGCCAGTTCTTCTGCCGTCCAAGGCGGTACTAATGCAGCCGCCGCATCGTATTTTCCCGCTGCTAGTGAGCGCAGCAAAAGGAAAATTTCCGTGCGAATGAGCGCGGTAAACTCGCGTTTATTCTTTGTGATATCAACCGCTTCAAGTGCAGCATCGGCGTCTTCTTCGCTGGGCTGCCAGTCAGGATTTTTAAGCCTTTCCCATTCATCTAACAGGCTGCTGTCAGTGCCGCGCAATAGGCCTGCTAACCAGTCTTCTACTTCTTGCACATCTTCATTTTTATATTTGGGCGGCACGGTTTGCGCGAGCACCTTGTATACGCTGGAGAGGTGACGCAGCAGCAGGCCTTCGCTGCGTTCTAAATCGTAGAGTTTGATGTAGCCTGCGAAATCCACATAATTTTCTACCATTTCCCGCACGATACTTTTCGGGCGAATATTTTCTTGCCCTACCCAAGGGTGTTTGAGGGCGAAGTTTTGGAAGGTTAAATAAATAAATTCGCGCTTGGGTTTGGGGTATTCGAGTTCTTCTAATTTGGCGATGCGCTCTTCAAATTCGATGCCTTGGCGTTTCATTTCCGCCATTTTTTCAGTTTTTAACGCGTCTAATTGGCGGCGCAAAATTATGTCGGGGTTTTCTAAAATGGACTCAATTAGCGTGAGCATATCTAGGGCAAAATCCGGGCTTTCACTATCCAGTAGCGCCAATGTATCCATTAAATAAAGGGATAACGCGTGGTTGAGGGAAAAGTCTTCCTGCAGGTCGATATTTAAACGCAATTTAGCGCCGCTGCTGGGGCGCTCGTTTTTCGGCAGAATTTCAATAATATTGCGCTCGAGCAGTGAGCGAAATAATTGCCAGGCGCGTTTGCGGTGGGCTTTTTTCTGTGCAGCTGTTTCGTGGCTATCGCGAATTAATTGTTGCATGGCCCGGCAGCCATCACTGCTGCGGCTAAGTACCTGCAGCAACATGGCGTGAGTAACTTCAAAGCGCGATATTAAGGGTTCCGGTGGGGCGGCCTGCAATTGTGTAAATGTCTCACCAGACCAAGCGACAAATTTTTCCGGCGGTTTGCGTTTCACCAGTTTTTTAGCTTTTTTTGGATCCCCTAGTGCTTTAGCTTCCAGGCGGTTATTTTCAATCACATGCTCCGGCGCCATGCAGACCACATAACCTATGTTGTCGAAACCTTTGCGGCCTGCGCGTCCAGTAATTTGGTGAAAATCGCGAGCTGTTAATAGAGCGAGTTTGGAGCCGCTGTATTTACTTAAGCGGGTTAACAATACGGTGCGGATGGGCACATTTACGCCCACGCCAAGAGTGTCGGTGCCGCAGATAATTTTTAATAAGCCTTTTTGCGCCAGGCGTTCAACTAAAACGCGGTATTTCGGCAATAAACCGGCGTGGTGCAGGCCGATGCCGTGTCGCAAATAACGCTTAAAATCCTTACCGTAAGGGCTGGTGAATTTCACACCCACTAGCGCTTGGGCAATTGCCGCTTTTTCTTCGGCGCTGCAATAGTTTTGGCTCATTAAATTCTGCGTGGTTTCAGCCGCTTCATTTTGCGTGAAGTGCACGACGTATACCGGCGCCTGTTTGGCCTCTACCAGGTCCATCACGGTTCTTTCGAGTAAATCCCGCTCCTCATAACGAAATACCAAGGGCACAGGCCGCGTTGTGGATGACACCACGGAGGTGGCAACTCCGGTTAAGCGCTTTAATTCGCGCTCAAATAAACCGGTAGCACCCAATGTGGCGGAGATCAGCAGAAAGCGCGCGCGGCTCATCGTAAGCAACGGCACCTGCCAGGCTACGCCACGGGAACGGTCCGAGTAGTAATGAAATTCATCCATGATCACGTCCGTAAACGGCGCCTCTGCTCCTTCTGCAAGGGCTACATTGGCCAGAATCTCCGCCGTGCAACAGAGGATCGGCGCATCGCGGTTTACTGTTGCATCCCCGGTGGCAATGCCTACATTCTCCGGTCCAAAATCCCGGCACAGGGCGAGAAATTTTTCGTTCACTAGAGCTTTAATCGGGCAGGTATACACGCTGCGATGCCCCTGGGCCATGGATTTAAAATGCAGCGCCGTAGCGACAAGGGATTTACCCGAACCGGTGGGAGTTGTGAGGATGACATTATTGCCCTCGAACAACTCCAAAATGGCTTCTTCTTGGGCGGGGTAGAGCTCCAGATTCAGTTCGGTGATGTAATCCAAAAAGCGATCGAGTAACTCATCGCTGGAGCAATCTGGGTTGGAGGGTAGGCGGCGCAGCAGGGCGTTGTTGGAAAGGGAATCGTTGGACATGTAGTTGGATGTGTATTGGGTGGGGGCGAAGCATAACAGCCTGGCGCCAGTGTATCTTGTAAAAACCTTCGGCTTTCGGGGCTGGTTATAAATGCAAAATATAAATTGAGTACTGAAGCCAAAAGGCCAACCATCCGCTCTCAGCGGGCATTTAATATTGAGTGGCAATCAATAAATTGTGGATTTCGCCAAAAACGCTAAGAAGCATTCTATTTTTATCCTAACGAAGTTTTTTTCATTGCACAGGGTTGATTAACTGCCTACCTATGCCTGAATTATTTTTTCTCGCGCAAAATCGAGAGCAAACTGCATCGAACAATAGTCAAGCGTGATGAAGGTAGCAATTCTCATTCTTTTATTAAAATAATTTTGCTGGCAATTCCGCCTTAAATCGATCCAATCACCCAATTTCTAATCATTTTTAGATTCATCATTTAAGCCAGTGTTAGACACCGCATCAAGGGAGTCTTCCAAGTACCTTGCCTGCACAGCAATGCGGGACACGCATTCAAATCAACATGTTTGCAGTCACCAACCGACGGTTTTTTTAACATCGGTAATTCGCCAATTTGTAATCCTATTGTTGGCTTAGTTGTTAGTCGCTAACATCTTCCTCATGCCGCAATGAACGTTAAAAAATATCTTCCGGCTAGCTGAAACACTTTAATAGCCAGTAACAAATACGGACTGTCTACGACTTTTTCTTGATGATCTCTAGGGAATTCTAATGTCAACTAGTTATGTTATCGCTCCTGACGTAATAGGGCTTATTGTCCGCGGGAAAAAAAACGCCGATCATTCTCCTGGTAAACTTGAACAGCATGCAGATTGCATATTGCCTTGTGGACAACCGGTCGGATTTTTTGGTGAAGGAGGGGATGCCTCCAGTGGGAGTTCAGGCCCGAGCTTTTCGAGCTTTTTAAAGTCCTGGGCTAACGGGCCTTCTCTTTCTTGGAATAGTTCCGGATTAAATATGAAGGGGAAAGTTGCTTACTACGACGATTTGAAAAAAATCCGCCCAATGTATGTAAGCGCGGAGCTTGCTAAAAGATATGACGTTTGCTCAACAGTTCTGTTGTTAAAGGTAACTCGTGCTCAAGCTGAATTATTTGCCCAATATTGGATCGATTTAAAGTTAAATCCAGGCGCATTTAATATTATAGGTAAGAATTGTTCGACCTATGCATCAGGTGCATTTATTGCCACTAAAATAGTCACTGACGGTATACCAGGTCTGGATACACCTAATGGACTTTTTGAACAATTGAAGGCTAAACACGTCGGCGAGAAGCGTATAATAAGCGGCTTTATTGGAGCGCAGCCGACATCGGGGACGAATTATGATCTTGTTGTTGAGAAGTAGAGTTAACAGAAGTTTGCTTCTTATTTTTTCTAGTTTTTTATTTGGAGGATGTGCAATGGCAGCCGAAATTACATTAAAGTGGGAATGGCCGGACAACCGCAAAGCTGAGAAATCCATACTTGTGCATGTCATCGAATTTAAAAAGCACAGCACTGGAATTTTTGGTATAGGTAAATCCCCATCGTTAGTGCAAGGTTTTCCCGACCCTTATACAATTCGGGGAGTAGTAGAGAATAAAGATAATTTTTTACACGGCAAAACGATTGAGCTTACGCTGCCAAAGCTTGAGGCCGGTGATATAGAGAAAAACTCTACCGTCGTTTTGGGAGTTATAAATAATGAAACCTGTATTTGCATCCGTAAAACTGATGAGGGCGCCAATAAAGCAGGTTCGATGAGTTGCGATGGGCTTTAAAAGCTCTATTTCTCTCATAGGCAACAAGATTTTGGCGTGCCTATTTTTGTTAAACCAGAAAAAATTCATTTTTTTCAAAGCCTCACCGCAATACTTACTTTACCATTCTTTGAGTGCTCACTCGCTGAGCATAACAACAAAGGATGGCTGTATTCTTCAAGGATGGAGATTCCCCGGAAAAGACGTAGACTGCAACTGCATTGGCATATATTTCGGTGGTAATGCGCAGGACTGTGCAGACGTATCAACTCTGGCTGCGACCTTAAATCTTTCCAGCGTTTATGCGTTCAACTATCGCGGTTACGGATTAAGTGAGGGCGAGCCAACGCAAAAAAATATATTCAATGACGCAATCGCCATAGCGAAATTTATTAAAGCGGACCACCCTGGTACCGAAATTATTGTAATTGGCTTTAGCCTCGGATCAGCAGTGGCGGGGTTTGTAGCATCACAAACAAGAGTTCAGGGATGCATTTTGGTGTGCCCGTTGAGCAGTGTTGCTGATGTGGTAGCAACGCGCGCTAAATTAAATTTACCTTCGCGAATAATTCGTCAGAAATTTAATTTAAATCAATATGCATGTGAAATAAAATCGCCGACAATGGTTTTTGTGGCTTCAAATGATACGTTAATTCCGCCATCACTTTCCGAAAAAGTATATAAGCGTTTAGAATGCAAAAAACAAATTTGCCAGATTGAAAATGCTGATCACAATGACGTTTTAATTCAGGCCCGTTTTGTAGATGAGTGTAATAATTTTATTGCATCGCTTTAAAATGGCCTGCTGAGATTGATCGTACCTTCCTAGGTGGCTCGTCTCTAATATTGACTTCGTTTAATGGTAAAATGGCGCTCACACGATTAGCGCAATTAATAGTTACCGTTAAAATTTTTTAACCCGCTTTAAAGCAAAATAGGATTATCGGGTATTTCATTGGCACCATTATCTTTCGCTGGAAAGTTGCGTATCAGATGTACCGAAATTGCATTAATGCCTTGGATAATACCGGCAGCGAAATTGTGCTGCGTAAATTGGCTTTGCATCGTCAGGCATATTGAGTTTAACGCTTCGGTAGAAATTGTTACGCCGCGATCAACCACGATTTCCACAGCGTGATCGGCCAACAATAGATAAATTAATACGCCGTTATTGTGTTTGGTATCCCAAATGCCTAGAGTTGAAAATAATTCCAAGGCGCGTGCTGGAGCTGACTGATTTTTTAGCAGTGGGCCCATATCTAAGGAAGCTTCAATCACACAACGGATTTCGCCGCTGTGTAATTTTTCGCTTGCATTAATAGCTTCTTCAATCGCTGCCAATGTAGCAGCGGGAAAACTTCGTTTTAAAGCGCCGCCACAGATTAAATGTTTTGCAATTCGTTTTGGATTTATAGTTACCATTTTCCTGAAGCACCCCCGCCACCAAAACCGCCACCACCGCCGCTAAAACCGCCGCCCCCTCCAAAACCGCCCCCACCGCCAAAGCCTCCACCTCGGCCACTGCCACCTAATAAAATGCCGCGCCCCAGGGCGCTACCGCCGAATAACGTAAATAATAAGGCTACCCCACCTGCGAATAACGCAACCGTAAGAGCGCCTAAAATAAACCAAACAATGACCGCAATAACGCCGCCGGTAACAAATGATCCGCCAATACGGCCTAACATGGCGCGCAACACCCCGCCTACGGCGAGCGCTACAATTAATAAAACGGGGAAATAATCCTGCAGATTGCTTTTAACAGATTGTTGAGGTGCTAGAGTTTTTTCTGGCAGAGGTTCTCCTTCAATGACTTTGATAATACGGCTAATGCCTTCTTTGATGCCGCCGTTAAAATCCTCTTGCTTAAAATATGGCGTAATTACTTCGCTGATAATGCGTTTAGCGGTGGCATCATTCAGCGCTCCTTGCAAGCCGTAACCCACTTCAATCCGCAGGCTGCGATCATTTTTCGCAACTAATAAAATAACACCATCATCGATTTTTTGACGACCTAATTTCCAATTCTCCGCGACCCGTAAAGTGAATTGTTCAATCGTTTCTGGTTGCGTAGTGGGGACAATTAATACGGCGATTTGGCTGCCTTTTTTAGCTTCAAACTCTTTTAATGTTTGCTCTAAACCCACTTGCTCGGTAATGCTGAGGGTAGCGGTTTTATCGATTACATGACCGGTTAATGGCGGAACTGCCACTTCGGCATGCACCGGTAAACTCAAAATTATACCGAGCCATAATGTTTTAATAAGATTCATGGAGCAGGAGCAGGAGCAGGAGCAGGAGCAGGAGCAGGAGCAGGAGCAGGTTGCGTGGGCGTAGCGCCAGAATCAAAATTTACTGATGGTGGCCGGCTAATTTCCTGTTCATTCGCCACAGTGAAATTAGCTTTCGGCGCGTGACCGAAAATTTTGGCAGTGATATTGGTGGGAAAGGTTCGCACTGTCACGTTATAGTCCTGCACCGCTTTAATATAACGATTGCGAGCTACCGCAATACGATTTTCCGTACCCTCTAGCTGGGCTTGTAAGTCGCGAAAATTAGCATCAGACTTTAATTGCGGATAGTTTTCGGTGACAACTAATAAACGCGACAGCGCACTACTTAATTCACCCTGCGCCGCCTGAAATTTAGCGAGCGCTTCAGGGTTGTTAACAAGTTCTGGCGTAGCTTGAATACTGCCCACTTTTGCCCGCGCATTCGTCACGCCCAATAACACAGCTTGCTCATGGGCGGCAAAGCCTTTAACCGTGTTGACTAAATTTGGGATTAAATCGGCGCGCCGTTGGTACTGGTTTAAGACTTCCGACCAATTCGACGCTAGTTGCTCGTCAGCGGTCTGGATTTTATTGTAGCCACACCCAGAAATATTTAGGGTGAGAAGTACTGCTAAAAATAGCCATGTCTTTTTCATTTTAATTCACCAATATAAGCGTGTGTAAATTTATAAGCGCGAACAAATTATGTCTGCATTAGGTATATTGTGTGGGAGGAAATCCGCTAAAACGGGTCGGTCTACTCGCTGATTATATATGGACTACAAGCAAAGCACTTTCATATCAAGCTTCAATGAGGTGGTAAACCGATTTTACGTATGCTAACACTGTCGTAGATTGCACATACTGCCGCATATTAGTCTTAATTGATCCCGGTTCATCTGTGTGCTAGATAGCATAGGGTCTTTTAAACACTGTATTTCAAGCGAAAGTACTGTGTAGATATTCCTGCCTGTCTAGCAATGCAAAAACAATGATGTCTTCCATAGTAACAGTGCTCCTTAATTCGGTTGTCAATAAAATGTTAACGAGTAATTATATCGTAGGGGATTCACTATTGTTTGCTTCTTTTGGCGGATTGTCATTTGGGTGGAACTAGTTCTCAAAAGAGTGCGGATACGTATTTTTACATATTGATTCCAACTTTTGTCAACGTTACAGTGGCTTTGCCGAAGTAAGTTGTGATGTCACGAGAGTTTCGGCAATTCGCATGCATTGTATAAACCAACAGAGTTTATGGTCCTCAATTCATGCCTTGCAGACCTACTTGATGTTCTTAGCTGATAGGATTATCACTGTTTAATTCATTCGCTTAGGGCGGTGGTTAAATCTAATTCAATGGTTTTTTGAATTGACAATCCAGAGGGATGAGTTTGCGAACGAACATGCCCGTCTTATCTCTGAGTTTCCCGCTCACTTTGTCACTGATCTAGTATTTAGCTGAACCAATGGTTATTCATGGCTATTTCTGATTTTATCTCTCACAATTAAGGAAAAAATATGAAAACAATTACTCGTTTAACATTATTAGCGGCCGTATTAGCCGGACACAATGTTTACGGTGCGACCAAGTTCACGACGATAGAGGGAAATAATTGGCCTGGCGGACACGTTAAGTGGGTTACTACTCCGTTCGTTGATTTTGCTGGGACTGTTTTACCTGGTCCTATTCTTTCT
>DATDJI010000014.1:0-33249 GCA_036520615.1 Cellvibrionaceae bacterium | reverse complement strand
CGCTTTCCCCGAAATTTGTAGTTCGTGAAGCTCTTTCCACTTGTACAGCATATTGGCCCCTATACCCAATGATTTCGCGGCCTCTGGAACCGAATAGCCTTGCTCAAGCACCAGGGCTACCGCCTCGTCTTTGAACTCTTTGGGATATTGTTTGTAACTGCGTTTCTGAGTCATATGGCACCTCATTGGTTGACGTTTTATTGTCTCTCATTAAAGTGTCCGGGGGTATTAGACCATCACAGAGATCGTATGTTTTTTGAATTTCCCATACGAAATCTCGCTGAAATTCTGGTAGTCGAACGTGGTCATTTTCAATATCTTCACACAATGCCGCAAGTGATTCTGTCTTTTGATCTGTATCCATTTTATAAAGACCTATATCGGTTTAAAAAATTGTTCCGGTTAGCTTAATTCACTTCGGTGGAATCGCATACTGCATCATTCGGATACTACTATGGCAACACGACGCGCGCTGGCTTCGTTGCAGTTTTTCGAAAGAGCGCCTCTACTTATTCAACCTAGCCCCAATCAACGCCTCCACCACCGAAGGATCCGCCAGCGTAGAAGTATCCCCAAGCGAGTCCACCTCATTAGCCGCAATTTTCCTCAAAATCCGCCGCATAATTTTCCCAGACCGAGTTTTCGGCAATCCCGGCGCCCACTGAATTAAATCCGGTTTCGCAATCGGTCCAATTTCCTTATTGCACATAGCAACCAATTCTTTAATTAAATCCGCATTGCCAGTTTCGCCCTGCATTAAAGTTACATAGGCATATATACCCTGGCCTTTAATATCGTGCGGGTAGCCGACTACGGCGGCTTCGGCGACTTTGGGGTGTAGCACCAGGGCGCTTTCGATTTCGGCGGTGCCTAGGCGGTGGCCACTGACGTTTAATACGTCATCTACACGGCCGGTTATCCAGTAATAACCATCTTCATCGCGGCGGGCGCCGTCGCCGGTGAAGTAGAAGCCGGGGTAGGTGGCGAAGTAGGTTTGTAGCATGCGCTCGTGATCGCCATAAATACTGCGGATTTGGCTGGGCCAGGAGCGTTTAATGATTAAATTGCCTTCGCCTGGGCCTTCAATTTCCTGACCGTTGGCATCAACCAAAGCAGGTTCAATACCGAAAAACGGCAGGCTTGCGGAGCCTGGTTTAAGGGTGTGGGCGCCGGGCAGCGGGGTGATTAGGTGTGAGCCGGTTTCGGTTTGCCACCAGGTGTCGACGATTGGGCAGCGGCTGTCGCCGACTACTTGGTAATACCATTGCCAGGCTTCCGGATTGATGGGCTCGCCGACTGTGCCGAGGATGCGTAAAGAGGCTCGCGAGCAGCTTTTTACTGGCGCATCGCCCACGGCCATTAACGCGCGCAGAGCGGTGGGGGCGGTGTAGAAAATATTCACTTGGTGTTTGTCGATAACTTGCCAGCAGCGCGAGGCGTCTGGGTAGGTGGGTACGCCTTCAAACATCAGTGTGGTGGCGCCGTTACATAAGGGGCCGTAGACGATATAGCTGTGGCCTGTTACCCAGCCTACGTCTGCTGTACACCAATAGATTTCGCCTTCTTGGTAGTCAAATGCGTAGCGGTGCGTCATGGCCGCTTGTAGCAAATAACCGGCGGTGGTGTGTAATACACCTTTGGGTTTGCCGGTGGAGCCGGACGTGTACAAAATAAATAACGGTGCTTCTGCAGTCATTTCTTCGGCGGGGCAGACGGGGCTTAATTCGTCCGCTTCGCTGTACCAGCAGTCGCGATTCTCAAACCATTTAATAGCGCCGCCAGTGCGCTTAACGACAATTACCGTTTCTACATCGGGGCAAAAATCTAAGGCGCGGTCGGTATTGTTTTTCAGTGGAACGGTTTTGCCTGCGCGCAGGCCTTCATCGGCCGTAATTACAATTTTGCAGCCTGCATCCAAAATACGATCTTTTAAAGCTTCCGGCGAAAAGCCGCCAAATACTACTGAATGTATTGCGCCTATGCGGGCGCAGGCCAACATGGCGTAAACCGCCTCAGGAATCATCGGCATATAAATACAGACGCGATCGCCTTTTTTGACACCTTTATTTTTTAATAAATTGGCAAAGCGGCCGACGGCGTCGTGCAGTTGTTGATAGGTAATATGTTTGGATTCAGCGGGGTTATCGCCTTCCCAAATAATCGCGGTTTGTTGTGCACGCTTGGGTAAGTGGCGATCGATGCAGTTTTCTGCCAGGTTTAAAGTGCCGTCGCCAAACCAATTCACGTTGCCTTCGGCAAAATTGCCGCGAAATACTTCGCTAAAAGGGCGTTGCCAGGTTAAGAAATCTCGCGCCTGTTCACCCCAAAATGTATCCGGGGCTTTGATTGATTGTTCATACAGCGTTTTATATCGCTCGGCGTTGATATGGGCCGATTGCGCAAGCGCGGCGGTAGGCGGGTAACTAGACATGGCAGCTCCAATTTGCAATTCAAGTGGTGAATGAATGTGTTAGAGGTGCCATCATACTTTATCGCGCCCACCCGCTGTACACGGGGGCCGCCGGTTGAGAATAAAAACGCCGCGGTATTTGAGGCATTTTATGTGCAGGTTATAAATCTTCCGATTTCATCACATAGTTTATAGCGAGCATGCGCAACGTTTGTTTACATTTGGCGAAGGGTTTGTGGTGCCCGCAGGGCGGAATAACTACGATGCCAGTTGCTTCAATACGAAAGGCAATACAGGTATAAAAGCGCACATCCAAATGACTGACAATAAGGTTTTCTTCGGCGCAGTAGGTGTATTTTTTGGAGTTTATTTCGCAGTGGGTGCGCATGCTATTCACATCGGTTTTACACTCATTGCCCGACATAGCGTAATGAAACACGTACTTGCCAGAGGCAATATGCTTGCCCGCCATAATGGCGCCGGTTTTTAAACTGTTGCTGGCGGTGGCTTTGGTCAGCGTATTGACTTGTTTTTTGCTTTTACTCGGCGCTACAAAAATAAATCCTTGTTCATCTTTAACTTCCTGAGTTTTTTTAAAAACCTCAAAACCTTCCTTGGCTTTAATCCAACTTTGTTGGTAGGTTTCATCGCTGATTGAATCAGGGGTGTAGCTGTCTTTGTATGTGGCTTCGAACGTGGTTGCGTTAAACATGTGGCACCTCGGTGCGGGGAGGGAGGGGTGAAGATACTGTAGTATTTACCGCGTTAATTGCCAGTGCTTCACCCAACCTTATTTTCCGCCTTAGGCCACACACGCCTCCACTAAATTCGCCAATTGATTGAGGGATTCCTGCCAACCTAAATAACAGGCGGACAGTGGAATTGCCGCTGGAATATTGGTTTGTGAAATGGTAACTCCCGTACCTATGGTTTCTTCTGTTAATTCAATTGTAACCATAAGCTCGCCCGGCAAATTAGGATCGTCGAAACGATCGGTATAACGGATGCGCTTGAAGGGCTCTAATTCGTGATATTCACCGCTAAAACCAAGCGTATCGTTATTGGTGAAATTAATAAACGAAATACGAAAGGCACCGCCTACCGTTGCGTCAAAATGATGAATTTGCGCAACAAAGCCGTGGGGCGGTAACCATTTTGCCAAGGCCTCCGGCAGTAAAAATGCGCGGTAAATACGCTCGGCGGGGGCTTTGAAAACACGATATAACGAAATAGTGGCTGACATAATGATTCTCCGGTTGGGAAAAATTTACTTGGACGTTTGATTTCAAAAAGTTTCCGAAAATTGACACGGTGCTGAGCTTGCTGCGCCTAAATAAAGCTGAGGGATATTAGTTGTGCATTTCCAGCGAAATACCGCTTTGTTTTCCAGTGCATCCGACTGTAATAGCAAGCGGGTATTGGCATCAAAGCCTTTGCCGAGCGTAATTAAAATACCTCCAGCAGAGGTGAAATTAATATGTTCGATTAAATCGCCGTCTTCAAAATCAGTGCTTTTATAGCCCAGCTCATCAAAAGTAGCTGGGAATTTTAACGTAGTTTGGTAGTGCTCTAACGCGGCTACTTTTAGCGGCGCCGTCTGATTAAAAGCCTGAACTAATTTTGCGCGGATAAGCTGTGCTCGGTTATTCACTTGGCTGTCATTTGCATTTACTGCCGGTGCAATCCCGTATAGGCCTTCTTTTAAGCCGAAATACTTGCCGGTAAAAATTGCCATGAATAACAGAAGTGCCAGAAATACAGCACCCGCAGCGAATATATGATTGCGCGTAATACTCAGGCCGTAAGCTGTTTTTGCGTTTTGTTGATATTCATTTATTACTTGCTGGGCTATAGCTTCAATATCCGGCTTGGCAACTGAAGTAATTTCATCCAAGGCTTCAATATACGCTTGCACTGTTTTACGTAATTCTTCGTCAAATTGCCGTTGGCTGTCCAACTGAATTACTCGACGGGTAATTTCGTCGAGTAAAGCGTCTTTGTTATAAACATCTACCATAAGCCTAAATCCTGCTGCATAAGGTATCTATGGTAGCGCAATCTTCTGGCGGTATGGCATTCACTTAAGGATTAACCGTCGACGAGCACAATCGGGGTGCGAAGACATCCTCAATTAAACAGCGTCAATTGTTATACGCGTACCGGTACCCAAATACTCATACCACCGAGCCCTGTGTGCGGATCAAAATCCGCCGTATATTGTTCAAAAAAAGCGAGGTTATTTACCGGTTGATGTTCATGCGTTAAGCCGCCCGGAGCGAAAATAGCCTCGATAGTTTCGCGTAGGCGAAAGACAGGTTCCTTATGGGGAAATACTTCAAAATGTGCAGCGGGGATAGGTAATTCAAACCAGTCCTGCGGTAATTGTGTACCTGGCGCTACCTGTACGGCGGCGACGTATTCTGTGCCCTGTTCGCCGCCGATGCACAGGCCGCGTTCGCTGTTTTCAGCTTGGGCAAAACGGGATGGTTGCTGAGCCATAAAGTTTTGCCATAGAGCGGGAATTTCTTCTGCGGCGCGCTCGGTAACGGGTATTTTTAAACCGGCGTAGACTTCAGCGGGCCGAGTTTTTATTTCACTGGGCGCAAGCGTAATAGCCATATTAATTATTCCCCGTACTTGTGAAACAATTTGTCGACCAATGCACGCCGAATTTATCGGTTACTTCGCCATATTTTGCGCCCCAGAATTGATCCGCTAGCGGTTGTTTAATTTCACCGCCTGCTGCTAAAGCTGCAAAAACACTGGCTTGCTCATCGACGCTAGTGAAATTAATGGTGAGTGTAATGCGGTTGCCGTTAACGGCTGTGCTACCGGGTATGCCGTCGCTGGCAAAAAAATGAATATTCTCAGCGCGAAATTCGCTGTGCATTATATCTTCCGGGTTTGGCGTCATTCCAGCGCAGGCGCCACCGCCGTCGGCAAAGGTACTTAATTGCACGATTTCGCCGGTAAATGCATTTTTATAAAATTCTAAAGCTTCGCGGGTGCGGCCGAAAAAAATGATGTAAGGGGATAGGGTTTTCATGGTTGGTGTCTCGCGCTAAGGGTTAATGTTGGGATTTGAGCGTTCGTCTATTTCGGGATTTAATGTGCGCACGGGGCGAACTTCAATGCAACCCATACTTGCTGCCGGTATTTTTTGCGCGAGTAATAAGGCTTCATTTAAATCGCGCGCTTCTAATAAATAATATCCGGCGAGTTGCTCTTTGGTTTCGGCAAAGGGGCCGTCGGTAATTATTACTTTGCCGTCACGCAAGCGCACACTTGTGGCTGTGTGTACTGGGTGCAGCGCATCACCTGCAATATAGTGCCCGCTTGATTGTAGGCTTGCTACGCAGTCTACGCAGCGCTCGTTAAGTGTTTTCCACTCGCTGGGGGAGAGGTTGTTAAATTCTTGTTCGTTGCAATACACCAGGCATAAGTATTTCATGCGGCCGCCTCCATGCTTAAAAATTCCCATACGTGGCCGTCTAAATCTTTAAAACTATGCTGATACATAAAACCGTGATCCATGGGGTCGGCAAAACAACTGGCACCGGCCGCTATTGCTTTTTTAATGTGCGCATCTACAGCGGCGCGATCAGGTAAATTAAGTGCAATTAATACTTCATTACCGGACGAGTTGGCACCTGCCGGGGCAAATTTTTGAAAAAACTCCGGACGCAATAACATCGCAAAAATATTCTCGCCCAGGATTAGGCAGGCGGCGTTTTCATCGGTATATTGCGGGTTAAAGCTGTAGCCGAGGGCGGTAAAAAAAGCCTGGCTAGCGGTTAAATCTCGCACGGGTAAATTGATATAAATCTCTTTGTGTGTTGTTGCAGACATACATATGCTCTCATCGTGGTGAGTAATTCGGTCTTTGCGAAAATCTGCGTTGCTTTTATTTTACTAACGGCTTTAAATTAATGGCTCAGTGGGTTTAATTCATCAGGTAGCTGCCAGAATATAAAAAATCTTGGTTAAGTTAAATTACCTTGTAAATGCAGTCGTAAACGATCCAGATTTTGTTCGTTACAGGGTTCTACAATCGGGCGAATGTTTTGCGCGAGTTCGGCGTCGTCAAATACTTGCTGCCATACCACCAATGTACCTGCATCCTGCGGCAGGAGCGAAATACTGAGGGTGAAATAAGGCATGCAGGTATGCCGCACGACGACTTTTCTGTTTGCCTCAAGCTCGGTAAAAACAGATTCATTTGGGTAGTTCGTACCGTCCGGCCCGTGCATAATAAAACGCCAATTGCCATTTACCGCAAATTCGCATAATTCAAATGTATTGCTAAATCCTTCCGGCCCCCACCATGCGGCCAAACG
The DNA here is from genome assembly GCA_036520615.1 of Cellvibrionaceae bacterium. Taxonomy (GTDB): domain Bacteria; phylum Pseudomonadota; class Gammaproteobacteria; order Pseudomonadales; family Cellvibrionaceae; genus CAMCXE01. Next base: position 26,502 of record DATDJI010000014.1, on the reverse strand, counting down.
CGTGGGATCTGCGAATGCTGCGTAAATTTCTTTAGGTGTAAAGGCAAGAGTGCGTTGGGTTTGCATTAATTGGTTTGGATTTGGTGGCGCGAGCATGACTTACCTCCAGTGGTATGCAAATGGGTTTAGGCGCTGCAGCATTTTTATTTAGTTAATTTTTTTACGATTTTTGCTGCGCCGGTAGCGCTTGTGCGTAGCGTGCGAAATTATCTAGAATTGCCTGCCAGCCCTGCTGCTGTTGTTCAATTGAGTGCGTTTCTTCTGCGTCAAAACGCACCTGCATTTTTACGCCTTCGGCGCTGGGTGCGAAGGTTATCTGCGCGCTGCGCTCACCAAATGTGTATTCAATTAATTGCTGGTCGATGATTTTTGTATAGGTGCCTGCAAAGTCAAAACCGAAACTGCCATCTTTGGCTTCCATACGCGATGAAAATTGCCCGCCTTCACGGAAATCCACGGAGCACGCTGTTGTGTGCCAGTCGTCGGAAGCGGAATTCCACTTCATAACGTGTTCAGGCGAGTTATACGTATGCCACACAGTTTCAATTGGAGCGGCTACTAGAGTTTCAACGGTAATTTGCATAGAGGGGCCTCAGCGTGGTTGGATTAAAAATTAAAAAAGTAGATAAAGCTAATAATATTGCTTGCGCAAATCTGATATTAAATCAGAAGAAATTTAGTTAAATGTTCAATTTGCACATCAGTGCGGGTGCAGCGGTGTGCATTTTTACTATTGCCATCGAGTGAAAAGCCAAAACAAATAATGCAGCTTATTTAACAGTTAGGTTCTGTAGGATTTTTAGCTAACTCTCTGAGGAGTGATTCGCTAAAATTAGCTGCGCGCTTCATTCACCTTAAATTAAGGGCTCACCATCGGTTATTGATTAGTCGAACTAGACCTGAGTATTTCGACAGTCGTGTAAAAAATATTTTAGTTAAGCCTAAATGCGGTCAGATCGTTTTAAAACATTTGTACGGTACATGCTCTTCTCAGCTATGGCTGTAGCAGGCTTAGGTGCCAGCGGATTCCGAAGCGATCTACAACCCAAGCGCCTGTCTGGGTCTCGCTCTCGCCGATGAGCGCCTTACGGTAAGCGTCCATCTGCGCTTGATTCAAACAGGTAACGCTTAAGGTGCTATTTGATCTTAATGATTCGTCCGGCCCGCAATTAATGGCTAAAAAGCGCTGCCCAGCGAGGGTGAATTCAATGGGCAACTCGATACCTGCTTCAGCTTGGCTCAGTTGATGTTCGGGGGGCGCGCGCTTAAAACTGGAATGCGGGAACAGCCCAGAATAAAGGCTCACCGCTTCCTCGGCGTTACCTTCAAACCACAAGCAATGGGTGATTACGGCGTGGCTAGGCGCGGCAAAATACTGCTCCAACGCCGCAAAAGCCTCCTGCCAGTTTTCTGCTAATTGCTCGAATGCTCCGGTAAAACAGGCAATTTCAGTGGACGTGCTGGCCGGGTCGGCGCGCGCGCTCACCTCAAGCCGGGTGCTATCGGTTTCTGCTACAAACGTCACCTGTACGAGGGTTTTAAGCGGCCAATCCGGCGCTTGTGGGTGGCGAATACAGCTGCCATTCGCATCGCTAAACGCCAGCGTGTACTGCAGGTACTGAAATGGCGCTACGGCTAGAAAATCCCAGCGACCAAAAAACGTATCGGCTGCGTCGCCGTTGAGTGAATAGTGTAAATGGCCCCCTGTTGAGGGCTCTAAATACAGGCAATTTATTTGGGTGTGCTCAGGCGCCATCCAAGCGGATAAGCCTTCGGCTGTGGTGAATGCTTGCCAGACTTTGTGCAGGGGTGCATTAAAGCGATGGTTAATGTGAAATACCGGTTGCGACATAAAAAATCTCAGTAAAGCGTGAAGTTTTGCGCGGCATTGGGATGCTTAAGGCGCAGATAAATGCCTAGCCGCCTAAACGCGCCAAACACTCGGCGAGAAATTGCGCCTCCGGCGCACTGGGCGCCAACTCAAGTGCGGCCTGGTATTCGCCTGCCGCCTGCGCTGTTTCCCCGCACTGCTCGTACAGCTGCGCCCGGGCGGCATAGAACAAATAGTAGTCCTTCAGTTGTGGCGCAATCGGTGCCAATGCGGCCAGGCCTTCCTGCGGTCCCTGCCAATAGGCCAGCGCTACAGCGTGGTTAAGGGCTATGACGGCGGTGGGTTGCTGTTGCCATAGGGCATGGTACAAACCAGTAATTTCCGCCCATGGCGTCAGCGCGAAGGTTTTGGCCTCGGCATGACAGGCGGCAATAGCGGCTTGCAGGCAATAGGGCCCAGCGGGGGTGAGACTTAAGCAGTGCCGCACCCTGGCCGCAGCGGTGCCGATGGCATTTACATCCCACAGGCTACGATCCTGCTCCTCTAAACGCATGAGGCGACCGGCCTCGTCCTGACGGCTAAGTGCGCGTGCTTCCTGCAGTTGCATTAAGGATAACAATCCGCCCACTTCGGCCTCTGGCAGCAATTGCCATAGCGCTTGGCATAAAGCGATGGCCTGTTGCGCGAGATCCCGCCGCACTAAGTCCGCGCCGCCGGTACTTTTATAGCCCTCGTTGTACAGCAGGTACACCACCTGCAACACCACATCTAAACGCTGGGCTATCTCGCTGCGTTCGGGGATTTCATAAGGGATTTTAGCGGCTTTAATTTTTTGCTTAGCACGCACAATGCGCTGGGCCATGGTACTGGGACTGACGAAAAAAGCCCGCGCCAACGCTTCGGTCGTAAGGCCGCATACTTCTCGCAGTGTGAGGGCCAGTTGCGCTTCTGGATTGAGGCTCGGGTGACAGCAAGTGAAGATCAGGCGTAGTAAATCGTCTTCTAACACCTGCGGCTCGGTTGTTTCCTTCGCGACGAGGGTGGCGGCAAGCGCTTCATCTAATGGTTCAAAGCGAGCTTTGCGCCGGATGGCGTCGATGGCTTTAAAACGTCCGGCAGAAACAAGCCATGCGCGCGGGTTGTGCGGCACGCCGTCGCGCTCCCACTGACTGATGGCTGCGACAAAGGCTTCCTGGAGCGCCTCTTCGGCTAAATCAAAATCCCCTAGTAGGCGCACTAAACTTGCCAAAACACGTGGAGCCTCCTGTTGATAAAGCGCGGCGAGCTCCATGTTATTTTTTTACCAATACCTGATAGGCGATAACCGCGACGGTAATGCCTGCAATTAAGAACCCTAGGGTTTTCTGCCCAGCGCTTAAGGGCGTGCGATCTGTCAGAAGATCCGGGTTGGCTGCTAGATGAATATCCACAAGCTCTTTCGCTTGTTTAAGGCCGAGGCCGGTTTCTTTGCGCACTTGTTTAATGGCATCTATCGTGCGGCCAGCGCTTAGGGCTTCTAAAGTTGCGGGGCTTAAAGACATAGGCGAGCACTTATTAGCGAAGAGGGCGGGCAATCACATCATTTTTAGCTTTAATTTGCCAGATGAATATAGCCGTGAATTGACGGCTGTTGCGCAGATAAGCGAGTGCTCGCGTTATCAATATCCGCCCAGGATTGCTGCCGTGGTTTATTCTTAACCCATGCAGGATGGCGATAGTAGATGTTAACTTGCCAAATTCTAAAATCTGCATCCGATAAAAGCGCCAACTACTTAGAGAACCGCCGATGGAGCCTAACACTACGCCCGCTAAAATCCTGCAACAGCTGCATGAAGCCCTCGCCGCTGGGGTAATAATGCCGCCTTCAAGCTTGCGCCTGGTGTTAGTGAGCCTGCTGGCGCGCGGCCATTTGCTGCTGGAAGACGTACCGGGCGTGGGCAAAACTACGCTCGCCAAACGCTTAGCCGCACTGGTGACTGTGCCGTTTAAGCGTGTGCAAGCCACGATGGATTTAACGCCTGCAGATTTAATCGGTACTAGCCATTACGACAGTAAAACCGAGAGCCAACGGTTTTTGCCCGGCCCTATTTTTACCAGCTTTCTACTGCTTGATGAGCTCAACCGTGCAAGTCCGCGCACCCAAGCGGCACTGCTTGAGGCTATGGCGGAAAACACCGTAAGCATCGAGCGCAAAACCCGGCCGTTGGCGGAAACCTTTTGGGTCATTGCCACGCAGAATCCGGTGGAATTTATCGGCACCTTCCCACTTGCTGAAGCGCAATTGGATCGTTTTTTTATGCGCGTGCATTTGGGCTACCCAAGCCTCAGCGAGGAAGTGAAAATTCTGCTGTTGGCGCAGAGCCGACAAGAAGCGCCTATGCCTGTGCTAAACGAGGAATCGCTCGTCAAGCTACAGGCATTGGTGACGCGCATTAAAGTGGACAATAAAATTTTGGAGTATGTAGCGCGCCTAGCCCAGGCTACGCGCGAGCACCCGCGCGTGAGATTAGGGGCAAGCCCCAGAGCAAGTATCGACTTGGTAAAGGCCTGCCAAGCCATGGCGCTAATTTCAGGCCAGAGCTTTGTAACCCCGCCGATGGTTGTGGACCTAATCAAGCCCGTATGGGGCCACCGCCTGGTGCTGCGCCATGCGGGGGAGCGTTTTGAAACCATCCTCGATGATATAGCGCTAAAAACCGCCGCCCCGGCTATGCCCAAAGAGCCGATTAAAGATTAAACCTTCGAGGATCTGAAAATTACTTTGCTCGCCGCCTAGGGTTTTCGAAGGTACTCAGGCGCACCTAGGTACGCCATGAGTTGCCGATTAAATTAGCATCGCAAATTATTTGCCGTGATGTTTTCCCTGCTGTTCCAGTTTTAGTTTAAAAACGCCCGTATCCATGGGCTTGCTCGATGTCACTTCAATAATAAAATTACCGCTAGCGGGCACGCGCCAAAAACCACGTTTAGCGGGAAGGCGTGAGTTACGGTGGTTGCCGCCGTTGTTGTCTTGGGCAACAATACCAGTTTGGTTTTTTAATATTAAATAAGTATCAAAATTTCCATCAAGCTCAACAGTTATTTGTTGTCCCTTTTTCAGCGCAGCTTGAAAACGCTGGTTGTAGCGATTTTTCAGTGTGCCAACTTTACAACTACTGCGGCTTAAACGCGAATTAATATGGCTGTTTAATTTTATTGGGGTGGCAGCGCAAGCGGTTGTACCACCAGAGCTTGATGTTGAACTTGTACCAGAGCCGGAACTGGAACTAGTACTGGAAGTTGAGGTAGAGCCAACCCCGGAGCCAGAACCGGTAGATGAGGAGCTGCTGCTGGACGTAGATGAAGCAGTGCCAGCAGAACCACCGCCGCCGAAGCCACCACCACCAAAGCCGCCGCCACCCAAACCACCGGACGAGGATGTGCTGTTACCGCCACCAGAGGAGGAAGTACTTCCGCTGGATGAGGTGCTAGTGGATGTGCTTGTAGAAGTAGATGATGAACTAGGCTCGGGAGTGGACCCACCGCCGAAAACTATTTCTTCATTGCCAATAATTAGTTGGTAGGCACCAAGAGTTTGCGGCTCTATTGTTGTCACGGTAAACGTGTACTGGCCGCTGCTCGGCACGATGAAATTGGTAAGTTGAATATGCCCGTTTAAATAGTCGCCTGAATAATAATCCACGAACGATACCGGCTCCCCTGCTGCATTTTTTAACTGTACAAACAGCGCAGCCTCTCCCACACCAAGTGCATAAATAGCTTCCCCTGCGGTCAATTGTGCACTGTAGGTATCGCTGTAATGCATTTTTTCAGCGCTTAAATAGCTACAATCCGTAGCCTCAATTTGATTAGTTATGGGCATTAATTTACTGATAGTGGCTTGCGGAACGCATGAAGCAGAATTGGCATCGGCAAGGGGTAATGCTTTATCCGTGATCGAGAATTGATTGGAATTGCCCTCCGCAGCGGATACATCAAAGGTCAGCTGTTTGGGATTGCTACCTGTACCGAAATTACTTAAACCTGATGCCTCGAACGGTATATCCCGGATAAAAAATGCTGATGGGGAAATAGTCGTGAAATTTAATACATGATTAGGCTGTACGGTTACGCTGTAGCGATTACTAAGATCTGCATTTTCGCGTGTGACACAAGAACTTGCGCCGATAGCATTTACGACATCCAGAACACCTGAGGCTGGCATATTTAATGGGATAACACTACACACATTGCCAAGCCCGCCAGACGATGAGGATGTAGACGAGCTCACACTGCCGGACGAAGTTGAGGTTGAAGTTGATGAAGAGCTATATGGAGCGGCAAAAGCATGCGGCGTCACCCAAATGGCAGCGCCAATTAGCACACCTAAAGTATTACGTTTAAAATCTGCAAAAAATAAATTAGTCATATATTAATCCGTCAAAATTAAAGTTTGAATGCGTTTTTTAAAATTAATGGTTTGCCGTGCGCTAACTCGTTGAGGGTCTCGCACGCTAAATTTTTCGTAGGTGTCGAATACGCTTTGGCAGTCCGGCGGGTACAAAAGCAGATAGACGATAGCGCGGCCACGCGGTAAGTGTCTGTACGTAAATTTACGTAGATGGCTAGGTTTTTAAGGGCTCAATAAAGAATACGTGACAAAAGTCTCAGTCGCACTTCATTATAAATGCAATTAAATTAGTAGCTATTTTTACCGGTGATGATTGAGGTAGCGCATTGCAAATTCCAATTAGCCTTAAATTCAACGGCTTAATTCACCGGCTTAATTCGCAAGTCTTGGCTGTAGGAAACCAATGCATGCATTAACTTGTACAAAAGTACAGCGCCTGAGCCTTGCGAGGAAAAAAATTAATACTTATATTTCTACCCTTATCAATAGCGCGGAATTCAAAAGAAGATTTGCGAAACACGTCAAACATGCAAAGTGGTGTTATAGACTGTTTACAGTTTTTAACATGATTATTATTGCCTATACGCGGATATTCTTTTAGGTTCAGCAGTTCAGTCAGCAACGAGACTACCATGCATACTAAGCCTGAGGCTTTGCACGATGTATTATTCAGGGAAATAGTTAATCGCTGTATGGTAGGCAAAACTGACAATTCAATAACGCCTCCCTATAACATGGAACATTTAGCATTTACCACTTGAGGAATTTACATGCGTATTTACAACAATAAAACCCTTAGCTACGTAGCAACCGCAACACTTGCAAGCAGCCTGATATTTTCGGCAGGTTGTGAAGGTGACAAAACGCCTACAAGCAGTTCCTCATCAAGTTCAAGCAGTTCGTCAAATTCCAGTAGTTCAACCAGCTCTTCAAGCTCCAGCAGTTCAAGCAGTAATTCCAGCTCCAGCACATCATCCGGCCATGTTATTTATGACCCCAAAACCCCAATCTTTATTCATTCTGAAAATATTGGCAGTAATTTTGATTACACTGACGCTACGCCTGTGGGAGGGGCGCGCATTGGCGTGCCGAATCGGCGAGAAGTTTTTGTCGATGATGTATGTACTTCGTCTACAGGACGCTTACAAGCGAGTGCGACGGGCTTTAATGGCGCAGGTTATTTTGATTTTGATAATACAAAAAATAGCCGCATCGATTATGCAACCGTATTTAGCGATGGCGGACCGCGCCACGGTGAAAGTATTGTATTTCATTTTTCCAACGGCACTAATAGTTCACTGCCGATGCAACTTTGGGTTAATGGTAAGTTATTAATTGAAACGCTGGAATTTCCCAGCACTGGAAGCTGGTCAACCTGGAACTCATTAACTCTTGCGGGCGGCATTAACGGTGCCGAAATTCAGGTAAGCCTGATAGCTAAATCAAACCTTGGCGGGCCCCACATCGACACTACAGCGGTAGATTTCTCTTATGACTGTCAATGGGAATGTTGGGGTAGAGCTCCAAAGGCTAGCAGCTGCCCTTCAATACTTCCAGGTGGCTGATAAACGCTAAACAGTAGATTAGATTTAAAACTCGTGCGTATGCGATTTTTGAAAATCGCATACGCTATTTATTAATGCACGGCACAATCACTATCCAAATTAACTCGCAAGAAAATTGCACCGAAAAAAGCGAGCATTAACGGAATTTTTAATAGCCCCGACGCGTATTTAAAATTTTTTATTATCAAAGGTTCCTTTAGCGCTTAGTACGCGCAAACCGTGTAATAAAAGCTGTGCCTACAAGTAAAAGCCACCAGCTGGCAGGCTCAGGCACTGGGCTTACATCAAGGCTTAATTTAGGAACACCACTTAAAGCGGTTCGATCAATAAAGTGCGGGCCGAACGTGCTAGCTGATTGATTCAAATCCGGCCGAACAACAAGCGTCAATTCATGGCCTGCACCGCCTAAACCATCTGCACCTATAACGCCACCTAATACATTCCAGCTATAGGTTTTAGACACACCATTGATATCGATTGCCGCTAACCAAGTTAACGAGGCATCGGTTGGGCGATTAAGGCCATTGACTGTACTCTCGGACCAGTTGTCGTCGGATGAGCTAAATACCTGATGAGAAAATGCATTCGAGTTATGGTTAAAGATTGTCGTAAGCTCAAGCCTGGCACTGTTAACCTGTACATTTGCCAAGCCTGTAAGGTCAAATTTTAACAAGCTCAACCATACACTCCCTGCACCTGAAGTATTAAGTTCCGAGGAAAGCAGTCCGGGGACAAGATTTTGGCTGCTAGCCCCATCAAGAACAACAGAGTCCGCCACTGCCGTGAGCTCCACAGTATTTGCCTGCGCTATTGCACCGAAAAAAAGCGCAGCAGCACACACCGCCGAACCTACCACCTTTGACACATGTTTAATGTTTAACATTTTAACTAGCCTCACTTGACGAAAGAGGCAGCCAGAATAATTAACTTTGTAACAATGAGCAAACCCAAGCACGACTTTAAATTAATTGGGCGCAACCTAAAACCAGCGAAGGAAGGCGCCAGCAGAACTCTGCGAGAAATAAATAGATTTTTGTCAAAATAGTTTCGCTCTGTCGGATGTGCAGAGTTACTTTAGCAGACGCTTATATTTTACAGCTGCAGCCAGGTAAAGATAGCAAGGAAAATAGATAACAAATAATTGCGAATAGGTATTGCATAGCATTAATTTGCGTTTAATTGAGATTGTCGGCCGCATCAAACCATAAAATACTTTTACGCCCTTCATCAGTTAATTCAACGTCAAAGCGCCAATGCACGTATTCACACGCTTTGGCGACTATATATAAACCTAAGCCTTGGTTTTCGCTGGCAACGGCAAGCGATGTGCCTTTATCGGCGACAATTAATTGCTGTTCGTTAATAATTAAATCTACATCGCCCGTAGTATACGTGAGCGCATTAATTAAAAGATTATCCAACGCAATTTTTATTGCGCCTACTTCACCTAATGGCTGCAGATGGCTGTTAATTTGGCATTTTATACGTGCAGGCCAAGTGGAGTTGTGGGCGGCGTAATCCTGCATAAGCTTATCGATTACTGCTGGAATATCTACTTTCTGCGGTGTATCTAAGGGCTTGCGGCGCGCTATCGCCAATAATGTATTAACGTTATTGGTCATAGAGCTGCAGGCGTCGGCAATACGGGTAAGGGTTTTATCATCATCGGCTGATAAATTACCACGTTTTTGCAACACACTAACGGCGCCGGACATAATGCTTAAAGGAGTCCGAAATTCATGGCTGGCCATGGCCATCCAACTTTTTTCTCGCGCTGCCGCTTCTTGGCGCTGGTGCAAAAATTGATTAATTGCAGCACAGATAGATTGCAACTCAAGCTCCTGAAATTGCGTAGCATTTATTGGCTCAGAACTGTGTAAATGCTGAATTTTTTGGATGGAATCAACCAGCTTATGCACAGGCCTGGAAATATAACGCACAGCAAGCAATGCAGCGAAGTAACTCAACACTATGGCAACTACCGCAGCGGCAACTAAAAGCCCTAATGCAATAGCCTCTGTACGTTCGAACAGAGCTAAATCCTGGGCGTAATATAATGTGCCCTCCGGGAATTGATGGACATCGACAGCATAAACATGGTCGATACTTTCAATTTCACCTCTAAAGGGAGCATTAATATTTTGAAACAATACCGGTGGCTTTTTTACATCCGCCTCTGCAAAGGGAATGTAAATATTAATAGCCTGCGAGGATTCGGTCCAATGGGTAGTGTTTTTATCGCCGTATTGGGCAAAGTATTCCACCTCGGCAGTGGTAAACGATTCGATAATCGCTTCCTCCAAAGCTTCTACCTGCCACCATGCAAGCGCCAACATACTCACGAGCGTGCTAAACGTGCTGAGCAAAACGACGCGAAATACCCGCTGAGAAATTGATGTTGTCATGCAAGTCACTTTAAGTTGCAGCAGGACTTTTAAATAGCCTGCCTGAATTATCAATGAAAATAACTAAAGCGCAAAATCCTATTTAACGAACGGCGTTCGCTTTAATTTTTTATTAAAAATAATTTGGAAATCCGAACGGCCAGCCATGTTGTTATATATGGCGCTAAAATAGTTGCTTATATGTGCAGTCTAAACGTATTTACATCGCTAGAGCACAGCTTTTTACCGTATTTTCCAATGTACTGAATAATGTAATACCTAGTCAGGCTTACTTTCTATGCACCACAAAAACGTTTGTTTAAAACGTGCACGAATTTTCATCAGCGTTTAATGCACACCCGTTAAGCGATAGCCCAATCCATGTACAGACTTGATTAAACCAGGCTCGAGATTTTTATCCAAAATTTTACGCAAAGAATATATTTGCGTACGTATTGTGTTGTCATCTACCGAGTCGTTTTGCCAAACGGTTTCGGCTAAATCGTGGAAACTAATATAATCAGGATATTTGCGCATTAACTGTTCAAAAATCTGTGCAGCAAGGCCTGTGAGCTGGCAACTTTGCGCACCTTTTTGCACAAGCAAGCGACCAGGGTAATAAATAACAGCGCCGCATGTTAATTTATTGTCTGAGCTTGTATGGTAGCGGCGTAAAATAACCGACATGCGCACAGCCAGTTCACGCAAATCAAAGGGCTTGGTTAAATAGTCGTCGGCGCCGTAGCTGAACCCGAGTAATTTATCCTCAAGTGCGTCCATAGCAGTTAAAAATAAAACGGGTGTGGTAAGGTGCAAACGCTCGCGCAGTTGGCGGCAAATTTCTGTTCCTTGAATGCCCGGCAGGTTCACATCTAAAATAATAATGTCGTAATTGCGCGTGGCAATTAGGTGCAGGGCCGTTAAGCCGTCTTGGGCAAAATCGCTTTGATAATCTGGTTCAGAAAAAAACTCTGCCAGGTTTTCGCACAGCATCTTGTTATCTTCAACAAACAGGACACGTATAGTCGCAGTCATATTAAGCAGCTCAATGATTTTTAGCGCGCTAAAACCTCGATCGTAGATGAGCCTTGCGCGGTAAAATCATAGCATTAATTAGCCTACGGCAGCGGTAGAGGAGAAACTGCTATAACCTACGCTGCTGCTCGCGGCTTGCGGTTTTGGCCAGATAAAAAACAATACGCTCGCGATTATCCAACAGAGGTACGCGCACAGCCAATCGTGACTTAAAAAATGTGCGCCGCGAATTTGCTGAGCAATACCAAACCCCACTCCCACCGCGATGGCCGTGGCAAGCAGCAGGCGGCGGCAAATAGGCTGCGAATATGCGACATAATAAAAGCACATCCAAGCATAACCGCTGCTGGCATGGCCTGAGGGAAAACATCCTGCCACGGTTGGCCGCCACGCGTATGGAATTAATTGACCAAGGCTATCAGCCGCATCCCAAGGGCAGGGAAAATGAAGAAGCGTTTTGCACACATTAACCGCCAGAACACTTACGGCAATTGACGTTAATGCATAACCAATCGCCTGCACTCTGACACCTTTTATACAATACACAGCCCAATAGATAAATAACAACGCGTACGCAATTATTGCCAATTTGTGGCCGAAATTATGCACAACCTTAACGAGCCACCAATTATCTTTATAGGGCCAGGTTGAATTAATGGAAAAATACATCGCCAGCCGTTCATCTAGCGCCCAATAGCGAATTAACACGAAACCTGTGCACGCAATTAGGCTTGGCACTACCCAATGCCAAAGAATAAACCGGCTTTTATCATTCATGGCACAGATCGGGTTTTGCAACCGGCAGTAAAATCCAGCGCTGGATCTAATACGGTGGTTTTAATATCCAGCAGCGACAACAGACTGCTAAATAAATTATCGTGGCTGAGCGGCTCATGGGCTTTGTTTTTAATGCAAGCCCAGTCCAAACCAAACTGCTGTCGATAGGTTTCTGAAGCCCAAAAAATCATTGGAATTTCGGTTTGTTCTTTCGGCGCAATTGCATAGGGGAAACCGTGTAAATAAAAGCCGTTTTCACCTAAAGACTCACCGTGATCAGACATGTATAACATGGCCGTGGCATATTGCGTATTGGCTTTTAATTGATTAATTAACTGCCCTAACACGTAGTCGGTGTAGACAATACTGTTATCGTAAGCGTTGCTAATTTCTTCACTGGTACAACGCTGCAGCTGGTTGGATTTACACTCCGGTAAAAACGCTTTAAATGCCTCCGGGCTGCGCTCGTAATAACTCGGGCCATGGCTGCCTTTTTGGTGCAATACGATTACAGCGCCCGGTGTTTTCGTAGCGAAGCGTTCAGGCAAGTGCTCAAGCAGGGCCATATCAAAACATTCGCCATCGCGGCAAAATTCATTATTAATATGCGAGGGGATTTGTTCATAACTCACCCGCTGGCACACGCCCTTACAGCCGGAATTATTATCCATCCAGTGCACATTAAGGCCTGCATGCTGCACAACATCCAATAAATTTTCCGAATAGTCTGCGCGGCTTAAATTAAATTCTTTGCGCGGTGCACGCGCAAACATGCAGGGTACAGACATAGCAGTGGCTGTACCACAGGAGCTTGCTTGATCAAAAAATATAATGTCTTCAGAAGCAAGCGTAGGATTGGTATTTTTGCCATAGCCTGCGAGAGAAAAATTGGCTCTACGTGCAGTTTCGCCAACTACTAAAATAAATACTACCGGCTTAGCGTCTGCCCATTGGGTACCAAGCTGCGCATCGGCGCCTAATACTTGCACAGGCTCTGAACTGGTTTTAGTTTTATCTAAAGCAAAGCCATACAGGGAATAAACAAAACTCGAGGGAATAATAAAATGTTTTAATTCCCGATGATTGCGAAAAAGAGATGCATAATCTTTATAAAACGCCAAAGCCACACAGGCTAGCAACGCAATAGAAATTAAATACCCCAGCAAGTACGTGAGCACTTGGTTTTTTACAGTGGCGGTTTTAACCGGCCAAAATGCCACAGCACAGGCCGGTAAAACGCCAACAATACTTACCCAAAATACCAGGGGCAGGTTAAATAAATCGTAGGCTTCTCGATAATCCGTGGCGAGAATATTTTGCATCATCGTTTTATCGTAGAGCACGTGGTAATGCATCTGGTAATAACTAGCTGCAGAACTACACAATAAAATAACGACTAACCAAAATTTTTGCAGACGGGCGATGGAGAAAATATGGCAGACGCCATGGGCTATGGCAAATACCAGCACACCGGCGGAAACAAAAAAGGGGATCTCGCTGAGTGTTAGCGGGAGTAAAAGCTCATAGAATTTTTTCCATAATTCTAAATTAGCAAATAAGGTAATGGATGCAGCTGCGACAAGCGTAAGGCTCAGGCGGGAAATCGGCGGTAATACCATGGATGAACGCATCTTAAGGTTGATGCTTGTATCCTAGCCAATAGCCCATCAAGGATGTATCAACGAAATATCAAGGTTTTATCAATTAACCGCCCGGCTCGCCAATTTGGGCGCAAATTGCATATATATATTTACGCCATGGCACCTAAGACCACGATCTAAGTTTCTTTCATTATTGGATACGTGCCTTTGCATTTATCATCATTTAAATTTTTTAAATTAAATGACCGCAATTAGCTAGCCGGTGTTTTGATTACAAGTACAGGATTAACTTTTGCGGTATAGCAAATCCTGTTAGCTATTCTTCTCGCCTAGATGTGGATATTTCCGAGCCCTTAACCTTAAAAAACACATTTACTATGCCGTTAAAAAATGGCCACCGCACCTGCAAAAACTTGCTAGCATAGCGCCCCTAAAACACCAGCCCACCGCGCATCAGGAGCACCCCCATGGATCCCCAAAGCTCACGCACCGCTAAGCCTCGGCGCACTCTTCTTATTGTTAGCATTGGCTTGTTTGTGGTGCTAGGCGGCGCGTTAGCGGCAAGCCAAGGAATGTTTGGGCGATTCTGGCAGAGGGCGCCCGTGGCGACTACGGTGGCGATTGCAGATGGGCCGGAACTTAACCTGTTGGCGCCGGATGCGCTAATTGAGGCTGAACACTTAAGCCAGTTGCCAAAAGATTTATTAAAAGCGCCATTTTTGGCCGATCTGCTAAGCGATGATTTTGTTTTTTATTATGAGCACAATGCAGAAAAACTCGCGTTAATTGGCACACTGCGGCGCTTAGCGTTTGAGCGCAACCTAACCCTCCCCGAGCAATTAATCAGCCAGCTACTGGATACCCAAGCACAAGTGGCCCTATGGAAGGCCCGCGATGGCAAGCTTACATTTAGCCTTGCGCGCTTGGATTTGGGCCTCGCAGCCCCTTTAGGCCAGGCAGTGGCAAATTTTTTAAATGCCGCCACAGAGATTGCACAGACGGACGTGCAATTAAAATCAGCCGGCGAATTAACTATTAATAAAGATACTGTGCCATTTTTTAGCTTGCGCTATTTAACCGATCGCTCGTTGGCATTTGGTTTTTATAAAGGCAGCTTAGTCGTGGCAAGCCATATGGAGTTAATTCAGGATAGTAACAACCAATTTCACCCGGACGCGCAAAAAGTTATTGCGCAACTATTTACCAACGAGCAGCCATTTAAGCAGCATTTTAATTTAACCGGCGCCACGGATAAAAATAAAATTCAGGCACGTATTAGTGTGGATGCGCATTTTTTCACACTCGGTTATCAGGATTATCTCCCCGCCCTTGCTGCACTGCGCTTCGATCTTAACGCCGGCCAATGGGAGAGTTTTTTAGCGCTTAAAAATGGCGACCACGCGGCGATGTTTGACGCCAGCCTGTGGGCAAACGCCCCCGCCGATGCCAGCCTGTGTGCATTTATGCCCGTACAGCCTCAAGCGCTAAACCCGATCATTACCGAACAACAACAAAATCCAAAAATTCTGCAAGCATTTACCGGCCGCAGTTTTATTTGTTGGTTTGCTAATACGCCTTTAGCCAAACCCCTAATAGGCGCCGAATTAGCAGCAGCCAGTTCGTTTACTGAATTTGACGCGGAAATTTCAGCTTTATTTGATAAGGCCATTCGCAATAATAAATTACCTCGCCAAGCTGCAGAGGAGAATGCATCCGCTAATCCACCTACCACTGCTGCAAGCACTTCTGCTCCTTCCAACATGAGCGTAACGGATATAGACAGCGGCAAACAGTGGCAAAAAAGTGATGCTAAAGGCCGGCCGCTTGCAACCCTTGCGCGCAAAAATGCTTTTTTATTGTTTTCGCTTTATGAGCCATTAATTCAACACGGCTTAGACACCCTTGCCAAACAATACCCGGCGTTAGGCGATAAATTACCTAATAAAGATGCGGTGGCATTATTTGTTGCACCTGGCCCACTATCGAATTTATTACAAAATGAAATTCGCCAAACCGCTTCTGATACCACCCTTGGACCCTTATTGCAAAAATTAGCCGCTCTAGGCAAAAAGCCTGCAGTTGTAGCGCAATTTGATGCTAGCAGTAAAGCTACATCACCGATGAGCTGGTACCCATTAAATTGGAATGCGCTGTGAGATTAAGCGCGCTTTTCTCTGCGGCGTTTTTGTTATCTGCCCCCTGGGCGGTGGCGCATACTATACAGGCTGCGGTTGCGGCTGATCACTTAGTAAATAATGGTGAAACTTTAAATATCGAGCAATCGCATTTATTCCGCCGCTGGTTTGTACAAATAGTGGAGGCCCAATTGCGCCGCGGCCCCAATCCGCGCTGGCAACAACAGGATTGTGCAGGCCTCGTGCGCTTTGCCGCCAACGAGGCGTTAAAAATTCACGATGCGAAATGGCAAAAGAATAACGGTTTTACTGCAGCGAATTTACCACCTGAATTAAATTTAACCGCTCAGCAGCGTTCTCGCGCGCAGCGCTGGAATATCGGCGAAGGTGAAACGAGTGCCTACGCACGGGCAATTATTTTAGTGCAGAACAATACACACTTTATTAGCCGCGATATTAACCAAGCGCAGCCAGGGGATTTATTGTTTTTTGACCAGGGCGATGAGCAGCACATGATGGTGTGGATGGGGCATTTTATTGCTTATCACACTGGCAGCCCCAGCGCGAATGATAACGGCTTGCGTGCAGTTACCGCGCAGCAATTAATGCACTGGCACGACACCCGCTGGATACCCGATTCTGGCAACCCGAATTTCACTGGAATTTATCGACTAGGATTTTTAAACAAATGAATGGCATAACTCCCTCTCAAACGCAGAATAATATCTCGCTCGTAACCAAGCGCAATTTTACAGCTGGCGCGCATTGGCGCACTCAATTGGCGGCAAAATTAATGTCGCCGATAATGGCCGTACTATTAGCCGCAGCTATGAGCCTTGCTACTAATTATGCTTATTGTGATGAGGAAGATGAAAGCGCATTGAGCGAAGAGACTAATGGCCCATCAAATAAACCGCCGGTTGCACCGCAGGGAGAGAAATTCTTTTTATTATCCGACAGTGGTTTTGCCAGTAATGAAGAGGCGCGCGTGCGCATCGAAGCGGCGCAGCAATCAGCCATTAGCAGTTACGGCGGTGTGGATGTACGCCTGTACCGGATTCCAAAACCGTTGGAATTTCTGCAAAAACAAAAAAACCTCCATCGGTTACAAACAGACGTTAATTATAAAGGCGACGGCATTGCCAACAGCCTTACATACCTGTGGGACAGCTGGTATAAAAATTCCCGCCGCTTAATGCAAAACGTTTTTTCTGCCGATACTCGCTCTGTAGTAATTAATACCACACCACAGCTAAAAATGGGCAGTGCGCTTAATCAAAGCCCTAAATACACTTATCAAGCCCAATTTGCCCCATTGCCAAATTTGCCGTTAATAACAGAATTTAGATACCCATTAGCCGACGCCGCGACCATTACTCCACCGGCCAATGTAAAGCTCGACGGCTCCTCCAGCGATTTTATTGCTCCAACTGCAGGCAATGTTTATATACCGCTAGGCAAGCGCGAGCCGGGTTTATATTTAGTTGAAGCTTTTGTACACAACGTACGCGCAACTACATTAGTTTTTGTTGCCGATACCTTAGGCATTACCAAAATATCCGGCCAGCAATTAACCGTTTGGGCCGCAAATAAAACCACCGGCAAGGCGGTAAGTAGCGCTAAAATTTTATGGACTGACGGGCTAGGCGTGCTCGCCAGCGGCGCCACCAATAGTGAAGGCTTAGTGCAGTTAAAACACAGCAGTGCCGAGCGCACCTATGTATTGGGCGAGGATGATAAAGGTGGCGTTTTTATTGCCGAGAATTTTTATTACGACAGTGAAATTTATAACACGAAACTTTACGCCTTTACGGACCGACCGTTATACCGCCCAGGCGATAGCGTGAGTTTTAAAATACTAGGCCGCGAATTTAAAACTGCTAAAGACCAACAACCGGCTAAATCCGCCCCGATTACTCTTACGGTAATTGATGCCGCAGGCACAACATTACAAACCATTAAAACGCAATTTGATAGTGTGCAAGGCGCGCAGGGGCAATTTTTATTGCCTGCAAATGCAGTAGCTGGCGGTTATGAATTGCAATTCACCTACGATAATCAAATTTACACTAGTGCATTTCGCGTTGCTGATTATGTAAAACCGCATTTTGAAATTAATCTGCAGATGGCAAAAACTGAATTCCACACGGGTGATGCAGTAACCGGCAAAGTTCAATTGCTCTACCCTGATGGCAAACCAGTCGCTAATGCGCATATAGATTTAACTCTGCGCAGCCAGCAATTAACGATGGTGGATGCACAATTACAATATTCTGGGCAATTTCCAGTGTCTTTAACCAGCGAAAGCCTCACCACTGATGCGCAGGGACTGGCAGAATTAAACTTGCCCGCCAGTGATAAACCCAGCCGTTATGTACTTACATTATTCGCAAGCGACGGCGCAGCATTTCGCGTAAAAACCACGAAGGAAATTTTAATTGAGCGCAGCACTAGCGCCTATCGATTAACCGCCAGCCGCAACTTTACGGCACCGGGTGAAAAATTCACCTTTACGTTTGTGCCTATTAATAACGCGCCAGCAAGCCCGCCTGTGCGTTATGAGTGGATTCGCCTGGAAGATCAAACCCGTGGCGAAGGCACGCTGCCTACCAGCGGCGATAGTTTTACGCTGCCGTTTGAAAAAAGCGGTAATTACAGTATTCACCTGCGCGATGCCAATCAATTATTAGTGGCAGGCACGAGCTTATCGGTTACCGGGCCAGAACAAAAAACTACACCTGGTAGCGTCGATATTTTATTTGACCGCGCAAGCTACGCCATTGGCGATACAGCAACGGCTTTAATTACATTTCCCGAAGCAGTCGATGAAGCATTGCTAACACTTGAGCGCGATGGTGTTGAACAAACCGCGTTATTAAGTAAAGGCGGCGATTGGGTGAAAATTACTAAATTAAATGCCAATCAATACCAAGCATCTATTGCAGTGAAAACCGATTTTGCACCGAATATTACTTTTAGCGTCGTGTACAGCCTGCACGAGGATTTTAGTTTTCAAAACGCGGGCATAAAGGTGAATAAACCCATGGTGGCCATTGCCGTCACCGCGGATAAAACGGAATATTTACCTGGGCAAACGGTAAACCTAGATATTAAAACGCATTTTTTAGATAAACCCATTGCCGCGCAAATTGTGCTCTCTGTGGTGGATGAAATGATTTACACACTGCAGCCGGAAATCGCCCCAAGCATTGAAGACTTTTTTTACCACCCAAGGCGCAATAATGTGCGCACGAGCGCAAGCCTTGCATTTATTAATTACGATTTAGCCCTACCCGGCACGCGCCAGAGCCTACCCGGCCAGCGCCAAGAGCGCGGTGTAAAATTATTAGAGCGCCCGCGCCGCGATGATAAAGATACAGCCAGTTGGCAACCGAGCATTCAAACCGATAACAACGGCCTGGCCCATGTAAGCTTTACATTGCCAGATGCTCTCACGCGCTGGCGCATCACCGCCCGCGCTATGACACCTGCCGGTGAAGTAGGCCAAGCAACCAGTTTTATCCGCTCGGAAAAGCCGGCCTATCTTAAATGGAGCGGCCCTACGCAGTTTCGCGAGCAGGACCAGCCCAAATTAGGCCTGTTAGCTTTCAATCAAGGCAAAGATCCTATTGCCGCGCAGTTAAACCTGGCCCTCGGCACGCAAACCGCGTCCATTCCCGCCGAATTAAAACCAGGCGTGAGCTATTTAGCGCTACCTGAATCGTTCAAAGTGGCTGCGGGGGATTTAACCGCAAGCCTAAGTTTGGGTGATCAGACGTTAGATGCGTTGAGCGTCGGCCTGAATCTGACCTCTGCAGCCTGGCCGCAAGCACGCACTGAGAAGTTGCGGCTTGAGGGCATATCTACGCCACTGGCTCTACCAGCTGACGCTCGCCAAATTAACCTTAAAACCCAGACAGATGCCGCGAGCCTTTTTATGGGGGTCGCCAACGACTTAGTGGAATATCCGTATGGCTGCGTTGAGCAAACCGCAAGCCGCCTATTGCCGTTATCTATTGCTTACAGCCAGATTCCAGCTGCGGACAAAGAAGTACGCGATCGCTTGCAGCAAATTATGCAATTTAGCCGCTTGCGACTTGTACAGATGGCCGGGCCGGAAGCACTGTTTAGTTGGTGGGGTGGCGCAGACAGCGACGCTTTTTTAACTGCCTATGCCTATTACGCTGACTACTACGCGAGTTCAACCCAGGGCATTAGCCTGCCGCCGGAGCATTGGCAGCGCGTGTTGGATGTGTACGCCAGCAAGGCCAAAGAAGCAGGCTTGCTCAAGCGCGCGCTGATTATCGACTTTGCTGCCCGCATGCAGCTGCCCATTCCGACCCTGGTTAAAGGCCTGTTGGAGGATTTGGATAAAGCCTCGCAACCCACGCAGGATTCCCCAACAGACAACAACAGCAGCTTGATTATGGGTGCGGCGGACTCGCCCTTAGGCCTTGCCGCTGCGAGAGTAATTGCCGATCGCTTAAGTAAAAGCGCCAATGTACCCACCAGCCCCGCCCATGCTCAGGCGCTGGCGCAAGCACTGGAAACCCTGCAGCAGAGCCCAACCAATATCGCCAAAGCTATAGCGCTATACCGCCAACCGTACAACGCCGCAGCAGCGCAAAGCCTGTTGTTAAATTTGGCCCCGGAACACGCAACACTCGAGCGCGCGCTGATTCTCAGCTGGCTCGCCGAAGCTGCCGCCCAATCGCCTAAGGCGCCGCAGATCAGCCTTGAGGGTGCATGGCGCGCGCAGAAAAACCGCACACTAAGCGAAGCCTGGCGCTGGACAGGCACGGGTGTGCCCACTGCAATCGACCTAAAGTCAGCGCCGGCCGAACCTGTACCGGCACTTGTGCATTACACCAGCGCAGAAGCCCCGGCCCAAGCGGATAGCACCCTAAGTATCGAGCGGCATTTGGTGCAGCTAATGCCCGGCGACAAGGCCCTGAACTTTGCCACGCAAGCGGTTAGCGGCACCGAGGTGACGACGAATACGCTGTATTTGGACGAGATAGTTGTGAAATACACCGGCAAAAAGCCCCTGCACTACGCCCTACTCGAAGTGCCGCTACCGCCAGGCGCCGATGTGGAACGCACAACCTGGGGCATCGAAATTACATTCGCAGGCACGACAGATGCGGTTGTACTGGAAAAGGCCCAGAACGAAGATGGCCAGTTAAGTTACGCCGTGCCGCTGGAACAAGTGGTGGGCGAAATACGCCTGCGCCATTTGGTACGCTTCGGCCAAAAGGGTGTATTCCAATTGCCCGCCGCACGCTTAAAAGACATGTACAACCCGGCGCGCACTTACTACGAACAAGCGCCGCATTACAGCAGATTGCAGGTTAACTAGCCCTTGGCTCTGCTCAACCCGCTTGCAACCCAGCTTCCATCGCAGCTACCGCGCGGTTTGATTAGATGGGTGGCGTTATTGGTAATGGCGGGGATTGTTCACTCGAAGCTGGTTCAGGCAGCAGATTTGAGCAACCTTAGCCAGTTGCACTTGGTGATCGCCAGCAAAGGCGAACCCAGCTACTGGCAACTCAAACCCGACGGCAGCGCGACAAAACAACCGCTACCTGTTGATGCGAGCGCGCCTTTAGGCAGCCTGTGGAAACTCTGGGTATATGCCTATTTAGCCGACGGCGGCTACGCGGCGGATATCGGACACACAGAAGCTCCGTACATCTGCCAAGGCAATAACACCGAGGAAATTTATTGCTGCAGCAACAAAGGTGAACAGGTGGAGCGTGACGCCGCCCTGGCCAAAAGCTGTGGTCTGTACTTTAACCCAGCGCGCTTAAATATCGACCCCGCCCAGTGGCGCAATTATTGGCAAGCGCGCTACATTCCGGATGCCCTGCGCGAACTTGATCAAGTTAAACCGGAGCAATCTATTCCGCTGCGGCAACTATTACCAGCCCTCGCTCAACTACCCGCTCAGCACCAGGCGCGTCAAGCACTGCTGGCCGTGATGTTGGGCCCCAAAGGCCCGCTGTACGCCGAACAACTGGGCTCACGCTTGCGGGTGAAAACCTGGAGCTGGCGCACAGCCCAAAGCGTCCCCATCGCAGGCTTTGCAGGCTGGT
The DNA here is from genome assembly GCA_036520615.1 of Cellvibrionaceae bacterium. Taxonomy (GTDB): domain Bacteria; phylum Pseudomonadota; class Gammaproteobacteria; order Pseudomonadales; family Cellvibrionaceae; genus CAMCXE01. The sequence goes on along the minus strand of DATDJI010000014.1, from coordinate 4,689 downwards.
TAGCCGACGGAACTCCCCTGTGGGCGCAAGCCGAAGGCACGAGTGCCCAAGTGCTACAGCGCTACGCGCAAGCCCTCGACGCACTAGTACCCAACCCTGCCCCGGCTGCACACATTGCCAGTTGTGTTCTCGTCAACATGTTCGCTGCGTATCCAATCAGCCAAGTAAAAACCGCCCAACAGCAGCCAGCCGAGAGCGGCCTGTTATCCGGTCAATACGAGGTGATTTTTCAGAACGGCAATCGCCTGATGATTAACAGTAATGAAACTCTGCGCCTGGATACCAGCAACGGCCAGCCGCACATTACAGCCCAATTGACGCAGGAGGATTATGTAGCCCGCGTGCTGGAGCGCGAAGCGGCGCCCGAGCCGATGGAAGCGGCCAAGGCTCTGAGCATTGTGGCGCGCACCTACCTTTGGCAGAACGCCGCTGCAACCCCCAACCTCACAGGGTCCGGGGAGTGCTTAAGTATTGACGACAGCAGTAAAACCCAGCGTGTATCACCAAACCCCGCAAGCCGAAAAGCCCTGCAGATCGCTTATTGGACGGCGGATTTGATAAGCCAGGGCATGCCGGTTCGCTACCATTTGGATCAACCCGGCAGCAACCGGCTGGTGTGGCAAATAGCTGTTAAGCAGGCGCAGCAAGGCGCCAAATTCACCGATATTTTAAACCATGCTTTGCCGCAAAATGACCTGGCAAGCGCGCAGCAAACCATTCGGTTTTGCCAGCCACTGGCTCAGGCGCAAACCTGGCTGCAGCAGCAATTGCCAAAATGGCGCGCCGTACTCACTGCAGAGCCCGGTTTTCAGCCGCCGCCGCTGCCCGCCATTTGTCAATTACAAAGCGGCAACCCCTACAACGAGGTAGCGCGCAATCGCATTTTTGCCCGCGGTTTTTACAGCCTGCAGCAGCGGCTGGACATCGCCCACGAATATCTGCACCTAGCCTTTGCCGACTACCCAAGCGGCCAGGATGAAACCTACATCGAACAACTCGCCCGCCGCTTGCTGCTGGGTCAGGAGACCACCCATGATTAATTATTTACGGCTCACAGTAAGTTTTCTTACCGCTCTGAGCCTCAGCGCGGTATATGCAGACGGCAGCCAAAGCGATGCTCCACAGCTTAAAACCCCGCACAACGGCTGGCGCCCCACGGTGGAAAAAGGTGGTCAATACACACAACCGGTGAACTACCCCGCCGCATCAGTAAATACCCCCGAAGGCCAAGCGGACACAGCCCGGATTCGCGGTTCCATCGCCAGCACTCCCAAAAACAGCACGGGCCCCGCCACACTGATCGTTAACGGCGTACCCATGCCGCTCTCAGTCAATGAAGACGGCAGCTTCGATAGACCTTATATTTTCCCCGCCGGTAGCAACAACCTAGAGGTGCGCGACCAAAACTCACAAGCCCGCCGCGTGCAGTTCTACCAAAAGGCTGGCAACCAAACCACCGCCCAACTGCGCATCGTCCTCTCATGGGATTCGGATAACACGGACTTAGATCTACACGTCATCACCCCCGATGGCGACCACGCCTGGTACGGCAACCGCGTATTGAAAAACGGCGGCGCTCAGGATGTAGACGTTACAACCGGCTACGGCCCGGAAATCTTCTCCAGCCCCAGTCCCCTGTTCGGCCAATATTTGGTGTACGTAAATTATTTTGGTGGCAGCACCGACGACGGCGAACAACCAATTACCACAGCCCGCGTCACGCTAATTACCCATGAAGGCACAATTAACGAAAAAATCGACAGCACGTTAGTGCCGATGCGCGCGGCGGGGGAATTAAATTTCGTTAAGCGGTTTAATTATCCATAAAAGGGAAATGTGCAGTTTTATTTTTATGAGCGCATAAAGTGAAAATTACGGGCATAGCCTGCAGCTCAACCAAATCGTCAATAATTTTATTTAACTAATCTATAAAGTTTGCGTGTAGAAACGATTCTCGCCGAAGGCACCGAACTCATTCATGTATTGGCTAATTAAAATTAAATATCTACTTTCTAACTCAAAACAGGAGCTCACAAAATGGATACAAAAAAAACTATTTTCAAGTTAGTCGCTCTACTTTTAAGCCTAATCACAAACCCCAGCCTCGCCACCGACCTAACCTGGCAAGGCCCTCACAACGGCTGGATTTACGACGGCCTTACGAATAAATCCGAAACCGCACGAGCCGCCTACCCCACCCCACCCATCGATCGCGGCACTGTGCGCAACCGCGCGGTAATAGCAGGCCGCCTCAAAAGCGATTTACCCCAGCCTCATACGCTAGCCGTCAACGGCAACCCGTTATCTCTGTACACAGATGCCGAAGGCAACTTCGTGCGCCCCTACGCATTCGGCCCCGGCGCCAACGGCGTAAGCCTTAACACCAGCAACGGCGAACAGGTAAAACGCGTGCAGTTTTACGACAGTAACAGCAGCAAAACCCAAGCGCGCATTCGCCTAGTACTCGGCTGGGACGACCCACAAGCGGAAGTCGACATGCACGTAATAACCCCCGACGGCCAACACGCCTTCTACGCCAACCCGATATTAAGCGAAGGCGGCGGCCTAGACCCGGACGGCGTAGACGGCCCCGGCCCAGAAATCTTCAGCCTCGCCGCCCCACTGCGCGGGCGTTATTTGGTGTATGTAAATTATTGGGGGAATTTAAATAACAACGGCTACAACTTCACGCCGGGCAGCAACCGCAATGACATAATTACTACGCAAATCACGCTGGTTTTTAATGAGGGCACGGTGAACGAAAAGCGGGAGAATTTTGTGGTGCCGTTGCGAAGTGTCGGGCAGCTGCAGTTGGTGAAGGAGTTTGTATATTGATGCGGGGTTGGATCTTAATAATTTCTGTTGCAAATAAAAATAGTGAGCGTTTAACCTAGCACAAAATGCCCTACGCCACATTGCATGCAAACTCATGGAATAACTATTTGCAAGCCATTAGAGTAAATCAAATATCACATCCCTGTGAAAATTAGTCTAATTAATAATTAACACCCACCGGGGTAGCGCCGGGCTGAGCATTCAATGCATCTACGCAACTCTGAGAACGTTGCTTACCCTCTTTATAGCTAACATCACCATCCTCATCTTCATCATATGGTACATCGTTAAGAAGCCACTCGCCGATCAATCCCGAACTTTCATCCACCATAGAAATAACTCCTACCACGCCATTCACAGTCTGGGGCTTGCTCCAATATTTATTGGTAGATAGATTTTTTATATGAAAATATCCTTCCTTTCTAGGAATCAGCTCCCAACGCTCAAAATCTGATGTGACAGTATTTGGGACGTTTAGGCTCAGAGTTCCCGCAACGTTAGTTCGAATATTTCGATTAAAAACTGCATCGTAAATACACAAGGTATCAGACTGTGTACTTTTACCACACTGAGTAAAATAATATAGGGAAGCATCTCCGTTCGGATAAACTGTAGCTTTCAGCGACAAAGCGGAGCCATTTACAAATATGCCTAACGCAGGATTATCCAACAGGTTTTCGTCTGCGCCATCTGTATGCCTAATAGCGAAATACTTGCCATAATTTATGTGCAGTCCCACCTTGTCCATCATGCTTAAACGTAATGTTTCAGGTCGCTCGTCAACAAGCGTACGCGCCTTAATAATCCAAGGAGTCGATGGCGCAGAGCCAACCAAACCAAGATTATTGCCCGATTTAGTCATGTATCTTTGAGTTGCGGAATTCGCTTTAATCAAGAATTCTCCGTCAGCACCTCCTGGTATCAAATTCCATTGCGCGCTTCCGCCTTTTGCAGCCAAACCAGCTGCATCGACAAAACCAACCACACCATTATTATCAAAAAGGTATTGATTAGATTTTCTATTCCAAATCTTAAACCGGTCAACATTGTTAAATGTTCCGACATACTCAATGTCAAATTGCGCAGAGTACCAATCATCCTGAAAAGTGGTAACCGCCAGTGAGCCAGTTTCGTTATTGATTGCAAGATTATCGTACGGAGAAGCCGTGCCATCCTTTAGTAGAATTCTAAAATGTCTCTGGAAGCCCAAATGTGGTTGCTTGATATGCCAAAGTAAATCCGCGCCACTTAACTTGAGCATCATCCCACTAGAATATCGCATGATCGATGCCTGATCGAAACCGCCATACATTCTCAAAGGGAAACCATCGGTATTGGTCGTAAGGTTATAAATATCTGCCCTCCGCGGGTCGGGCATAAATTCACTAAAATAGTTTACCGGGTCAAAATTAGTATTGGAGCTAGCATTAGATAGCCTAATTGGATCAATATCGACAAAATTACCCCTATCCCAACGTTGATGTTCATGTGCTGCGTACAAAGCGTGCAAAAGTTCATGCAACATTCCATTCGGGGATTCATTGTGGGCTATATTGATTTCCCCGGCGCGGTTCTGCGTAGGAGTTTTTGTAACCAGAACACCATTTTGCCGATATTCATATTGACTCACGTAGGGAAGAGCAGAACTTCTATTTGATTGATAGCCGTCCTTTGGCCCGACACCAACAAAATCATTGGCATTATAAAACTGATCAGCTTGGCAGGAATCATTGGCACCGCAACCATCTTGAGCATGCCAATTTATGGAAGAAGTTACATCCTCGAATGACATTTGAGTGTTTTGCTGTAAATAGTCAACTGCTTTACAAAAACTGACAAAACCGCCGTCAGAAA
>DATDJI010000013.1:0-34176 GCA_036520615.1 Cellvibrionaceae bacterium | reverse complement strand
GTTTTTGTGCTTAACCGACGTAATCTGTACACATTTCCCGGCGCATCAGGATTTATTTATCTTGGGCTTACTTTATTGCTCTGGTTAATAGGCACTAACTACCAAAATAATTTAATTCTAGCGTTGGCCTATGGATTAATTAGCATATTTGTTGTGGCAATTTTGCATGCTTACGCTAATTTAGCCGGTACCTCTTTAGAGATTTTACCTAGTCAGTCGGTGTTTGCCGAGGACCAGGCGAATATTAATCTGCGTTTAACTGCAATTAATAAACGCGGTGCTGAAAATATTCGCTGCCAATTTCGCGGTCAGGCAAACGTTGTTGTAGAACTTGATTGCCAACAACCGTCAATAATTAATTTGCCTGTAATGACGGACCGACGAGGTTGGTTGTTACCGGGCCGCTTTTTGATTGAAACCTATTATCCGCTTGGACTTATCCGCTGTTGGACCTGGTTGGTTTTTGACGTGGAATTATTAGTTTATGCCAAACCATTAGCCTGCGATGTTCCTACATTGTCAGAAGCAGGTACTGGTTTGATGGCAGGGGCGATTAAATTAGGCGGCAGCGATTTTGAAGGTATAAAACCCTATAAAATAGGTGATGCGCGTAAACACATTGCATGGAAAGCGGCGGCAAAAGGAAAAGGGTTATATACCAAACAGTACGCCGATGACATCAGTCACGAGCAGTGGCTGGATATTACGCAGCTCAATAATCCGTTGGAAGAGCGCTTAAGTATATTGACCTATTGGGTTTTAAAACTTACCGAGCAAAATCAATTATTCGGCCTGCGGCTGTTTTCAGTCGTCATTCCACCTAATTGCGGAGAGAGTCATCGGCAAGAGTGTTTAATTGCCTTGGCTTTGTTTGACGGTGCGCTCAAATGAAAAAAACAGCCGTTGCTCGAGTTATTGCCGCGCCCATTCGCACCGATGCGATTTATTGGATTTTAGTCGCGCAGGCGTGCGTTATTTTACCTCTGTTATGGCAATTACCTCGCTGGATTTGGGGCTTGTGGGGACTAACACTTTTTTGGCGCTATGCTGCACAAAAAAACTGGGTAAGCCGCACGGCGGGTTTTTTAAAATGGTTGTTAGCCGGTGGGGCCCTTTTGGGTTGGTATTTCACTTTTCCCCATCGCTCCAATACAGAAGCGATGGTGGGGCTGCTGGTAATGTCGTTTATTTTAAAAACCATTGAGTGTGCAAGCCACAAAGATGGACTTTTGCTTATTTTTATCGGCTTTATCGCCGTTGCGGCGCAGTTTTTATTTAATCAAAGTTTACTATCGGGCTTATATGGCGCGCTGTGTTTAATTGCGTTGTTGTTGGCTTGGCAAAGTTTATATTTCGGCCGAGACAGAGTATTTTCTGCGCGTTTTTCCTACGCCGCTATTTTGGTGCTGCAAGCAATTCCGTTACTAATTTTATTATTTTTTGTAATGCCACGGCTTTCGCCTTTATGGAAAGTGCCTTTACCAGAAGGGCGCGGAAAAACAGGTTTTAGTGACCATTTATCGCCGGGGGATTTGGGGCAATTGGTAAAAAATGGCGACACAGCTTTTCGCGCCAGTTTCATCGGTGAACATCCGCGCACACGGGATTTATATTGGCGTGGCTTAGTATTGACCGAATTTGATGGCCGCACCTGGCACCGCACCCACGATAATTTAAAATTTTTTGAAGAAGCACCAAAATCTTTTGATCAATTAATCGAATACAGCATAGTGGTTGAGCCGCATAATCAACCCTGGCTATTTGCTTTGGCCACACCGGTGCGTGTAGAGGGTATCGGCCTGCAGGTTAAATTACAGCCTGAAGGATTACTACAAGCTGATGGCGTGGTGTTTCAACGTACGCAATATCACGTAGTGAGTGCGCGCAGTGTTTTATTTCCTGAAGATTCACATTTATCAGATGAAGAGCAACAACAGAATTTAGCTCTACCAGCTAATGGCAACCCGCAAGCGCGGGCATTAGCTAATATGTGGCGAAAAGCGGGTATGGATACACAGCAAAAAGTTGCCGCAGGCTTAGAGTTATTTCAGCGCGAGTTTTATTACACGCTATCGCCCCCTAAACTGGGGGCGGAAGTCATTGATGAATTTCTATTTTCCAGCAAACATGGTTTTTGCGAACATTTTGCTAGTAGTTTTACATTTTTAATGCGGGCTGCCGGCGTGCCTGCAAGGGTTATTGTGGGCTACCAGGGCGGGAAATATAACGACCCCGACCAATATTTAATTGTCAGCCAAGCCGACGCCCACGCCTGGGTTGAAGTCTGGCAACAGGGTTTGGGCTGGGTAATGCTCGACCCCACTGCTGCTGTTGCGCCCAATCGCATTGAACTAGGCATAGACGAGGCATTAAATTCAGAAGATCGCAGTTTAGTAGGGCAAGGTGTGTTGTCAGGTAATAGCTGGTGGCTGCCTGCACAAAAAAAATGGGATTCGGCGAATTTTGCTTGGCAGCGCTGGGTATTGAATTACGATTCTGAAAAACAAAAAAGTGTGTTCGAGCGCTGGTTAGGCGGTACTGATTGGAAATCGCTATTAAAAGGACTCGCCGTTATCGGGCTGATTTTTACTGGTGGATTTGCTATTTGGCTATACGGTTTACGTGCGAAACCTAAATTAACTTTAGAGACTCGATTGTTGCGGCCACTGTACAACAAACTAATTAAACAAGGGTTTAAGCCGCGCGCAGATGAATCAGTAATGGTATTTTTAGATCGTGTAGGAGAGCAGCGCACCGACTATAAAATTCCTGCGCGGTATTTAGCACAGTTATTTGAGCGGGTGGTATATGCAGGCGACCAAGAGGCTGTAAATCGCCTCCAGCGAGCTATAAAGCAATTCCCCCGTATAAAAAACAATATGCCATAGCGCACCTTGCGGCAATTAAAACAACTTTGGCTCTTCATTAAACGTTCATTTTTACACTAATGCGTTGAATTTATTTTTTCCGCATCGATTTAGATTTTCGAATTACGTCATCCACGCTCCAATGGTCACTGCCGTGGCGCCCGTAATGTACGGCAATCATTTCGCCTTTTTCATTAATGAGAAACTCAGCGGGTAGGCCACTGATGGATTCGTCTGCTGCCGAGGTGCCGCGATGGCCGGAAATAAAGGCATAAATTGCAGTAAATAGCGCCACCGGATGAGCGATTGCCCAAATTGACTCCTGCACTGCAAATTGCCGGTAAAGTTGTTTGCCCGGGTCTGCAATCATGGCAAAAGGTGTATCGTTTTGAAATTCTTGCAAACGCTGCGCACTTGAATGAAATACCACAACTTCGTGAATATTGGCTGCGGCCAATTCACTGGCGCGGGTTTTAAATTGATGCAAATGCAGGTTACACATAGGGCAACCGGCGAAGCGCCTAAATTGCAAATGCGTAATCCCTTGACCACTGGGGATAGTAATTTTACCTTCATTGACACTATCAAGAATGATTGAAGGAAGGAAACTCCCCGCTTTAAAACGTCGCATATAGGTTATCCATTGATAATAAACATCCGTGTTTTGGATATAAGGCCAAGTTACAGGGCGGCAATTTTACCTTGCTGTTCGGTTAATTGACTTATGGCCTGAGCATAGCCCGTTAATTTGTCCTGCTCTTTTTGCACCACATCAGCCGGAGCCTTATCAGTAAAAGCAGGATTATTTAATTTGCCCTGTACACGCTCAACTTCTTTTTTAAGCTTGTCAATTTCCCGCTCCAAACGGGATAATTCCGCTTGTTTATCGATAATACCCGCCATTGGCACAAGGATTTTAACTTCGCCAAATAAAGCTGTGGCACTTAAGGGTGCATCGGTATCGGAATGCAGATAATCAATTGATTCAAGGCTGGCTAGTTTTTTCAAAAACGTGCTGTTTTCATTAACCTGCAATTGTGTAGCTGCAGATCCGCCGCTGATAAAAACAGCTATTTTTTTACTCGGCGGCACATTCATCTCACCTCGAATAGTGCGAATTGCAGTAACAATGCCTTTTACCCACTCTACGTCGGCAACTGCCTTTGCATCAATTTTCGATTCATCCGGCGCTGGGTAAGGTGCAAGCATAATTGTTGCACCGGTTTTACCGGCAAGATCTTTAACTTTGTGCCAAATTTCTTCCGTAATAAACGGCATAAAAGGGTGGGCAAGGCGCAGGATTGTTTCCAATACGCGAATAAGTGTGCGGCGTGTGCCTTTTTTTAATTCCGCCGACGCATTGTCATCCCATAAAACAGGTTTGGACAATTCAATATACCAGTCGCAATAATCTTTCCAAACAAAGTCATACAATGTTTGGCTGGCAAGATCCAAACGCAATTGCGCCATATAATCGAGTATTTGCGTTTCTGTTTGTTGTAATTGGCTGACAATCCAACGCTCTGCAAGGCCCAGCGTGTAGTTATTGCTACCGTCTTGGCCGCAGTCTTGCTCTTGCGTGTTCATTAATACGTAATTGGCGGCATTCCATAATTTATTACAAAAATTGCGGTAGCCTTCAATACGGCCCACATCAAAATTAATATCCCGCCCTGTGCTCGCCAGCGAATAAAAAGTAAAACGCAGCGCATCGGTGCCGTAGGCGGCAATGCCGTTAGGGAATTCTTTGCGCGTCGCTTTTTCTATTTTTTCCGCATATTTAGGCTGCATCAAACCACTAGTGCGTTTTTGCACGAGGGTTTCAATATCAATGCCGTCAATTAAATCTATAGGGTCTAAAACATTTCCCTTAGATTTACTCATTTTTTGGCCTTGACCGTCTCGCACGAGACCATGCACATAAACGGTTTTAAAGGGCACTTCTTTTTGGAAATGTAGCGTAAGCATAATCATGCGTGCCACCCAAAAGAAAATAATATCAAACCCGGTGACTAAAACACTGGTAGGGTGAAATGCTGCTAATTCGCGGGTTTGCTCAGGCCAGCCCAATGTGCCGAACGTCCAAAGCCCAGAAGAAAACCAGGTATCTAATACATCTTCATCTTGAGTTAAAGGTAAATTATCCGGCAAATTATGCGTTTTACGGATACTGGCTTCATCGCGCCCTACATAGGGTTTGCCCTCTGGATCGTACCAGGCGGGAATCCGGTGGCCCCACCATAATTGCCGTGAGATACACCAATCTTGAATATCTCGCATCCAGGAAAAATACATATTTTCATATTGTTTCGGCACAAATTGAATATTACCATTTTCCACTGCGGCGATTGCTTGCTCCGCTAGGGGAGCGGTTCTTACATACCATTGATCGGTGAGATAAGGTTCAATTACCACACCGCTGCGATCACCGCGTGGTACTTTTAATTGATGAGGCTCTATTTTTTCTAAAAAGCCTAAAGCGTCTAAATCGGCAACAATTTGTTTGCGTGCGGCAAAACGCTCCAAGCCTTGATAGACCTGCGGCACTGCTTCATTCAAATGAGCATTTTTGTCGAAGATATTAATCATCGGCAATTGATGGCGCTGACCCATTTCATAGTCGTTAAAATCGTGGGCCGGAGTAATTTTTACGCATCCAGTGCCGAAGTCTTTATCGACACAATCATCGGCAATTATGGGAATTTCTCGCCCTACTAAAGGCAGCTTAATGGTTTTGCCAATTAGGTGAGCGTAACGCTCGTCGGCAGGACTCACCGCAACGGCGGTGTCGCCCAACATGGTTTCAGGGCGCGTGGTCGCAACCACTAAAAACCCGCTGCCATCGGTCAACGGATAGCGAAAATGCCATAGACTGCCTTGTTCTTCAGTGCTTTCTACTTCTAAATCAGAAATCGCTGTGTGTAGTTTCGGATCCCAATTCACCAAGCGTTTACCGCGATAAATTAATCCGTCTTCATGCAAGCGAATAAAAACTTCTTGAACGGCTTTATAAAAACCATCATCCATAGTGAATCGCTCGCGGCTCCAATCAACGGATGAGCCCAAACGGCGTAATTGTTGCGTAATAGCGCCGCCAGATTCAGCTTTCCATTCCCACACTTTTTCTAAAAATGCCTCGCGGCCTAAATCGTGACGGCTAATATTTTTTGCTGCTAATTGGCGCTCCACTACCATTTGTGTAGCGATACCGGCGTGATCGGTGCCCACTTGCCAGAGTGTGTTATGCCCCTGCATGCGCTTTAAACGAATCAACGCATCCATAACGGCATTATTAAAACCGTGGCCCATGTGCAGACTGCCGGTAACATTCGGCGGTGGAATCATAATGCAGTAGGGGTCGCCTGTATGGCTGGGGGCAAAATAGCCTTGTGATTCCCAGTGTTTGTACCAGGTTTGTTCGATGGCGGCGGGTTGATAGGTTGTGTCTGTGCTCATAATGCGGCGAATCAATTAGTCTAAAAAGACCGCTGATTATACATGCCCAAAATGTTGGCAAAACCCTTTCTGACCAGGGTTGCGTGATAATTTCACTGGAGGGGACGTTAAGAGCTGATTAGTGAGCTGAATAAGAGGTTGGCAACAAGGTATAAACGATTAGAGGAAATTCGGCATTCCATTGCCGAAATCAATTTAGTCAATGTAAGGGTCAAGCATGATGATGCGACCATCAGCATCGTAATTAAGCGGTGCCATTTTTACCGAGCGCAAATGTGTAACGCCATTAGATAAGATCGAATCGTGATAAAACAAATACCACTGACCATCGTATTCGCAAATCGAATGGTGAGTAGTCCAGCCGATCACTGGTGTTAAAATTTTCCCGGCATAGGTGAATGGGCCGTAGGGGTTATCACCAATGGCGTAACATAAAAAATGTGTATTGCCGGTTGAATAAGAAAAATAATATTTGCCGTTGTATTTGTGCATCCAGGAGGCTTCAAAAAATCGGCGGTCATGGTCACCGGCTTTAAGCGGCTCGCCATGTTCATCGAGAATTGAAATCTCGCGCGGCGTTTCAGCAAATTCTTTCATGTCATCGCTTAAGCGCGCGATGATAGGCCCTAACGCAGGTTCATCATCAGCGGGCTCTTCATTAGAGGCGTCATATTTATTGCCGCGATATTTTTGCAGCTGGCCGCCCCAAATACCGCCGAAATACATATAAAACTCGCCATCGGCATCTTCAAAAACCGCTGGATCAATTGTATAGCTGCCTTTTATAGCTTCAGGTTCCGGCGCAAAAGGGCCCACTGGCGAGTCGCCTAGGGCAACGCCAATTTGGAATATACCGTCGGGGCGTTTAGCGGGAAAATAAAAATAATACTTGCCGTTTTTCCGCGCCGCATCCGGTGCCCACATTTGCCGCTCGGCCCAGGGAACATCTTTTACGTGCAGGGCAACGCCGTTATCTACGGCAGGGCTGTTGGGGTTTTCCATTGATAGCACGTGGTAATCACGCATATCAAAATGATCGCCGTTGTCATTAAATTCAATGCCAGCTTCAATATCGTGTGATGGATAAATATAAATTTTTCCATCAAAAACGTGTGCTGAAGGATCAGCGGTATAAATGTGTTCAACCAAGGGTTGTGAAATAGCTTTTGTTTTTAGCGCTTCGTAATCAATAGCGTCATTCTGCTCTGACATAAATAGGTTCCGATCAAATGTTTTATTTACCAGCTGCCTGACGGCGAGCGTTTAAATCAGCTTCTAAGGTTAATTCCATTTTTTTGTTAATGGAATAAAAGAATAGACATACCACTGAGATATAGAAGGGCAGCGAAGCGTAGACGCTCATAATTGATTTAATGCCTGCAACTGTTTCAGGGTTTTGAGTGGCAAGAGTGGCTGAGTAGCCATAGTGTGCAAGTAAGCCTGCAACGAGGGAGCCGCCGATGGTGAGCCCGGCCTTTAAACCGATCAGCATCGCTGAAAATATAATAGCGGTAGCGCGGCGATTATTCTTCCACTCGGAGTAATCGGCAACATCGCTAATCATGGCCCACAGAATAGGTACACAAATGCCGTAAAAAAAGCCTTGTAATATTTGCGTTAAAAATATCAAGCCAATACTTGAAGGGGAGAAGAAATTGAAGGCAAAAATAAATGAGGTCGCGATCGTTAAAAAGACCATATAGACGTTGCGTTTGCCAAATTTATCAGCAAGGCTTTTGGAAAAACCTATACCGATGATTTGCATAATAATGTTGCACGCGGCAAACAGGCTGTTAGCTGAAATAATTGGATCTTTAGGCCACTGAAATTCACTAAAGCCCATGCCCATAAATACTGCATTAAGCCCGGCAATAAAACCATTGAAGCCTATGTTTTCCAAAAAGGCTGCCAGATCGGTGGCACTTAAATAGTTTTGGAAGTAATAAATGGTAATGCCACCGCGCAGTGCCAACGAGACAAATGCCAACACAGTAACAATGAGCATTATGACCCAGGGTAAATTTTTCGCACAGTCGCCAAGGTCCACTAATATGCCGTTAGAAGATTCGGCAATCGGTAATACGCGCTCTTTTGTAGTGGCGAACGCAATCAAGAAAAATAATGTTCCCATGCCGGCAAACATAATCATTGTATTGTGAAATCCTGCTGCTTTATCCCCATCTCCTAACATTAGAGCCAGTGGTAAAAGCAGCACCTGGATAATTAATTGAGCGATCATTACCGATACAAAACGGTAAGCAGAAACACTGTTGCGCTCTTGAATATTACTGGTAAGTACGCCGCTAAGAGCGGAGTAGGGAAGATTATTAGCTGCGTAAATTAATAACAGCAATGTATAGGTGACATATGCATAAACAATTTTTTGATCTTGATTTAAATCTGGAGTGGTAAACGCAAGAATGGCAATCGCACCGAATGGGATGGCCGTCCAGAGCAACCAGGGCCGAAATTTACCCCAGCGGGTTCGAGTTCGGTCCGCCAAAATACCCATGAGAGGTGTAAATACAAATGCACCCACTAAGCCTACGGTACCGATAATAAACGTGGCCTCAGCTGCAGGAATTCCAAAAACATCCGTATAAAAAAACGCAAGAAAAGTCACCAGCGTCTGAAATATTAAATTGGCGGCTAGGTCGCCGAGGCTATAACCAATTTTTTCGACAACAGATAATTTCTGGTTGGCGGCAGAAGTGAATGCAGGAGAGGATGTACTCATTATTATTTAATCTTCTTTCATGTAGCCCGTTCCCAGAAGCTACGCGTACCGCAAAAACTGTCCGCAAGCCTGGGGAGCAAATGAGGAGACAGTCGGTGGAGGGCGGAAGACGTCAATACCGCCACGGAAGGGGCGCAATATACACAAATGCCTCAAAAAAAACTGCATTAAGCGGCCAAAAAGCGATCGAATAAGCAAAATTAAATGCAGCGGTTGTATCAAAATGATGGCGTCAAATCGACAAAGAAATAAACAAAAAAGAATAGTGCAACCTGAGGTTCCAAATTAGGTTAAGTGCCCCTCCTTGGGCACTCCAGCAAATTTTTACTAACGGATATAGCGGTTGATAATCAATTCATAAAGTTCTTGCTTGCCGCTAGTTTGCGTAGGTTCACCATTGTTGTTGCCCAGGGCAGCAAGATCGGCAAGAGATAATTTACCTTGCTCAAAGTCAGCGCCCTTACCGGCGTCATAACTGGCGTAACGCTCTTTGCGCAGGCCTTCTATAGGTGAGTTCTGCAATAGGTTATCGGCAATTAAAAGAGCGCGCGCGAATGTATCCATACCACCGATGTGGCCATAAAACATGTCAGCCAAATCTGTAGAGTTGCGACGAGGTTTCGCGTCGAAGTTTACACCGCCACCTTGCAAGCCACCGGCACGCAAAATTACTAACATTAATTCAACGGTTTCATTAATGTTATTGGGGAATTGATCGGTATCCCAGGCGTTTTGGTAGTCCCCACGGTTGGCGTCAATGCTACCTAACATGCCTGCATCAGCAGCCACTTGCAGTTCGTGATCCATTGTGTGCTGAGCAAGAGTGGCGTGGTTAGTTTCGATATTAAGTTTAAAGTCTTTATCTAAGCCGTGCTCTTTTAAGAAGCCAACCACAGTTGCAGAGTCGAAATCGTACTGATGCTTTGAAGGCTCCATTGGCTTGGGCTCAATAAAGAACGTACCTTTAAAGCCTTGAGCGCGAGCATAGTCGCGAGCCATAGTTAAAAAGCGGCCCATATGGGCAAGTTCGCGCTTCATATCTGTGTTAAGCAGGCTCATGTATCCTTCGCGGCCACCCCAAAATACGTAGTTTTCGCCGTTTAATGCGATAGTCGCATCAAGCGCATCTTTAAGCTGTGCACCGGCATAGGCCACAACATTAAAGTCAGGGTTAGTCGAAGCGCCGTTCATATAACGTGGGTTGGAGAACAGATTAGCCGTACCCCAAAGCAGCTTCATGCCAGATGCCGCTTGTTTTTCTTTCGCGTAACTAACAATGGCTGATAAACGGCGGCTGGTTTCACTGCGGCTGTCACCTTCTTCTACTAAATCGATATCGTGAAAGCAGTAGTAGGGCGTGCCGACTTTTGTGAAAAACTCAAACGCTGCGTCCATTTTGTGTTTTGCACGGGTATCAGCATCAGGAGCGGTGTGCAGCCATGGGCGCAATTGCGTGCCTGGGCCAAACGGGTCGCCGCCAGTGCCGCAGAAGCTGTGCCAATAACAGGTGGCGAACTTAAAAAACTCTTTCATTGTACGCCCGGCAACTACACGGTTTTCGTCATAGTATTTAAAGGCGAGTGGATTGTCGGAATCGGGTCCTTCAAATTGGATTTTGCCGATACCGGGGAAATATTCTTTATCGCCGATTAACACGCTCATATTTGCTACCTTTACTGTGTCAGGGGAAGATGTTGCCAGGGTTGATTAAAATAAGCGGATATACGCGGTTTATATTCAGCCGATGACATTGTTCAAAATGGGTTGAAGCATTACACGCCGCAGATTGCTCCTAAGAAGGATGCAGAAAGCCGCAACGTAAAGCCGAATTTGGTTAATTTAAAGCATAGCCGCCGAAGTCGACCGGTTCAATGGCAAGCAGGCGCAATAGGGAGAGATACAACGTGAAGACAGTTGAATTTCCCAAGGCCGTTACCAATGGCCAGCCCACGGTGTGCGCGTGCTGCGCAAAGTATAACCTCTTAGCGGGCCCGCTGGATATGGGGTAAATGTAAGACAGTGTAGATTTAAATCGTAAAATTGATCTGGATATTATAGTCAGTCTGACCCGATCGAGAATGAAGTTTATGCGGAGCTTCTGTTAAATCCCTAGATATTTTTTGAGGTTTTTACTCTGTATAAATAGGCAAATGTCAATTTTCTAATTTATTTAGAATAACTATCTTTTAATGCTGCATATATGACAAATAAATGCCATAAACTTCCATTTACATTTTTCGCTTTTTAATAACAAACAGTAGCTATTTTTTAACTAAAACTATAAAAATATTCTGGAGAACTCTGCGTGATGGGCAAAAAAAATAAACTGAATACGAATATATACAGCTGCTTTCAAGCGCTGATTACGGCCTTAATATTCACGCTGAGCATGCAAACCCAGGCGTTGGATGATTCAGCATACTTGGCGGAGAGCAAAGCACGCGGCGCTATGCCCCTGTTTAACGCAAGCGACAAGGCGGTAATTTACGTAGATAAAAGCGACTTTCCGCTCGCTAAACGATCGGCTCAAGCGTTTAGTGACGACCTGCAAAAAATAGGTGGCCCAAGTTTAACCATAGTTAATGAAGCGGCGGATATTAAAGACTTTGCAGTAATTATAGGTACGCTGGGCCATAGTCAGTTAGTGGACGACTTGGTTAAACGCAGCCTTATAAATGTCAAAAACCTTGCCCATTGGGACGGCTACTTGATCGAACTGGTGGAAAAGCCATTACCGAATGTAAAACAGGCGTTGGTGATTGTTGGTGGCAATAAGCGCGGTACCAGTTACGGCGTTTACGACGTTTCTGAGCAGATGGGCGTTTCGCCTTGGTATTACTGGGCGGACGT
This sequence comes from Cellvibrionaceae bacterium, assembly GCA_036520615.1. Classification (GTDB taxonomy): domain Bacteria; phylum Pseudomonadota; class Gammaproteobacteria; order Pseudomonadales; family Cellvibrionaceae; genus CAMCXE01. The sequence continues at coordinate 22,266 of DATDJI010000013.1, read as the reverse complement.
AACACCATTGCAGAAAAACTCGCTCTATGTTTTGGCTAAGACACGCAAAATGGATGCACCCAAAATTCAATACCGCGGTATATTTTTAAACGATGAAGCTCCTGCGTTAACCAATTGGGTTAAAGAAAATCACGGCAATTACAACCAAGAATTTTACGTCAAGGTGTTTGAATTATTGTTGAGATTAAAAGCCAATTATTTATGGCCTGCAATGTGGAATAACGCCTTTAATGACGATGATCCTAAAAATCAGCCGCTGGCTGATGAATTCGGTATTGTCATGGGTACGTCGCACCATGAACCTATGATGCGCGCGGATAAAGAATGGAATCGCCATGGCAAGGGTAAATGGGAATTTTCTACCAATAGTGAAAACTTGGTGGAATTTTGGCGCAAAGGGGCTGAGCGTGCTCGCCCATACGAAAGCCTATTTACGATGGGGATGCGCGGGCAGGAAGACCAGCCTATGAGCGAAGGTGAAAATATTCAGCTTTTACAAAATATTGTTAGTCGACAGCGCTCGATATTAGCTGATGTATTTACTGATCAAACGATCGATAAAATTCCGCAGGTGTGGTGTTTATATAAAGAAGTGCAAGCCTATTATGAAAAGGGCATGCGCGTACCGGATGATATAGCTTTGCTGTGGAGTGACGATAATTGGGGAAATATTCGCCGCTTGCCTACGCCTGAAGAGCGCAGCCGTAGCGGCGGCGCGGGCGTCTATTATCATTTTGATTATGTAGGCGGGCCGCGCTCTTATCGCTGGATCAACACAATACCAATCGCTAAAATCTGGGAACAAATGAATCTTGCTTATGCCTATGGGGCGCGTCGAATTTGGATTACGAATGTGGGGGATTTAAAGCCCATGGAATTTCCCACTGAGTTTTTTTTGAAATTGGCGTGGAATCCAGAAGCTTTGCCAAAAGAGCGTTTAGCAGAATATACAGAGCGTTGGGCTGAGCGGGAATTTGGGAAGACTTTTGCTAAAGAAATTGCCGCACTTATTGCAGGTTATACACGCCATAATGGTCGCCGCAAACCAGAGCTTATGTCACCGGACACATATAGCTTATTAAATTATGCAGAAGCTGAGCGAATACTTAGTGAATTACAGCAGTTGACTGATACCGCAAAAGCTATAGCTAAAAAAATTCCTGCTCAGCGGCAACATGCCTATTTTCAATTAGTGTTGCATCCGGTATTAGCCTCAGCAAATGTAACGCGCTTGAATATAGCCGTTGCTAAAAATCGTCTCTATGCTCAGCAGGGGCGATCAACGGCCAATGATTATCGCCAACAGGCAAAAGAGTATTTCAATTTTGATCAAAATCTAAAAACACGTTTTGATGCAATTAATAATGGAAAGTGGCGCCACTTTATGGATCAGAGCCATTTGGGTTACACCAATTGGAATAATCCAGAGGGAGATCAATTGCCGGCGCTTGCCGAATACGTACCTGGCGATTATGCGGAAATGGGCATCGCGGTTGAAGGTATCACACCTGCGTGGCCCGCTCCAGGCCGTTATGAATTGAAATTTGATAATAACGGTAAGGCAGATCGTGAACTGACATTATTTAATCGAGGTGCACGCGCTTATGAGTTTACCGCGACGGCCTCGCCTTGGATTCAGCTAAGTCAGGCAAAAGGCACAGTAAATTCAGAGGTGCGTATAGTGAGTAAAATTGATTGGGCTAAATTACCAGAGGGGATTTCTGAGGGTGAAATATCGGTGCGAGGAACTGGCTGGCAAGCGGCTAAAATACCTGTTAAAGCAATAAAGTCCGCTATCCAAATTAACAAAAAAGCCCGCGGTTTTATCGAAGCTGATGGTTATATCGCCATCGAAGCTGCGAATTTTAAAAAGAGCTATGCGTCCGACGGCATTCAGTGGCAGGAGATTGCACAACACGGGCTGACTAAAAGTTCCATAAGTCCTTTTCCAGTAACGGATAAAAGTTTTATAGATTTAAAACATGCGCCTTTTGTTGAATATCCACTTACGCTTTTTACCAGCGGTACAGTAACTGTAGAAACCATATTGGCACCTAGCTGGCCATTTGTGCCGGGCCGTGGCTTACGCTACGCCGTCAGTATTGGTGATGAAGAACCTAAAATTGTGGATTTTCTCGCGGGGTTTAAAGATGGTGATGCTAATTGGGAAGCGGCAGTGGAAAACGGAATGCGCGTTGGCCAAAGCAAACATGTAATTTCCAAGCCGGGGCCACAAATTTTGCGCCTATATGCAATTGATTCAGGTGTAACAGTGCAGCGGATTCATATCAATACAGGTGGCTTATTGCCCAGTTATCTGGGTCCCTTAGAAAGTGCTTACCGCTAATATTCTGAACTGAAGCACGCTCACGGCAACTGGAATGTTAAACCTCCCGCAGTCGTGAAGTTCACCGTTTCTGTCATTACTATATCGTACAAATGGCATTTTAATTTAGGCGTAATTTGTTCGGCTTTAATAGAAAATACATTTTAACTTCACTTTATGGCCAGTTTTAACGTAACGCTGGCTATCGTTTATAATTTTAATAATTAATTTTTTTGTCGCAGAAGCTTAAGTAGCCGTGTTTTAAGGGCGGGTGGAATTGACTTGATAATTAAACTATCTGAGTCTGTATCATAAACCACAGTAGAGCCAATACAGTCCGACGCAAAACTCATGCTCATTACTTCGTTGCGGCCACTCAAACGCACTAGATTGCGTAATGCGCTGGGGTCCGGGACGATTTCCTTGGGTAATGACTGACATGTGTTCTGAATAAACTGAGAAATTTCAGCCGATTTTTCGTGGTCTATTTGTTGACTTAATTCTTCTATTAAAACCGGTTTGTCTTGCTTGGCTTGCTCAAGGCAATAATTTACCAATGTGTGTCGAGTTTGGCTCGCCGTTTGGCTATCCAGCCGCTCGGCATACTGCTCTACAGCTTCAATTAGCTCCGCTGTTTGGGCTTTTTGATCAATTTTATCGGTAAAGCCTATAAAATTAATAAAAGCCTCGGAAAGATCTTTATCATTACGGTATTTTACAATCGAAATATAATTGTTGTTTTCCTGACCTTCCCACTCGCGCAAATTAATGCGTGCGCCAGTTGAAAACTGTGCTGGGTCAAGCAAAAGGCTGTCGCTTATTTGTAATTCGGAATCTAAATACCATGCAGTTTGATGATCGAGCAGGATAAAATATACAAACTCTGCACCTTCTAAAACTTCTTCAGCTATTAACATATGGCTATAAACTAATGATTCACATTTTTCAATTTCTAGTTTCAAATGCGTCATTGCGCTGTGAGTGAAACTGGTAAAACTAAGTTTGCCTTCGCGGTATTCGCGCAGCCATTGGCTCAAAGGGTGGGATGCGACATCCGAGGAAAAACGTCCATAACTTTTACCGGTTTTCTTAATATAGGACTTTTTAATTTCGCGTGCTAACTCTTCGCTTTTACCATTTAATTCCAACGTCTCGCGGCGCAGTGTGAGGTTGACTAGCGCCTGAGGATTTTGGCGTTCGATGCGGTGGGCGATAAACTGGCTAAATGGCATGGGAGGGTTTCCGGGTTATAAGGCGTAGGGAATTTCTGAACTACGTAAGCGAAGAAATTTGGCTGCAAATTCAACGATACCAACAGGGCAATGTAGTTTTCAAAAGATACATCAAGTTTACCCACTGACAATCGCAGCCGCTAGCGCAAATTAAAAGACTGTCGCCGAGGTTAGATAATATTGGTCATTTGAGGTGACAGGAGTTTAATAAATAGAATTTGTGGACATTTTTTGATCGCCAAAGACGTTAATATTGACTTTTTGCGATCAGATGTGATGCGGCCAAATAGCAACTAAAGGGGTAAAGTTGTTTTGGTATTCGATTTAAAAATGTATTGCCAGGTATTCTTTTGCGGCATAATAGTCAATAAAGCCGACGCAGGATCTGACATGTTACCGCGCGCACCTGCACTTCCGCCATTACCATTTGCGCTACTTTTAGCTGTTGTAGCGGTCGGCTTTAGAAAATTCAATCAGCTGCCATATTCTATTCACTTTTTATTTCCCTTAATACTTGGCCTGTGCGGATGTGCACTCATGGTTTTGGCGTTTGTGCAATTTAGGCTTCGAAAAACGTCTTTGCATCCGATGAATTTTGCCAATAATAATTTCCTGTTAATCTCGGGTGTCTTTCGTATGACACCTAATCCAATTTATTTAGGCATGTTGTTAGTGTTGGTGGGGTTTGCAATTTATTTGGAAGATTTATTAGCTGTGATGTCGCTGCTAGTATTTTTCCTATGGATTAATTATTGGCAGATACCCGTCGAAGAGGTTCATCTGCGCAGTCATTTTGGCGCAGCCTATAATAATTATTGCAATAAGGTACGCCGATGGCTTTAGAATCACAGAATAAAACATTAATAGGGTCTGAAGAGTGGTGTGCTTTACCAAGCCTAGGCCTGCCTGCTATTAAAGCACGGGTTGATTCAGGCGCTAAGACTTCAAGTATTCACGCAATTAATATTGCGCCGTTTCGCAAGCATGGCCAGCCTTGGGTTAGTTTTGAAGTACATCCTCTACAACAATCTCGCCAGATTGTTGTGCGTTGCGAGGCTGCATTAATTGATCGACGCAAGGTGCGTAGTTCCAGTGGCGAAACTGAAACACGTTTGGTGGTTAGTGTGCCTTTAAAATTGGGTGAAAGTGAATTCGATATTGAATTGACATTAACCAATCGCGATTCCATGGGGTATCGCATGTTATTAGGCCGCCAGGCGATGGTCGGGCGACTGTTAGTGGACCCGGAACAACGTTTTTTGCAGGGCCGTCATTCAAAAGAAATGTTAGAGCAGTGTTACGCCCGATATAAATGTGATGATGTGCCAGGGTTGAAAATAGGCTTGCTTGCAAGCAATCCGGAATTATTTAGCAACAAACGTATTATGCTGGCAGGGGAAGAGCGCGGCCACACAATGTTTTTTTTAAGTCTAAAACATTGTTATATGAAACTGGATGCCGATACTCCGGAGATACATTATCGCGGCGGTAATATTTTAGAAACACTTGATGCTGTAATTCCGCGTATTCGTCCCAGTATGACATTTTACGGCTGCGCATTAACGCGTCAGTTTGAAAGCATAGGCACCTATGCGCTAAATAGTTCATCTGCTATTGCTCAGTCGCGCGATAAATTATTTTCGCTACAGCTGCTGTTAAAAAATGACATCGATATACCTATTACTGGTTTTGCAAATTCTCCTAGCGATACACAAGATTTAATTAATATGGTGGGAGGCGCGCCGCTGATTGTTAAATTGCTTGAAGGCGCGCAGGGGCGCGGCGTGGTATTGGCGGAAACTCGTAAAGCCGCCGAAAGTGTTATTAATGCATTTAAGTCGGTGCAGGCGAATTTATTAGTGCAGGAATTTATTAAAGAGGCTAACGGCAAGGATTTACGCTGTTTTGTTATTGATGGCAAAGTGGTTGCCGCCATTGAACGCACGGCGGCCCCTGGAGATTTCCGCGCGAATATTCATCAAGGTGGAACGGCTACAGTCGCTAAAATAACCGCGGATGAAAAAAAATTAGCTATTAAAGCTGCCCGCACTATGGATCTGAGTGTGGCTGGCGTAGACATTATTCGCTCTAGTAAAGGTCCATTATTACTTGAGGTGAATTCGTCGCCTGGGCTTGAAGGTATTGAGACGGCGACTGGCCGCGACATTGCCGGTTTGATGATTCAGGCAATTGAAAAAAATCTTAATTGGAAACGCAAACTCGCTACCGAGCTTGTTGCTACCACAGTATTTGATGACACTAATTAATTAATACTGATTAATGCACTAATAATTTATCAAGTAGACGCTGCTAATGCGTCGTTAAAAATGATGCTGCGCTTAAACCTTTTTTAAAGATGCCAAAAAGTCCAATTTGCTGCGGTAAATGAAGACTTTTTGGCACATCGTATTTGCCGATCTTAGATAACCTTGGGTATAAATCTGTAAGGCACCTGCTTGCAGTATTCGACGTATACAGGGTCAGCGGAAAGGTGACGCTCTTCAGTTATTGCACGTAAATAATAGGTGTAGGTCATTAGAATCAAACCTACAATTTGCATGCTAGCCAGACCTATACCTGTGTGTTGTGCGTTATAGATAATTGCAGGGAACATCACGCACCACCAGGCAAAGTTTTTACTGGCATAGGCAGGGTGGCGAATAAGGGCAAATGGACCTTTGCGGATAATGCCGCGGTTGGTAAGGTTAGAGAAGCGCACACCGAACCATAATGTAGCTGACATATAGACAATGTAGCTACACACCATCATTGTCGTAAAAATAGTAATCATCCACTGGTTGGTAAAATTTAATACCTCGTGTTCTCCAGGCGCTGAGAAATAAAATCCGAGCAACATTTGAAACGGTGGGTAACAGGAAATACATACCATCCAACCTAAAACCGTGGGTTCAGCTGAAGCGGTTTGGTTATCGACCCAGCGCGATGACACCATGTAACCACACCAGGCGAGTGCCACATCCACCGAGAAAATAAGGGAAATGGAAATATTAAAAAAGTCGCCGTTAAATTTCGTATGTGTGTAAAAGCCTTGAGCGATGGTTTGCGGTAGCCCTTCGGTTAAATAACCGACATTAGCTACAAGGTGCGGGAATTGATCGCAGAAAAATACAGTCATTAAGGGCGTGAAAAACATTTTTACCACTAAACCGAGTACAGCTTTTTTATCGTTTTCATCAAATATTGGGCGTAAATGGTTGAGGCCTGGAACAAAAGAAATTAAATGTGCGCATACGCGTCCAGTTAGCGTAGATAAATCTTTCTTATCCAATTGAGGATTGTGGCGATAGGCGCGAGTAAAGAAAGCGTAAGGTAATCCAATAATTGCGTAAAAAGTTATGATCCACTCTAGCAGGCGAAACCAAGGTTGGTAGTAGGCCGCTTTGCTCGCAAAACCGTATTCACCTGCGGCGTGATAAAAAACCGTGACACCACCGATTAAAATTAAATTTAAAATATAAGTAGTAAATGCTTCCCCAAATAATTTACCCGTTTGCTGGTTTTCCAATTCTGGCGCTTTATCGATGAAGTTTTTGCCTTCACGGTTGAACAGGCGTACACATTCGATACCCACCATAATGATGGTGATAATACATAGGGCAGCTAAAAGGCTGTCGATACGCTCGTGGGTAATTTGCCAGCCTGCGATATTTAGACCCTTTTCCAGCACTTTATCCGCGTTGTACATAAAGGCAAGTATTACTACGGTGAGTGCTCCGGCAACACCGCTAATCCAAGCACCGTCGGTGATCCAGGAGTCGGTGTGTAGGGTGGGCTTTAGGGGTGCCACTAGAGGGCTTGATTTTGACATAGCAAGTCTCAGTTTTATTGTTGTATGGTTGAGCGCCTACAGGCATTTATTCATGCAAGTTTACACAGCACAGATAAATTTGTTGGTAAATTTTTGTGGACTTGTTAAGTCCTGCGCGTAGAAAACATAGGCGCGGGGAATTCGTACCTGTTCATCAGTCAAGTATGACGGAGGTAGTGTACAAACTTAGATATAGGTTAGTATTTAAAAGGCTATATTCAGGCTGTTAAGGCGCTGAATATAGCTGTTAATTACTCAGGAAGAGTGACGTTTAACTCAAGCACGGCGCAATTACCGTTATTTTCAAGCTGTACTTCGACCTGTGTCATATCAATATCAACATATTTACGCAGCACTTCCATAATATCGCGCTGCAGCGCAGGTAAATAATCCGGCTGTTTTAGTTTATTGCGTTCATGCGCAACGATAATCTGCAAACGCTCTTTAGCAATCGATGCGGAATTATTTTTTTTGCGCGAGAAGTATTCAAAAAAATTCATGCACTTCTCCTGAACAACCGTTGAAACAGGGTCTTATGCTCAGGCGTCAAATATCTATGTTCGATAATGTCACCAAGAAGGCGTCCTACGGCGTCAGTATAGGCTTTACCCGCTTTGGATTCTGTATCGTAAATTACTGGAGTGCCCTGGTTGGAAGCTTTTAATACCGTTTCACACTCGGGAATTACACCTAAAAGTTTGGTGGCGAGGATTTCTTCAACATCCTTAACGCCTAACATTTCGCCTTTGGCAACTCGCTCAGGGTTATAGCGGGTAATTAATAAATGCTCTTGTACGCGCTCGCCACGCTCAGCTTTACGTGATTTACTCTGCAAAATACCGAGGATACGATCGGAGTCGCGCACTGAGGAAACTTCAGGATTAGCGACAACCACAGCTTCATCGGCAAAATACAAAGCCATAAATGCTCCGTGTTCAATACCGGCTGGTGAATCGCAGATAATATATTCAAAGCCCATATCGCTAAGTTCGTTGAGTACGCGCTCTACGCCTTCTGCCGTTAATGCGTCTTTATCGCGAGTTTGGCTGGCGGGCAATATGAATAAATTGTCCGTGCGCTTATCTTTAATCAATGCTTGTTTTAAAGATGCTTCACCATTGATTACGTTTACGAAATCGTAAACCACACGGCGTTCAACGTTCATAATCAAGTCGAGATTACGCAGGCCGATGTCAAAATCGATCACTGCTGTTTTATGGCCGCGCAAAGCTAAGCCGCTACTGATTGATGAGCTTGTGGTGGTTTTGCCAACACCACCTTTACCTGAGGTTACAACAATTATTTTGGCCAAGGGAATTTACCTATTCTGTGTAAGTTATTTAAAAAAGCGGCGCAATGACTAATTTGCCATTGGCGCAATACGCTTGTATGGGGGATTTCCAGTGCTGGGCGCGCAAGTCTTCATCGACTACATATTGCCCTGCCACTGCAATTAATTCCGCTTCCTGGCTTTGGCAAAAAATTCGAGCATTTTCATCGCCCTGCACACCTGCCAGGGCTCGGCCGCGCAGGGCGCCGTAAATATGGATGTTTCCATCAGCAAGCACCTCAGCTCCTGCGGATACGGACGATAAAATAATTAAGTCGCCCTTCGTATATATCTGTTGCCCAGATCGCACCGGCGTGTCTATGACCTGAGGCGGGACGAAGGAGGTTACGGTAACGGGGTCTGAGGTGGTTGAGGTTTTTGCACGCGGCGGGGATTTTTCAATTTCTAACGTGGTAGATCCTTTCGCTTTGCCCCTAGGTAAGGTGGCAAGGCCCAGGCTTAGTGCCAATGTTTCAAGCTCTGCATTACCACCTTTTATTGCGGCGGGAATAAAACCCAGTTCACGGCAAAGTGCCACAAGAGCTTTTAAATCGAAGCTATGCTCACCGCCTCTGAGCTGTTCAAAACCTAAAACTAACGGGTTGTTGTTAAAAAAAGCTGGGGATTCGGCGACCCGTGCGGTGAGTTCTTCCGCAATAGTGTTTAAAGCGTCGGTGCGCACTTCCAATAACGTCATTGGAAACAGGCCGCCTTTTATCTGGAATGATTCAGGCCGAGCTGTCTGTGTTTGGGACGAAGATTTTGCGCGCATAGGACTAGTACAGGGAGGGGGCGATAAGTAGGGCGATTTTATAGACCTTTGTATGGAATTTCACAAGTGGATTAAGTATTTGTACATCATGTCCTAAATTCTTCTGGCTATTGTGTAGGCTGGGCGGTGCCCCCACTAGAAGCTTTTACGCGGATTTTTGACCCCGCGCTGGGGCGGCGCGGACAACGGATCGTCAGGCCATGGATGTCTTGGGTAGCGCCCCTTCATCTCTTTTTTTACCTCTTGGTAGCTGCTACGCCAAAAACCACCTAGGTCCTGAGTAATTTGCAGCGGGCGGCGGGCTGGCGAGAGCAGATGTAGCGCGAGCTTTATGCGACCTTGGTAAACCTCCGGTGTAACGTCTGTGCCGAACATCTCTTGTAGTTTTACGGCTAAAACGGGCGGGCTTTGCGTATAGTCGATGGCCACCTTTGTTCCGGTCGGTGCTTCCCAATGTGTTGGCAACAGTTGATTAAGTTGTTGGTGATCGGCCCAGCTTAAGCGTACAGCTAATATTTCGCTTAAATTAAGCGCCTGTAGTTGTTGTAAATTGTTGATTGCACTTAAGTAGGGTTTAAGCCAATCGCCTAAAGTACTTAACAGACTTGCCTCATCGCAGGCGGGCCAACAGTTTGGGTCTTGCTCAAAGGCGTAATTTAACCGGGCGCGCATTTGTAAGGCCTGCTCGTCCCAGTTCAGGTAATCCAACCCCTCTTTTTGCAGAAACTCCATCAGTAGATTTTGCCGGTCCTCCGCTTGCAAGGTTTCTAAGCGTTTTTCTTGCCAGATAACCGCGCCGATGCACTGCTGCTCATTGGCAATAAACCGGCCGAGTTTCTTATCCCACGTAGCCTGTCGTTGAGTGCTGATTAAGCCTGCTAAAGCGCTCTTAAACAACTCTGGATCTAACGGGGCTGCAGTAACTATATGGTCTTCAGTGCGGCCCGATGCACCTTGGGTTTCAGCCACCACTAACCAAGAATGTTTACTTAATGGATGAAGTGGGTCGATGGAAGCGGCGCGGCCATTAGCCAATTGGTAAACCCCCCGCCGTTCAGTCCGCGCTTTGGCAATGCGATCCGGGTAAGCGCAAGCTAATAAAAAACCGCATATCTGGTTGTAGGGCAGGGCGGATGAATTGGATTGGGGAGTTAACAACTGCAAAAATTGTTTGACTTGCCTTGCGATACTCTCGCGCCAAGCGCCAGGTAAATGGCTTTTTTTATCGTTCATTTGTTCCAATAACTGACTTAAGTCGGCCTCCGCTGGCCCCTTAAGTGTTTCGGTAAGAATGGCGGTTAACCAACAGGCTTGCTGGGTAATTCCATAGTTTTGGCTTTCCACTAGCATATGGCCCAAACGCGGGTGCACCGGCAACCGGCTAATTTCTTTGCCACTTTGGGTTAATTGCCAGCCGCCTTTAGGGCCGGGTTGTACCGCGTTAAGGCGTTGTAACAATTCAAGCGCTTGTTGATAGGAGGAATGAGGTGGAGTATCCAGCCAAGTGAGTTCAGCAGGCTCAATACCCCAAGTCACTAATTGCAGCGCCAACGCGGCTAGGTCAGCTTTTAAAATTTCTGCAGGGCTGTGTTCATTCATGACCAGCTCTTGCGACCATAAACGCAAGCAATGGCCAGCGGCAAGACGCCCAGCTCGTCCGGCCCGTTGAGTCGCCGAAGCCTTTGAAATTCGCTTTAGATTTAACCGAGTCAGGCCAGTGTTCGGGTCGAACTCGGCCTCACGGCAGAAGCCGCTATCAACTACTAGCGTAATACCGTCAATCGTGAGGCTCGTCTCAGCAATATTAGTGGCCAACACTGCTTTGCGAATGCTCTCATTGGGCGTTAGTGCTAGCTGCTGTTGCGCACTCGGCAGGCTGGCATATAGGGGGAACACTTTTATGGAAGAATTGAGTCTGCCGATTAACCACTGCTGGCATGCTTGAATTTCCCGCTGGCCAGGTAAGAACACCAATGCGTTGCCCTCGTATGTATTCATAGCCTCAACCAGCGTGGCTCCAACTGCTTCAGCCATGGCTTCTTTCGGGCCGAGAGTTTTGCCATAGTGAATGCTGACGGGAAACATCCTCCCTTTACTGGTAAGTACAGGTGCATGCGGAAGTAGTTTTTCAAGCCCTTGTGTATCTAAGGTTGCCGACATCACCAACAGTCGCAGCGGGTCATCTTCGCGTAACAGTGACTGACTATAGAGGCTAAGAGCAAGAGCTAGATCGCTATCGAGTTGGCGTTCATGGAATTCATCAAAAATAATTACTCCTGCCGATTCCAAACTCGGATCCTCCTGCAGCATGCGTAAAAACACGCCGCCGGTGACGACCTCGATACGCGTTTTAGCGCTGACTTGGCTATCTTGGCGAACGCGATATCCCACAGTCGCTCCCACCGGTTCACCCAGTAGCGCCGCCATGTAAATCGCACAACTGCGAGCGGCAATACGTCGCGGTTCAAGCATGATGATTTTTTTATCCCCCAGCCAAGGAGCCTTTAATAAATGTAATGGAACCTGGGTGGTCTTCCCCGCACCCGGCGGCGCTTGCAGAATAAGTTGGTGGCTGTGGAAGAGTTTTGCTATGAGCTCAGGTAATAGAGGTGCTATAGGAAGCTCAGGGGTCATAACATGGACGGCTTAATAGGAAAGGCCGTGATTATGCGGATGTCAGAAAAAAGAGGCTAGTTGCACCTAAAACCTGGGTGGTAAAAAAGCCGGACTGAATTGCCATTATCAGAGGCAATTAAGGTCGCGGCTTGTTTTGAATTAAATCGAGATTTGTTTAAGTTTGCGACGACTTAATGCCAGGCCCACAAGACCAATTCCTAGTAAAAGCATGTTGCCAGGTTCAGGAACTGCTGCACGCACTTGGCCGAGCGTTAAATTATCTAATTCGATATAACCGTTGGTAGTGGTTTGGCTGTTAAGTAGCCCGAAATGAATACTTCTAATGGATTGATCACTAGTGATCCCCCAGAAGCCATCGCCTGTTGATAACCGAAAATTATCAATTGCACCGTTGTCGTAGGATACAGTTGCGAAATAAGCGGAGGATTTGAAAAAATCAAAACCAATGGCCGAAACGCCGTTACTTTGCGTGAGACTTGTCGACGAGAAATCTAATAAAAAAGAGCCGTTGCAACCTGCACAATAGTGATGGTCGGTGGTGCCAACCATTAAGTTCAAATTATTGAAACCAGTTGTTTTATAGCTCGTTTCACCTACAACTAATGTCATTGCGGTATCTGAAAATGCATCCAGAGATATGGCGTCAATTCGATCACCATGGCGATAGTCGGGATTTTCGTAGTCATCGATAAGATAGTTGCTCAGTCCACCGGTAAAGGTCGCTCGGTTATTGGTGATAACAGAAGCGAATGCGGTACTGGCGGTGAGTGATAATCCAAGCAATAAGCTGGTGAGAAAAGGGCGGGCGAACATCAAAACTACTCCGTAATGGACCAAGTCGGGTCTGGTTCCACAGCAATAAGCTCACCCTTGTAAAAATTATATGTTAAATCAATTGGTTAAAAAAAGGTCTATATGTCGTCTGTATGAAAAATCGACAATTTTTCGGCTATTTTTGGCGTCTAAAACTTCCTAAAGGTGTTCCAAAGCTTCGCTTAATTTTTTCACCGCTATAACTTCAAGCCCGGGAATAGGCTCCTTTGGCGCATTCCCCCAGGGCACAATTGCTTTTTTAAAGCCGTGTTTAGCCGCCTCACGCAGACGCTCCTGCCCGGAGGGTACAGGGCGAATCTCTCCGCTCAAACCTACCTCACCAAAAGCTACCCAGTCTGTGGGAATAATTCGGTCGCGAAAGCTTGAGACCAGCGCAAATAACAAGGCTAAGTCAGCGCTGGTTTCCGTGATTTTTACGCCGCCTACGACATTTACAAATACGTCTTGGTCTCCCAGCATAAGGCCGCCATGGCGGTGAAGAATGGCAAGCAACATTGATAAGCGGTTGGCATCAAGCCCAACCGACACACGCCTTGGATTGCCAAGATGGCTGCTATCCACCAACGCTTGCAACTCCACTAATAGTGGCCGTGTACCCTCCCAGATCACCATTACCACCGAGCCTGCCGCTACTTCTTCTGCTCTTTGCAAAAATATTGCTGAAGGGTTGCTCACCTCGCGCATGCCCTGTTCGGTCATGGCGAAAACGCCGAGTTCATTAATGGCACCGAAGCGGTTTTTATTGCCTCGCAATGTGCGAAAGCGACTGTCATTGTCGCCTTCGAGCATGATTGAGCAATCAATCATATGCTCAAGAACCTTCGGGCCGGCTAGGCCTCCATCCTTCGTAACATGGCCCACTAAAATCACAGTAGTGCCGGATTGCTTCGCGAACCGCGTAAGTAACGCAGCGCTTTCGCGCACTTGGGATACGCTACCTGGGGCGCTGGAAATATCATTCAAGTGCATTACCTGCACGGAGTCGACCACCATAATGCGCGGCTTGTGCATACCGGCTAGATACAACACGGCCTCCACGTCAGTTTCCGCGGCAACTTGAAGTTGATCGTTGGGTAAACTTAGTCTTTGTGCCCGCATAGCCACTTGCTGCAATGATTCTTCACCGGTGACGTAAAGCGCAGGCGCCTTTTCGGCGAGCGCGCAAAGCGTTTGCAGCAGCAACGTAGATTTACCTGCGCCCGGGCTACCACCGATCAAGACTACTGAGCCTGGCACAAAACCACCGCCGAGCACGCGATCGAATTCCTGCATGCCAGAGCTAAAACGCGGTAAATCAATCAAGCTGATATCTTTTAAAACCTGCACCTGGCTGGCACTGCCTGCATAACCCACTGAGCGGCCGACGCTCGGTTGGGCGCCTAGGCGAATTTCATGCACGCTGTTCCATGCACCGCAAGCGCCGCATTGGCCTTGCCATTTATTAAATTCGGCGCCGCAATTATTACAGACGAAGGCAGTTTTATTTTTGGCCACTTAAGGCTCCTTAGGTAAACAAATTTAATCTGATGGGTGACGGCAGGATTGGTGAGGATGCATTTTTGATCAACGGCCTTGCTAACTCGCTAAGGCCTCTTACACTTAAATGTGAAGTAATTGGCTCTGTACTTCAGTTGTCCCCCTAACTTTCCTTCCTAGCCCTTTGAGGAGCGGGTAATTTAGTGGCGTACCCGTCGGTTTGTCACAGTATTGAGGTTATATGCACGGCTTTCAAGAAATTGATTTTTCGCGGCGCACCCAGAATAAAGATCTCGTTTGGGATTTAGAGAGTTTTTCTCAGCGGCGTACAGCCCACGAATTTGTAATGCATTTTGAAAATAAAATCTGCGTGTTTTCACCGAGCGTAGAACAAATCTACAGTAATTACAGCATTACATTTCCCGCTGAAGAAAATAAGCGCTTGATTATTTTGCCTAACCCCAGCGCCCACCATGATATTTTTCAGTCGATTCCCGAAGGCGCTGTTAAGCCTACCGGGCTTTATATTGTACCGAGTCGGCTGCGTGAACTTAATTTACGTATTCCGCTTAAAACTCAGGACGCACCTTGGCGTGACGTTCCTCTGCACGTTGGATTAAAACTCATTAATAGTCGACGGCCCCGCCATCTTCCATTGTTACCGATTTTGGTAAAGGGTGATTTGCGCGAATTAGATTCGCGTACACCTGTTTTGCATTTGCATGCAGTTTCACTCAGTGCACTTAGCAAACTGTCGTCGTTGGAGTTGAATGCAATTCGCAAGGTTATTCTCGACCGTATTGGCGGGCTTTTATAAGCATATCGTACGCTTCTGGTTCAAAGAACAATCTATAAATCTGCTCTCGATGAAGATACGTCTGGCTGATTTTTAAAGGCGGCGCTGTGCTGAGGTTTGCTTCGGCAAAATAAAAAATAGGCGGTCTGCTCATTTATTCTCTGCTATTAAGCGTTTCGCCTACTGTAGTTACTTCCCTTCTATCCTGCTTCTATTTCATTCGGAACGTTATAGGAATAGAAAACGTGAAGGAATCACCTTTCATTTGCTCAGGTATAGCTGGATAAGGCGAGGCCCGATTGGCCGCATCGATCGCTGCTTGTGTTAGTACGGCGATCTCGTTAGTGCTTGAGCTCTTAACGTTAGTTACTTGGCCTGAGCGGCTAATGGTAATGGATAAGCGCACAGTGCCTTCTTGTTCTTTAGAAAGCGCTGATTTTGGATACTTCACAAATCCCGCTGTGCGCTTACTGAGTTTAGAAATGTAGAGTTGTTGAATTAGTAAACTATCAGCCGTTTCCTGCTTTTCCTCCTCCTCAAACACTTCATTGGGTTTACTCGATGCCAGTTTGGGTGCCGCCACAGGAATATTAGCGCGCGCAACCTGGCTTGCAGCTTGCGCAGCGGCAGCAACCGGAGCTGTAGCTACCGCAGTACTAGTTGTAGTGGGAGGCTCAACTTTAACCGCAGCCTTCTCGGGTTGGGGTTTGGGTGGCTCAGTTTTGGTTGTGTCTTTAGGCGGTTCCGCCTTCGCGATCTCCTTTAACGCTGGGTCTACCTTGGCAACAGGCTCTACTTTGGCTACAAGCTCGGGTTTCGCTGCTGGAACTTCTGCAGGCTTTACCGCTGCAACTTCGGAAGGTTTGCCTTTATTTTTGCCGGACGCGATCAGCGCACTTCTAATTACAGCAATACGCTCAGGAGTGGGGTTAATTTTGCTGTAAATACTGATGATTTTTTCATCCACTTTACCTGCGGTTAGCAGGCCATCGCGGAATGTCGATGACAAAGGTACAGGGCCGATCCAGGTGCGTAATAGCAAATTGTAAAATTCTCCGCTGGCTATTCGACCTAATTCCAAGTTATTGACGCGCACTACGGTTGCGTTGCCTTGGCGTTGAATGCTCAGTACATCATCGCGTTGTAATTTAATAGCAAGCAAATTACTAAAATCGGCTAAAAATTGTGAGTTTTTCGCCATCTCGCCGGTCCCTGCATTAATCGCGACCCCTTCAATCCACATACGTTTAAAACGATTGCCTAATAGGCTGCCTGCGAGCACACGTATTTCCATACGTTGGTCGCTTTCGTCGAGCAAAATTACCTTAGCGTCATTAGTGGTTTTACTCGTATAAAGCCCCGCCACAAATTGTTCACTGCCGAGCTCTGAGTAAATGGTCACTCCATTAAGAACGGGTTCAGCAGCATGAGACAAGAGGGGAAAGACAAGGGCGAAGAGCAGAACAAAACGGAGGGGAGAGCGCAGGGCGTACATAGTTTTCTCGTTATAAATCAGGCACCTTAGCTACAGCTTAGCGGATTTAATTGCCAGCGTAACCCCTTTTATGGCGATAACGTGTGAAACTGCTGAAGGATCGAAAACTTTGCTTTTGCCTAAACTTTGCCAGCCCAATTAAGTTTAAAACGGCAACCTACATGGCGGGAATTGGGCGGAGCAAATGCAACTGAAACCACACATTTGAGCAATAAATTTAGTCCGTTGTTCCGATTATTTCAATTGAACTGCGGGACTGGGTTTTTATCTGTTCATGCAAAGCTGCTAACTACTTTTGCGATGCCGCTTCTGCCTGGAAGAGTTGTTATTTATGTTGAAGATAGCCATTGCCTGAGCTCGACCAGCTGCTCTTGCCGGTGGACAGGCCGCAACTATTTCCTCAAACTCCACGTGCTCAGTTAAAAAGGGTAGTTCCCGGAAATTTGCTGGGCGCGGAGCGGCCTTGATAAAACAAAAGTATCTATTTGGTTATTGAGATGACATGCAAAGACAAAGCGCATCTGTGTGTTTATTCAACTAAAATGGCATTCAAGCGGTGATTCGAGGCCAGATTTTACCCATTATTCGCATCCGGCCACATCTACCCTGAGATTAACGGCCTAGCCTGAGATCAATGCAAAGGAACACTATGAAAATTTCTAAACGTACGCGCTATGGGCTATTGATTCTAACGTGCCTGTTATTTATGGGGCAGACGTTCAAGTCCATGGCTAGTGAGCTAATGACAGTCACAGTCGCAGATCAAGCAATTCATATCATTCGTGGTGTTAGCGTATTTAAAGGTACTGTGGGTGTCGTGCTACAAAAAAACGATATTATCGAAACCACGGCGGCGGGGCAGATTGAACTGGGCCCCGATTTAATAATGGCCCTGGCGCCGGATACCAAAATCTATTTAGCCAACATCCAGTTTGGCGAAGCTATGCCGCCAGAAATTATAGTGCTCAGCGGCTGGGTCAAAGTTGCCAGTAGACGTGTCGAGAACGGCCGAGTAGTAATCACTACACCGTTGATTCGAACCGCATTGGAAAATGGTGCAACGGTTATACATGCATTGGCAGATAAAACAGAAATTTTCGCTGAGAGCAGTGTTGTAAGCATTACCGAACTCGGTGAGGCAAATGAGACCACCCCTGAAATGAAAGTAGCGCTGGAACAGTATGCATTTCGAACTGCCGGGCAGGGCATAAAAATTATCTCAAGGCCGCCAAAAGAATTTATTTCTAATATGCCGATGATATTTCGCGATCCCTTAACAAAGGCCCCTGATCGTCTTAAAGGTCTAAAAACTCAACCGATAGCCGAGCGAGAAGTGAATTATCTGGACGTTCAGCACTGGCTTAATAGCTCAATTGCACCGAGAAAAAGCTTTGTTAAGCGTTTCAAACCGCGATTAAAAGATTTGGAATTTCGCGCTCAATTGGATGCACAGCTAGGCCAAACAGCCGATTGGAAACCTATTTTGCATCCACCACCACCGCCTAAGCCAAAATATAAAATAAATCCTTTGTAATATTGTTAAAAAATAGCGTCCCTTTTAAGGAAACATGATGAAAATATCTATTGCAGCCAAGTTTAACTTGGTTTTTATTTCTATCTTTGCGGTGGGGTTTGTCGCTGCTGGAATGATCGCGAATATTTTATTGGCGCAAAGCGCTCGAGAAGAAACCCTGCAAAATGCTCGCTTACTTATGGAGTCTGCCAAAGCGGTGCGTACCTATACAGCAAAGCAAATTGTGCCTCTATTAGAAACTCAACTGAAATATGAGTTTCATCCGCAGTCAGTACCTTCCTATTCTGCGGTGGAGAATTTTAATTATGTAATGAAAGCATTTCCTGATTTTTCTTATAAAGAGGCGACGCTTAATCCAACAAATCTGCGCGATAGGGCCACCGATTGGGAAGCCGATATAGTGACTAAACTGCGAAGCGACCCTAATTTGCAAGAGTATTTTGGCGAGCGGGATACGCCAACGGGACGTTATTTATATCTAGCTCGGCCGTTACAAATTAAAGATGCTGCCTGTTTAGCCTGCCACAGCACAGCAGATGCAGCACCTAAAACCCTATTGGATAAATACGGCTCTAATAATGGTTTTGGCTGGACTCTAAATGAGGTTGTCGGTGCGCAAGTTATTTCCGTGCCTATGAGTGTGCCATTGGAACGCGCAAACGCCATATTGAAAACGTTTATGTTATCGCTACTGGGCGTATTTGCCTTTGTTTTTGTCGCGTTAAATATAATGGTGCACTTTTTTGTCACCCGCCGCATCAGGCGCTTGGCTACGCTTGCAGACCAGGTGAGTATGGGTAAATTTGATGTGGACGAATTTAATAGTGGCGGGAGTGACGAATTATCCAATTTGGCGCAATCGTTTACTCGTATGCGCACCAGCTTAGCAAGTGCATTAAAAATGCTTGAAGAATAAAAATTCAACCGGTGATACATGTTAGAAAAGCTCGGTAAATATAGAATTGATGATGTGCTGGGTACCGGCGCGATGGGCATAGTGTACAAGGCGTTTGATATCAATATCGAACGCATTGTCGCCCTTAAGACTATCCACACCGATCTACTCCAAGATACCCAAGGAGACGAACTGCGTGCGCGGTTTAAAAATGAGGCCCAGGCTTCAGGGCGCTTAATGCACCCTAATATCGTGACCGTATATGATTTTGGCGAGATTGATCATATTGCCTATATAGCCATGGAATTTGTCAGCGGAGTAACGCTTAATTCGATATTAGTCGCAAATACACCAACGGATTTTATTGCAGCTATTTCTATTATGCGGCAGTTATTATTGGCGCTTGAATATGCACATGGGCGCGGCGTTATACATCGGGATATTAAGCCTGCTAATTTAATGGTGACAGAAGACGCCGTCGTTAAGATTACCGATTTCGGTATTGCTCGAATGGAATCTTCAAATCTTACCCAGTTAGGTTCGGTTATAGGCACGCCAAGCTACATGTCGCCTGAGCAATACCGCGGTGAAGCGGTTGACGCACGAACTGATATTTTTGCTGCAGGCATAATTTTTTATCAGTTACTCGCAGGCAATCATCCTTTTAGTGGCTCGGCTTCTATGCTCATGGAGCAAATTTTAAATGAAGCGGTGCCTGATATATCTCGTGTTAATTCGGAAATAGCACCTGCGTTTGATCAACTTCTTAAAAAAGCCTTGGCTAAAAAACCTACTGAGCGCTATGGTTCTGCGCGGGAGTTTTTAGACGCGCTTGAGACGGTCCACCAGGCTAACCGCATGGACGACATCGGGTCTGATAAAAAAGATAATGACCGCACGATGCTTGCATTTAAAACCGCATTTGGTCGGCATCGTCGGCCCACTGATGCACAGACCGTTAGCGCTGCACAATCCATCTCGATTACGACGCTCACTCCCTGGAAAATGGATATAGCACCAGAGTTGCAAACGCTGTTGGCTAAACAAGTGGGCCCGGTAGGCAGGCTTTTATTAAAAAATGCTTTCTCACAAGCCGACAATATTGATGAGCTGTGCAAACAATTACTTACGCATATTCCCACAGAAAAAGGCCGCATGGAATTTCTGGAGGGTGTAAAAAAAGCGAAAAATAAATCCCGCGATCGCGCCGTAAGCGCAAGTGCAGTAGGCACAAAAAATTCCACGATTTTTGCCTCGCAAGTTTTACCCACTTCCAGCAAAAATACTGTTTCAAATACAGGCCTAGCCAGCAAGGTTCAAACGCCCGCTCTTGTTGACGCGGAGACATTGGAGAAAGTTGAGAAAATTCTAACGCTGTATGTGGGGCCGATTGCTAAAATTCTAGTGCGGAAAGCCGCGCAACAAACAAACGGACGCCGCGAATTTATTCAAATGCTTGCTGAAAAATTACCGACTGAAACTGAGCGCAATAAATTTTTGCGGGAAGTGGAAGCAAAAGTTTAGAAATAAATATCGTAATTTCTGTTTTCTGAAGCAAAGCACTTCAAGAAAGCTTCATAGATTGCTGTGTTTTAAAAATTAAAATTTTCGTTCCCTGCCGCTTTCTGCGCACCTGCGGCTTTCGATTTGCACATAAATCATTAAATATTTGTAAAGCTCAATTACGGCTGTAAAGGTGGAATTTAATGTTTGTTGCTAGGGCCTATAGTGTTTGCGATCAGGTTCTGAATCGGTCTGGCGGTTTTTGGGAAGCCGCAAACAAAACGGCAACCAGGATGTATTCACTCTGTAAAATCCATCCTGGTAAATAAAGTGATCAGTATTTGCAAAGCCAATCCACTCAATTGGCGGCTTCCAGCAAAAATCCGCGTATTCTAAAATGTCAGCCTTACGCAATGTATCGACCGGCTGATTTTTGTAAAGGAACACTCACAACAGCAACTGTTCAGTTTCATTTCGAATACGGGCAAAAGTATGTTCCGATTTATTTATGCCGATATAACGCAGAAAGTCCGCAGCCCATTGCCAATGCTCGCGTAGCCAGCGCTGCCCGCGAAACCGCTAGGGATTTTGTCATCTATTAAATTGTGTTTTTAAGCAAGCGCGAAGGTTTCCATATTCTTCTTAAATAAATCGCTTCGCGCTTTGCTCTTCGTTGGGTTTGTTCTAATTGTGTAAATTGCATTATTGCTGTCGAGATGAAAGGTATAAGGGGAAAACCTAAACAAAAATCGAATTTTGTCACGGACCATCATAAAAACCTAATAAATCATATTGATTTAACACTTAACCTTTTCCAAGCGACGCATACTTTCGAAGGCGATTTTTGAAAAAATGTTTAGTAATAACTCTTTGACATTTAAGCAATTTACTGAATTTGCGTGGACAAAATTCGGATTTTGTTTAGCTCTTCCCATTAGAACAGACGTCTGAAAGATTGGAATTCTAAGTTTCCACTACACTTTGCTGGATCATTTTTAATGAACTGGGCTAATTCACGAGAAGTAAATGTCCACAGATTTCATTAAAAGCCATCCTTGGCATTTTTTGGTCTTATCCTCCTATTACTCCTGCTGAAAGTGAAAGCGCAAACGCCCCTCATCACAACCGTCATGGGGTTTTCCTAAACAAACTGCAGAAAATGAATATAGCAAATGATTCTCATTCGCAACTATACTGGCATGAGATAGGTTCTAAACGAACACGCTATTTCATCCAGTGAACCTCAGTCCGTTTTCTTCCCAACTTTTCCTAGAAACTAAAATGGAAAGCATCAGTGGCGTCTACAGGGCAGAGAGTTACTGTATGCTCACCCAAGGATCCCTTATGCTTTGAAAACCCTGCGTTCGAAGTCACATATTTTTATGGAGGAGTTATGCGCCCAGATTTTTATTTTTCATGTGGTCTTAAGGCTGAATATCACGGGCTTAAATTGAGTTATTGTTGAAATGTAGTGGCATAGTAAATTTGGTCACCTAATTAGACGTGATATGCTCGCGTCGATCAATAGAAAGGTGTCCAATGAGCAAAAGAACTAGGCCAACATTTAGCCCCGAATTTCGGCATGAAGCAGCACTCTTGGTGGTTGA
>DATDJI010000012.1:0-8824 GCA_036520615.1 Cellvibrionaceae bacterium | reverse complement strand
ATTCCCAGCGAGCGCCAAGTTTGACCGTCGGTCGAAAGGTTTTGCACAATACGTGGCACCCTATCTATCGCCTGAGCAAACTGACTTTCAGGCGATTCACCCGCGACAAATTCCAACCACACGGCCATTAATTCATCGCGTAGCGGCTGCGGTAATAATTGGCAAATCCGTCGCATTCCCGCCTCTTCACGAACCTGGGTGTCTGCTCCGGCGGCATAAATAAGTGTATCGCCTGCGTCAATTTCACCTAAATCATGCACTATTAGCATTTTTAATACTTTAAGCAGATCCACCTTGTCGTTGGCGTTACTGTGAACTAATAATGCCAACACGCATAAATGCCAACTGTGTTCCGCCGAATTCTCTCTGCGTGCAAGACCTATTGGCGAGGTTTTTCGCTCAATACCTTTAAGCTTTTCAACCTCGATTAAAAAATCGATGATTTTCGATAATTCGTTCATTCGATTATTTCCAGATAATCCACCATTAATTGCACCGTGCGCTGGCCGCGAAATTCATTGGGGCTTAATTTAAATGCCATGCGTAATTTTTTATGCTGACTAGGCCACTGCTGTGTATCTACATTGAATGCAATGGCATCGAGTAAAACATCCGGAGCTTCCAACGGGCTCACGGTGAGTTTTAAATGCTTATCATTAAGTAGGCGCTGCTGGTAAACGACAAATTCGCCATCAAACACAGGCTCTGTAAATGCCTGCCCCCAGGGTCCGCTCGCAGCGAGGCTATCCGCTAAGCTCAAAGAATAATCACTCGCCTCTAAAACACCGTCGCTAATAATGGATGCAGCCACGCCATCAATACCTATATGGGAACACACCACTGCGTTAAAGAGCGATTTAAATTCACCTAAATGTTGCTCTTGTAAACTAAGCCCCGCAGCCATGGCATGGCCGCCGAATTTTTTTAATATATGTGGTGCGCGTTTGGCTATTTCATCTAAAGCATCGCGCAGGTGTAGACCGGGTATTGAGCGACCGGAGCCTTTTAATTCCCCAGGCGCACTTTCGGCAAAAATAATAACCGGGCGATGTAATTTATCTTTGATACGCGAGGCTAAAATACCTATAACGCCCTGGTGCCATTGCGAATGATATAAACATAATCCCTGTGGCAATTGGCCTGTTAATTCGCCTTCCAATCCATCTAATAATAATTGTGATTCTTTTTGCATGCCCGCTTCAATTGCTCGGCGCTCACGATTTAATGCATCTAATTCCTGGGCATATTCCAACGCCTGCGCAAGATTGTCAGTTAATAAACATTGAATCCCGATGCTCATATCATCTAATCGCCCTGCGGCATTTAAGCGCGGGCCTAAAATAAAGCCCAAATCGGTAGCGGTGATTTTGTCTGCGCTGCGACCTGCAACTTGCAACAAAGCTTTAATACCTGCACAGCAGTGCCCAGCGCGTAAACGCTTTAATCCCTGTGCAACCAATAAACGATTATTGCGCTCCAGCGGCACCACATCAGCTACCGTCCCTAAGGCTACCAAATCTAAAAATTCCGCTAAATTTGGTTCAGCTCGCTGTGCAAAAATTCCTTGTTCGCGTAAGTTTGCCCGCAGCGCAATTAATACGTAGAACATTACGCCGACACCTGCTAAAGCCTTACAAGGAAATTCGCAGCCTGGCTGATTGGGATTAACGATAGCTGCTGCAGCCGGTAACGTTTCACCAGGTAAATGATGGTCGGTAATTAATACTTTAATACCAAGAGCATTGGCGGCTGCAACGCCCTCGACACTGGAGATTCCATTATCAACGGTAATTAATAAATCAGGCTGATAATGCTGAGCGACGTCGACAATTTCTGGAGTTAAACCATAACCATACTCAAAGCGATTGGGCACTAAAAAATCGACATATTTAAATCCCAGCGCGCGCAGGCCGCGCACAGCTAAAGCCGTACTGGTCGCGCCATCAGCGTCAAAATCACCAATAATTAATAATCGATGTTGCGCAGAAAAAGCCTCTGCAAGCAGCGCTAACGCCTGCTTAATGCCCTTGAGTTGCATGGGATTAATAAGCTGGCTGAGTGGGTAATCTAACTCGTCTGCACGAGTGACACCGCGAGTGAGGAATATTCGGTTAAGAATCGGATGTTCAGTGATTGGCGGCAATATTGGAACAGCTCTGCGCACAATAGTTTTTAATTTAGCCATATAAGTCGTCTGCTGTGCGAAAGCGACTATTCTAACTCAGGGCTGCCCGCCTTTTATTAACAACTCAGAATTTAAAAGTTATAACGAAATAGTACAACTATTTAATAGTGCGCCGCTGCGAAAGATTTTCATGTACTCGTGTAAGCTCATTATCAAATGCGAGCAGAATACTGTCTAAACATTCTGTAGCACGGGAAAAAAAATCCCCGGCTGATGTATGGTCTGTAACTAAAACGCGGGTTTTTATATAAATTAATAACTCACCGACAGCCTGCCTTTGCATTAAAGGCAAATGAGTTTTTTCCAACAACTCCTCAAGGCTTATCATCACTTGAACCAGTTCCGCACGGGTTTTTAACGCCAGATCGAAATATTTTCCACCTGCGGTAAGCGCAGTACCTAAAGCGCGCGCTTGACCTACCGATTCAGCGGCCTGCAGTAATTCACGCCAATTGTTCGGCGCACCGCGGACATCCTTCGTCAAATAGTGTTCGGTGGCAATATCATCGATAAAGACCAAAATGTTTTTAATCAGGCGGTTATGCTGGTCAATGTTATTAAATAGCCCCGCACTGTGTAATCGACCCGCTAAACGAGCCCAATGGGCTGTCACCGCTAACCAGTTCACATTATCCTTGACCCAGTCTCCCACACTAGCGATATGGGCTAAATCCCGGCTGATAAGCTGTTGAGCTTCTTCAAGTTGAATAATTAGCGAGCGATCACCGCTAATCATGCCAGCGGATAAGCCGCGATGCTTTTGGATATGTGTAAGCAAAATACGCATAGCTTGCAACCAGCGCACACCTTGCAATTGCTGACGACAAATGAGCTGACGGCGTAAATAGTAGCCCAGCACAATCAACCCTAATACAAACAAAGGCAATAATTGCACGGTTTGGCTCACGGCTGCGGGTGGCATAAAGTCTGGCTCAGGAGTTTTAACACTGTTAAGTGCAAAACCCGCTCCAAACCTCGCTCATTTTACCTAGCTTGTTTAATGTCCGCGCGTTTAATTCATAGATAAATAACGCTATACGCAGAGGGAGTCGCAAATATTCGCTTCGATTGCATCACCGAAATTGATCACTGTTGTGCGATCCACTCGCACCAAAAAATACCAATGCACAATTAAAAACGCCCGCATGCGGGCGCTTGATCAAACATCCAACCGCTGCTGCAAAAATGCCTGCACGGCTGTTATGTCATCGGCTAATACGGCGTAACGCTCTTCGCGATCAAATAAATCCTCCATGTAATGTGGCAGGCTAGGTGCAATTGCTACACCCGCCTTTTCAATTGCATCGGGAAATTTGGCCGGATGAGCAGTTGCCAAACACACAATGGGAACCGCTTGGTCGCGACGCGTTTGACGCGCAGCCTGCACACCGATTGCAGTATGAGGATCAAGCAAATACTCAGTCGAATTAAAAACATCAGCAATCACGCTAAGCATTTCTTCGTCATCCAGTTTATAACTGGAAAACAACGACCGTGCAGAAGTTAATACCTCTGTAGCAAGACTCATACTGCCCTGTTTAAAATTATCCATTAGCTTCTGTATTGCAGCACCATCGCGGTTATATAATTCAAATAACATGCGCTCAAAATTGCTGGACACCATAATATCCATACTGGGTGACAAAGAATGAATCAACGGTTTTTTGGTGTGATCATTCGCGCTAATACAACGATGCAAAATATCGTTACTATTGGTGGCAATAATTAATTGATCAATGGGCAAACCCATTTTTTTTGCTAAAAAGCCCGCAAAAATATCGCCAAAATTGCCGGTAGGCACGCTAAAACTAATTTTCCGATCAGGCGCGCCCAGCGCCAAAGCTGCATAAAAATAGTAGACAATTTGGGCCATAATTCTGGCCCAGTTAATAGAGTTTACCGCGACTAGCTGACGTCCTTCCGGTAAAAAACTTTGGTCAGAGAAGCTCGCTTTAACCATATTTTGGCAATCATCAAAATTGCCCTGCAAAGCAATATTGTGCACATTCGGCGCGAGCACTGTTGTCATTTGGCGCCTTTGTACATCTGATACGCGATTATGCGGATGCAAGATAAAAATATCGACATTCTCGCAATACCGGCATCCTTCAATTGCAGCCGAACCTGTGTCGCCGGAAGTTGCACCCAACACCACTACTTTTTGCTTGCGTTTAGCGAGAATAAAATCCAACAAATTCCCTAAAAATTGCAATGCAAAATCTTTAAAAGCAAGTGTAGGCCCTTGGAATAATTCTAAAATCCACTCGTTTTGGCCGATCTGAACTAAAGGAGCAATTGCAGCGTGACGAAAGTGCACGTATGACTTAGCAATTATTGCTTTGAGATCCGACTCATTTATCTCACCATCTACAAAAGGGGCGATAATTTTATAGGCCAATTCTTGGTAACTAAGTCCGCGAAAGCCTGCAATTTCTTCTTTCGTAAACTGCGGAATGGATTCGGGCACATAAAGTCCGCCATCACTAGCGAGGCCAGTTAATACGACATCTTCAAAAGACAACTTAGGCGCCTGGCCTCGGGTGCTGATATATTTCACAAACCAATTCTCACTAGAATAAAATTTACAGAGATTCCACACGGATGCGCACGACAGGACCGACCACCGTGTCTAACGCTTCAATTAAACTAATCGCGCGATTAAGGTTTTTTTCCAACACTTTATTTGTCAATAAAATTACTGGTACTTGCGTGTCATCATCTTTGGGCTGCTTTTGAATGAGTGCTTCGATACTAATTCCAGCATCAGATAATATTTGTGTAATTTTAGATAAAACCCCCGGCTGATCAGCCGCTGACATGCGCATGTAATAGGAGGTTTCTATTTCCTCTATATCCAATATGGAGAAATTAGTAAGCTGGTCATCCTGAAATCCTAAATAGGGAGCGCGATATTCAGGCGGCGCTAATAACGTCCGGCTCAATTCAATAATGTCTGAAATAACCGCTGAACCCGTCGGCTCTGCACCTGCACCTGGGCCACAATATAAGGTTGCACCTACGGCATCCCCTTTAACAACTACGGCATTTGAGACGCCGTCAACACTGGCGATTAAGCGTTTTTCTGGAATAAATGTAGGGTGCACGCGCAACTCAACGCGATTATCCGCATGCTTGCGCGCAATTCCTAAATGTTTAATTCGATACCCTAATTCACTCGCGTAGGAGACATCCACGGGTGCAATTTTACTAATGCCTTCGGTATATACACGGCTAAATTGCAGCGGCATACCAAACGCGAGCGAGCCTAGAATAGCCAACTTGTGAGCGGCATCTATACCTTCTACATCGTAAGTCGGATCCGCTTCGGCATAACCTAACTGTTGGGCTTCGGCTAATACACTCTCAAATGAACGGCCCTTATCCTTCATCTCGGTCAATATGAAATTACCGGTGCCGTTAATAATGCCTGCCAACCATTCAATACGGTTGGCCGACAGGCCTTCTTTTAGAATCCGAATAATTGGAATGCCGCCAGCCACGGCAGCCTCAAACGCAATGCTGACACCCTTAGCGCGGGCCATAGCAAATAACTCGTTACCATGTTGCGCTATCAATGCTTTATTTGCAGTGATGACGTGCTTGCCATGGGCAATAGCCGTTTCAATAAGCGTTTTAGCCGTTGTCGTGCCGCCGATTAGCTCTACAAGAATGTCGACATCAGGATTTTTTGCTACTTCGAAAATATCGCGAGTTACGGCAACACCATGCAAGTCACAATTTGGGTTGTCTTTGCGACAACCTACTTGCACGATCCGAATTTCACAGCCGGCACGGGCGTTAATTTCCTGCCCATTGCGCTCGATAACGTTAAACGTGCCGGAACCTACGGTTCCTAATCCACAAATACCAATTCTGACGGTCTTCAACCTAAACCTCTGCCATTTTAAGCCGGACGGGCAAAAAGACCGCCACCTTACAAAGCCCAATTACCCCTGTCAACGAGCAGTTACTTGTAATTTAGAGAGCTCAATAAAAGCCATCTACATACCCAGAAGGCCAGACGTGAAAAAAGCCCCGAAGGGCTTTTAAGTATGTTATTTATGAATTTGTAACGCTTAGCTCTTAATATTAAGCATTTGAGCTAAACGATCAGGCTCCACAAAACCTGGCACCATTTGGCCATTTTCAAACACTAATGCTGGAGTTCCCGAAACGCCCAATTGTTGGCCTAATTGAAACTGAGCTGCGACTGGATTGTTGGGGCAGACGTTATTCGGGATTTCTTCTCTATTTTTAAGCTTAGTTAACGCGGCTTTTTTATCGGCCGCACACCAGGCAGAAGCCAACTTATTAAAAGAAGCAGTATTCAAACCCGCGCGCGGATAGCCGAGATAGCGTACTTCGATGCCCAACTCGTTCATTTTGCTCACGTTTTTATGCAGCATCTGACAATAACCACAGTCCACATCGGTAAATACATATATAGCCGCCTTGGGTTTACCCTGAGGAGAGAAAATTATCATGTCGTCTTTCTTGATTTCCGCCATAGCTTTTGCTCTAAGACCGTTGCGCTCCTCATCAGAAACATTGACCACTTCAGCACCGTTAACACGATAAAAATCCCCAACAATAAAGCTTGTGCCATCACCATTTGTATAAATGGCTGGGCCCTGCCCTAAAGAAACTTTATATACGCCTGGAATCGAGGAGTTTTGTACGTCAGAGACGGAAAGGTCAGGCTTAGCGCCTTGTAATGTTTTATTAATACGCTGCTTAATTTCTTCTAAGCTACCGTCGTTCGCACGAGCAGGAGCGGAGGCGCCGGCAGAACCCGTCAAACCAATGGGCAATTCCACTTGTTTAGGTTTGTCTGCAGCGAGAGCTGCGGCAGCTAAGGCCCAGCACATAGCGCCGGTCAACAATGAAGAAGTCAGCTTCATAAAAAATCTCGAATAAGGAAAAGTTAGAAGGAGGTAAAAAAACAATACAAACGCCGCTGTATATCAAAAGCTAGGTGACGTATTTAAATTCGGGCGAGAATAGCACCAGACCGTCGGAAAATATAATGGTTCAGCTGTCTTGTATGCGATTACAGGCTCGAAATATAGCCGCAACAAAAAAAGGCCCTTGCGGGCCTTTTCAAACACATTATTAACTATTTGCTAGTTAATTTCTCTTTAATACGTGCAGCCTTACCAGCCAAATCACGCAGATAATAAAGCTTAGCTTGCCGCACATCACCGCGACGCTTGACGTCTATAGTGGCAATTTGGGGGCTATGGGTTTGGAAGGTACGCTCTACACCCACGCCGTGCGATATTTTTCGCACAGTAAAGGCTGAATTTAAACCGCGGTTTTTCTTAGCAATTACAACGCCTTCATAAGCCTGTAAACGCTCACGCTCGCCTTCAATTACGCGCACCTGTACAACAACCGTGTCACCAGGAGAAAAACCTGGCAGGTCTGTTTTGAGCTGCTCGTTTTCCAGCTCTTGGATGATTTTGTTCTTAGAACTCATAGCATGCTCCCAACAATTTAGCTTCTCAGCTAACAATTTAAAATGCAGTTTAGGTATCGGATTTGCGCTCAGACTGATACTGCGCGAGCAGCTTCAACTGAGCGGGATTCAATTCCAGCTTTTCTAACAAATCTGGCCTGCGCTCCCAGGTACGCCCTAAAGACTGCTGCAAACGCCAATTTGCAATTTTTTTGTGGTCACCGCTTACCAAAACTTCTGGCACCCGGTCTCCCCTATATTCTTCTGGCCGCGTGTAGGCTGGACAATCCAACAGTCCCGCTACAAACGAATCCTGAACAGCGGATTCTGCAGCACCTAACACACCCGGCAGCAGACGCGCCATTGCATCTACCATTACCATCGCGGGCAACTCCCCGCCACTTAATACATAGTCGCCAATCGACCATTCTTCATCTACATAGCGCTGAATAAACCGCTCATCAACGCCTTCATAGCGTCCGGCTACAAATATCAGTGCCACTTCTTGGCTGAGACGCTGAGCCGCGCCCTGATCAAATCGCTGACCCTGTGGACTTAAATAAATAACTTTACTCTGCCCTACGCCCTGCTCAGCCAAAAATTCTTTAGCTTGCTCCAGCGCTAAACGTAAGGGTTCAACCATCATCACCATACCGGGGCCACCGCCAAAAGGGCGATCATCAACGGTTTGGTGCCGATCAAAAGCATAATCCCTTGGCGAAACACAGTGCAGCTTGATCAACCCATGCTTAACTGCTCGCCCGGTTACGCCCAGGCTTGAAAACGCCTTGAACATCTCCGGAAACAACGTAAGCACTGCGATATGCACAAGCAGGCTCCCGCCATTTTAAAAATCTGGATCCCAATCCACCCGAATACACCCAAGCTGCGGACTGACATCAATAACAAATTGCCCCGGCAAATAAGGAATCAGCCGGTCTTCCTGATCAATGGATGAGTCATCGCCTCGAACCACCAACACATCATTAGAGCCAGTTTCCAGCAGACTCTGGACAACGCCTAAATCCTTATCCTCGCCAGTAAATTGGCTGATTACTCGCAAGCCGATTAGCTGGCTCCAGTAATATTCGCCTGCGCCAAGATCGGGTAACTGCTTGCTCTCAACGTGAATACTGGCTTTACCTAAAGCCAACGCTTGGTCGCGATCATCAATACCTTTG
>DATDJI010000011.1:0-13111 GCA_036520615.1 Cellvibrionaceae bacterium | reverse complement strand
TATATGGTGTAGCACAATCAGCAAGCAACTACTCTCGCCTTTCAATAAACCAAGGTGACTTATGAGCATGCCAATAACGTATGTCACGTTTGCCTCTCAGTGAGCTGCGGCTACGACATTGGGATATAAACAGCCAGAGGATTACGGCTATGATTTTACTGGCTGGATTAGCCCGTATACAAAAGGCGCCCATAGGGGAAACTCAATTGCGCTTGTGTTGCAAGATTGGGCAAGTGATAAAAAACTTTTACAGGGATTTAACCCGAGCTTGCAAGAACACGGGAGAATCCTGGAGCTTACGACTAATCGCCGTTTAACTGAAATTATTAAGGCTATTTTTGGTGTTGGAATTGAAGATACCTATATTACCAACGCATTCCCATTTATAAAGCCGGGCAATATGTCCAGCACAATTCCAGCTAAAGATGTGTTAGCTGCCGCAAAGGAATTTTTAATTGCTGAACTTAACATCGCGCAACCTAAACTTATTTTAGCGCTTGGCATTCAGGCGGGTAGCGTACTATCCACTTTAGGTGTAGCCCACGTATCTGTACCGCACCCGGCAGCTCGAATAGGCAATACCTCTGCTCACATAAATAAATGGACTGGACTATTAAATGAACATAATTCGTTAGGAGCTATAACGCAGTAAACCGTATTTCTCTGCACATAGAGCACCCGCTTAGTTCCCTGCCCGCAAATTCGCCACGGGCTCGCCTAGCGGAACTATAGCCCGGTCAAGTATATCTGCAGCGATGCATGTGCCATATTTCATTCGTGTGGAAAACTATATTGTATTGGCAGCATCGCGCCCAACAGCTATCGTACAGTCGGTAAGCGGGTGCTTATTCGGAGTCATCCATAGAGTATATTTGTGTGCCACGCTCCACGCAGAGGCGAATTATTAATTTAATATCTGGGCAGAACGCTAAGCGACACTTGGCGCATAAAAAAGTACTCAACCAAGCAAAGCACTTTGAGGACATAAAATTATGTACAAATTATACAATTATCAAAGCTCCGGCAATTGCTACAAAATCCGCCTATTAATGGCACAATTAGGTATTGCCTTTGAATCCGTTCAAATAGATATTCTGGCGCGCCAGTCGCGTACGGAGGAGTTCCTTAAAATTAACCCAAATGGCCGCGTTCCTGTTTTACAAATTGATGATAAATATTTACCCGAATCAAACGCCGCAATTTGGTATTTGGCCGAAGGATCACAATATCTACCCGAAGATCGCTTTGAGCGTGCACAGGTGTTGCAATGGATGTTCTTCGAGCAATATAGCCACGAGCCTTATATTGCGACCGTGCGTTTTTGGATATCAATACTCAAAGATAAAGAGGGGAAATTAGAGCAAATTAAAACGCGCATGCCTTTAGGTTATGCCGCATTAGATGTGATGGAGCAGCATTTAAGCAAAAATGATTTTTTTGTTGGCAACCGATACAGCATTGCCGATATAGCTTTATACGCTTACACCCATGTGGCCG
Source organism: Cellvibrionaceae bacterium (assembly GCA_036520615.1). Taxonomy (GTDB): domain Bacteria; phylum Pseudomonadota; class Gammaproteobacteria; order Pseudomonadales; family Cellvibrionaceae; genus CAMCXE01. The sequence continues at coordinate 11,614 of DATDJI010000011.1, read as the reverse complement.
ATGAAGGCGAGTTTGATCTCTCTGGATATAAAAATATTCACCGATGGATGCAGCGTATAGAATCTCAGCCGGGATATGTGTCGATTAAAGAATCACCCAAAGATGGCATTAAGGGTGTGAAGGAATCTAGAGGCGGGCCAAAAGAAGCGTCGCATGATGGCGCGGATGACTATTAAAGACTGGCAGCAGTTACCACCAGGAATTTATGGCGCAGCCTTCGCGCTAATATTGCTGGCGCTGATCATTCTTACGGGACAGCAACTATTGTGGCTGCCTCTGTGTGCTTTGCTTGCAAGCCTAATCGTCGCTTGGGTCTGGCCGTATTGGGCGCTGGCGACACTGAACCTCGAAGCTCACTGTTTATCACCGTTGCGGCAGGGCGAAATAGCTCGTTGGCAGGTGAACCTTTGCAGCCAACTGCCGCTATGGGGATTGGTGCTTACCGGCCCATTAGGGCTTACCTGCTCGCAATTTATTCCTGGCCGCAAAGCGCAACTGCAGTTGAGTGCACAACCGCAATTGGCCGGCAACCAATCGGGCAGTTGGCAGTGCATGGTGAACTACCCGTTTAACCTTTGGCATCACTCAGTGCGGCTGCGTGCACCGGATTTAGCAGTAATGCCCGCTCTTGAGCCCATCGATTATTTGCCTGTTGGCGAACCCGAATTGGGTCAGCGGCGGCGCGCGTTGGTGTGTTTCGACAGCTGCAGTGAATTTGCCCTCGGGGAGGAGACCAATCACACGCAGCTTGTCCAGCTGAAGCTTATGGCCAACTTGTGCCGGGCGCTGGCGGCCCATGGTTATGAGGTGAATTTAGCAACGAGTTTGGGGCTTTTGACTGCTCCCGCTTATAGCGCAGGATTTTGTGCGTTAGATGAAATATTGCTTCATGCGCTAGATCGGCCCGCGCGCGCGGAGGATTTATTAGCCCGTTACAACGCTCGCCCGGATGCTCAGTTGGTCGTGTTGCCGCAATGGCTCAGTACTGCAGTCGCCCCCGAGCTATTTGCCGGGCAAACCCTGTGGCAATTATTGTTCGATGAAGAGCGCTTTATCCATCCGTTAAGCCGCGGTCGGCATTTTCACCGACGGCTATCTGCGGTGCACTGGCAATGGGTGATTGAACCGCAACAACCGTTGGCGCGATTGTTTTATGTTCACTAATAGCGCCTTTTTACCTACAGCAATTGGGCGCGGACCTATCAGCAATTGGCGCCAAGCCCTCAGTATTGTGCTTGCCGTGCCGAGTTGCGCGGCGCTTTTAAGTCTTTGGCTGCCGATGCAGTTGGCTGTGTCTGGCGGACTTGTGGCCAGCTGCGCATTGGCTGGGCAATGGTTATTAGCGCGCAATGAGGGAGATCAATCACGCATATTATTGAGCTCCCAATGGAGTTTGTTAGTCTGCATGCTGCTAAGCCTTGCCGCGATTTGGTGGCAAGGGCCTCTGGCGGCATTGACGGTAGCCTTAAGTCTTGGCCCCGGATGGGCGTGGTTTAGCAGCCGCTGGGCGTTTACTATCCAATTAGTCGCAACCGGCACAAGTCTATTGCTGGCGCTGTGTTTGGGGCAGGAGGCAAATCTCAGCTGGTTATGTTTGCTCTATTTGCCCGGCCTTTGGCTATGTTTGCTACCTCCAATAACCAAACCACCAGCAGAGCTGCCAAGCGTTGCGGTAAAAAGACCCCGCCGTGGTGTAGCCGTGCAGCAATCCACCACCAATTTTTACGGCGTTGTGCTGGGCAGCCGGGTTTTAATGCTCGGGTTATTTCTCTGCTTCACTTGCCTGTTGTGGCTGCTTAGTCCCCGCTTTCAAGGCGCCGCTTGGCTACCGCTGGCAAACACACCAAAACTTACCCTTAGCGATAGCCACCCGCTGCCCGCTGCCAATCTGGAGGAAATAGACAACCAATTGCAGCAGCAGTGGTTGCTTAGCAGCTACGTAGAGCCTAAAACTGCTCTACCACCCAGCGCCTTTCCCGCGTTTGATGATCGCTTTGCTATTAATCAGCTGCCTGAGCAACCCACTACGGGCCCGGTGCTGGCCCGTGTCAAAAGCCCGCAGGCGTTAAATCTGCAGGTCAGCCGCTTCGACTATTTTGACGGCACCCACTGGGCCAACACCGCGCAGCGCGTCGAACCTGTTCGTCTTTTGGATACAGGATTGAACCGCGGAGAGGAGGGCAGATTACAGCTGCGTATCCGTTGGTTAAGCTTAAGCGCCCAAACGCTGGCTGTACCTGGCGGCTGGCAATGGCTAGATGCTCCTAGCGAAGCGCTAATCCTAGGCGCGCAGAACTTATCCCTGCCTGCGCTCCCGCCTGAGGGCTTTTCCTATAAAGTCAGTAGCCACGGCCTAGCGCTGGACAACCACAATATCGCCCAGCGCACAGGCGTTTTGCACCCCAACTACCTGCAAATTCCCGACACCCTTAAAAAACCGTTGCAAGACTGGAGCAATGCAAACCTGCCGGAGCTTGCCGATGCCTGGCAAAAGGCGCGGTGGCTTGAGCATCATTTACAAACCCAATACGGCGCGGATCGAGCCGGTGTTTTACCTTCCTATAAACGCGACCCGATAGTTTTTTTCCTACAGGAACAACGAGCAGGTCGCAGCGAAACCGCCGCCTCTACGCTCACGCTACTGTTGCGCAATCAAGGGATACCCGCGCGGCTTAGCTGCGGGTGGGCATTAATGCAGCGCAACCCGTTCACAGGTCTTTTCGACATTACGCAAGCGCAGGCTCACTGCTACACCGAGGCCTATATCAACAATCACGGTTGGGTAGAGCTGGAACCTTCGGCCCTGTTTGCCAGCCGCTCCTCCTCGCGGGTATTGAGTTTGGGGGTGGGCGTATTGCTCAGTTACTTGCACAATCAACACCCTTGGCTTGCCTTTACGCTTAAAGCGCTATGTTCGCTCTTATTGCTGGCTCTATGTACAGCGTTTCTTTGGCGTTTTTCAGTGTTAGCTTGGCAAAGTCCCCCGGTAAAGCGTTTTCGCCTTAAACGCTTGGCTGCTGAACCGGTCACATTCGATGATGTAGCTGCACAAAGCCTCGACAGGTTAATCCGCGCAACCGAGTTGATCGGTTATCATTTTCCAGCTGGCGCGGGTATTCACCCTTGGGCATGCCTGTGGCAAACCCTAATACCGCAGTTCGATGCCGAGCGTTTCTGTATAGACTATTACCATTATCATTTCGGCTTAAATACCCAGGGCGATATCACCGCTGAACAACAAGCGCTGCTTAAAAAGCTAAGTGAGTTACCCTGGGCGGAATTGACCAAATGGGTAGTCCATAAGTAGTACTTACAGAAGGCTCATGGAGCATAACAGCGCTCATGCCTACGGTGATGTAAATGAACTTAATGCCCTTGAGGCCTTCCAAGCGCTTGAATATATACTGTCAGCCCCCGAACTGGGCGGCTGGCGAGCCCAACCTCGGAGTGCTAAACTCCCTGCAGAATTTATAGGAGGAATACTATGGGTACTAACCTTAAAACCCTTGATATGCTTGTCCCGGGGCAAAACCTCACTGCGTATGTGCAGGCAGTTAATGGTTTTTCCGTCCTTTCGGCGGAAGAAGAAAAAGTCCTGGCTGAAGAACTCTATTATCAACAAAACCTAGACGCAGCTCGTAAACTCGTTATGGCCAACCTGAGGTTTGTTATTCATATCGCAAAGTCCTATTCCGGCTACGGCCTTGCTCAGGGTGATCTTGTGCAGGAAGGCAACGTCGGGCTGATGAAAGCGGTAAAACGCTTTAACCCAGAGAAGGGCGTGCGCTTGATCTCGTTTGCTGTGCATTGGATCAAGGCTGAAATTCATGAGTTTATTTTGCGCAACTGGCGCATCGTGAAAATCGCTACAACTAAAGCACAACGCAAGTTATTTTTTAACTTGCGCGGGCAGAAAAAACGCCTTGGCTGGCTCACTTATGACGAAGCTAAAGCTGTTGCGCAGGATTTAAACGTTGAAGTAAAACACGTACAAGAGATGGAAGGCCGCCTGTTCGCCTCCGATGCCGCCTTTGATGCAGGTGTCGATGAAGATGATGATACTGCCTACCAAGCGCCAGTAAATTATTTGGAAGATCGCCGTTTTGATCCTGCGGCCATTCTTGAAGATTCGGACTGGGAAACCTCAAGTGTTAATAGCCTGGAAGTTGCGATTGAAAAGTTAGATGACCGCAGCCGCGATATTTTGCAGCGCCGCTGGTTGAATGAAGATAAGGCAACACTGCATGATTTGGCCGCGCGCTATGGTGTTTCAGCTGAGCGGATCCGCCAGTTGGAAAAAAACGCTATGAAAAAAGTGCGCACAATGATGGAAGCTTAATTTTTCTGCTCCTTTTTCATTTGTTTAGTTAAACGAAAATACCCGCCTTGAGCGGGTATTTTTTTACTCCTTAAAAATTCCGTGATTTCCCTGCGCTGTTATGGGTTCCTTAAAGCGGCAACCTACTTCCTGTATTGTTCCTTTTATTTGGTATCTAAAGTTAGTACTCATAAATCTATATCGTTCGCTGCGCACCAACGGTTGCAAAAAACACATTTCGTATTAATTTCCATTAAAAATCCTTGTACGCAGTTGTCCTTGCATGTGTATGGCGTGTATCCGTCGCTCAATCCGTATGCCTATTCCTTAATATATAAACCCAAAAAATTCCTTATTAAACTCCTTGCAAATAACTACTCCGTTTTTTAGATAGGTTTAGCAGTGGCCAAATCGTACCCAACACGTTGTGGGTTGGAGTTTTTATTGGCGGTATCAAAATCGTTATAATTCACTTCGATTTTGGAAAAACTAATACTAATGCTTTCTTGCGGGTCGCCATCACCAGGTGCGCTAATTGAGTAGCCGCTGACGATGCAGTCAAAAATATCAACATTCATATATTCGACAACTTTATCAACACCGGTTTGTACAAATTTAAATTTGGCAGTTTTCCCCGCTGAACCTACAACTGATTCGCGGAAAAAATCTGTAACTGAATTGTCGGCGGTTTTAGTAATAGTTACTTCACTGATTGACGGACGAGTCGCTTCACGGTTGGCAAGATTACCCGGCTCCATGCTTACACCTCTACCCACGCCAAATTGCAAAGAAGAAATTTGGATGTGATCTTTGTAACCATCTGCAGTCACGTTGCCTTTGATGCCTTCGTATAAAAGATAAATAGCCATGGTATTACTCCGCCGTTAGAAAAATTAAATTAAAACTAGAAATTAATAAGTGAAAAAGTTTTTTATTTCGCTCGTCACTTGTTGATAGTGATACTAGACAAAGATCTATTTGCCCACAATAGAGCTAATTTACGCCCTGGTGGATACGGGTTCGGACTGTTAAAAAGGTCGTCAGTTAGTGACTGCAAACCCTCAAAAATAGCTTCTGATCGGCGAGTTGGATCAAGCGCTGTTATTTAAGACATGTCGGGAGAAATGATTTTTTACACCTGTTTAATCGGCGTTGGCGAAGATTAAAAAATGAATTTGTGCGCGGCCATATGAGTTAGTAACGGGCACTTTCGGCGGTAAAATTATTTTTTACCAAACTTATAAAATGTGACGCTAATCACTAAATTATTCGAGTCTATAGTCGCCAGCGGGGCAGATGCCAGAAAAAAGGCAGGGTAGTGGTGGGTAATAAACCAAGTGATTACAGCTGGGCTGCATATGCAGGAAAATATAAAAGTATTGCGGTATTCCAAAAGCGACGTCACTCAAGCTGGAATGCTTTTATCGGTTAAATATAAGACAAATCATAATTCTCATGCATCGCTCATCTACATAATTTTTCGTGCACTTTATTTTGCAGCTTTATTCGTTAAACCTAGTTATTGTGAAGTCCATCATATCTTATGCAATAACGACCACTTGGTAAAAATTCATTAAATTCTTTACGCTGGGGATTGTTTCGCTGAATTCCACTTATTTGGTTGATAGGCGATTGGGCACATCAAAAACTAAAAAATACGCAGCGCGAGAATGCTATGACCGTTAAAAATAATCTTCTATCTAATCCTGTGTTTTCCAAGGTGTTTAAAGGTATTGCCATAGCTGCGATGCTAGTTGGCACATCCGCACATGCTAATGTTCCTGCCATTTCCGTAAATGGCAAACAAGTACTGTTCGATGGCAAAGTGGGAAGTATCGCGGGAAACAGTTTGTTTTGGAGCAACACCGGCTGGGGTGGAGAAAAGTTCTACAACGCCTCAGTAGTTTCTTATCTAAAAAATACCTATAAATCACAATTGATCCGCGTGGCTGTGGGCGTGGAAGGCTCTGGTAGTTTGGTAACTGGCTCGGCTGCTACGGCAACTGCACCTGCTACTCAGCCGGACCCCGCCAATAAAACTCGCGCCTTTGCGGTAATTGATGCGGCAATTGCTAACGACATGTATGTACTGGTCGATTGGCATACCCATAACGCTGAGAAATACCAATCCCAAGCCATTTCGTTCTTCCGTGAAGTGGCATCAAAATACGGCACGAACAATCATATTATTTACGAGGTATACAATGAGCCTCTACAGGTCTCCTGGACCAACGTGATTAAACCGTACGCCGAAGCTGTAATTGGTGAAATCCGCGCGATCGACCCAGATAACCTGATTATTGTAGGTACGCCTGCTTGGTCACAAAATGTAGACGAGGCCGCGCAAAACCCCATTACGCGCTTTAAAAATATCGCCTATACGCTGCACTTTTATGCCGGTACGCACAAAGCCGAACTGCGCGCTAAAGCACAAACTGCGTTGGACCGAGGCATTGCATTGTTTGTAACTGAATGGGGTGCGGTGGAAGCCAACGGTGACGGTGCGGTGAACTCAGGCGAGACCAACACCTGGATGAACTTCCTTAGAACTAATAATATCAGCCACGCCAACTGGGCTTTAAACGATAAAAAAGAAGGGGCGTCATTCTTGAACGTCGGAGCGAATGCGACTGGCGGCTGGAACGACAACAATTTAACGGAATCGGGCAAGTTAGTAGCAGGCTTGATTCGCGGCTGGCCAGGAGTAAAAGCCACTACGTCCTCTAGTTCTTCTAGCTCGTCCAGCTCCAGTAGTTCTTCTAGTTCTACTAGCTCGTCGTCTTCATCCAGTAGTAGCTCATCGAGCTCCAGCAGCTCTTCATCTTCGAGCTCATCAAGTTCTAGTAGCTCTTCTTCAAGCGGAAGCGATGGCGGTGAGGTGACTGCAGGCGCCGTGGGCGCAGCCGATGGATTAGCGCTGTTGTTATTAGCGCCTCTGGCCTGGCGCCGCAAAGCGCGCAAGTAAGTTAAATTAGCCCAATAAAAAACCCGCTTCGGCGGGTTTTTTATTGGCGCGGAAGAAGGGATTTTTAACCATCTGCAAACGGCATCACCAAAGCAATATCCTCACAGCCCTCTAAGCGCATTAATAAGCGGTCGACGCCCAATGCAATGCCTGCGCATTCGCCAATCCCCTGTTCTAACGCGGCGATAAGTTTCGGGTCGGCAGACTGCGGTGGTTTATTTAGTTGCTTGCGTATCTGATTGTCCTGGGCAAATCGTCGCATCTGCTCATCTGCGTCGGTTAATTCCCAGTAACCGTTAGCAAGCTCCAAACGATCCCAAAATATTTCAAAGCGTTTGGCGGTAGTAAGCCCCCGAGAATTTTTTGCCGTGCGAGCTAGTGCAGCTTGGCTTGCTGGGTAGTCTTCAATTACTACTATTCCGTCAGGTAAATTCGGTTCAACGATAAAACTGAAAATAAGATCCAACCAAAAATTTATTGATTCCTCGTTGAAATCCACTTGCAAGGCTGCAACTGCAAAGTCCTGCAGCTCGCTTGTTATGGCGACATGCGGGTTTAGCCCGGTGCACTGATGAAATACCTGTTGATAGCTGAGGCGAATTGTGGGCGTTGCAGGGCTTAATATTGCTAGTAGGCTGAGGGTTTCTTTAATTAAATCTTCATCGGTAAAACCGCTTCTATACCATTCGAGCATAGTGAATTCAGGCCTATGCCTGCTGCCTTGTTCGTCCTGCCGGAAGGCTTTGCCCAAATAAAAAATATCTCCGCTGCCCATGGCCAATAGGCGCTTCATGAAAAATTCGGGCGAGGTTTGTAAGTAGTGAGTGGTGCTCCCTACATGGCAGCTTATGGCATCTAGATTAGGATCGGTAACGCTGTAAGAGGCGAGCACAGGTACATCGACTTCCAAAACGTTTAGCCCATAAAAAAACACGCGCAATTGCTGTAACAATTGCGCGCGTTTTTTTAGCATCGGTATCCCTGCTGAGGAGGCAAACACGGCTGAACTATTTGTTGACGCGGCCTAGATATTCACCAATACGGGTATCTACGCGGATTACTTCTCCGGTACTTAAAAATAATGGAACTTTAACGACGGCCCCGGTGGAGAGCTTAGCGGGTTTAGTGCCTCCAGTGGCGGTATCACCGCGTAAACCTGGGTCGGTCTCAATAATTTCCAGTTCAACATGGTTAGCTGCTGTTACGACTAGGGGCACACCGTTAAACAGGGTTATCGTGCAGTTATCTTGCTCTTTTAACCATTTAATCGCATCACCCACTGCGGCTGCATCCGCTTGTACCTGTTCGAAGGTTTCCACTTCCATAAAATGCCAAAATTCACCGTCGTTGTAGAGGTATTGCATGTCGTGGTCGGCTACGTCGGCGCCTTCTAAAGTGTCGCCAGATTTAAAAGTTTTCTCAAGTGTACGGCCAGTTTTAAGATTTTTTAACTTCACACGATTAAAGGCTTGGCCTTTGCCAGGCTTTACGTATTCGTTTTCAATAATGGAACAGGGGTCGCCGTCGAGCATAACTTTTAAGCCGCCCCGAAAATCGTTGGTAGAATAACTAGCCATTTTGCCCTCAACTCGGTTTAATCAATTATTTGGGTGATAAAAAAGGCGCACATGATACCCCGAACCATAGCTACTTCGCACATAAAAAGCTGGCAGGACGAGTTGAGCCAGATGGTGCGTAGCCCCGAAGAATTATTTGCGCGTCTTAACCTGGATTCGGCGCTCTTACCTGCTGCAATAAAAGCCTCCAAATTTTTCCCTGTGCGCGTGACCGAATCTTATTTGGCGCGTATAAAACCTGGCGACCCGAGCGACCCATTGCTACGGCAAATTTTGCCGCTGGATGCGGAGCTTGCAAGCCCTGTTGATTACAGCTCAGACCCTTTACACGAACTTAGCGCCAACCCGGTGCCAGGTCTCGTGCATAAATATGCTGGCCGCGTGTTATTAGTTGCCAGCGGAGTCTGCGCGATTAATTGCCGATACTGTTTTCGTCGCCATTTCCCCTATGAGGCGAATAATCCCGGACGGGAAGAATGGCAAGCGGCGCTGGACTACATTCGCGCCGATCCATCGCTTGAGGAGGTAATTCTCAGCGGCGGCGATCCGCTGGCGGCAAGTGATAAACAATTTGCCTGGCTGCTGCAACAATTAGATGTCATTCCCCATGTCACCCGATTGCGCATTCATAGTCGTTTACCCATAGTGTTGCCTAATAGAGTAAGCACCGAATGGTTGGAGATTTTACAGGCCAGCCGCTTACACAAAGTGTTGGTAATTCACGCCAATCACCCACAGGAGCTGGACGCCTCTGTGCAAGCGGGTCTTGCGCGGCTAGCGGCAGCGGGTGTTTTATTGCTTAACCAAAGCGTTTTATTGGCTGGCGTAAATGACGATGCCTCAGTGTTAGCTCAATTAAGCCGACAATTATTAGCATTTGGAGTATTACCGTATTATTTGCACTTGTTGGATAAGGTGGTAGGCGCGGCGCACTTTGCGGTGCCCGATGAAAAAGCGCGCTTAATTCAGCAAACGCTTATGCAGACTTTGCCTGGATATCTCGTGCCGCGTGTTGTGCGTGAAATTGCGGGTGCATTATCAAAAACGCCTTTTTAAATCGAAGGCTATACTTGGTTATAGTCGGATGGATTATTGACGCTGAAAAGTGCGGGCGGCGCGGTGAACCGGGGTGCATCACTTTGATATATTTTCGCAAGCATTGCGAGGTTGGCAGGATATCTGCTCAACTAATATCTCAATACTTTTGCACACCTAACAACAATAATTAATTACTCAGGGGACGCGTTAACTTAATGGATGAGCTAAAGGTACAACCGATGACAGACACTTTCGACCCTCTATTATTACTACGCTCACTGGGATTGCCTGAACCTGATTCCAGTCAGTTAACTTTTTGTGGCGGTGCCCGCCAAGCCAAAGTTGCCCAATGGGTGGATGGACTGAAAGCTACGCAGGTCTCCCAAACCGGCGTGGCTTTATATAACGCGATGCCCGAAGTATTGCGGCTAAAAGCCGACCCCTTAGTTAAATACGAAATTCTTGAAACCTTGCGGCCAGCTGTGCAGCAGTGTATTTCCGGGCTTGCTTTAACTTATCTTCATCAGCCGGTCACCATGTCCGAATCCGCGCAAAAAACCGCGATCGTGGCCCAGGCGCTGGAAAAACACCTGATTGATGGGTACACACAAGTTGTATTGGATTTAGTAGCGGCGAATAAGTCCAACAACTACGGGCGCCATGTATTTATTAGTGCTCTGCACAGGGCTATGACATCGCTGGGTTTATTGTTTTGCCGCTCGTTTCAATTATATACGCAGGTTCCACGCGGCTTGTGGCGACATTTACATACGTTGTATCGCACTGCCGAGGTCTACAATTTGGACGATCTCACAGCGAACGATCCGATTCTCGGTGCGCCGCTGTTAAGCGTGGGCGAGGCCTATTTGCGCGTATTAGCCGCAGGTGTGGCGCGGTTGAACCAGGTTGCGCCGATGGAAGCTATGCGGGTTTTTCACGCCTTAGGCAATTGGACTAGTCTTATTCGCATAGAGCCTATGGTGGCGGATGATCCCAACGTGGCTTTTTGGTTGAACCTCGACGCGGACCGGCCTCCACTTGGACGAGACCGCTATTTAAAAACTCAAGGCGGCGATGTGCGCTCGCTTGATTTCAGCCGAGTTCTGGCGCAATTGCAGCGCTTTTCCACTAACAGTAATGCAGAGGTTGACCGCAACGGCCGCGGGTCTGATGAATTACCTCTTTCGCTGATCAATCATTTGTGTCAAGCCTGGGAAGGCGAAACTCACCGCGATATGGATCGACGTGGTACGGCTGTTATGGCGAAAGTCGCCGTCGGCCTATTTGAATGCCACTACCAGTTGGCCGGTGAGCGCTCGTTCGATGAGTTTATGCAAGAGCCTGAAGATGTCGAACGGGTTGAAGTCACGCTGCCGAGTTTTGCCAATTTATCAGGGAAAACCGAGTCCCGTGAACATGCACAGAATCAATTGGGGCAAGTATTTGACGTGCAAATTATCAATCAAAGTAGCGGCGGCTACTGTTTGCAATGGCAGGCCGATACTGAAGCGCGCTTAGAGGCTGGCGATTTGATTGCTATTCGCGAGCAGGGGCGGCGCAGTTGGAATTTATGCATGGTGCGATGGTTGCGCAGGCTCAAAGACGGGCCGCAAGTCGGGCTAAAACGTCTAGCTAATAACCCACAGCCATTGGCGGTAAGTGCGCGGTTGGATGACGGTGATTACTGCCCTTTTATGCGCGGGTTTTGGCTGCCTG
>DATDJI010000010.1:0-23021 GCA_036520615.1 Cellvibrionaceae bacterium | reverse complement strand
AGCAAGCATTACCAATAACAACACTGCAGCTGGCGGGAATAAAAATTCCGGCTGGGGTATTGTCCAAAAATACATGGGCAGTCCATTCAATTTTGGTATTGATGTCGACATCCAGCGTGATCGGTTTGGGAATACTGGAGCTATTCGCTAAATACACAGTAGAACTTACGTAATTAACGCCGTCTTTTGTGTATCTACCCTCTATTACAATGTTTGTATTGTACGGTAGGTCGTAGCCCAAAACTGTAGTAGTGCTGACTTTAGTCGGCGGCGGCGGAGTTTTATAGCTGACGCTTAGGTCGTCAATTTTAAGGCTTTGACTAAAACTAACTTTTGTCGCCGCATAGGGTATGGCCACACTTACATTGGTAATTTGGTTGTAATTAACGATGAAACTGCTGACTTGTTGGCCGTCGGCAAGCACATTTACGGTATAACTGCAGTCGGTGCAATTACTTGAGGCTTTGAAGCTTAAGTATTGAACGGGCGCAGGGAAGTCGAGAATTAAATCGGCGAATGAAAAATAACCCCAATTAAATGGCGCTCCAACAGGATTAAAAAAATTCCCGCCAGTGGTTGTAGCGCTGATGCCATTTCCTAAATTAATTGTAGGGCCAGCTTTATAGGGCGCGCCGCCAAACATATTATTGAAATCTAGTGTTACATCGGCAACAGGTGTAATCGGCGGTATTGCAGGTGGTTGTTCTTTAAAAATAACGGTTTCGCCAAACGCACCAGCGGTTGTTGTGCACTTATTTGCGACTATGGTTTTACAGTTGGCCGGAATAAAAGCGCCAGCTGGGGATTCATCTAGATACGCTTGGGCAGACCATTCAATTTTGGTATTCACATCTACGTCTAGCGTTATTGGCTTGGTAATGGTGGCGCTATTGGCAAAATAGAAATTCGAGCTGTTGTAGGTAATTCCACCTTTAATAAAACGCGCATTAATCACTAAATCTTTACTGTAGGAGCGGTCATATCCTGCAGTTGTAGTGATGCTCACTGTAGTTGGTGTAGGTGTAGGTGTAGGAGGCGTTGTCGAGCCGTTGATATTAACTGTGTAATCTTCAACTTCACCATACGTGAAAGTGCCGCATCCCGTAGCGAAATAACTGGAATATTGCATGATGACCCGCATGCGTGTGGGGCCCGCTTTAGCTGTGCTTGGAATGACAATGGCACTATTAATTGTCGATGATGACGCGCTAGCGATTAGGCGTTCGTCGGTGGAGAAATTACCGTCTTGGTTTAAATCGATAAACACACTCCAGCCTTCTGGATAAGACGAGCTGCTAAATCCTGGCGTAAAAGTGGCGGTGCTGCTGCCTATGTTTAATTGAAATGTGGGGCTGGCGAATAAAAAATAGCCTTGCCCTGTCGAGTTCGACGTCACACCATTAATTGTAACGCCTTTAATATATTCGTAACTAGTGACGCTGCCCTTAGCTGTGCAATAGGTTAAGGCACTGCTGTGCGCAGATATAAAAATGAAGGTTATGGCAAGTATGAAACGTAAAAGATGTGGCGTAAGGCCGGTTGTGTGGGTATTAGCGTGCAGCATGAATCTGCTCCTTAAAGGGGTTGGTTAGTGCTTACGTGGAACTTTCTTGTGTTGCAGCCCGAACAGTCTTAAAGCGATTTCCGGACTGGGTGTCACAATCGCCGATGATGGCTTACGGCATTTTTGCCGCTAAAGTATAGACGGCTTTGCTAAGGTATTTTTCTCTCCGAGGTGTTATTGCGATGAGTTAAAGCATTTATTTAACTGATCGTGGAATGGATTGATCAACACATGATTCTAAGCTCTAAAATTGACGCGATTTTCAGCAGTTCCTTGATGGCAAATATGACGCCATAAGAACTGCTGCGCGGTCGTTTATTGAAAGCTGTATCGATATACAGTACTATTGATGTATCTGTTTGCATAGCGTAGAACCATGAGCACTATTCTAGAAAAACTCCGAATTCTATCTGACGCTGCCAAGTACGATGCCTCCTGTTCATCCAGCGGAAGTAAGCGCGCCAACAATACAAAAGGTCTGGGTAATTCAGACGGCATGGGCATTTGCCACAGCTATACTGAGGATGGGCGCTGTGTTTCGCTGCTCAAAATCTTATTTACCAATCATTGTATTTTCGATTGCGCTTATTGTGTTAGCCGGCGCAGTAATGATGTCAAACGCGCAGCATTTACTGTGGAAGACGTTATTGATCTGACGATGAATTTTTATCGTCGCAATTACATTGAAGGCTTATTCCTCAGCTCAGGCATTTTTAAAAACGCTGATTACACCATGGAGCGATTGGTTCGTGTGGCGCGCACTTTGCGCACGCAATACAATTTCAATGGCTATATCCACATAAAAGCTATTCCCGGCGCGAGCCCTGAATTATTGCATGAAGCTGGACTGTATGCGGACAGACTTAGCGTAAATATTGAAATTCCATCCGAGGCTAGCTTGCAAAAAGTGGCGCCGGAGAAAAATTATCGCGACATCATTACGCCAATGAATTATTTGCGCAGTGAAAAAGAAAAATATGTGGATGAGAAACCGCATATTAAAAATACGCCACTTTTTTTGCCAGCCGGGCAAAGTACTCAGCTAATAGTAGGAGCATCACCGGAGAATGATCGGCAAATTTTAACTTTAGCAAATAGTCTCTATCAGAAGCAAAAGTTAAAACGGGTTTACTATTCAGGGTACGTGCCTATCGCAACAGATAACCGCGTGCCCGACTTATCTACTCCGCCGCTTGTGCGTGAAAACCGTATTTACCAAGCTGATTGGTTATTACGTTTTTATGGTTTCTCTGTCGATGAAATCCTTGATGAAAAGCAACCGGATCTGGATCTCGAAATAGATCCAAAATTAGGCTATGCCTTGCGACATCCAGAAAATTTTCCGGTTGATATTAACCGCGCCGATTACGAAATGATATTGCGCGTTCCAGGTATTGGTATTAAATCGGCGAAAAAAATTATTAGTTCGCGGCGGCATCAGCTTTTGCATATCGATCATCTGCAAAAAATAGGTGTGGTATTGAAACGGGCCCGTCACTTTATTACGTGTGTTGGCTTGGCGATCAAGCCGGGAAATTTTCACGCTGAAAATGTGCGGCAGGCTATTATTGCTAGCGATAGGGCGCAGGTTCCAGCACAGCTTGGTTTATTCGGCTAAAGCTCGCATAGGTAGCTCTATGGTATATGTTTACGACGGCAGTTACGAAGGGATGCTCAGCTGTATTTTTACTATTTTTAAAGCACGCATTACTCCAATTGCTATAAGTATTGAAGCTAGTTATCAACTGACGTTGCTGGATTCTGTTGAGCACGTTACGACTCACGAAGAATGGGCGGCGCGAGTACTCAAAGGCATTGACGAGCGGACCCAGGCGCGCGCATCAATACTTATTTACAAACTATTTTTATCTGAGCTGCCGTTATGCGAAATGCTCGTGTATGAAGTTATTCGAGCAATCATTAAAAAGGGCGACGAATCTATACTAGAGAATTTTGCTAACCCGTATATTTTAAAAGCCGCTCAAATTGAAAAAATGATGCACCGTGAGGTGCATCGTATGCATTCATTTGTGCGCTTCCAGAAAAGCAGGGATGGGTTGTTTTATGCGGCAGTAGATCCTGATTTCAATGTTTTACCATTAATCGGCGATCATTTTGAACGGCGATATGCCGATCAGCCGTGGTTAATTTTTGATGCGCGGCGTCATTACGGGTTGCATTATGATCTGAAAAAAATGTCATTCGTGAACGTTGATGACTCAATACTTATAGAAATTTTACAATCGAATAGCAATGATAAGCTTCAGGACGAAGAGTTTCAGGACGAGCGGGAGAAAGAGTATCAGTTACTTTGGAAAAATTATTTTCAGGCGGTCAACATTAGTGAGCGAAATAATGCCAAGTTGCACCTTCGTCATATGCCTCGACGTTATTGGAAGCATCTGACGGAAAAAAATTTTGGTCAGCCCCTCAATCTACCAACCTAATTGGTGTAGACATAAATTTGAATAAGCTAAGGCTAATTAAAGCACAGATTTTTCAGCGCCGGAGGCTTCCTAGTTATAAAGAATTCTCCGCGCGGGTTTTAATCAGGTGCAAAATAGAATGGTGAAAATCCGCCAGGGCAATTGCGCTCCAGGTGTTGCCGTACAATTTTAAATTGGATTTATTCAGGTAAATCGTGTGCAACGACAGGCGGGATTGGTGCTCGTTAATGGCCTCAATATCGTAGCCGCCGCTTAGGACCGTAAAATATTTACCGCCTAATTCCACATGCTGGTCCAGCGCTTCGCGCGGAATTGAGCCTGCTGGGATTTCAAACGCATAATACATTTTATGCGGCGGTAGCCATTGGGTAATGCGCTCTTTAAAACTTACGCCTTGCTCCCATTTTGATAAGCGCACCGCGCCGACACCGGTTCCACTCATATCTGCTTCAACTGGGCGCGGTAAACCCAGTAGATGCATAAAGGAAAATCCTAATTCCTCCGGCTGAATATTTTTTACCCTGGCAATTTGGTTAAACACCCGTTCGGCCGGTGCATTAACAATTACACTATTTGCCACCGTGCCTGCGGTTTGTTCAGCGGGTATTTGGCTCTCAATAGCGCCTAATAAAAACGGCAATAACACTAGGCAGTTAAGCGTAGGGCCAGCTTTAGTACTGTGTTTAATTACCGCACTCATCACAATTGCACCGATGGAGGCGGCAATAAAAAATACCGGCGCTACCAGCACAATACAAATTATCCCTTCTAGCACCAACACAAACATAGCGATGAGAAAAAATAACATGGCGATGTTGGCCGCCTGCAATTGTTGCCATAGGGTAGAGGGCTTATCTCTCGGCATATAAAATACCGCTATCGCCCCTACAACAAATGGTGCTGCAATTAAAAATGCTGTGGAAATTATTTCCAAAAACCCGGACGTGAGTTTCCATTGAAAAGATACACGCAGCGTAAGGCCGTATAACACGCCTAGGGCGATTCCTAGGCCGGGTTTGGTTTTTAGTTTTGCGATATAATTGGGCATAATTATTTTATTGGTTTGGATTAACATCCTAGTGTAAAGAACAGCTGGTGCATTGCCTAAGCGAATTTTGGCGGTGACTTTTTCGGCCTATGCGAAAATTAATCCAGCATACGCGGTGAAAAAATCCATAACTTCGGCGCCAGCATTGAACGCGGCGAACGGTTCTCTATCCGCAGCACGCCATTGTCACAGACGAATACATTCGGTTTTAAATTCAATTATCGAAATTCTCTATCAATAAACTCTTTGCTTTTGCCAAATAAATTTTATGCTGTGCATAATGGATAACATTTCAGCAAAAAGAATTTGCTAGGCGCTATTATTTTTCAAATGGCTGATGGGTACGCGGTGCATCAGGGGCTTGCTCATCCAGTGATTGCCTATATTTGATACAGCCTTGCATAAACTCTGGCCACTGAGGAACGCAAGGAAGCGGATCCGATTTCTCCGGTAGCAGAGCCCAAAGATTCGGGTGATGCCAACATAGATCGTGGCCGGTGCTGTCACGATGTGTTCGAATCCCGTTGCGCAACTTAATAATCTCCAGCACTAATTGCTCTTGCGACATTTCTTGCAGATCTTTATCCATTGGTTCTTTGATCATGCCAATACCTATAAGGTCAATATTCAATTCAGCCGCTATATGAGTCGTGGAAAACCTAGGCGGCGAAGTTCCAGTTAGGAAAATATAACGACGCAGGATAAAAAGCCTCGTATTTCACGGATAATTTTGCCATTTTCCCTTTAATTATTCCGTGTTTATGAGATAAGGTTTACGTTAATAATCCTGTCATTCAACAGTTCAAACCGGGTAAGGCAAGTGCGCAGACTCCAAGTATTGCCAGATAAAATAGCAGTGTTTATTTATTCGCTCGATGCCCGTAACTGAGTACACGCAGAATTTCCCACGTATTATTGCGTTCACGCCATATTATGGTAAATTTTGCTACTCCATCACAATGGCTTTTGCCGAAATGACAAAAACGATGCTCTCCTTCTGAAATTGCACCGAAATCTTTCACGGGAAATACCTTTAAACTGCCGGGGACAAGCTCACGCTGAAATACCCCGCAGACATATTTTTTAGTGTTCGATAACATCGCTTCACGAGTCCAGGTAACTCCCCCCGAATCATGATAGAACTCTACATCTGGGGCGAAGTAGCTAGCATAAACGTTAAGCTGTTCTGGCGACTTACAACTGTTAAAAGCATTAAATACCTTCCTATCCAATTCAGCTATTTTAGCAAATAGAGAATCTTTCACGACTGCGGGCTTCTGATCGTGCATGGCAAATGGCGTGCACGCGTTCAGAGCGATTAAATTAAAAACACCAATGAGGAAACGTTTATAATTCACAAATGCTCCATTTATTTAAAGAATAATCTCAGCTCAGCTAATGTGCTAAGCTTCGCCGAAATAAAAATCAACTATTAGTTTTGGCTGCCGAGATAAGAGCAGCTTTATCACGCACCATATTTCCCGGCTGCCCAGTCTCAAGAAAACTCTTCAAATTACACAGCACAATAGTAAATCCCTCTGTGGCACTCACTAGTTGCGCGACAACATCCACACCCTTAAATCCTGTTGCATTTACCGAAACTATAGTGCTGGTCGGACTTTGTTGATTAAATCGTATCGTCACTGAAATCCCGTCAGACCAAGTAAAAGCAATGGTTTGACTTTCCAGGAACTCAATTACAGTTGTGATCTCATGCGCGCCTTGAACCATAAACTCCCACTCTACAATTGCATTTTTTGTAAGCGGAGCGCTGGCACTTTTGAGCCAAAATTTCTCAATAATACGCGGATTTACAAATGCGGAAAAAACCTCTGAAACTGGTTTATATATCAGCATTTCTGCACTTGCATTAGCGTTATGCATAATTTTATCCTCGTTTGCTAAAACGATTAAAACTGAAATAATATTTCGTCACTAGCGACGCCCATTGAATCTGGCCCTCCAGCGCGATAAACAGCCACAACTCGATATCGGATGCCCTTTTCAATAGGGTATCCATACCAGGCCGTGCCACTGATATAACAGAAGAATAATTTTCGCTGCTCATGAACACACGGGCTTACCGAATACCTAAATACCTGCTGCGGTTTCAAATTAATCTTCTGCGCGGGCGCATCAGCTTTACCAATTCCTACAGGCGCAACCAGATTAAACCTCTCATCGAAGATAGCAAACGACAGAACACTTTGGTTGCCCGGATGCTCAAGTGTGCGCTCAAGTGTTGAGGGGTTTACGATGACAATACTGGCCGTTTCACCAGAAAATACAATCCTCAAAGAAGCCTGCGCGCGAGTATCCACGGCATGAACAAGCGGAGTAAATAAAGCCGCTGCGATAATACTTATTATTGAGATCGACCATTGCATATTTAACCTTTTGAGGACACTACATTTTTAATTGGGCAGGTGTGGAGAAAATTTTTGTACAACTTATGCGCGTAACTAACAAGGCCGATTTAACCCAAAGCTGATTTTAGCCTACAACATTTCCCTACAAACCATAATTTTGTGACTGTATAAAGATTATTGGCGACAGAATTGCTTGCTAAATTCGTCTTTTAAAAAATCCGTCCGCTTTTGATTTCAATCATATAAACAAAATTTAGCTGTTTTTCATATGCACTGTAATGATCGAGGCTTAAATTATTCAGCAGCCGTAAACGCTATAGTCTGGAGCGGCTAAAGAACGCCATTTATCTTATTTTATTTGTCAAATGAATGAAAGAATCAGCATTTACAGTCCGCCATGCATGCGTTTTTATGCAGTCGCCTAAAGGTCAATTTGATTTTATCTGTGGATTTTGGAGCTATGTTATGTGGGAATATATTCTGCGCAGTAGAATACTAAAATTTAGTGGTGCAATAATTCTTGCCGTATTAGCGAGCCTAAATGCGCAAATTGCGCTTGCCAAGCCCTGGAAAGGTGCAGAGTTAATAACTCAGGAGACATTTACCTACGGTGCATTTGAAGCGCGTATTCGTGCGGCAGAGGGCTCCGGGATTATCACGCCATTTTTCCTTTGGAAAAATAATTCAGAGGTTGCAGGTGTTCCCTGGCAGGAGCAGGATTTTGAGATTTTTGGCCAATTTCGCAACTATCAAACTCAGTTAATGACGCCAGGCACCAATGGGGCAAAACGCACCGAGCATGTGGTTTACCATGCACTTCCTTCAGTTTGGGAGGCTTACCATACCTATCGCATGGAATGGACGCCTTATTACATGGCATTTTATGTTGATGGCAAACAAGTGCGGCGGGAAACGGACCCTAAGGAGTTTCAGATTTTTCTGGATCAAATGCTAACAAAAGCGGCTCAGTTGAGAATATCTATCTGGGCTGGCGATGAAGATTGGTCGGGTTTATTTGATGTAACAAAGGTTCCGGCGGCAAGTTACGTTAATTGGATACAAGTATTTAATTACACACCCGGCACTGGCATTGGTGGCAGTGATTTTACATTGCGCTGGCGAGATGATTTTAATAGCTTAAATACCACTAGGTGGTTTAACGCGAATTGGACGTTTGATGTGGCTGTGAATGACTACATTGCTCAGAATAGCGGTGTGCGTAATGGCAAACTGGTGTTGATACTTACGAATGAAGCTGGCATAGGAAATTTCCCGGCACCACCTGAAGATAACACGCCAGACTATGTAAATTTAATTTACCCTTCGAATGTGCTGGCTATTAATGCAGGTGGAAATTCCTACAAGGCTACGGATGGCATCAACTATATTGCCGATAAATATTTTACAGGCGGACGAAGCAGTAAAATAAGTGATCCCATTGCTAATACTGAAGATGATTTTACTTATCAAAGTGAGCGGGTAGGTTATGAATTTACCTATGCAATTCCTGTAAAAAACGGCCTTTATGATATTGAGCTTGAATTTAACGAGCAGTGGTGGAGTTATGATGGCTGGCGGATTTTTAATGTCGATGTAGAATCCGTGCGCCGTCTCTCCGACATTAACCTATTTGCTACAGCGGGGAAAAATGTCGCTGTCAGCTATTTAATTAATCGGGTGCAAATTTTAGATGAATCGCTAGATTTATTGTTTAGTGGCACGAAGGACATGGCGACTATTAGTGGTATAAGAATTAAACCATCTTCACTTAATTCTGCGTCTAGTTCGTCAAGTAGTTCTAGTTCTTCAAGCACTTCTAGCTCTTCAAGTAGTTCTGGTTCTTCAAGTAGTTCTAGTTCTTCAAGCAGTTCTAGTTCTTCAAGCAGTTCCAGCTCTACAAGCAGTTCCAGTTCTTCAAGCAGTTCCAGTTCTTCAAGCAGCTCTAGCTCTTCGAGTAATTCTAGTTCTTCGAGTAATTCCAGTTCTTCGAGTAATTCCAGTTCTTCGAGTAGTTCTAGCAGTTCGAGTAATTCATCAAGCACTTCGGCGTCATCGTCTGGTGGAAGTACGAGCTCATCCAGCAGTACAAGCTCATCAAGTTCCAGCAGTAGCTCCAGTGCGTCTAGCTCTAGTTCTTCGAGCAGCAGTTCTAGCTCCTCAGGTGTGCCTTTAGCTAATTGCTCTTATGTCATCACCAATCAATGGAATAATGGATTTACTGCAGAGCTTCGCATCCGGAACCTCGGCAATTCACCGATTGATGGCTGGCAAGTTAGCTGGCGCTACAGTGGAACTAATCGCTCAACTGGAGGCTGGAATGCAAATATTTCAGGTTCTAACCCTTATCAAGCAACGCCCTTAATTTGGAACTCACAAATTCCGCCGGGGGGCACCATTGTAGTTGGAATTCAGGGCACAAAAGTGCTTAATTCTGCCGCTGAAATTCCAAGACCCTCTGGAGCAATTTGTCGGTAATTGAAAATTAAAAAGCGATTTTTCGCTTCAAAGCTTAAACAGGCAATTTGCCTCGTTAATATTAAGGATGCAATTGGGTGCTTATTTATCGAAGGGAATTCGGCGCTGCGCCGTAAGGAAAATTGATCAGCACTTTTGGTTGTTCTTACGATGCCATATTAAGAATTTGGATGTTTTGACTTTAAAGCATTAATTGAATCTACTTTGAATGCTTCAAGTTTGCATGGAAGGGCTCATGCCAAAATCCATCTGCAAAGTTAAATATAAAGATACTTAACTTTGCAGATGTTCATTAACTTCTCCTAAGCCTAACTTCGCACCGTCGCTTTCACATAATCCACGCGTCCGTTATCCGTAAAATTCTTATGCAAGGATGCAATGTCAATTCCCAAAGCCACGCCAAGGGTTTTCGCCGCCGCTTTGTGAGTGTCTGCGCGAGCGACTCCAGCAGAAGAAATATCGGCGGCACCGTAAATGCCATTGGCAATTACCGAGACGCCGCCGGTAACACCGGGGTTAATGTTTTTACCGATCATGACCATAACGGCGTGGTTGCCGAAGTGATCGCGGCCGTTGCGGGCGGTGACCTTGGCGGAGCCGTTGAGGTCGCGGCCGAAGACATTCATTGTGGCGAACGTGGCGGCATCTTGTTGGTTGAGCGAGGCCAGTGCGTCCATTACGGCTTGAATTCCTGCTACGCCTTGTTTTGTGCCGCCGTGATCCGAGCCTTGGAACCACTCGTCGTAGAGGTCTGCATCTTCATGGTTGTCCAGGCCGAAGGGGATGCGCAGACTCACCACCGGAGTGACCTTGGCGGAAACCAAAGCAGCGGCGGCGAGGGCCTGGCCCTGCACGCCGTTATCGGTGATGGCGGCGAGGGTTGAGGCGAGGTTGTCGGCAAGTTTGCGCACTTGGGTTTGGCTGCTGGCCATGGCATCTAAAAAGGCCAGTTGCGCTTGGTTGCCGCCGTCTTTTAATAGGCCGTTTAATTCATTAAGGGTTTGGTCGCGCAGGCTGCGCAATTTCACCAGCGGGTTGGTTTTGTTGCCGCTTAATAATTCTTTTAATTGCAAAGGGCTGATGGCGGAGAGCGGGCGGCCGGAAAAACTTAATTGTTCCAGGCTATTGCCTTGCACACCCACGGCCACAGGTTCGGTAAGGACTGTGCCTAAACAGGGCGCTAAATGCTTGGCGTAAATGGACGGCAGCATTTCGTTATTGGCGGTTTTGCCCATTAATTTAAGGGATTTTGGATGATCCCCATGCACGGTGGCGGAGGTGATGTGGTGGAAAAAATTCGTGCGGGCACGCACGGCATCGCTCAAGCCTGTCCAGATTTTTGCACCATTGATTGTTGTGCCGCCAAGGCTAATCGGCGTGCTAGCAAATTCCGCTTGGGCGGGGTGAATCAGCGCTGGCACATCGTAAGTACCGGGCACATTGCAGTTGATTGGACAGCCTGCGCTCGCGGCGCTGACGATTAAAAATTGCGCGCGGCTAGCGTTGGTCAGTGCACAGGTTAATTCATCGGCCTGGGCCGCTTGCGGGTTCGCTAAAAACCAGGCGGGCAGGCCCGTGGCCAGTGCGCGCAGGCCCAATAAACCGGTGCCGAACAGGCCAGTTAATAACAGAGCGCGCCTATTTTGATCGTGTTGCTTAGTCTGATCATGCATTGAACGGGTCATGTTAAATTCCTAAACCGGTAGAAGTGGGCGCAAGGCAAGCAGCGGCGAATGTGGAGCGCAGGGCATTGGTGGCACTGGCGCCGGAGGCGACTGCGGCAGCGTTATGGGCTTTTAAGATGGCGAGGGCGCGGGCATGTTTAGCATCCGAGGGCGGCAGGGCCATAAGGCTTGTCACCATATCCTCCAGTGCGCCCGGCACATTGCTGCTGTTAAACACTTTGTACTGGCTGCCATCGACGACTATGCCTGCGGCGGCTTCGCAAAGCAGTTCGCTCGCGCTGCGGTAGAAAATAGTTGGGTCCGCAGCGGTGACGGGTTCCGCTGCGCCCCGGCTGAAGGCATCGGCAGGCAGGGCACCGGCGAGCCGGCCAATGCTACTTTTATCCTCTAATAACGGCATAGCAATTTGGCATAGGTCCGGCACTTTTAGGCGGTTGGATAGTGCCTGGCAGAGTTGCTGGCGGCGCACAATGCTGATCGTGATGCCGTTGTTTTCAGTGGTTTGTGTGCTTGCGCTTGCGGTAATTAACGGCGAGGAGAACAGATCTACCACGAGGGTTTTGAAATCAAAATTGCCGGTTTCAAACGCTTTAGCAATGCGGCGCATTTCCGGGTCGGTCTCGTCACAGCGAGTGGAATTAGCGAAGAAACAGAGTTTTTGTGTCATCTCCAAGGCGAACCGATTGAGCTTATCCCCCGGCACACTTTCATCGCTCACCTGTTTGATAAAATTGCCGAATTCCAACAGGGTTTTGCCATTGCCGGAGACATCGCCAAAGCCAAAGCTCGGTTGCGAACCGGCCCCTGCGGCAGTGCCGGTTTTGGGTTTGTCGTTATCGTTGTACCAGTTTTTAAAAAACTGGCGCATTGGGTCCAGGCTTTTATGGCAGGCGTAACACTCGGAGGTTGAGACCGCATGGGCACCATCCACCGCAGCGGTATTAGGTGGTACGGGAATACTTTGTGCGGCGCTGGTAAACCCCTGGCCCAAAGCCACCAATAGGGCTTGGTTCACCGTAACGCGGTGGGAGTTGCTGTCGTTGGTATTCCACACGGCTAAAAACGCTGGTGTGGTGAAAAAGCTTACGCGTGGTGCAACCGAGGGCAGCGTGTTGCCTGAGGCGCGCAATTTAATTAATTCCCAAGGTTCGATACGTGTGCCGCGCACGATCTTCACCATTTTCCAATCGCTTAAATCCTGCGGAGTGAAATACGGCTTGGTGGCGCGCTCCCAGCAGGGCGTATCGCTCATGCCGGGGCCTGTGCCCGTGTCCCTATCTACACTGCCGAGCAATACATGGAATAAATACACATTGCCGGGAAATTGCGCCACCAGGCTCGTATCGCCGTTACAACTATCGGTAAATTTGCGGCCAGCGGTAATGGTCGTGGGGGCTTCGTAGCCGAATACCATGTAATCCGGGCTGTTCGGGTTGAGCGTATCGGCCAGGGCCGGGCGGCGGCCATAGTTGTATTTCCACTTCATTACATTGGCGTTAGAGGCGGTATCCCAATTAGCTTCGATCTGCATATACAGGCTTTTTAGCGCTGTCGTCAGCATAATTTCGTCGGTGGTAAGCAAATCCGCAAATGAGCGGCCGTCTTTTATAAATTGCAGGGCTGTACGGGCAAAACTCTCCTTCATATTTCTAAATAACATTGGGTAGGCGCTATCGCCGTAAATGTCGTAGGGCAGGTTTAATGCGCCGGGACGATCGCGCAATTGGCTTTTAAAATCCTCAATGGATAAAGACGACTGCTGAAATGTATTGGCAAAATAAAACAGCATTTTTTCTTCAAATTCTGGCGCGTTCATCCAACTTTGAATTAAATCGCCCAATGCATCTGGATTATTCGCTTTTAATAATTCTGCATCGGTAGGGGCAAGGCCGGTAAGAATATTTTTAATTTTGCGCAACGCGCTTGCAGATGGTAGGGGCGCATCAAATTGGCTGTTGCCTGGGTTGTTGGTATTTAAATAATTCGCGCGAATAAATGCGCTAATAGCATTTGCACAATTGGTATCGCAGGCGCCCACATTGCCTTTGGGCATATTGGTGGCGATAAATGTGCTAAGCGCCGCATCGCTCGCAAATTTTGCGGCATTAATTTTAAATTGCCCTTGGCCGTCCATGCCGGGAATGCTGCCCGAATCGTGGCACGTTACACATAGCTGCTGGTATTTAGTTTGCCCGGTTTGCGCAAGGCTGCCGGAACTTGAGGAAGCACTTGAGCTGGATGAGCTGCTCGAACTAGATGAGCTTGAGGATTTACCGGAGCTTGAAGAACTCGATGCGGTAATGATGCCGGAGCTTGATGAAGACGAGCTAGATGCGCCCGGATCCGTTCCGCTACAGGCTGCCAACAGGCTCGACAACAACAGGCTTATCGCCAACGAATAAAGACGCATAGAGAACCTTTTAAAAGCAGTTTAATGGGGCGCAGGTATTTGGCTGAACGCGCGCTGAGTTTATCGGCTTCAGATACAAGCCGCCGTGATTGCACACGCGTTTTGCAAGGGCAAATATGGATTTAATTATCCTGTGCTGCGCGCGCAAAGTTAAAATCATTTAGCGTTAGCCGACACAGGTTAATTTGCAGGTATATATTGGGGTTGCGCTTGCTAAAACCTCTGGCCGATATCCAAAGTTTTAAAAATGGTTTGCTTAATGGTGTCGGCTCGTAAGGCTGCAACTTCTATTGACTTACAATTAATAAATGCCAGCGCTGGCGTGCACAAAAATATCACAATCTGTGAGCAGCAAATTTTTGTCACAATCGTCAGAAAGTTAAATTTATCAACGGCAGATAGCATTTTTTTGGCGATTGCTGATTCGGCAAATACTTACGGTGATTCATCTAATAAAAGTCATCGGCTACGGCGAAAACTAAAAGCTTATAACTAAAAAATCATTATTTTTCATCGCTCCAGTTAAAACCTCCTAAATGCAATAACTATCCCCCTCCCTTAGTTAGATTTTAAATCTATAAGCGATTAATAAAACGCCTAATACGGTTTTAACCTGCTGGTTAAAGTCCGTCACGTAAATTCTGTTGGAAAATTTTTAGCCTATTTTTACAGTATTTTTTGATTGCTTGCGCTGCGCGCCGGCACTTGCTGCGTTTTGATATAAAGAACGCCAATTCCATATAAAAGCCGTTTATACAACTTATAACCAACTCTACTAGGCTGATTTTAAGGGGTGGCAAAAACCCCAAGGGTGTCGATAAACGACGCTATTAATTGACTCACATGCGGAACACTGCGCTAAGCGCGCATAGCCCGCCGGACAATGGGTAACCGTCCCGGGGAATTAGAATGTATCAGTGGAATAATGTTGTAGGTGCTGCAGTTAAGCAGGTTGCTGTAGTAAGTGTTTTAACGGCTTTAACCGCGTGCGGTGGCGGTGGTAGTAAAAGCTCTGCAGGTACTAGCGAGCCGCAATCTAATCCGCCTGTTATTAATAGCGGTAATACCAGCAAAAATACGCTGAGCAGTTCAAGCTCATCTAGCTCTTCGAGTAGTTCAAGCTCTTCCTCTGGTATTTCTTCAAGCTCATCTTCCAGTTCTTCTTCATCGGGTGCGGCGGCAACTGTTGCTTTAAGTGGCGCAGTTACTTACGACCGCGTCGGCCATTTAGCTAATGGCGGCCTTAATTATAAGGCGATTATTGCAATGCCTGCGCGCGGTGTTGTTGTGCAATTAATTAATGCACAAAGTGAAACACTCGCTACTACGGTAACTGATGCATCCGGCAATTATCATTTTGCAGTAAAAGCTAATAGCAACGTTAAAATTCGCGTTTTAGCCCAACTAAAAAATACCAACCCTAGCTGGTTGGTAGATGTTGCGGATAACACTAACAACAATGCAGGATATGTTTTAGAAGGCAGCTTAGTCAGCAGCGGTACTAATTCCACACAAGTGCGTAATTTACGCGCGGCGAGTGGCTGGGCAGACGGTAGTTACTCGCAAACTCGCGCTGCAGCGCCTTTTGCAATTTTAGATTCTATATACGATGGCTTACATTTGGTGGCCAGTGCCGATGGTAGCGTTACCTTGCCTGATTTACACGTGCGATGGAGTGAAAATAACGTTTCTGCCACAGGCAATTACGCGCTGGGTTTTATCGGCAGCTCCATGTATTCCAGTTACGACAGCACTATTTATGTTTTAGGTAAAGAAAATAACGATACCGATGAATACGATCGCGGCGTAATTCAACATGAACTCGGCCATTATATTGAAGATAAACTTTCTCGCAGCGAGAGTTTAGGCGGCGCGCATAATTTAGATAGCCGCGTGGATATGCGTGTTGCCTTTGGCGAAGGCTGGGGCAATGCGTTTTCCGCAATGGCCGCAAACGACAGCGTGTATCGAGATTCAATGGGTGCAACTCAAGGGCAGACATTTAAATTTGATGTTGAAGATAACCAGGGTTTTGCCAAAGGCTGGTTCAATGAGCGCTCAATTCACAGCGTGTTATACGATATTTTTGATAGCAACAACGATGGCAGTGATAGCGTAGCCTTAGGTTTTAAACCCATTCTCGCGGCGCTACACAGCACTGACTATATAAATTTCCCCGGTTTAACCTCTATTTACCCTGCGATAGATATTATTAAGCGCAATAATTCTGCTTCGCAAAATGCCATTGCAACGTTAATGCAAAATCAAACTATTTTTGGCACCGGCATGTATGGTGAAGGCGAAACGAATGACTCAGGCTACAGTGCCATGCTGCCTGTATATGAGCAATTATCGCCAGGGGTAAGCAAAACTGTTTGCAGTAATAATCATTGGCAAGAGACCAATGGTGCGGATGTGCGCCGCTATTTATTAATGACTATTCCCAGCGACAACCAATACACAATTAATATTAAAGGCACCTCTAATACCGATCCTGATTTAAGACTATGGCGCAATGGTAAATTTGCTTTGCAATCTACTCTTGCCAAAGCTGGTAGTGAAACAGTAACTAAACGCTTAAGCCAGGGCGTTTATACCCTTGAAGTTTATGATTCTGCTAATGCTGATGACGATAGCAATACAGGTGGCAATATGTGTTTTTCCGTGAGCTTAAGCCAAGGATAATTTTATGAAATTTTTAACAATGATGATATTAGCCGCGAGCCATATGCCTCTTTTAGCCACTGCAGCTGATGATGAATTTAGTTTTGCAAAGCTTACCGGGCAGACATTAAATACCCATGAACATATGGGAGTGCATGGTTGCGAGCACAAACCCGGCGCGCAAATTAATGTTAGCGGGCGTGAGTTTTTTAATTTGCAGCGTGGCCAGCTGGATGATTTATCGGTTGATTTAACCGGTATTGTTGGGGAAAAAATTAGTGTGCAGGTAAGTGCGGACACTAAGGGTTTGGCGCTACAAGGCCCGCAGCAGTTTGAATTAGAAGTGGATGCGAATCAATTGGCAAGCTTTAGTGTTCCGGTAAAAGCACTGCTTGATGGGCGTTGGGTAATTAATTTAATTGTACAAAGCCAAACTGCTGACGGAGAAATTTCCGCGCGGGCCATGGCATTAGTGGTACAAGTGGGTAATATGGTTGCACTCAGCGGTGGCCAACAAAAAGCCACGCAAAACGATGCACAGGGTGCACCTATAATCGTTTTGCCTGCACAGGAAGAAATTTTGTAATGCTGGCAGGGATTTGTGGTAGCGGTTAGGTTGCCTTTGCGCGCTTAATTTAACAACAAGTCAATATCGTTAAGTTACATAAATATTTCTGATCAACATATTTTCAGTGCACTTACTAAGTAGGCCAACTAGCTAAGTAGCCCGGATGCAGCGCAATCCGGGTTTTGCTCTTCGCCCTGGAGAGCTAAGCTAGAGCCTGGATTACGCTTCGCTCAATCCAGGCTACTAATTTTTTAATTCGCCGCTAATTCTTCTGCCAGTTTTTTAGCGGCACTAAAATCCGTTTTCCCTGACCCTAATTTTGGCAATACAGGTACTAAAAACCATTGGCTGGGAATGGCCAGTGTATTTAGACCCGCTGCTTGGAGTTGCGGACGCAGGGCGTCTGTATCTAACGCCACTTCATGCAGAGCAATAAGTTTTTCGCCTTTTTTATCATCGGGTAAATTAACGACGACAACGTCTATCTCAGCGTTATCTATTTGCTCTTTAATAGCGGTTTCAACCAGTGTAAGGCTTATCATTTCGCCGCCGATTTTGGCAAAGCGCGAATAACGGTCGACAATAAAAATAAAACCGTCTTCGTCGATATAACCCTTATCGCCCGTTACATACCAGCGCATGCCATTTATTTCTTTAATGGCGCTGGCGGTTTTTTCTGGATTATTTAAATAGCCGACCATTACCTGTGGGCCGCCGATTAAAATCATACCGGCGTCCCCCGTAGGTAATTCTGCGAAACTCTGCGGGTCAACAATTTTTACGCTGGTGCCGGGTAAGGGCATACCCACAGAACCTGCGCGCTGGCCAATTTGGGTTTGCCAGCTTTCCAGCTCTAATTTATCCGGCAGGTTAACACTTGCCACTGGGGCTACTTCTGTAGCGCCATAACCTTCGTAAATGGCAATGTTAAATTTCTGGCTAAAGCCACTACGCACCTCCGCATGTAGTTTTTCTGCCCCCGCGACTACAAAGCGCAAGCTGCTCAACATCAGCGGTTGTATTTTAGTGTTGCGCACATACAAGCGTAAAAACGTGCTGGTACCGAATAAAATAGTCGCGCGGAATGTGGCAATGGCTTTGGCGCTGCCGAGTACATCGGTGGGGTCCGCGTGGCACACAATAGGCAGGCCCTGCACTAAGGGTAAAAATTGCGTGACGGTTAAACCAAACGCATGGAATAAGGGCAAATTCGCCATTACCACATCGTTATCTTCCATGTTTAATACGTCAGCCACTTGTTTAACATTGGCCAATAAGTTTTTATGGCTAATTTGCACGCCTTTAGGCGCGCCTTCACTGCCGCTGGAAAATAACACTACGGCGCAAGCCTGTGGCGCTACAGGTGCTAAAAATAATTTCTGCAATAGCGCGCTTGGCAATACGCGCACCCAGAATAGTGTGAGGAGTTTTTCCCGCGCTGTAATTGTGGTGGCTAATTCTTCCATTTTAATTAATTGCACACCGCTTAAGGTTTCCTCAACTGCCATACCCTTGGCGGCTAATTTAGTTAAAAATCGCTCCGACGTATAAACGGTGCGAATACCTGCTTGTTCTAAAGCAGATGTTAAGGCTTCGCGGCTGGCCGTATAATTTAAATTTACTAAGGTTTTACCGCTAAAAAGCACGGCCATATTGCAAATAACCCCTGCAGCACTGGTAGGCAATAACACGCCTACACAAGCATTGGGTTCCTTTTTAATGCGTTTGGCAAAACTAAACGCCGCAGTTAATAATTTAGCGCCGCTTAGTTCTGCGCCCATAGTGTCAAATAACAGCGTTTCTCCAGCGTTCTTTTTAAGGCTCGCTACTATGGCCTGGCTTAAATTGCCTAAATTATCAATATATTCCTGCCAGGAGGTGATGGATAAATCCAGCACGCGACGTTTGACTATGTCCGCCGTTGTGGTTTTGTCTAAAGGTTGGCCGAAGGCTACGATTAAATCGCGCGTTAAACCTTCGCGAGATTCCTTTTTCAAGCGGTTGGATGAGCGGCTAAATTGGCTGCCCCATAAACCGCGTAAATAAAATGGCACTATAACTACATCATCACCCACTTGGCTGCAGGCGCGCTCAAAACCTTTGCGAAATTCTCCTAAATGCCCGGTGCGGCTAATTGAGCCTTCGGGGAATAAACACACCACTTCGCCGTTATTTAATGCGCTGGCAACTTCGTCTAGTGCGCGGCGGCTACGGGCGCCGGGTTCAATAGGAATGCAGCCGAATAAATCAAAAAACCATTTTAAAAACCAGCGCGAATAAATACTGCGAATCATGACAAAACGCACGGGGCGCGGGCTGGCCAATTGCAAAATACCCCAGTCGATCCAGCTGACATGGTTGCCGAGCATTAACACGCCGCCCTGTGGGGGAATATTTTTAATGCCTTGCACGGCAATGTTATAGCGGCGCTTTAAAATATAACCTAAGGCTGCGCGCATAAAACTTTGTGGCAACTGCCATACGGTATAACAGCAACCGATTAACGCTACCCAGGCGATTAATTGCAACAGTGTTTTGCTGCTTAAATTCCACAGGCTAAACAAAAAGGTCAGCCCTAAAAAACTGAGCATAACGACATTTTGCACCCAATTATTCGCCGCCAATGTGCGGCCCAATTCGTCGCCTTTAGCATTAAATTGAATCAGTGCGTTTAAGGGCACGGTAAAAAGTCCGCCGCAAAAACCTACAATTAAAAACACCAGTGTGAAACCAGCAAAACTGTGCAAATGCGTCAATACACCTAAACCAATGGCAATACCCAGTGCCCCCATCGGCAGCAATCCGGTGTCGATATAATTTTTCGACACGCGCCCGGCCACATAGGAGCCAAGCGCAATACCAATACCGGTGGACGCTAAAATGCCCTGTACCGCGATGGTGTTTTCCAGGCCTAATTCTTCTTTAACAAATGCAGGGAACGCGGCCAGCATCACCTGGCCGACACCCCAAAAAGTTGCTAGGCCAATGATGGCTAAGCGAATACTGCGACTGTTCTTGAGCGGGGATAAATCGTCTTTAAAGGTTTGGCCGGTGAGAAAACGGCCCCATGAAAAGCTCGCGGTTTTAATTGCCGGAGCTTGAGCGGGCAAGCGATATAACATGAACACTTCAATTAAAGAATTGAGTACTAACAGCCAACCCACAGGTGCTATAGCGCGCAGCACTTCAGCTTCTGTAGTGGCGTTTTTGGGGAAGAGAATTTCAAAGGCAATGGAGTAAGCAAAAATGCCCCCTAAAATCGCAATCATGGAAACTGCTGACATAACGCCATTGGCTTCGCCTAAGCGCTCTTTGCCGAATAATTCTTTTAGATAGCCGAATTTTGCCGGGGAATAAATGGTCGCCTGTGCAGCCAGTAGCAACGTCATACTAAAGGCAGGCCAAAACCAACCGAGATAATAAAAAAGCGTAATTAACAGCGTTAAACCTACTGCCACCCAGGCAGCAATTTGCATCACACGTGTTTTGCGGTATTGATCAGACAAGTAGCCGGAAGGGCTTAATAACACAATAAACGGAATTAACATCATGGCGTTGACAAGAGCAGTTAAGGCTACTTGCTGAGGGCCATCGTGAAGTTTAAATACGGTGTTTTGCACAATAATTTTGTGCCCCAAATCGACAAAGGCGTTTAAAAATGCCGCTACAAACAGCGGTAGGCTGCCTTGGATTTGTCTGAGTTTTAACATGAAGTATCCTTAAAATGAATAACGGATGAATGCGCGCGAGTGTACCTGAGCGCCGCAAGATTTGCGCCCATCGCGCCTTGCCGGTTACAACCAAAAAAACATACAGCGGCCTGCAACTATTTTTGCGCGAGCCCAGTACAACCTTGCTCAGGTGCACCACAAAAGGAAATTGCGCAGGGGTTAAGGCGCTATTTCAACGGACACTACAGCAGTTGGGTGCATTTATTTTTTCACGCGGCGATTGCCAAGCTGAGGCTTGGGCGACAGCAGTGCGCATTTTTCCATTTTGGGTAGCTGCTAGACTGTGTAGGCAGCCGCATTGAGCAATTTCACGTTTAGGATCGCCCGCATGGGCTTTTAGATAACGGACAGATGTAATTTATGAATCCCAACTCCGACGATGATCTCGTTAACCTCATTGCCCGCTGCGCCATCGATGACCGCGCCGCCTTAAAGGCACTGTTTGAACGCTTGCATGCATATCTTTACGCCACCGCTTTGCGCCTGGTGCGCCGCGATGACCTGGCCCAAGAGGTAGTGCAAGAAACCTTTATTCAGATTTGGCAAAACGCCAACCGCTACCGCACTGAGCGCGCCAAGCCCCTCACCTGGATTACCAGCATTCTGCGCTACCGCGCGCTGGATAAATTGCACGCCGAGCAGCGCCACCCTTCAGGGCCAAAAGACGAACATCAGGAAGATGAGATGCTACAGGTGGCGGGTGATCAGTGCCCATTGCGCGACAGCCAGCACAGCCAACTGCGCGATCAATTAGCCCGTTGTATGGAAAGTCTCGGCGAGAGCATCCGCAACGCTATCGAGCTCGCTTACTGGCAAGGCCTGTCCCGAGAAGAAATTGCAGGCGTCATGCAAACCAATGCCAATACAGTTAAATCCTGGCTGCACCGAGGCGCGCAGAGGTTAAAACAATGTCTGAGCTAACGTCTTTACCCTCCCGCAACCAAGCCCTCGCTCTGGAATATGTAGTGGGAACCTTAAGAGGCACTGAGCGCCGCGCCTTCGCCAAGCAGCTCGCCCGCGACAGTCACTTGCAAGCCATCGTTGCCGACTGGGAGGAAACCCTTATGGCGCTGCCCGGGCCAACACCCATTCCCGCTCCGGCCAACAGTTGGGCCAATATTGAAGCTGCGCTTAACCGCATTGATGCACCGGCAAGCAGGTCACGTATATTTACCCCTGTTACTACTTGGATTAGTGCGGTTGCTGCAGTCTGTATTCTGGCCATGGGTATTTGGTTTATACCCGACCAACCACCGGCTGCGGCCTGGCGGGCGAGTTATGTGGCGGTACTTACTGATGAGAGCGGACAAGTACAGCTTACGGCGCTGGCACAAAGCCTGGGCGAGCCGCCCAATGCGAAAAACCAGCTGCGCCTGCAGGGCGCGCCTAAGGCAACCGGTGTTGCCCGCCAAGTCTGGGCCGTAGCTATTGATGGCAGCGTGCAGAGCCTGGTGGTTTTTACAGCGGATACCGCTGAGCCATTGGGTTTAACCAAGGAGCAATGGGCGCTAGTTAAAGGGGCAAAAGAGTTATTGCTGACAGATATCTCCAGCGATGGACAGCCGGGTAGGGTGGTGGCTAAGGGGCCTTGTGTGCAGTTGGTGCAGCAGAGTGTTGCAAGTCCAGTTAAGACGCTTTAGTGGCGAATGGTATCGGGGAATGAAACTTTTCTGGTTGCCAATTTCTGACTTCGTACGAGTTTTCTCGATCTAGGCCGCGCGAGGGAGCGCGCCTTATATAAGGAACGGATATTGTTATCCCGAATTTGTGCGAGTTCGCCTAAGAAAGTTGGAGCGAAAAGTTCTCGTGCGGGTGCGAGTTAGTGCGTGAGAAAAAGACAGCGTGTAATGAAAAAGAATTTGAAGAGAAGAAGGCGTCTCCACGCGGAGCGTGGGGACGATAGAAAGGCTTGCTCTAAGTTGTACTAGTCGCGACCTAATCTGACACTTCGACTTGAAAGAAGAGAGTTACCGGTTTTGAATATGGGTGTCGAATCCTAAACAAAACCAAAAGGTAACTCTCATGCTACAGACTACCAATCCCATCATTAAACATAAAGC
>DATDJI010000009.1:0-39739 GCA_036520615.1 Cellvibrionaceae bacterium | reverse complement strand
TGGAACCACCTGATCCCATCCCGAACTCAGAAGTGAAACGATGCATCGCCGATGGTAGTGTGGGGTCTCCCCATGTGAGAGTAGGTCATCGTCAGGCACCTATCATAAAAGCCCGCTACTCAATAGCGGGCTTTTTCTTGTCCATACGTTTTACTCCAGCACCTAGCACTCATCTCCCTTGCGTATCAAAGATTTCGGTTATTTGTCGCTCATTATTTATGCTGGCTTTTTAACTTTTAACGTTCAGCTCATCGATAACAAAGAATCACTAAATTAATTCACTAGGGCCTGTTCTATTTCGCGAGCAACAGGATTTAGCGGCGGTTTAAACTGACATTTGGAATAAAAGAAGATGCTTATCTAATACATCCGTTGATTCAACGCTTATTTAATTTTCAAATTTTTATGTGGTAATAAACGTACGATTAAAAGGCCTAGCAATAGAGCGCCGTATAAAACGGCATTTTCATAGCTCGCCCGTATCTGCCATGCAATGTGTAGCACGGTGAGCAAAGCTACAACGTAAATCGATTGGTGAATAAGTCTCCAGCGAGATCCACACAGCCGCATCATAGGTTTGGGGGATGTGATTGCTAAAATTGTAAGAAGCAACCAAGCCGGTATGCTGGCAACAATGAATGGACGTTGTGTTAATTCATGTGAGAGAGACTGAAATTCTCCGCCCAGTATAAAAAATGCATAGCACCCAAAATGCAGGCTTGCGTAAAACCAACAAAATAAACCGAGCATACGGCGATGTGGACTTAATATCCGCCATTGGAAAATTGTTTTTAACTGTGTAACCGCTAGGGTTAAAACCAAAAAATTAGCCGCCCATAGGCCGCATGTAATAACTAATGTTTTAGCTGGTTCCGGCCCGAGGTCATCATTATAAATACGCGCGGCTAAGCAAACACACGGAATAATAGAAAGTAGAAAGATCCAAATTCGGCGCCAAGGGGTGGATAAAAGTTGATTCATCTCTAAAACGATTTTTTTAAGTCTAGAGTAGTATATAAGCTCGCCACTTCATCGCTATAGCCATTAAACATTTGCGTCGGAATTATATTCGGATTTAATAAAGAATTAGGTAGTCGACGCTCCTTTCCTTGGCTCCAGCGTGGATGGTCTACTTGAGGATTAACATTGGCATAAAAGCCATATTCTTGCGGCGCTAAAATATTCCAGCTGGTCGGCGGCTGCTTTTCCATAAGAGTTATACCGACAATTGACTTAATGCTTTTGAATCCGTATTTCCATGGTACAACCAAGCGTAATGGAGCGCCGTTTTGATTGGGTAGCACTTTGCCATACAGACCCACCGCTAAAATACACAGCGGATGCATAGCTTCGTCTATACGCAGTCCTTCTTGATAGGGCCAGTTAATGGTTGATAAACGACTTTTTTGCTCCGGCATTTGGTTTTTATCGAGCAGCGTCGTAAAAGCTACATATTTTGCCGAACCAGTAGGTTGCGCTTTTTTTAGTAATTCACTTAGGCTAAACCCTACCCAAGGAATAACCATCGACCAGGCTTCAACACAGCGTAGACGGTAAATCCGCTCTTCTAAATCTATGCCTTTTAATAAATCGTCGAGAAAATATTGCCCAGGTTTATCTACCGAGCCATTGATTGTGACCCGCCAGGGATCAGGCTTTAAATTATGGGCATTTTTAGCCGGATCAGTTTTGGCGGTGCCAAATTCATAAAAATTATTGTGTTGAGTGACGTGTTTATAAGGCGTGAGACTTTCTGCAATGGCGCGAGCAGGTTTGGCTGCGAGAAGTTTTTCCTGAAGCCAAGCTGGACCAGCTGGATTTTCCTCCGTTATCTGACTGGGCGCTGCATGAGTTAATTGTGTTCCTCCGATAAGAGCGCCGCCGAGAATTGAGGCCACCAATTGGCGGCGATTGAGATAAGCAGATTCTGCTGTTATTTCACTGGAGAGAATTGGGTTTTTAGGGGGCACAATAATCAAAGGCGATTTATTATTTGGCATAAAAACCTCATGGATGGGGAGAACGCTTAAAGCATTGGTTGATAAACTCCGGACATCTTGAATACACACATGTTCCAAAATTGCTAAATTCGGTTACAGCCCAGATTATCAAGACTCCACCTTTGTATGGGCAGAGTTTATTTCTGAGCTGGAGCAGTTTGGTAGAAGATATTCATCAGTTTACTATCGCCGGTATAATGAGATAGTTCGATAACGTAAGTGTCTCCGGATTCTTCTTTGTGTTGAATACGAGCAATTTGCCAATTAAGATCAGGCAGCAACCAAATGCGTGTTTTTTTCGAGGAGTTTTCTATTCGTTCAACTATCGTCGCTTTTAGCTGAGCGCCGTTGAGCGTAAACATGTCAGTTCCAACCGGACTGAAGCGATAAGATTTTATTTCTTTACGCTTGATAAATGTATAACTAAGCTCAGAGCGTTGTAGGGCCAAATCTCGCTGCAATTGTAATTGGTAGAGCGCTGCGTCAAGCATACCTGAACTTAATTTTAATGTACGCTTATCTACGCTTTTGTTGACGCGGGTATAGAGGGCTTCTTTGGTGGGCCAAGAAAAAACGATGGATTCGTTATTGGATTTGCCCAGAATTCGGCGATTGTATAAATACGATTGAGGAATCAGCTGATTATTAGTGAAGTTAAATTCGCTAACTTCCTCAAGATGACCTAAAAAATTACTCGATTGAGAGGCAAGGCGAAATTGGCCTGGCGCGGTTTCTTGCAAACTTCTTTCAAGCGTAATATTCCAACCATTGTATTTACCTTTGTACGTGGCGGTAAAAAAAGCTTCCGCAGAACAAAGTTGTGTAGAGAATAAACATAAGCAGATAATGACTTGAGCTAAACGCATAAAATCCGCCCTATAAAAAAGGGGGCCTGGCCCCCCCTTTAAAAGTTTTAGTTGTGCGCTTTATAAATTGACAGCGCAGTATCAAGCATACGATTGGAAAAACCCCATTCGTTGTCGTACCAAGCAAGAATTTTCACTTGGTTGCCACCGATAACGCGAGTTTGCGTCGCATCAAATACAGAGGAGGCTGATGAGTGATTAAAGTCGTGTGACACCAATGGTAATTGATTAACTTGCAGCACACCTTCAAAGCGAGTGGCAGCTGCCTGAGATACCAGTGAATTTACCTCCTCAACAGTAGTATCGCGTGCAGCTTGGAAGGTTAAGTCTAGCAGGGATACGTTAATTGTAGGCACGCGTACGGCAAGGCCGTCTAATTTGCCGGCCAGGGCAGGAATAACTAAGCCGATTGCCGCTGCCGCGCCGGTTTTTGTAGGGATAATGGAATGGCCAGCAGCGCGGGCACGGTACATATCCGAATGATAGGCGTCGGTGATGTTTTGATCGTTGGTAAAGGAGTGCACGGTATTAACAAGGCCTGAAACAATGCCAATACTATCGTGCAGAGCGGCAGCAACAGGGGCCAAACAGTTTGTAGTGCAAGATGCGTTGGAAAGGATTTTATGTTCAGGCGTGATTTTATCGTGGTTTACACCGTAAACGACGGTCAAATCTGAATTGGTACCTGGAGCTGAAATTAATACGGTTTTAGCGCCGGCGTCCAAATGCATAGCTGCTTTTTCACGTGCGGTGAAAAGGCCCGTGCATTCAAATACTATATCCACACCCAATTCGCCCCAGGGCAGAGCAGATGGATTACGCTCGGCGATAATTTTAATACTGTCGCCATTTACTGTAATCGCATCACTGTTATGGCTTACATCAAAGCCAAAGGTGCCGTGTACAGTGTCGTATTTGAGCAAATGTGCGTTAATTGCTGGTGAGCCAAGATCATTAATGGCAACAATTTGAATGGAATCGTGCAAGTTTCTTTCATAGAGTGCGCGCAACACGTTGCGGCCGATGCGTCCAAAACCGTTAATAGCTATACGAGGCATTTTAATTTCCTGCTTGGTCAAGTGGGGGTATACACAGCAGCCTGTGCACCGAATTGCTTTAAATTAGGCTCCGGTTCTGATGGTGCACCTAGCTATGCGGGCGCACCTCTGCGAGGGCGCAGTACCGGTTCAAGAGGCCGTGGATTATGGGTAATCGCAGTTGAAAAAGCAACCGGCCAACCTCTACAATGGCCCCCAGCGATGCGTGTCAAAGACGCGCAGCCACTATTGTTTGAGAGTATTATGGCCGCCGGTGCAGCCGAATGGTAAAGCTGCCGGTTTTAGTAAAAGTTTTGCGCAATTATCACCAAAAGCCTTACGACACTGGCTGGCTGACTTTTACGGTATCTGTTTAATTAGGGGAAGTTAATTAAGAGGATACAGATACTAGGGCGTGGGCAGATAAGTCAATCCGCTGTTTTTGTATCAGTAATTTTCTTCATTACCCCATATCCAAATGCTCGGGCTCATGCTCGAGCGAATAGCATTGCGACAGTATTCGCCGCCAGTGGAAACTGTTCTCACACCCAATTTAGGCGCATAAAAATTTTAATGGCAAGCAATTTCACGGTGTGAGTTTCTTTCGCTGTCGAGTTAATTGTAATGGCAATATGAAGGCCTAGTTGGCCTTAATCCTTTCTTAAATTTAGGCAGGTGTTAGCATGAAAAATACAGATATTTTAATCGTCGGCGGTGATGGCGATTTGGCATTGCGCAAACTTTACCCTGCGCTGTATTACTTGAAATTAAATAACTGTATGCCTACTAACACTCGTATTTTTGGCATGGCGCGCACTGCTAGTGAGCAGGTGGCTTTTTTAGCAAAAGTAAAGGAATGGCTAATTAATTACAGCGTTGCCAACCTGTTTAACGAAGAAACCTGGCTTGCCTTCAGTGAAAGCCTGACTTTTGTGCAAGGCGACTCTACAAAACCCTCTGATTTAACCCGCATTAAAAATGATTATTTTGGCGATGATAATGAATTAATAATTTACCTGGCCGTGCCGCCGCTTATTTTTGGAAAAATAGCCACTGCACTAGATGCCTGCGGCTTAGCTAAGCCTACCACGCGTATTGTGGTTGAAAAACCTTTAGGTGATTCTAAAGAGTCATTTATGGCCATTAACGCTGAGCTTGCGCGAGTTTTCACTGAAAAACAATTGTTTCGTATCGACCATTACCTCGGTAAAGAATCAGTACAAAACTTGCTGGCATTACGTTTTGCTAACGACATTTTTGAGCCAATTTGGAATTCAAAACATATTGATAATATTCAAATTACCGTTACGGAAACTGTCGGCTGTGGCAATCGCTGGGATTTTTACGACGAAACCGGTGCTATGCGCGATATGATTCAAAATCACTTATTGCAGGTGTTGTGTCTTGTGGCTATGGAGCCACCTGCAGATCTGGATGCCGATAGCGTGCGCGGTGAGAAATTAAAAGTATTGCGCTGTTTAAAACCTATTACGGCGGAAAATATCACGCAACAAACAGTGCGCGGGCAATACGCTGCTGGTGAAATTGAAGGCAAAGCAGTGCCCGGTTATTTAGCAGAGGAAGAGGGCGGTCGTGAAAGCAACACCGAAACCTTTGTCGCGTTAAAAGCGGAAATTGCCAATTGGCGCTGGAGCGGCACACCAATTTATATCCGCACTGGTAAGCGTTTGAGCCGTCGTCATTCGGAAATCGTCATCGAATTTAAACAGAATAATTCCAAACTATTTGCCCGCCAGCTAACTGAAAATTGCGCCAATCAATTAATCATTCATTTGCAGCCTGATGAAGGTATTCATATCCGCATGAAAAATAAGCGTGCGGGACTTGATACGAGTATGCAATTAGAAGATCGCTATATGGATTTATCTTTTTCAGATAATGCTAAAGCGAAAAAACATGATGCCTACACCCGTATGTTTTACGATGTAATACGCAATGATCAAACGCTATTTGTGTCCTCAGGTGAAGTGGAAGCTGCCTGGGAATGGGTTGATCAAATTTTTGCTGGCTGGAAATCACAGGATCAAAAGGTCGTTTCCTATTCGTCGGGCTCGAATGGCCCTGATGCTGCTTTTGAACTTTTGGCTAAAGATGGCCGCCGCTGGATTGACGGTTAATTGGGGGTTATGTGAATAAAACTATTGAAGCAATTACGGCGCGTATAGTTGCGCGCAGTAAATCAAAACGCGATGCTTATGTTGCTGCCATGAAAGCAACCATGAACAATAATCCGCCTAAAAAACGCTTATCCTGCGGTAATCTGGCCCATGCTTATGCCGCTTGCGGCAGCCCTGATAAAGATACTTTGCGTTTATTGCAAAGCGCCAATATCAGTATTACCACCGCATTTAACGACATGTTGTCCGCCCACCAGCCGTTTGAATTTTATCCGGAGATAATTAAAGGCGCTGCTCGAGCTATGGGTTCAACTGCTCAGGTTGCAGGTGGTGTGCCGGCTATGTGCGATGGTGTCACACAAGGTCAGCCGGGAATGGAATTGAGTTTATTTAGCCGTGAAGTGGTAGCTATGGCTTGCGCCGTAGGCTTAAGCCATAACATGTTTGACGGCAATATGTTTTTAGGAGTGTGCGATAAAATTGTTCCAGGCATGGTAATTGGCGCGTTAAGTTTTGGTCATATACCTGCAGTATTTGTCCCTGCAGGCCCGATGCATTCGGGTATTTCGAATAAAGAAAAAGCTAAGGTGCGTCAGCAATATGCCGCTGGTGAAGTGGGCGAAGATAAATTACTGGATGTTGAAACAAAAAGTTATCACAGCCCCGGCACCTGCACTTTTTTCGGTACTGCCAATAGCAACCAAATGTTAGTCGAAATGCTCGGTGTGCAATTGCCCGGGGCCTCATTTGTAAACCCGGATTCGCCGTTGCGTGAAGCCTTAACACGAGCGGCAGTTGAAAAGCTTATTTTATCGACGCAGGCCGCAGGCACTTATCGCCCGTTATACGATGTAATTACCGAATATTCAATGGTAAATGCCGTAGTGGGATTATTAGCTACCGGCGGTTCGACTAATAATACGTTGCATTTAGTGGCCATGGCTCGCGCAGCTGGTATCGAATTGACTTGGGAAGATATGGATGAATTATCTCGAGTTACGCCGTTATTAGCGCGTATTTACCCTAACGGGGAAGGCGATGTAAATCAATTCCATGCAGCCGGCGGTATGAGTTTTCTCGTGCATGAATTACGTCGCGGCGGCTTATTAAATGAAAATGTTGTCAATATTATGGGGCAAGGGTTAGACGCTTATGAAAAAGCTGCGAGCCTGGATGAGCAAGGTAATGCAGTCTGGTTAGAGCCAGTGTCTCAATCTTCCGATACTACTATTTTGCGCGGCGTGGATACACCGTTTGATTCAGAAGGCGGTCTGCGTTTATTAACTGGTAATTTGGGTCAAGGCGTAATTAAAATTTCCGCCGTTGCGCCAGAATATCGTGTAGTAGAAGAAGAGTGTATTGTTTTTGAAGATCAGGATGACTTAATTGCTGCATTTAAGCGCGGTGAATTAAATCGCGATTTTGTGGCGGTCGTGCGCTTTCAAGGCCCTCGCGCCAACGGTATGCCGGAATTACACAAAATGACACCGCCTTTAGGCTTATTGCAAGATCGTGGTTATAAAGTCGCTTTAGTAACCGATGGGCGTATGTCCGGCGCATCAGGCAAGGTTCCTTCGGCAATTCATATTTCACCAGAAGCTTTAAATGGAGGGTTAATTGCTAAAGCGCGCACCGGGGATCGTGTGCGTTTGGATGCTAACAATGGCGTTATTGAATTGTTAGTAAGCGCAGAAGAGCTCGCGGCACGTACTGATGCATCTGCACCTGTGGTGACACAGGATTTAGGTCGTAATTTATTTGGAGGCTTTCGCGCTTTGGCAGATCGCTCGCGCGAAGGCGCTAGCGTGTTCAATCAGAGCATCGATTTTTAATATTGGCGACGGCTTAGGCTGTTTTATGTTTTTATTTAATCATTAGTTAAGTGAGCCTGTTGTGACTATTACACGCGATTTTTTAACCCCGATAGGCGTTATGCCTGTCATTGTAATTGACTCTGTTGAACACGCAGTTCCTGTCGCTGAAGCCTTGTATGCGGGCGGCATTAAAGCTGTGGAAATTACGTTGCGTACGCCCGCTGCGTTAGCTGCAATTAAAGCGATAAAAAAGGCTTGCCCGCACATTATTGTGGGCGCAGGTACATTGGTAAATGAAAAAAATGTAGAAGAAGTGGCTGAAGCTGGAGTTGATTTTGCTGTGTCGCCAGGTATGACCGTGAGCCTTATTAAAAAATCGGCAGAGTGCGGAGTGAAGCTATTACCCGGCGTTGCCACTTGCTCCGAAATTTTATTGGGCATGGAGTATGGCCTTAGCTGTTTTAAATTATTTCCGGCAACAGCTGTAGGCGGTTTGCCATTATTAAAATCTATTTATGGGCCTTTACCGCAGGTAAGTTTTTGTCCCACCGGTGGCTTGACGTTGGATGATTTTACCCAATACTTGGCGCTGCCAAATGTGGCCTGTGTAGGTGGCTCTTGGCTAGTGCCAAAGGCTGCAGTAGATGCACAAAACTGGCAGGCTATTACTGAGATTGCTAAACAAACCACCGCAAAAATAACTGCACAAAAATAGCGTCTATCTTATTTTCAGATTGTTATATTTTCGATAAAAAAACCGCCCTAAGGCGGTTTTT
This sequence comes from Cellvibrionaceae bacterium, assembly GCA_036520615.1. Classification (GTDB taxonomy): domain Bacteria; phylum Pseudomonadota; class Gammaproteobacteria; order Pseudomonadales; family Cellvibrionaceae; genus CAMCXE01. Next base: position 31,108 of record DATDJI010000009.1, on the reverse strand, counting down.
TTATGCATCGATTAATTTGGTCTGAAGAGTCGTAAGGTGCAGCCCACCACAGGGCAGGCGTATAATGCCCATTCAATCCACAGGAGGCTATTATGTCTATTTTTAAATCCCACATTACTGCGATGAGCGCGTATAAACCCCCGTTGGATGGTCGGGACGCGCATCAGCATTTATTGTTGGATTTTAATGAGCGCACGTTGCCTGTGACGCAGGCGGTGGAAAATGCTCTGGTGGATTATATTCGCTCCGGGCGCCTGCAAATGTATCCTTCCTATGGGGATGTGGTGGCGCAAATTGCGGGCTACGCTGGTGTGCCCGCCGAGCAGGTGATGATCACTAACGGCTCGGACCAAGGCATTGAATTAATTATTCGCGCTAGTTGCCGCGAAGGTGATGAAGCCATAATTCCGGGCCCAGGGTTTGCATTTTATGCTCAGTGCGCAAAAGTGGAAAATCTTACTATTATCGAGCCCAAATACCGTTTTAATGAGGGCTTTCCGTTCGATGATGTAATTGCGGCAATTACCGAGCGCACACGGGTAATTTGTTTAGCAAACCCGAATAATCCTTGTGGCACTCCTATTAGCCGTGAGCAAATTTTCGCTATTGCAAAGGCTGCGCCCCATGCAGCAATTTTGGTGGATGAGTGTTATTACGAATATGTAAAAACCACTGTGGCAGATGCGGTTGGGCACTATCCTAACATCGTTATTACGCGCACTTTTTCTAAAACTTGGGGTATCCCGAGTTTGCGTTTGGGATATATCATTAGTCAGCCGCAGAATATTTTAGCGCTGCTGAATGTGCGAGGCCCCTACGATGTAAATCAATTAGCCGTAGTGGCCATTAAAGCCGCTTTAAAAAATCCTGAGGCGACTTTAGCTTACGTGGATGAAGTGATGCAGCAGTCTAAGCCGACATTTGAAGCCTATTTACACACCAAAAACATTAAATTTTGGCCCAGTGTTACTAATTATTTATGGACATTTCCCGCTAACCCGAAAGAGATTGCAGATGGGTTGCAGCAAGCGGGAATTTTAGTGCGGCCCAGGGTGGATGCCGAAGGTGTGTTAGGTGTGCGCATTACGATCGGCACGCTTGCGCAAACCCAGCGATTAATCCAAGTGCTGGAAAAATGGCTGTAAATATAAAATCCTAAGGCGCTGTAAGTGTTAGCGCCTGGAATTATTTGTGTTGAGTTTTCGCTTTTGTGCGAAAAGCAGTCCACAGGCAGATGCTACGGCCCACGAAATAACCGCTAGCAAGTCCATAAATAAGAGCAAATAGGAACTTTAGGGTTGGGGAATTTAAAGCTTCAGGATTCATTCCGTGTAAAACCCCAACGCAATATTTGGTGAAAAATATCGCCATAATGACCAACAAGGGTATCGCACTGCCGGGGATGTAAAAGGAATTATTTTCTGCGTGATAGAGAATGCCTTTGACGGGGAATATTCGAGCTGTGATGCTAGCTGCTAGGCTTAAACCAACTACCCAAATTACTACAGGGGTAAAGCTAAGCCCAAAGCTTGAAAATACGCCGATTAATGAAAGAACCATCATCCCTAGCGGCAGTAAAAATGCCAGCGGCATTTTCACCCGCCTATTTTTACGTTGTTGTAATCCTAAAAGTACAAGGGCAATAAATAGTCCAAAAACCCAGTAGGGTGTGTGAGAAAGTATTTCGAGCATATAAATCCTGTTTTAGTTGTGGTCAGCAAGTTATTTATTAGCGAGCGATGGTAATAGCGCTGAGAGGAATAATCTACAGGCAGCTGCCTGACACGCTAATAGTTTGATGCGTGTGTTGGCGCGCAGTGAACATAAGCATAATAGAGGTACACTGAACGTATTTAACAGAGCATTCCAGACCCTTCGACAATATATCAGTTAGATTTGCCTCCTGCTCCGACGCATGGCTTTCAGCAGCTGGTCAGGCAGTTGCATTAATCGCTTAACATGTGGATCGGAATTTAATTATGAAACTGATGCGTAATATTGCTATAGCCGCGGCGATTACCCTAGTAGTGGTGGTTGGGGTATTTATAGCCACATTCGATGCGAATCGATTTTCACCGCTAATTACCCAGGCCGCACGCGAACAAGGTTTTGCAGCGCAGGTCGGTAAGATTAAATTAGCGCTCTGGCCGGATTTGGGCCTCACGCTTGAGCAAATAAAAGTTGATTCAATTGCGCATCCCGGCCTCCAACCCTTGGTTATTGTTGCCAGTGCGACGCTTGCGATTCCGATTAAGCCACTACTTTCTGGCCAGCTGCAGGTAAATGAAATCAACCTAACTAACGGAGCTGTAAATCTTTGGCAGAGTAAAAATGGCGATAATAATTGGACACCTTCTTCTTCTGTCTCGGCTGAGCAAAGCGCAAAAAGTGAAACCTCCGCTAGGGCTATTGCAATTAATAAGGTAAAACTGGAGGGAATTGCCTTTAATTGGCAGGAGGATAAACAGCCGCCGCTAGCGTTGAATATTAAGCAGGCTGAAGTGCAGCAAAAAGCAGCGGACCTTTATTTAATCGCTATAACAGGGAATTTAAATGCTCAATCAAAAGCCCCTGCACTGGCGTTTACACTAGAACAGCAAATTAAAAAAAATGATACCCATTGGCAATTAAATGAAGGTAAGGGAAAACTAGGGCCGGTGGACGGACCGCAGTTGCTGATTAATTACCATCTGGATATGGATGCCGAATTTAAAAAGGTTGCAGGTGCATTTGAAGTCGCACCATTTAATCCCTCATCTTATTTGGCGCTATTGGGAGTTGAATTGGCTGATCAGTCGCGTATGAAATCTGTCGCAATGCGCGCGGATTTTAATTGGCAGCCGCAATTGTTACAGCTTAATAAGGGTGTGTTGACGCTAGATGATACTCCTATTAATTGGCATTTATCGCAAAGCTCGGGGCCTTGGCAGCTGGGTGTTAAAGCAGCGAAAATAAATGCCGACGCCTATTTGCCTCCAGCTAAAAATACTGATGCCTCATCATCTGCTTCTGATGGAGAAGCTGCTAATGTAGATTTAACTGGGCTGCCAAATATTGATTTATCACTACAAATTGACGAATTAATTATCGCTAAACAATCCATTAGTGATTTAAACCTCAAAGCGACAGTAGAGCCAAGACAAATAACCCTGGCGCCTTTTTCTGCTCGCATTTATGGCGGATCTATCAATGGCCGGGCAGAGATTAATCTGGCCGCTAAATCCGTGCACTTGACTAGCAATGTTGATGCGGCTGGCATATCACTGGAGTCATTATGGAAGCAATTAAATCCCCAGGCGCAATTTCAATTAACGGGAACGGTAAATGCAAAAACTCAATGGCAGAGTACGGCTCCCTCGTTAGCCTCTTTAGCAAAACAAATAAATGGGCAAGTGCAGTTTGAAGGTGATGCCGTGCGTATTGCACCGCTAAATATCACGCAGCAATACTGTCAAATTATCAGCCAAGCGACACAATGGAAAAAAGACAGCAATGACTTGCCTGAATTTACTCAACTCCAAGATTTAACAGGCGAGATAGCTATAGCTCCCACACGCGTGGAATTCACACGGTTACACGGCCGCGCAAATAAATTGCAGTTGGACGGCGAGGGTGTTTGGGAGCGCGACACAGATGCTTTTCACATGAGTTTGCCGATTACTTTGCTGCAAATTGCCAGCGCAGAGGACACAATTAAGGGATGCACAGTTGGAAGTGATTATTGGGTTAATCGTCGTTTATCGCTTTTACAATGCAAAGGAAAATTGGCGAGCCTTGATGCAAAACGCGACTGCGGTATTGATCGGGCGGGCGTGGCGGATTTATTAAAAGATTATGCGTTGTATAAGATTAAAAAAGGCGAAGGGATTAATGTGGATCACCTTAAGGAAAAGGCAGCAGAGAAAAAGGCTGAACTGAAAGAAAAAATTGATGCTAATTTAGATCGAGAGCAAGCTAAAAAGCTTGAAGATAAATTGAAGAAAATGTTTAAAAGGGACTGATTTTTTAATTGCTCACTTTCAGGAGTGTGCGGATGCAGAATTTCAAGACAAAAATCTAATAATTATAGAGCACGCGAGCAAGCCATAATTGATACAAATACGCCGGGCTTTAGCCCAGCATGTTGTTCAATTTAAAAAGCAGCGGCGCCACAGTCTATTGGTAAGCTTCGATCCCTGGACACGAACAGACCAAATTGCGATCTCCATACACATTGTCGATGCGATTCACCGTAGGCCAGACCTTGTGCTGGTGCAAATAGGGCAGGGGGCGGGCAGCTTGGTCGCGACTGTAGGGGCGGTTCCAGTCTGAGTCGAGAATGTCGTTGAGGCTGTGAGGGGCGTTGACCAATGGGTTATTGTCTTTAGGCCAAGCGCCGCTTATGATCTGGGTGATTTCCCCATGAATGGCGAGCATGGCATCACAAAAGCGGTCCAGCTCGGCTTTGGATTCACTCTCGGTGGGTTCTATCATCAGAGTACCCGCCACTGGAAAGCTCATAGTCGGGGCGTGAAAGCCGTAATCCATTAAGCGTTTGGCGATATCTTCCTCGCTGATTCCGCTGACCGTTTTGAGTGGGCGCAGATCCAATAGGCACTCATGGGCCACAAAGCCATTACGGCCGGTGTAGAGAATCGGGAAATGGTCTTTTAGGCGTGCAGCTATATAGTTGGCATTTAAGATGGCCATTTGCGTTGCCTGCTTCACCCCCTCAGCGCCCATCATGCGGATGTACATCCAGCTAATCGGCAAAATGCTGGCCGAACCCCAGGGCGCTGCTGATATTGTGCCGTTACTCGCTTCTGTGCCCGGTATGTTTTGTAGTGGGTGGCTAGCTAAATAAGGTGCCAGATGAGCTTTCACACCAATCGGTCCCATACCCGGGCCACCGCCGCCATGGGGGATACAAAAGGTTTTATGTAAATTTAAGTGCGACACATCGCCGCCGAATTCACCTGGTGCAGCCAAGCCCACTAAAGCGTTCATGTTGGCGCCATCGATGTATACCTGAGCGCCCACTGAGTGGATCAATTCACAGATATCGCGGATGTTTTCTTCAAATACACCGTGGGTTGAAGGATAGGTGATCATCAAGGCGGCGATTTGCTCGCCGTAGAGCGCAACCTTTGCGCGCAGGTCATATAGGTCCACATTGCCGGCTTCGTCGCAGGCGGTTACTACCACCTGCATGGCAACCATCTGAGCAGACGCTGGATTCGTGCCGTGGGCGGAGGCGGGGATTAAACAGATACGGCGCTGGGTTTCACCCTTAGCGGCAAAGTATTTTTTGATGGCAACCAGGCCTGCGTACTCACCCTGAGAGCCTGCATTGGGCTGTAAGCTAATAGCGTCGTATCCGGTACAAGCTTGCAGCATGTCCTCTAATTGGTTGAATAAAATGCTATATCCCAAAGCCTGCGCGATCGGGGCGAATGGGTGCATATTGGCAAATTCCGGCCAGGTAACAGGTACCATTTCAGCTGTAGCGTTAAGTTTCATTGTGCATGAGCCGAGCGGAATCATTGCTTGGTTGAGGGCGATGTCGCGGGACTCAAGGCGCTTTAAGTAGCGCAGCATTTCAGTTTCGCTGTGGTAGCGGTTAAATACCTGATGAGTAAGGAAATCACGTGTGCGTATGAACGAGGAGCCGATGCTATCGAGGTTTTGCGCCGATTGTTCAAGTGCAGATAGCTCAGTTGAGGCGTCAAATAAGGCCAATAATTCTATTAAATCGGCAGCTTCAGTGGTTTCATTCAGGCTGATGCTAAGGGCGTTATCCAAATTGCGCAGGTTAATGCTCTGAGATTGAGCCTTGGCAAATAGCTTTTGGGTATTCGCGCCGGTTTCTATCACGATAGTGTCGAAATAATGGCTATGACGCAGTTTATAACTCGCTTGAATGAGGCCAGCAGCAAGCATTTTGGTGAGTAAATGCGTGCGCTCGGCTATGCGTTTTAGACCTTCAGGGCCATGGTAGATCGCGTAAAACACACTCATCAGCGCCAATAACACCTGAGATGTACAGATGTTTGAGTTGGCCTTTTCTCGGCGGATATGCTGCTCGCGGGTTTGCATCGCCATGCGTAGCGCTTGGTTGCCGCGCTTATCAATTGATACGCCGATAATGCGGCCGGGAGCGGAGCGTTTATATTCATCGCGAAAAGCAAAAAAACCGGCGTGCGGGCCGCCAAATCCCATCGGGATGCCAAAGCGCTGATTGCTACCGACGACTATGTCTGCGCCCATATGTCCAGGCGCTTCTAACATAACTAAGCTGAGTAAATCCGTTGCGACTATGGCGAGGGCGCGGTGGGAGTGAATGACATCAATCGGCTCACGTAAATTGATAAGTCCACCGCTGGAGCCTGGATACTGCAACAGAGCGCCGAAGTAGTCACCGGTCTGAAGTGTGTCCAGCGAGCCTTGAATGATTTCAAAGCCAAAATGCTCCGCCCTGGTTGCTACTACGGCGAGGGTTTGTGGATGCACATCTTCGTGGACAAAAAACCGCTCGGAAGTGTTGCCCTTGGTTACGCGTTTAGCCATGGCCATAGCCTCGGCTGCTGCAGTGCCTTCATCCAGCATCGAGGCATTGGCCATTTCCATACCGGTTAGATCCATGATCATTTGCTGGAAGTTTAATAATCCTTCTAAACGGCCCTGGGCAATTTCAGGCTGATAGGGCGTGTAAGCGGTGTACCAACCGGGGTTTTCCAATACGTTGCGCAATATCACTAAAGGGGTGTGAGTTGGGTGGTAGCCCAGGCCGATGTAATTTTTAAATAGTTGGTTTTGCGCCGCTATAGCTTTTAGCTCAGCCAGAGCTTGGGTTTCGGAGCGAGAACTACTCAGGCGGGCCGTGGTTTCAGCGCGAATTGCAGCGGGCAAGGTTTTTTCCATTAAACCTTCAATCGATTCAAACCCAAGGGTTTTCAGCATGGCTTGTGTTTCAATTTGGCTTGGGCCAATGTGGCGGGCGATAAATTCTTGGGAACAGCTTAAGTGCGCCAGGCTTGCAGCGGAAGTGGCCATAGGGAAACCTTCAGGAGTAAAAAACAGATGAGCTAGAGTTAAGCGGCGGGTGCCCGAACACAGGCTAGGTCAAACAGGGCGCCATGGTACCAAGGCAATTTAACCCCAGCAATCCGAAGGCCAACCCCCTAATACCTTTCGGGTAATTAACGCGGCCATTAATACAGGCGCAACACAATAGGCTACGGAAGGTTTTCAAATTATTAGCATAACGAGGTGATGAATGTTGGCCGAGGGTATTTGTGCCGTAATGATAGTGCTCTGCGCGTGGTATGGCGCCAGGGTGGGCCTAGGCAGTGTAGCTCGGCAAATTTTGGCTTCCGGCTTAGCTTTAGCGCTTTCGACCTATCTTGCCCCTTTAATTGCAAGTGGTCTGAAAAACGTTCTACCGTTTGCTCTGACTTGGTTTATTGCCAGTTTAGTAGTGTTTTTTTTCGTGGCTTTAGCTGCGCATAAGGCTCTAGCCCTGTTTGCACAGGGGCTTAGTGTGCGCAAATGGATGTCGGTTGTTGGCGGTAGCGTACTTATGGGAGGCATTGGAGTGCTGGGGGCAGGGCTATTGTTGTGGACAATACAGTTTTCTGCACAGTTGCGAAGCGTCACCGAATCGGCCCCCGTAAACCACCCGCAAGGCAGTTACCGCTGGGCAAGTGATGAGGTTGAGCTGTTAACTCGCTGGAGTTTGCGCGCAAGTGGTGTCGGGCAACCTGTGGCGGCAAGCATCGGGCGCACAGCGGCCGAACCGGGTTTTTATATGCAGCAGGTAGTGAGCCTCGCCACCAGCGCGGAATTGAAAGCGTTTTGGGATGATGTGCAGGCTCAGCAGCTGATGCAACAGCAGGAGGATCAGGCGCTTATACAGTTATTAAGTGGGCAGCTTTTACTGCAGCACACGGCCGCGATCAATTTGATACAGGCCATACCTTATGAAGGCGTCGAGGCCCAAACCTTATTTATGAAAAACGTGCGTCAAGTGTGGCAGGTCAAGCAGCGCCTAATGCAGGATGCGCAGATTCAGACGTTACTGGCTGACGGCAGCCTTGTGGATCAATTAAGTCGAAAGGATTTGCTCGGTCTTTATTTAAATCCCCATTGGCAGCCTTTGTTGCGGCGTATGGAAGCCTTGGTATTAACGCAAAAGGCCAGTAACGAAGCTCCTACACCTGCATTTCCCGCTGAGGTACCCGAGTCGGTTATTCCCCAGACGTAATAAATGCTTCGGGGCTAAATCTCACAATTAATTAGCCGCATTAGAGTCAGCGGTAAGGCCTCTCAGCTCAGTTGGTGATTTTAAGACCGCTACAGCTTACAGGCCAAAGATTCACCTTACCTTATTATCTATTTACTTAAATCTGTCTAAGAGAAATTGCATGTTAAAAGAACTTCCCGAAGCTCGTGGCCCCTGGACGTGTTTAAGCCGCGAAGTGGTCTACGACAATCCTTGGATACAGGTGCAGCATGAAACGGTTACTACGCCTGCGGGCACGCCAGGTATTTATGGCGTAGTACATTTTAAAGGCCGTGCAGTTGGTGTTGTGCCTGTGGATGATGAGCATTACACCTACCTAGTAGGCCAAACTCGTTACACGCTCAATGCATACTCATGGGAAATCCCTGAGGGCGGCGCGAATCAAAACGAAACATTAGAAGACTGTGCCCGCCGAGAATTACAAGAGGAGGTCGGCTTGCTTGCTGAGCAGGTGACACCTCTTGGCACTTTGCATTTGTCCAATTCGGTCACCGACGAGAGTGCTCATTATTTCCTGGCCACAGGCCTATCCCAAGGGCAGCAAAAATTGGATGCAACTGAGGATATTCAGGTGCGGCGTTTGCCGTTTAAAGCTGCGGTGGATATGGCATTAAGTGGCGAGATCACCGATGCCATAAGCGTTGCCGCTTTATTGCGACTGGCGTTAGAGAAGCCTGAGTTTTTGGCGTTACGCCAAAAATAGCTTTATTTTTACGAGTGCTGAAGAATATAGAACTGAACGCTATCTCTAACGCAACCGTTACGCACCGAATTCTTCTGCATCGTAATTAAAATCTACAGACGAAAAAAAGCCCTTTTTAAGGGCTTTTTTACTTAAATGCGGCGTGTTGCTTCGTGCTACATTTTGAATTTGGCTCCGCCTGCTGGACTCGATAAGCACTGCAAGCAGTTGATTTTAAACACCATTAAATGAAAGTTTCGCACAGATACCACTAAAAGTACCCTGATAACTATATGTGGAATTTTGTGGAATGTATCTTGTTTTGGAATTCGGCTCCGTAATGTGTTATCAATAATCTTTCCGTCAACATTTCAGGAGCCGCCGTGAGCGATGACACTAAAGAAAAGCTAAATGGTTGGGTAGTCTTTGGAATCGTCTTAACGATAGTTTGGTTGGGCGGATGCATTTGGTCGCTAAATAAATCCTGCAAGCCGTTTGCGAGTTTGGACTTAAATGCCCAAGGAGATTTCGTTGCCGGAGCTTCATCCGCACTTGCGTTTCTGTGGCTCTTTATTGCTACCATGCTTCAAAAGCAGGAGCTTGGATTACAAAGGGTTGTTTCGTCGCGCCAGGCAGACGAATTGGAACAGCAACGCAAAATTTTAGAGAAGCAAGCAGGTCTTGTGAAAAAACAGACCGAAATTCAGGCTGCCACTCAGGAGATGGATCTCAAAAATCGCAAATTGGCAGCATTAGACCGCAGGCAGGAATGGGCTAAAGATTTTATCCAAACAATTACACATCTTAAAATAGACGCTATCGATGTAGATCAAGACAAAATTCGTATTCATTTTCAAATGCATGCAGACAGTCCAGAATTCCGAGTGATGGCAAATAGCCAAGCCGGGAGAATCGGAATGGGGTCAAAAAGGGAAAGGATAAGCCCTGGCATATATTTCGAAGAAATAGAAGTTGCTGATCCCAAAATAATATATTTTGTTATTAGAAACGCCACAGATATTTTTGCTTACGCTTTTTACTTTAACTCCTCTGGATGCGGGTTTCTGTTAACAGCAAAACACCTGATTCCTTATGAGGAGATACCAAGGCACATAATCGAGATGGCCGGATTTCAATCCCTTGATCCAGTGTTGCCCTAGAATATTTACTTATGTAAAGATACTAGTGTTAGCGGATAACTGTCGGCAATTGTTATAACCCGCCGAAGCGGGTTATCTAATTGATATTTGATTGTTTTTTCTAAACTGTATTGCATCGCATGATGATCTGTCTGGCCCCCCAATGATGGGGCGCCACTCAGAATAAGTGGTTACAGGCGGTGCGCCGGATGAGCTTCTAGGCTCAAAAGAAATAGTTCGAAAATGCGTACAACCTTTAGGTATTAAATTGTCACTCGCATTGACCGTTCTTTCTATTTTACGCATACCGCTCCCATCACCAATTGTTCACAAAATCATTTAACGATCAAATATATTGCTATCTTGCCTGCGCTACAAACCTGGCGATGTGCGGACTAACCAAATCTGTCACCGTGGCGTTCCCTGCGTCGCCTAGATGTATGTTGTCTAAGGTGCTTCCGACTGCCATGTTGACTTGCCCATCTGCGTCAATAGCACCGCTCACCGCCGCTGCAGCATCTATAACAATATATCCCTTATCGTTATAGGTCATAAAATCTGCGTTATGCGCTACGCGAAGAGCGTCGCTAGCGTTGTAATCTTTAACCGATGGGTTTGACGGTAGCCAAGTCCACCCCGCGTAACAAATTTGGTTTTCCCTGCAGGTGCTCATTATCCGCTGCGTGATACTTCTAAACGCTTGAATGTTGAGCGCGGGAATGCTGGCGCCGCTAATATCGTTTGGCGAACCGTTTGACGAAAACACGATATCTGGAATTATCCCTGCCGCTACTGCGTCAATAAGTGATTCACGCGCAGCGCCATGTATCGAGCCAGACCAGCCCAAATTGCAGTACTCAACTGCAATGCCATTTTTGTTTGAGTTCGCAACGCAAGCAGGAAATATAAAACCTTCGCCCAAATACGTGCCCCGGCCTTCGCCATTCGAGTCACCAATACTCATCACGGTTATCACCTTACCGCGCGCCGAGTACTGAACACCGATAATGGGGCAGGCGTTGACGGTTGAGGCTGATGCTGCAAAGGAGGCTTGAGAAGTCGTAGCAAAATTACCATTTGCTACGCGCATCTTCCATATCCGGCCACTGGGGTGTGTGGCCCAGTTTGAGAAATCATCCGCCTGGCCTGCTTTGCCCATTAGCATTACTGGGCTAGCATTGGTCGCGACGTTTATACGCACGGCCAACAACGGCAACGGGCCGCCGTCGGTACGCGGGATACTCGATTTAAATATCCAGTCGGACACCTGAATGCCTCGACGCCCGTATGTGGCCGCAATCCCGTTTGTCAGTGGTGTTGTGGAGGATCCGCCCCATGCGAGATTGCTCGACCAACTAGCTGCGTCCGCCGCTGCGTTGGTTGTATCGCCAACCACGGCAACGGAGCCTGAAATATTAGGCGTTACCGAGCCTTGCCCTTGCGCTGTAATGACGCGCACCGCATCAAAATCCTGAGCCAGCCCCATCAACACTTCGAATGTATTACCGGCGGCGTTAAGCGTAAAACTGCATTCCATGCGACCGCCGAAAATATGAGTTGCAAGGTTGCCTGGCTTTAAAAGACGGTATTTTTCAAACGGAAAGGGGGCAACTTCGCCGTCGGGATGCCTTATTGATTGCACTTTATTACCCTTTTCGTTCAGTAAAAAATGCTTTGCAGAAGACCACTTACTCATTTTAATTTTTGAAAAAACTGAAGGCATATAAATAACTCCAAATAATTATTTTGCGAATGACACCTGCGGAATTTTTATGCCGAGTACTGAGTTATTGTGTAAGTAAGCGGTGCTTGGCCTTTATTTGCGGAATCATCAATAACAACGTCATCAATGCTTGCCCCTTCAATTGTCAGAGTCGATTCAATTGACATATTGATTTCATTGTCTCCACCACTACCGGCGGACGCAGAAGCGGCGCCATTTTCACGCGCTAAAATTTGTACTCGCGTGCTGGCGCGGCCAGCGAGCGTTACTACGGTGCGCAGTTTTCCGGTATTTGTGCCGATGTTTACCGTCAATCGCTCGCCTGGGTTTACTGTGCCTGTTGCCATTTTTGAATCTCCAAAAATAAAAAAAGCCGCTAAGCGGCCGGTGGGTATTTGAATAGAGTGGACATAATTAATAGATAAATTGATAAACCAAAAATAATTGCAGCAGCCGATAAATAGGCACTGCGTTTAATGTTTGGTATATCTAATTTTGCGCAGCAGTTAGGCCGCATAAATAAGGCTGGGCGATACGCCTAAAACTGCTTGCGTGCTCGATGGCGCGAGGTTGCCTAAATTGTCTCCTGCAATTACTGCAGGTTGTTTAATTGGGCTGCAGAGCACTAACGAGCCCATAAATACATCGCCATTTATTGCGCTTACAACTTGCTCAGCTCTTAATGCACTGCGCCAAATATGCAGCTGGGAATATTCATAACCCGATACGTCCCACGCGGATAAATTATCGGGCCGCGTGCCAAACGCAATTGCAGTAATTGCTCCGATTGCGTCGACAGTTGCGCTACCAGCCAAAATACCGTCTGCATAAAAGTCAACGGTATTTGTTTCGCGATGAATTACAGCTGCGAGCCAATGCTCAGCGTGATCCACGCTATCAATTGAGGAGGTAACGCGGTCGGTATCTACAGTGCTAACGGCACCGCTAACTTTATAAATCCCTTCAGATGTAGTGGTGTTTGCAGCTGCCGCAGGGTTTCTAATTCGCAGCGGAACTGCGCTTGACCCGACAAAAGCAACACGTGGCTGCCCTGAAATTGCTGTGGATGTGCGGCGAACTTTAAATAACACCGTTGCGGAGCGAATTGGATTAATCGGTGTGTAAATGATGGGTGCCAAGCTATTATTTGCTGGCATCAACATTTTGTAGTAATTGTAGTTTGAGTTGGTTATTTGCGTGTATGTACCCAAATTATCGAAAACGGATAAATCAATAGTACGGAAAAGTGCTTCGGCGCCAACATCATTGGGGTGCCCTTCATCGGCAAACGTGCCAGTCTGCCAGTGGCCAGAACCGTCATCCACGGAGCCTAAAAAGTGGAAGTAGGGCACGCCTAATTTACTCAGCGCAATATCCGCTTGTTTTAAAACTGTGTATTCGCCTGCGGTATATAAATTGTTCGGGTAAACACCAGCGATAATGGCTTTTGCACCAATTTGCTGAATTTTGGTAAGCAGCGTTTGCATGTTATTCATGAAAGTGCTGTAAATCGCGCCGGGATTGGCCGCACCATGCAAGCCTTCGTTGGCCAAGCTCAAGCCAATAATTACGATGCCGGGAGTTTCGCTGGAAACATCGGCATTAAAACGGTTAATGCAAAGCTGTGTTGTGTCACCGCCAATTGATTTATTTACGAGTGTGTAGCCGTTAGTCAGTGCAGCACTTAATCTTTGAGCCCAACCATTAGTTCCGCCGGTGCTCCCCGTTCCGGAAGCAACGGAAGAGCCCAATACTACAATTTTCTTATTAATGACTGGCGCCGAATAAATCCAAGAACCGCTAGTTTTTAAGGTAAAAGAACATTTACTGGCTTCGAGGCCCTTGTATTCCTCTTTTAACCCTTCCAATAGAAAATTAGCGGTAAGGGTCGATGCGTCCGGGTACACCACACGTAAGTTAGGAATGATAGGATTTTGCAGCATAATCAATTCGCGCATTTTTGCGTTTTTTATTACTGCGCTAACGGGGATCGATACGGATCTTAAGCCCGAAAATGTCGCGAATGTCTCACAACCATTATCTTCATCACATCCAATGTCCACAGCGTCGCGCTTGTAATCAATAGATTTTTCGGTTATGCCTGCGCAAAACGTTGCACCACCTTGCGTTATTTTTAATTCAATACCTTGTTGCGCTTTATTCTGCATAGAACACCTTTGAAGTAGGCATAAAAAAACCCGCCGAAGCGGGTTTGTTATTGGTTGTTGTTTTAAATAATTAATTAAATTTGCGGGCCGCGGATATCGCTGGTACCGGAAAAAGTGACAAAGCCAATGCCGTCAATGGCGACCCCGGCTGGTGCGCCAAATCCTCCTCCAGCGCCCGCCGCGCCGGGTAAACCAGGGCCGCCGCCACTGCCGCCTGGCGTTGCCGAACCGGAGTAAGTGCCATTACCCCCATACGTTGCCGACGCCCCGACGGAGCAAACGGTGCCAGCGCCGCCCCCACCACCGCTTGATGAGTAGTCCGCAAGCACCGTTCCTGGGCCGCCGCCTCCACCTCCACTCCAAACCTTTGCATTAATAAGCGTGAGCGGTTGCCGTGCTTTTAGCGCTGGGCCGCCAGGGCTGGGCGAATACCCGCCACCGCCCATATGAGTAGTCCAGGCGGAACCAGGCCAGCCGCCGCGCCCCTGAATAACGCCTCCGCCGAAATCAATTGATACCGTTACCCCTGCGGCCCAGCCATCGTGGGTGACTGCAAACGTGGTAATTTCAGTTGAGCCGATAAACACATTTGTGATTAATTTGAAAATAATATTTGTGCCGCTTGTTGCGGGTAGATAAATGCTGTCGTGCAGAGTTTTTAAATCGATATTGTTTGTGCTGCCATCGATATAAACGTAGCGGGTGCCGGAATCGTCGTATTTTGGCAGGTGGATTTCTTGCGCTTGCACTGAGTAATCAGCTTCGCGTGGTTCAACTTTTGTAATTAAAAACGGAGCAGGTGGGGCGGTGTCGCCCTGATCATCAAGAAATCTTTCGCTTTGTATATTTACAGTCGAGCCGAGCTTGGGTGTAAGTGATTTAGGCAAGTTAAATGCGCAAATGCGTGGTGCGCGACCGTAACGGCCTAGCATTAATGAACTTAAATAATTAGCGGCTGTTGCATTGGTTAGCTCTACCCAGCGGCTGTAAATTTTATGTACTGCTAGCGGCGCCCCTTCCAAGCTGAGCGCTGCATCCTGGCTATAGTCGTTTAAAATTGCACCGTAGTTTTTTTCATCATCCACCTTCTCAAGTGGGTTTTTCTGCCCGTAGAAAAACAAAATATTGCTTTTCTGACTATCAAAATCCGTACTGCCTGTGAACGACTTTTTTAAAAAGTTATCGTCGTTTAAGTTAAGCGTTGGCACTTCATTGCGCAGCACCTTAACTTTAATTTTCTTTTCTGCAGTGTCAGTCCATATCATAAGCCCGGCCTGCTCAATAATTTCGTCTATAAGCTTTTTAACGCTGGTCGGCTTGGCAATTCTTCCCGAATATAACAACGATAAATGCGCTGTAGTTTCTGATGACCATGAAGCGAAATCTAAATAATTTATCGGCGTGTCCGTGTAGTTGCCCAACAAATTATAAATAATTTGGCTGATTTCCTGGCTGACAAATTCAATAGCGACCTGAAATGTTTCACCCGCTTTATGTTCGCCGCGCTTTGATCCAAACAATTCACGCGCAGTGAGCGTTATTGTGTTTCCGGAGCGAGTGTAGCGCACCAGTTCGTCACCAATGCTTGCCAGCCCCGCAGCCGGATAATTTGCGTTACCAATGCCGCTGGGGCTTAAATTGAAGCTAGTACCTGTATCCGTAATATTGCCCGATAAAACGCCGAGGCTCGCAACTGGCGCTTGCGCCTTGTCCCCGTCCAAAAAGGTAATCGCATCCTTTGCGGTGATACTGTAACCGCCGTCGTTATTCGGGCCACCGGTGCTATCAATTACATAATAATGCCGCTCCATTTCATCAATGGATTGCCCGGGTGAGCCCCGCACACTTCTACACTCCAAGCCTTTCAAATTCGGCCAGCGCACTGCAAACTTCCGCCAAAATCCGCCTTTGTTATAGGGGTTAAAACCTCGCGTATCACGGTATTTATCGAATAATTCATCGTTGTAGGCGTGGTCGTGAAAGGTCACGCTAAGACTTTCCCTAACTCCCAGACTTTCGCCTGCTTTTAGCTCCTGCGCGCGGGTTTGCATATTTGTCATGCTGGGTATCGCTGGTATATCAATCGGCAATTCACCACTGCCAATTGCCCAACGCACAATTTGATTTGTTGCCGAAAAATGAGCAACGTCCTGGCAGGTACGCGGGCTGTTGTAGCAGGGTCGGTCACCGGTGGCAGTGCATGGCGAAACCCCGTAATTGTGCTGGCAGGGGCGCATAACAATTTCAAAATATTCGACAACGCTGCTCACACGATGCCCTCAATCTGCACGCTCCACTGCATATAACCGGCTGCATCCTGGCACTCGGGCACAATTGGGCCTTTGGTCCAGCCGTAAATAATATCCACGATATTATTCCCGGTACCGGCATTTTTCTGCGGTCGCGGAATATAAAAAAACGTTTCCTGTGCAGTGCCGTTGTTAAATGCGGTGCCCGCACAGTGGTCAATAAATGGCTTTAATTCGGTATATACAAATTGCTGAGTGTTGTGTTTTTGACTGATGCTTGCGGTCTTCCAGCGGCTTTTGTTTACCCTTCCCAAATACTGGCCGCTTTCGCTGGTTTGTACGATCGAATCTACGTAGCTAGGCAGACTTATCGGCTTTTCGCCGACGAAAACGCCCATAGGGAGGCGCAGCATTTTGCCCATTTTGATGTGCGCAATAATCGGTTTTTTGCTTGTTGATTGCTGAAAATAAATGCGAATTCGTTTACTTGTGATACCCAATAAGCCTATAAAAATAGGGCCGTCATCGGAAACGGTTTGCCAATTTACAATCGTGATTTCAGAGCCGGTGGCGTTGTCGTCTTTAATAATTAAGAAACTGATTTGCTCAGTAAATAAATTGTGTCGCGCAATCGCTATGTAATCGAACTCAAGCCCTGCAGGGTTATCAAGCTGGATGTATTCATTATCGCTTTGCGCCTGCCAAAGGCTGGCGGTATCAGGCGACCACATATTGGTGGGCGCCCTAGGGCCAGGGTTTTGGCTGGTGATATCGGAAATACGCAAAATGCTGTGATAGGCAAGCAAAGGCTTGTTGTAATGGGCGTGCGACGTGACGTTGTAAGTGCTGTGAAAAATAATCATGACGCTAAAAACACCTGGCCGCCGTCCTTTTGATAACTCAACAACTCTTTAGCTATCGTCCGCACCGCAGAACCGGTAAAGAGGTCGTTAGGGTTAAGCCCTTTAACCGTCATCACAGATGTCGGGGCAGCCGCTGCAGGAGCACCAGCAGCGGCTTGAGCGGCACCAACAGCGGAAGCTGCGCCGCCTGAGTCGCCACCGCCGGAGGAACTTGGCCCACCACTAAAGGAAGCACTGCGGATACTGGTAATTAATCCCCCCGTTTTAAGTAAGCTCGCTGCTGTATATCCGGCAGCCACAAGCGGCGCCCAGGGGCCACCGACCGACATGCCGGCTTCCCAAGCGGAAACGGCAGAACGCACACCGCTAACACCTGCGCTAACCAAAGCCACTTTTTTACTGAATTCAAACGCGCGCTTGCTGTGCCCTTGTGTTGCCGTCATCAAGCCATCGCCGAGACTCAATGCCATGCTTATGGCGTTTTCCCGCTCGATTCTCCGCAGGTTTTCCCTCGAGCGTTTTGCGTCGCTATGAACCTGGGTTAATTGGTCTTGTTTGATTTGTTCAGCGAGTATTTCTTGCTGGTTGTATTGATCGTTGATCAGCGCTATGGCGCCTTTATCGCCAGCCACGCGTTCGATATCTAGAAGGCGGCGCTGCTCGCGCTGGGCGTCTTCTTTTTGTTGCGCAGCGAGGATTTCTGCTTGTTTTACCGCTTCCTGAATTTGAATGTCGTTAAGTTGGCGCTGGTAGTAGGTGGCGTCTGAGTCAAGCTCATATTGTCGATAAATAGCGAGGATTTCAGAGCGCTTATTTAATTCTGTCTGCATGCCTGCGGTGTTATTGCGCAGACCACCTACAACATCATCAACTTTTTGTTGGTGTTTTTCTTCTTTTAGGGCCGCGCGCTCTTGCGCTTTTTTGGTTTTAGGATCTGCCTGCGGCGCTGATTTGATTTCTTCTCGGGTTATGGCCAGTGCTTGGGCTTTGACTTTTAATTCTTCTTGATATGCAGCTAATTTTTGTTGGCTGGCAGTTACCTGTTGTTGTGCGGACTGCACAGCAGCATCACGTTCAGCCCATATAGCATCCAGGCTGTCTTGTTTGACTTGGTTTTTTATTTTTTCTTCAGTGAAAACATCAAGAACACTTGCAACCTCAATCGTAACAGCCTGTATAGCCGCTTTTAAATTGGGTATCACTTGGTACCAACCACGTGAAAAATTATCAGCTATATGCTCGCCAAAAGTGCCTGCGAATAATGCGAATTCGTTTAAAGCGCCAGGTATTTCACTGCCCAATAAATTACGCCACTGGCCCGCGATTATTGACGTGAGTTGACCGAATTGGCCGCTGGAAACCGATTGAGAAAAAGCATCAATATAATTACCCAGGCCGGATAACGCAGAGCCCACGGATTCGCTAACCTCGGTAAATTTGGCGAACTCACCCACGGCGCGCGTAGTGCTATTGCTTAGAACATCCATGCCTTGTTTAAACGTCGGCGCCACGGTATCGAATGATTTAATAAAACCTTCGCTACCTTCTTTAAGGGCCTCGAAAACCTCTTTGCTAGTAAGTTTGCCTTGCGCTCCTAAGTTTTTTAATTCGCCGGTGGTTACATTAAAGTGCTTAGCAATAGCCTCAGCTACTGGCAATGAGCTCTCCATCACCGCCTTTAATTCGTCGCCATTTAATCGGCCTGCACCTAGTGCTTGACCAAGCTGTAATGCAGTAGATGCAGCTTCAGAACCGGACGCGCCAAACGCCATAAAACTCTTCATTAGGCCTTCCGTGACCTTTAAAACCTCAGCTTGGGAAACGCCCAAACTTTTTGCACTGTTTTGCAGACGTGAATAGGTTGCGCTTACTTCGTCTATAGGTGCGCGGATATTTTGAGCCAGGTCGAAAACTGCTGTTTGTGTTGCCTGAAAGGTGCCTAATTCTTGTGTTACGACGCGAATTTTATTACCGAATTGCGTCCACTCATCTGCGCGCGACATTAATTCATGCAAGCCGCGACTTGCAGCCGCAGCCGCCACCATAGCCGTTGTAAATTTTGCAGCCGTTGAAATAACTTGCGATGCGCGATCACCAAAACCCGTCATCGCATTGGCTGCGCGGGACATATCATTAATTAGGCCGTTTACATCCGCCGATACTGTAACGGCAACGCTGCCTATTTGTTGGGACATGAATTAATCCAACTGCGCAAGGTGGTAGTCAAAATCAAAATCAAGCACGCTCGCGGGATTTTCTGCTTTTTGATTTTTATATTTTCGATCAAGCAATAAATCCCAAATGTGCTGTGGCTGCATGGCCCAAAAATCACCGTAACTTATGCCCATATCATTAATGCAGAGCAGCATTAAGGTGCGGACAGCCCCACGGCCTCGGTCGGCTTTTTTCCCGATTCCGCCCCCGCTTCAACTGGGGTGTTTTCTTCGCCGGTTAATTCTTTTGGCGGTATTAATTTATGCAAAATCTCAAAACACAACCCGGTGAATAAATGCACCTGGGCAGGGTTTGACGCGAAATAAATAGCCAAGTCTTCTAGTTCTAAGCCCAAGCTAGGTTGGATTTCTGCAAAACCCGCATACTCCAGCATCGGCTTTGCCACGATAGCCATGGTGGCGCTAGGCAATGTTCTGGCGTGGGCGG
Organism: Cellvibrionaceae bacterium; assembly: GCA_036520615.1. Classification (GTDB taxonomy): domain Bacteria; phylum Pseudomonadota; class Gammaproteobacteria; order Pseudomonadales; family Cellvibrionaceae; genus CAMCXE01. The sequence continues at coordinate 11,342 of DATDJI010000009.1, read as the reverse complement.
TTTCAACGGGCTTAAAATTCAGCTCAATAATTGACGCAAGGTACATAACGCGATTGGCGGGAATTGTTTTTTTAACGCCTTTATATTCAAGTGTTACAGGTTCAAAAATAGACATAAAAGACCTTTAATTAAGGGGCCGGTGTATAGATATATGCGCCCGAGGTTTTAAGAGTGAAGGAATATTTTGCGGCATCCAGGCCTTTGTATTCTTCTTTCAATCCTTCTAATACAAAGTTGCCGACTAGCGTGGCACCGTCCGGATATAAAACAGTTAAATTATTTAATATTGGATTAGTTTGTAGAGCTAACTGCCGCATCTTGTCGTTTTTTAAAACTCCGCTTAGGGGAATTGATAGCGCTTTTACTCCGCTAAAAGGTGCGTAAGTTTCATAGCCGCTGTCGTCATCACTCGTGATGTCGACGAGGTCGCGTTTATAATCGATAGATTTTTCTGTGATCCCACTGCAAATCACTACACCGGCCTGTTTTATTTTAAGCTCTATACCTTGGCGCGACTGATCTGCCATAAATGCCTCTATAGTTGTTCGGTTAATAAACGGAAAGTTTGCACGCCGTGCTGGCTTAGGCCGTCGGCGTCTTTAAATGTTTTGGCGTCGACAAAACCCATGCTTATTAGGTGATACCCAGCGATAGATAATGAATTGCGATGCAGGGCTTTATAAATTTCACCCTGTAATTGTTTGTTTTCAGCAAGGCCCAAATAACGGGTCCAGATATGAATAGTGATTTCACTTTCAAAACCTAATTCGGTATCGGTGTCGTCACTTTTGTGCGTGTCATCACCAACAATGATGTAGGGAAAAATGCTGTCACTCGGGTTGTCTGCTGTTACGTGCTGAGGTATGTGGTCATAAATGCCTTTTACCTTTTGCGTAAGCGCAGAAGTGCCCTGCAGCTTTTGATAAATAGCTATCTGCAGGTTAAATGCGACCATAATTTATCGGCGTCTTGAAGCCCGACGGGCGAGCATTTCTTCAAACTTACGGCCAAAAGCTTCGCGCATTGCCTGTGGCATTCTGGCCCTCATTCGATCAGATGCTGGTTTAATAAATGGCCTTGCGTTCATTTTGCGCGTGCCATATTCGACAAATATCCAGTGATTAGCCGACTGCGTTGTAACATTGCCATTGCGGCGAGTTTTAACGGCCCGCGCCACAACCGACGCTTTAGGATTGTTCGGCGAGGAGCGACGCCGCACTGCTTTTAGGCTTCTCTTTAATATTCCGGTGTCGACCGGCACATTTTGCTTGGCATCTGTCATTATTTGTTTGGCGATATCCAGCGTGACAGAGCGGGCTAAATTACGTGCGACATTGGGCGCATAACCTTCCATTAACGATCTAATTTCCTGCAGGCCTTCAATTTGTAATTGCATTATGCAACTCCTGCCTCAGCGGTTATTTCAATAAAGGGACAATCAACATCTTGCGGCGATATGCCGCGGATGTTGTAGCGCTCTTGGCCATAAATCAGGCTATCTGTTTCTTTGATTTTTTGCGGGTGATTGCGAATAACAAAAATCCATGTTGAGCTCGCTTTTAATTGATCCGCTTGTACTGATTCTTTAGCACTTAACTGGCGCCGGTACGCCCAGCAATTTCGCACGGCCACCCATTGATTGGTTTTTCCGCCTGCGCCATCGTCTGTTAAAACCTGCCGCTGGACGGTGATGCGTTTATTTAATTGTCCTGCCCGGTACGTTGAGTTCATATGTTTTGCCAGCGATATTGCGACCACAAACGCTGCGTGCCCATGGGTAATTCAGCCGCCGGAATTCCCAAAACAACGGCCTCGCGGTTGTTGTACCAGTGGCCGATTAAAATTAATGCACCATGCACGATTGGTATCGTGATTTTCAGGGTTTTTCCAACCGGGTCGGGCAGAGCAGCGTCGGATTCAATGAGCGTGCGATTTTGCGTTAAATTAAATGTTTCGATGGCGGTATCAACTAAGTGCTGCAGATAAACGTCTTCAATAGTCTCGCTAGTTTCCAAGCGTAGATGCGTTTTTAGCAGCGTTAAATTGATCATTTTTAGCCCGAATTAATTAAATTAGCTGTGCTTTTTGTTTGATTTGCCGGGTTTTGCTGGGCTAATTTCGGGGCTTTGTTCGGCTGCTGGTTCGGCGTTATCGCTTTGTTCAGCGGCGATTTCAGTAAATTCGTTCGGTAATTCGGTGGAATTTGGCGCATTTTCATCCTCCAAAACAGGTAATTGAGCATTGGGCTCGTTAATTTGCTCAACAACCGCGCGTAAATGCTCGCCGGAAAAAAGATCATCAGGCTGCAGGCCGTCAATTTTCAAAATTATTTCATCCTCCTGAGCATATTTAGGCGCCCACTCCTCACGCCCATACAAATGCTGTATTTGCTCGGTGGTTAATTCATTGCCCAAAATACATTGAGATAGTTGTTCATGGATTGTATCGGGGGGTTCTGGCAATTTTTCACCGGCGCCCGATTCATGAATTAAATCGGCGATCTCGCTCGATACCCAATGCGCACCGGCCGGAAACTCCACAACTGTTAGGCCTAAAATCGCGTAGCGAAAAGCCTGGGCGAGAAAAATAAAAAACATATTGGCTCCTGATTAAAATAAAAAAGCCGACATTTTTAGGTGTCGGCTTTTATTGGTTTTGAACTAAGGTTGCGTTAATTACGCGGCTATTTTCAGCACTTTTAAAGCTTGTGAATCTACCAGCGCGCCACCTACACGGGCGGTGGTGTAAAAACTTACATGCGGTTTTGCGCTGAATGGGTCGCGCAGAGTGCGGATGCCCATGCGATTTACGATGTAATAAGCGCGCTTGAAGTCACCGAACATTACCGAGTAGGCGTTGGCGGCCAGTGCTGGCATATCTTCGTTTTCGCCCACGCCATAACCGGCCAGCGTGCTGTTTTGACCCGCTTCCAAGCCTGGCTTCCAAAGGTAGGCGCCAGTGCCGGTTTCTTTTAATGTACGCACTTGGAAAAGCGTAAGTGTTGGCATCATAAAGCTGGCAGATCGGCGGTAACCGGCTTTTAGCGTGTAAATTAATTTAATTAAGCCGTCCGCAGTAATTTGCGAGGCATGGCCTGAGCGCACCAATTCAAGACTACCAAATGCGCGAGTGGCGTCTGAAGTTTCCACGATAGTCCCGGCTAAAACGCCTTTGGGTTTGTTAACGCCGTCGCCAGAGGTAAATGACAGGCCTTTTTTCTCGTTAAATTCCGTGGCAATTTGCATAGCTAAATCGCTTTCCGCGTCGTAGAACATGTCATCCAGCGCGGTTTGGGATATTTTGGGATTAGCGTACAGCTCGCCCATGGGGAATTGAATTTGTACGAGTTTTGGCGTGTTGGTTTCTGGCCTGGCGTCTTCTTCACCGACCCAACCAGAACTTGCGCCGCCGACATTCATCAGTTTTTTATAGTCTGATGTGCTGACATTAATAACGGTGCACATATCCATCATAGGATTATCGTTGCGCAGCAGAGAGTCAACGGTGCGCTCGATCTCCGGTATCACAGCAAAGCCGCCATCGGTACCCACTGTTGTGCGCATGGCTTTTTCTTGTAGTTGATGCAGGCCTTCCTCATGGCCCTTACGCAAATATTGCGCGTATGCGGTTTTATATTCTTCCATTGCGGGATTTAAACCGTGAGCGCCGGGGCGTTTTAAAGCAAGCAGTTCTTTTTCCATATCTGACTTGTATTTTTCAAGTTCAGATAACTTAATGTTGAGGGTTTCAACCACTCCCGAAAGCTTGCCTTTTTCAGCTTCAACAGCGTCCAAACGCTTGTCGTTTTTTAATTGGAATTCAGAAAAGCGGCCTTTTAGTTCTTCGGCCACTTGTTCAATGTCTTTTAATTCAACACCCATAAAATACGCCCTAAAAATTGATTGATTTGATGATTTCGATAGCGCTTTGTACTTCCGCATCACGCGGGTTATTCGCAAGTGCGCTGTAGCCTTTAGCCATAAATGTTTTGGCTTGACTGATCGAAAACCCAACCTCTCGCAGGGCTTTTTCGATTTTGCTAGGTGGAGGGATTTCGCCCTTTCCTAAAATATTTTTTACTTCTGTTAAGCGTGCTTCGTCATTGCTCGCGAAGGTCACAATTGACACTTCCCACAAATCGATTTCTTTTAATAAATAAGCTTCTTTTGTTTTGTCGTATTCCCAATCGACCAAGTTATAACCGATTGAAAAACCGGTGAGGCTTCCCGCTTTCATGTGCGCATAAGCCCGTTTGGCCAATGGGTCGTCGTCAATTAATAATTGGCCCTTCATATACAGTCCGTTTTCGTCCTCCTGCATATCGGTGTAGATACCGATGGGCTCATCCATTTTGTGTTGCCATAGCATCGCGGGCATACGGTTTTTAACGCGCCAATTTCCCAGTGATTTTTGAAACGCGCCAGGCACAACAATATCGGACTGGGAATCTTTAACGCCAAACACGCTGCCGTAAGCTTCAAATTCGCCAGATTTATCCAGTGATTTAATGCTTAAACCAAAATTAAGCCGCTGCTTTGTTGGCATTTTGTGCACCTGGGTTTGTTGTCATATTCATCGGTGTTAAGTAAATGTCACCGCCTGGGCGAGGGTTGCGATCTTCCAACTCCAAACAGTCATTGGGCGATAAAATCCCCCAATTAATTGCGATGGCGTAGCTTTCATAACGGCTTTTTAAATCGCCGCGCAGTAGCGCACCGGCGTTAAATTTGGCGTAATAGCGGGTTTGCTCTTCTTCAGTTAAAAGCCCAATTAATATTCGCGCTTCAATGCGCGTTACATAGGGCATGAGTGAATTCTTGACAAAATCCAGCTCCATAACTTCAGAGTTATTCAGCGTGGCTTTATCAAGGATTGCGACTTTTGTCGGGGGAACACGCATAAACGCGCATATTTCTTCACGCTGGAATTTCCGCGTTTCTAAATGTTGTGCGTCTTCTGCATTTAGGCTGATGGGTTTCCAGTTCAGACCCATTTCTAGAATCATCGGCTTGTGCGCGTTGGCAACACCCATATGTTCGCCGCTGAAGTCTTTTTTCAGGCGGTCGTAGGCAACGTCAGTTAATTCTTGATCCGTTGCTAAAACGCCTGTGGTAACCGCGCCATTGGCAAATGTGCGTGTGCCGTGTTCTTGTGTATTTAAGCCGAGACTTATTGCTTCACGGGCATAGGCAATTGGGCTCACGCCATTAATACCGTCCAAGGTAAATAGGCGCACATGCCAAATTTCATCTTGTTTTAATGTGCGCCTGCCGCTTTTGCCAAAATCAACTTCGTAAACCAGTTCCCAGTCATCGGTTAATTTTGGTTTTACTTTGCAAGGGTCGATGGGCAGCAGCTCTTTAATTTTGCCCATTACCACTACTTTGTAAGCGTAGAAATTCCCGCGAAAACACAGGCAGGCCATAAGCAGCTCCCAAAATTCCTGGGGCGTCATATAGGTGTTTGGGGCCACACTTAATAGACGGTTTACTGGATGGCTTGTGGCGATTTTTCTGGATTTTTCGTCGGTTTCATAGAGTTTGCATGGCAGCATGCCAAGCGATTCTGCAAGCACGCGCACGCATGAAAATACAGTGGCCATTTGCATGGCGCGCTGGGTAGAAACACTCTCGCCAGTGGTCGTTTGATAGGCTTCTAGCGCTTTGGCGATTTTATCCGGCGTGTCTAAAAGCGTTGTGCTTTTAGTAAATAACGATTTTAATTTTGAAATAACGCCCACTAGCGGGTACCCCTTGGATTATTTGGGGAGCCTGTATGGGTGTTTTTCATAATCTGCGAATACCGTGTTTTTCTAAATGCTTATTGATGTCTTTATTTTTGGGTTTTTCTTCGGGTTTTTTAACGGTTAAACCTATAGCCATGGCACCTGCAACAGTGCCATCAATGCGGCCATTGGCTTTCGCTTTGTTAAATTTTTTCGCTTCGGTAGGGTCTTTGTCCGTTACCGCATTGGCAACGCACCAGGTCATGCATGGGTTGCCGTTGTGTTTAATCTTTTTATTGACCAGCCGCGTTTCAAATTCGCTGATTGCTGGAGACATGTCCCTAAACCCTTGCCCAAACGGGGTAAGGGGAGGCAGTTCTATTTGCTCTTCAGATGCAGCCTGTATTAGTTCTTCGACTCGCCAGCGGTCATAGGCGATGGCCTGAATATCGTAGATGCCCGCGATTTGCGTAATGCGTTTTACAACGTGGTTGCGGCTTACCGCGCGGCCCGGTGTTGTTTCTATGTGACCTTGGCTCTTCCAAACGTCGTAGGGCACTACGTCGTCTTCTGATTTTTTCGCTAGCCCTTCATCCGGTACCCAAAAATAGGGTTTTAATCGCCAGTATGGATCGTCAGCGGTGGGCTCAAACACTAGGACTAACGAGGTTAAATCCTGCGTGCTGCCTAAGTCCAAACCACCCCAGCAGCGGCGGTTTTTGTAGAGCGATTCGTCGCATGCGTCCTTTTGGCCAAGCCATATTTCCGCGCTCATCCATGCGTCAGCGCCTTCCTGCCACATGCAGAAATTAAGGCGTTTTACGGTGCTTTCTGTTCCCGGCATTCCCCGCGCTTGTGTCACCAATTCGCGCAGGTATTCAGGCTGTATGGTAATGCCTAAATTCGGATTGGCTTTGATCCAGCAGCTTTCGTCTGTAAAAGGGTCGTCTTCTTTATCAAGCGCGCAGATGTAGCTGAAATACGTGTCATCCTCAATCATTCCCGCCGCTACCTTGGCGCCGTAGTCGTGGTTTTCCCAGCAGATGCTTGATCTGCTTTTTCCGCTGTTGGTAATCATCACGATCAGGGCCTGGCGGCGGCCCTTGGTGCCCGCGCGCATCATCTGCACAACGGTGCCGTCTCGGTGCTCGTGCACTTCATCCAGCAGCGCTATATGCGGGCGTGGGCCTGATTGCCCTTCGTCGCTGGCAATGGGCCTAAAGAAGCTGCCCTTCTCGATATACGCTAGGTTCCATTCTTTCCCTGGGCTGCCGCTGCGGCTGATGATTTCGTTCAGCAGGGGCGAGAAATCGACCATTGCGACGGCATCCCTAAACAGGATTTGCGCTTGGTCTTTTTTCGTGGCGGCGGCGTAAATTTCCGCCCTAGGCTCATCGTCTGCGGTGAGGCCAAATAGCCCTATGCCTCCGGCCAGGGGAGATTTGCCTTGCCCCTTAGACGTTTCAATGTAGGCAACGCGAAACCTGCGAAAGCCGTTGGCTCTTTTCCAGCCAAATAAACTACCTAGAACAAAGCATTGCCATGGCGTGGGGACAAAAGGAATACCTTCAAATTCGCCGCCATTGAGGTGCAGTACTTCTTCAAAAAATTCGATGACTTCATTGGCAGCTTTAACATCAAAATAGATGCCGCGCTCTTTGCCTTGTTTTAAATCCCGCAGGTGCCGCGCACAGGCGTCTCTAACGTGCGGACCAGCAACGATTACCCCGCTGGCTACGCACTGTGCATAGCTCGTTGTGCGGTCATTTTTTAAAGAAGCGGCGCGGGTCTTTTTTGCCGGTTTCTTCTTCACCGCCGAAGCCAAACATGTCCCCTTGTGGATGGCTGGGCGATACACGAGTGCGGGCGCTTGGTGTTGCACCCTGTTCGATTAGCCATTTTTTAATTTCTTCTGCAGCCCGGTTGCGGATGTTCACCCAAACGCTCATTTGCTTGTAGCCGCTGGGGGTTGTATCAACCAATCCCTCAGTGCCTAGGGCATTTAATTTTTCGTTTGAGCGAACCCACAGGCTGTAATTAACGCAGTAAATTTCTAGGCCTGCTTTATCGATCTCACAGATGAGGCCAAGCTTTAATAATTCTTGCCCTTGTCGATGCCACTCCTTAACTGCCAGATCATCAAGATGTTCAGGCGGCGAGGGCAAAGTGGTTGCTGGCCTGATTCCATCAACCAATGATGCAAGCGGTTTTTTGCTCGCATTCCCCTGCAGTAAATGCACATTTGCTGGCAGTGGTTTTTTACCTGGCTTGGCCATATCGCAATTATCTATTAGTGAAATAGGGGGAGTGCTTTGCAGGTACCCCCCCTCATTAATTCCCGGTTATGTAAGCAAGGCTAAGGAGGCGGTCTTTTAGAAGGGGGGTAAAAACCTAAAGACTCCCCCCTCCCCATAATTAATGAGCGCCCGCCCAATGGTGGCCGGGGTCAATTGGTATGCCGTTACTATCACAGCCAGCAACACGCCCAGATTTTTCTAGGCGCTGCTTGTGTGAGTCGTGGCAGTGCTTACATAAAGACTGCCAATTAGTTTTATCCCAAAATAATTTACTATCGCCGCGATGCGGTTGAATGTGATCAACCACCGCAGCCTCAGCAATTAAGTTACGTTGCTGATGAAACTTGCACAGCGGGTTATTGCGAAGGAAAGTCTTACTAGATTTAATCCAAGCCTGGCTGTTATAGAGTGCCTTAACGCTTTTGATTTTTGGCATTGCCGAAATTCATCGCAGCCAGATCAACAAACCTTCGCAGCAATGCGAATAAACCCTGGGCCTTCTGCGGTATCGGGAGCACTGCAGCCAATGCCGCAGCACCGGTAACAAAGTAAGCAACACCATCAATTAAATCCCCAACGTTTAACTGCGCAGCAGGCGCAACCGTATCAGCGCGGGCAATATTAAATACCGCCATCAAGGCAAAAGAGACAATCAACATAACTAAGGCACGAACACCAAACAAACGAGACGCCAACATAACTAATCCACCTTGGCTTTACTAAAGCCCTTAAAGAACAACTTATTTAAATAAAATATGGTGCGCGTTCCATTGTGTCCGCCAAGCCCAGCAAGGGCACCGGCAACATGAACAGGCACACCGGCCCAAATACAAAATACAAACACCACATAACCAGCAAATAAACTAATGCTGATTTCAATAGCGAATTCCCTAAACGAGTAACCAACCATACCGGCGCGCATCTTCATCATCACGCTAATAATTCCGCCCCATAAACTCATCGCGAAACCGATGATCAGCGTGAATAAATTAAAATCGCCGCCGGGTGGAATCTCAGGGAGATTAAACACTGGCCTCATCCTCCTGCAGCTGCTGAATAATTGCCGTGTGCGCTAAATATTCCAGCGGTGTGCCTTTACCTAGCGAAGAGTTATAAAACCGTTTCCAATATTCAGCGCGGCCATGTTCGTTCTGTGGTATCGGCTCAACACACAACAGGTAGTGAATGCGGCAAACAATTGCAGCTAATAACGGCGAATACAGCAGCTGCTCATGCTTAGCCTTTTTTAAATCAATCCCGAATTCATCACTTACTCTTCGATATGCAGATACAGGGCAGCGCTGCTGCACATCCTGAAATGCAATTAAATCGCATTGAAATACACCAGCGCCCGCACCGTACGGTGTAGGGTCTTTATACGTACCGCAGCGCGTTTCTTGCGCCGCAGTCTCAAGCATTAAAATCGCCGCTTTATCACCGGCACCACGGCCTAATACATCGCACACTGCATAAACAATTTCGCGCAGCATCGCGAATGAAGTTAAACCGTAGAAATATTTCATTTATCGCACCCAAAAAAAAGCCCGCACAAAGGCGGGCAAGCGGCTGTCATAAAGCATCTTTAGCGCTAAACGCACTAATCGACATGATGGGCATAAACTACTTAATCACTGTACATAAAACAACGAAATATTTTTGATTAAATTAAAATTCCGTACACGCAAAACCAAACACAACCAAACAACACCAATTAAATAAACACCGGCGCGATGGCTTCCGGATTTAAAATGCAATCCAGATACGTAATTGCACCGGCAATGCGCCGTGTAACAACTCTTCGATCAGCACCCACGCGCAGCCCGATAACAACAATCGGCAACCGCTTGATGTAACGCAATTCCAGCAGCTCATACAGCGCCTTATCCGCCTGTTTCAATCGTGCACAGGCAGAATCAACCCTTAACGCCTCATCATCGCTTATTTGCGCATCCTGGCCGCTTTTACCGCCCACCAAATGCATAACGCTCAAAATGCTCGACGTATATTGGCCAGGCACACGATAAATATTCCACAAACCCCAATTGATTAATAACTCCTCCGTTTCACTGACAACAACCGCTCGTTTACACATCAAAGCACCTCAAAAGATCGAATAATAATCAAACCCGTATAACTCACTTAAAAACCCGTACTAATACACCAAAAACCCGTATAACTTTGCGAAAAACCCGTATTGTAAAACCCGTATTTATTTGATTTGTAAGGAAAACCCGTAAACCCGTAATGTTTCGTTGTAATTTCTCACGCGAGAAAATTAATTTTTGCTTATAGAAGAAATCAATATATTGCTAGCGCACATACGCGCGCGCCTGAAAAGAGTACGGGTGTACGGGTTTTTGTTTAAAATCAGCAACTTAACTTTTTGGAAGTGCGGGTATTTTGCAAAGTTGTACGGGTTTTTGCCCGAGTAGTACGGGTTTTCGCGTGAAGAGTACGGGGTTAGCCATTCTTAACACCGAACAATCGCTGAAATTCCGCCACACATCCACCCAACCATTCTTTTTTAGTTTTATCAGTCGGCGCGTCAGTTTCGCGCGGAATAAAAAATGTTGCTTTCTTTAATCGTCCTGGCGTCATGTAATCTAAATCGCGCAGATGCCGGATTGTTTTATCACGACTGGAAACAAAGGTAGAAAATTTATGGCTCCCCATGCCGCTCTCTTTGCCCTGATTGCACCACCTGTCAAATGCAAAAAACAAATCACCAGTCCGAATCGGCATAAATGGCAATAGTTCATCATTAAGCTCAAGCCTGCCAGCTTCCCATTGATCGCAAAAAACCTCCCATATCGGTTTACAAGCTTCAATCAATTTGCGCTTTGCTTCAGTCATGGGCGGCTTAGTGTGCGTGTTAAATGGCGCGGGCTCGTTTTGGAACTGCATCGGGTAATCCAGCAGGAACGCAAAGAGCGCCTCGCCGCCGCCATTTTTTAAATCTGAATCAACGCCACACTGGAAACTTTCATACATGGTCTGCTCCGGCCAAAACACCATGAACCGCCTATCCCAAGGCTCTACGGGCAATGGAATAATCTCGTTTGATAAAAAAACGCAATTCATATGGTTGGTTTCTTCCCAGCCACTCATGAATTTTTTCTCAATGCGTATTTTTAAGCCGGTGATAGTTTGCTTGGTAGTTCCGGTATGAGCATATTTTTGCCCCCGGCTAAAAACCTCCTCATAAACTGCATATAAGGCGCGGCTCATCCAGTCGTTATAGTTTCCCTCTAATTGCGCCTGGCCAACCGTCCGCGCGTACTCGCCGTAAATTGATCGCATCACCACATCAAATAGAATCG
>DATDJI010000008.1:0-53896 GCA_036520615.1 Cellvibrionaceae bacterium | reverse complement strand
AGCCAAATTAGGCGGTAGTGGTCAATCGCCCGGCTCTAACCTAGTGGGCATTTTAAGCAATATTGGCCCTGCTATATCCGCCCATAAAGATGTAAAAGTCAGCAGTTTTCGCTACACACATGAAAACCGCGAGCTGCAATTAAATCTTGAAGCCAAAGACATAGCCACTTTGGAAGCCGTCCGTAACCAGATTGCCCAGACGGGTCTTAAGGCTGAAATAAAACGCGCAAGTGTGGCGGGCGATGTGAATCAGGCGCTGATGCGCATAACTGAAGGTTAGCTATGAATTCAATAAAAGATGCTTTTTTACAAGCTTCGCCACGTGAGCAGTTGCTGATCGCGTTGGGGAGCGGTGCTTTGGTGATTGTTTTATTGTTCGCGTTTGTTCTCATGCCGATGAAAGCTAAGGCTGCGTTGCAAAAGCGTAATGCTGATCGGGTTTTGGTAGAGCGGCAGGAAGTGAAAGAATTGGCCAGTTCACTGTTGGGGCAGCAGCAAAATCCAAGTTCCGCAGGTAGCGGTAGCCTGGTTGATATGCTTAATCGCACACTGCCCAAATACGAATTGCAGATGGAAGATTTTCAACCTAATGGCAATACCGATGCAAAAGTGCGGATTGCTAAAGCCGATTTAAACAAGGTGCTCGCTTGGCTTAATGAATTGGAAAATGTTGAGAACGTTCAAATAAAAGAGTTTTCCGCTGCTGCTGGGCCTGAAACAGGTACAGCGATAGCGAATTTGCGACTGCACCGAGAGTGAACCCGATGAAGATATCCAAGCCTTTGGTGGTTTCTGCCTTAGTGGTGTATTTTTTATTTTTAGTAATTTCATCAACACCTGCGACCTTAGTAAGCTCTCTGCTTAAAAAGGCCATACCTAACTTAGTGTTGTCCTCAGTGAGCGGCACCGCCTGGAGCGGTCGCGCGCTAGGAGCAGAATTAAATCTTGATGGCGTGCCGTTAAAATTTGGCCCGCTTAATTGGCAATTGAGCCCTTTTAAATTGTTCTTACTTAAGGGCTGTGCCGATATTAAAAGCGAGAAACTCTCCGGTGGATTTTGCCGCAGTGTAACCGGTAATAATCAGCTGAATAAGGTTAAGTTGGAGCTCCCCGCAGGCCTTGCATCCACGTATTTACGCGAAGCTGGGGCATCGGTAGATGGCACGCTGTTTTTGCAAATGGATAATGCGGTATTTACTAATCGTTTACAGATAGATGCAATGAAAGGGCGCGCGACTTGGGCCGGAGCCAAGGTTTCCGCCAATGGTATGGCCTTTGCCCTGGGCGACTACGCCGCTGATTTATCGGCTGATCAGGGCGCACTAAAAGCCCATTTAAAAGATGAAAGTGGCCCTATCAAAGTTAATCTCGATGCTTGGCTACGACCAGGCTCAGTTCCTAAGGTAACCGGTGAGATTCAGCCGTTAGAACACGCGCCTGAAGCGATTGGCGATGCTTTAAGCCTTTTCGCTGAAAAAAATGATGCAGGCATCTACAAAGTAAATTACCCCATCGGTGGTTAAAACCGTGTACCTGTTAACGCTGATGCGCGCGTTTTGCACATTGTTAACAATAGGTTTGGCAGCCGAGGCTAAGGCTCAGTGGCTGAGCGATAAGCAGGCCATTATGGGGACGGAAATTTCCGTTACCCTTTGGGCTGAGGACGATCAAAAAGGTCGCGATGCTATTGCTGCGGTCATGCAGTATATGCATTCGGTTGACGCCCAGTTCTCACCCTATATTCCCACGTCCGAACTGGCTCAGCTCAACGCCCACGCTTCCGAAAAAACTATGTCCATTTCGCCTGAAATGGCGTTTCTCATTGAAAAATCGCTTTACTACAGCAAGCTCAGCCAGGGCGCGTTTGATATTACATTTGCCTCCGTGGGCTGGTTTTACGACTATCGCAACAGTATCAAACCGACGGACAAACAACGCCTGAACCTGTTGCCCGCTATCAATTATCATTGGTTGGAATTTAACAAAGCTAAGCAAACGCTTCATTTCGCGCATAAAAATGTGCGCATCGATATGGGGGGCATAGCCAAAGGCTATGCCGTGGATCGAGCGGTCGATCTTCTTAAGGCGAGAGGCTTTCGCCATGCGGTAGTCAGTGCTGGCGGTGATACGCGGCTTTTGGGCGATAAATTGGGCCAGCCGTGGCGTGTGGGTATTAAAAACCCCAGGCCTCGTTCCGCCGCCGATGAAGTTATTACGTTGCTGCCGTTAACCGATGGCGCGGTGAGTACGTCCGGTGATTACGAGCGGTTTTTCATCGATAAAACTACTGGCGAGCGCGTACATCACATCATTAATCCCAAAACCGGCAAATCTGCCAGTGAAATTATCAGCGTGACAATACTCGGTCCGTTAGGGGTGGATACCGATGGGCTTACCAAGTGTGTTTTTATTCTGGGTGTAGAAAAGGGATTAGCCTTGATTAACCGATTACCGGGTTTTGATACGTTGATTATCGACAAACACGGCAAGGCTTTTTACAGCCAAGGGCTAATTGAGCCAGTTCAGTGAAGCCACTTTTATATCGCTCACGCGTCGCATAGACAATTTCATTGCCCCATCCGTAGCAAGTTCACTATAGTGCCTTATGGTTTTTCAGGCCCTAGGCTTTTGTGGCTCAAGCCACAGAACCCCGCGTTTGCGATTCTTTTGAGCTTAGGTTCAGTTAAAGCCGTGCTAAAGTAAATTTATTCAAATGTTAATGAGCCGGGCAACTCACATCGAGGCGCTCGGCTTTTAGTCTGTGGAACACACTATGTCCAGATTCATCTTGCTCCTAGCCGTATATTGTTGTGCCCTGGGGAGCTGGGCCGCTGAAGTTAGTCCGCCTTCCGCAGCGGTTACTAAAACCACACCTGCGCCAGTAAAAACGCCTGCAGCTGTAGACACCGCAGTTGCGAAATCTACTCTAGCGGTTAACCCTGCAATCGGTGCGCAAATTGAAGACCTGAAAAAGGCTTCTATAGAACTTAACCGCGATTTAATGTTGCTTGAGGAAGATTTGTTATTTCCTGCCTCCACACAAATTGCTGTCTATGTATCTTTAGATGTTGGCCATTATTTCGCTTTAGATTCGGTCAAGCTTACGATTGACGGCCAAATGGTTTCCAGTTACTTGTACACCCCAAAACAAATCAGTGCTTTGGCGCGCGGCGGTGTACAACGCCTGTACCTGGGTAATTTAAAAACCGGCAGCCATGAAATTACTGCCTTTTTTATCGGTAAAGGCCCTGAGGAGCGCGACTATAAACGCGGCGCTACCTACAACTTTAATAAAACCCAAAAGCCCGGCATGTTAGAGATCCGCATTAAGGATGAGACCGGCGCAATGCAACCTACTTTTGAATTTAAAGAATGGCAGCTGTAAAACCCATTGCGTTGTTGTGGGCCGGGTTGGTTCTACTGCCGGTAGTGGCATTCGCAAAAAAACCACCACCACCGAGTACTGTCGCCGATTTACGTTTGGGCGCTGCGCTTTATGAGTATTACCAAAATAAGCCGCTAGATGCGTTAAGCGAATTATTAGTAGCTAAGGCGCGCGGCGGTATTTTAGGGCACGGTACGCATCCGGATATCATGGAAGGCGGCTTTTACCTCGGTTACGGTATGGAGCGCACGGCGACCGAGCTATTTAGCCGTTTATTAACCGAACAACAAAGCTCAAAAACTCGTGATGCAGCTTGGTTTTATTTAGCCCGCTTGCGATACGACGCAAATGATTGGCCCGGTGTAGAAGCCGCATTGACCCATGTAAGCCGTGACCCAAGTTGGGATTTAGCGCAGGATATTTTGGCTCTGCGTGCAAACATGGCCACAGCCCAAGACGACACCGCGAAGGCGGAGCGCTTGGCTCAGAAGTTTGACCGTGAAGCCACTTGGCGTGCTTATGCCTATTACAACCTAGGCGCAGCCTACGGGCGCAAAGGCAATTTTAAAAAAGCCGTCGATAATTTTGATTTGCTGCTGCATATGCGCCTTGAGCGCGAAGAGGAGCTGAGCCTCTACGACAAAGCCATGACCAGCGCAGGCTATGCCTATCTGTTAAATAAACGCTATCAAGAAGCGATTGATCAATTTTCCCAGGTGCGCTTAAACAGCCCAGTGGCCAATCGCGCGCTGCTTGGCTACGGTTGGGCCGCAGCGGAATCGCAAAATTACAGCCTCGCACTTAAACCCTGGACGGCACTTTCTAAGCGGAATTTAGTAGATGAAAGCGCCCAAGAAGTATTAATTGCGCTGCCCTATGCATTTGAAAAACTCGGACGTAAACCCGATGCGCTCAGCGCTTATAAACAGGCCGAAAAACAATATCTAGAAGAAATTAGCCGGTTGAACGAGTCATTGAAAGCACTGGTAACCCCGGCGCTTGATGACACTCTTAATTTACCGTTGGATGAGGAATTAAGCTGGAATAAATACGCAGAAGATCATGATCTGCCTGCGCAAAAAGCTTATTTTGCCGCCCTTTTTGCTAAAAATGAGTTTCAACAGCAAGTGCAAATATTGCGTGATCTATTGCAAATGCGCACTGTTTTAACCAATTGGCAAAATAAAATGCAGTTGTATCAGGACTTAGTGGACGAGCGAGATTTAAGTCGTGATGCACATATGCAGCGCTACGCACAGAATCCATATAACCAGCAGGTCGCAACATTGATAGCACAGCGCGAAGCTCTGGCCGTGCGGTTGCAAAATGCTATTGCCGCGAACGACGCTGAGGCCCTAGTAAGTGGGGCAGAGGCGCAGCGCCTGCAAACGCTTAAGCAAGCTGTGGCACGGCTCTCCCGTTTGCAAGCTAGCGGCCAAGCCACAGCTGAGCAAGTTGAAAAACTGCGCTTTTATGCGGGATTAAATTTAATGGATGCTACGGAACAGGAAGCGGCTAATCGCTATGCGTTAGAGCAAAATCTAAAAATAGCCGACCAGCAATTGGCGCAGCTAAATAAAACCTGGCAGCGCGCTGCGGCGGAAGCTCAAACCGGTGTTAATTTTCAGTCGTTCCGCAGCCGTTTAGGAAGTGCCCGCAACCGCATTGATGAGCAATTAAAGCGTACCGATCGGGCCATTGAAGACAATAAAATTGTTTTGCGTGCGCAAATACAAGACGCGTTGGAATTTCAGCGCGCGCGCTTAACGCAGTATCTGGCACAAACTCGGCTTTCCGTTGCCCGCCTGTTAGATGAAGCTACCGGGGAAAAGTATTAATGTACCCCAGAGTCATATGCTATTTAGCCCTTCTCGCAATCACAGGTTGTAGCAGTTTGTACAACGGCTTTGCCGATAAAGGACCTTTATTGGCTGATTTACCGCAAACCAAACAGTCCGACGAAGATGAAAAAATAAAACCCAGCCAATTACCTAAGGCCTCGTTAGAGGAAATTGAGAGCAGCTATAAAGCTGCTTTAGAGGTAGCTGCTGATGCGGATTTGCGGCATAAAATTCAAGTGCGCTTGGCAGATATTGAAATGGCGCGCAGCCAAAATCGTCAGCTGGAAGTAGTTGAAGGCGTGCATTTTTCCCAGGCTATTTCGCTGTACGACGAATTATTAAAACAACCGCAGACACAAAAAGATGCCTCCACCGATGAGCGCTTGTTATATCGCTTATCTAAAGCCTATGCGTTGGATGGTAAATCGGCGGAATCTGAAGCAATTTTGGCGCAGTTGGTCGCTGCGCACCCGGAATCTAATTACGCCGCTGAAGCGGAATTTCGCCGTGGCGAACAAGCATTTAATTTGCATCAATACGGCAAAGCTGAACGTTCATACCAACAAGTGGTAAAAACAGGCAAGGTTACACCCTTCTATTTAAATGCCGTTTATATGCAGGGCTGGTCGCAGTTTAAGCAAAATAAATCCTCCGAGGCGATTGATTCGTTCACGGCGTTATTAGATATTTTATTGCCTGCAGGAACTGGCGTTGAACAATTAGATGGCGGCAAAAAAAATCTAGCCGACGATACATTGCGCGTACTTGCCTATACATTTGCGTATCAGGAAGGCGCGCCGTCCGTTACCCAAGCCTATAAAACACGCGGTGAACGGCCATACCAAGCATTAATTTACGGGCAATTGGCTGATTATTATTTAGAGAAAAAACGCTACAAAGATTCCGCGGACACCTACCAGAATTTTATTGGGCAATTTCCGAATAATGATTTAGGGCCAGATTATTTTGTCCGTATGATCGAAGTGTATAAAGTGGGCGGCTTTCCTAGTGAAATTCTGCCCGCTAAAGAAGCGTTCGTAAATAATTACGGCGTTAATAGCACTTATTGGGCGAGTAAAACTGCGCAGCAGCGCGAACCGCTAAAGGTACATTTAAAACAATTTTTGGATGAATTATCCAGTTATTACCATGCCCAGGCTCAACAGCAGACGGTGAGCAGTAAACTTCCTGTTAATAAGCGTAAAACGGCCGAGCCGCAGCCACCTATTGCTAACGTATCAGCCGCGAGCCTATATTTAAAAGCCGCCGCTTATTACGCGCAATACGTGACGGCATTTCCGCAAGATACAGCTGCAGCAAATATGACATTTTTAATGGCGGAAGCCTATGCTGACGCAGGCTCCATGGCCGATGCGGTAAAAGCCTATGAAAAAGTTGCCTACGAATATAAAGACGCAGCTAAAGGCGGCGAAGCAGGCTACAGTGCGTTAATTATTTTGGATCAACTGGTCAAGAGCACACAGGGGGAAGCACAAAAACAATGGCAGGCGCATAAAACACGAAGCGCCGTGCAATTTGCCGATAATTATGCAAAAGATAATCGCGCGGTGGCGGGCCTTGCCAATGCCACTGATGATTTATTTCAGCGCGGTGATAAAACTCAAGCCTTACAATTAGCGCAGCGTGTGGTGAATTGGCAACCGGCTGCCACTTCTGCGCAGCAAAAGACTGCATGGTTAGTTATTGCCCATACACAATTTGATTTAATGCAATATAAAGAAGCTGAGGAGGCTTATCGAAAAGCGCTGGCGTTAATGCCGCAGCCGGATCTGCAGTATAAACAAGTAAGCGAACGAATCGCAGCTAGTATGTTTAAAGCGGCAGAAACCAAAGTCGCAAGCCAAAACCAAACTGCTGCGGTCGAGCAATTATTACAAATTAGCGCTGTGGCTCCGGGTACTGATATTGCCATTAAAGCGCAATATGATGCGGCTAATCTTTTAATTGAAATGAAACAATGGGCACGGGCCGAACAAGTGCTCGTGGATTTTAACCGCCGTTATCCACAACATGCTTTGGCCGCAACTATCGCGCCTAAGCTTGCACTGATTTATCAAGAATTACAGCAGTGGGATAAAGCTGCGGATGCATTAGCAATTATGGCGAAAAGTGACGCCAACCCCGAGGCGCGTCGCAGCTCATTATTTTTATCGGCAGAATTAGCGCGTAAATCCGGTAAAACTCAAGATGCCATTACGCGTTATGGCGACTATGTACGGCAATATCCAAGGCCCTTTGATATTGCTACTGAAGCACGTTTCCAATTAATGGAATTAAATCAAAAAATTGGTGATAGCAAAGCAGCTGCGGGTTGGCAAAAAGCTCTGGTGGATGCCGATGCTGTTGCTGGCAGTGAGCGCACCGCGCGCTCACGATTTTTATCAGCTTCCGCCAACAGCCAATACGCCGATAACGAAATGGCAGCGTTTAATGCTGTGCGATTAACTGCGCCGTTAAAAGACAGTATTAAAGTTAAGCGCGCCGCAATGGATAAAGCCCTTGCCGCTTATAAACAAGTGATTGATTTGGGCGTGCCAGAACTCACCACAAAAGCCAATCACAATATAGGTGAAATATACGCAAGCTTACACCGCGATTTAATTAAATCCGAACGCCCAGCTGGACTTGATAGTTTGGCGCAAGAGCAATATGAATTAATGTTGGAAGAGCAGGCGACGCCCTTTAAAGAAAAAGCTGTCGCCATGTTAATTGCCAATAGTGAGCGCGCATCTAAGGGCGTCTACGACGAATGGGTAAAAAAGAGTTTCTCCGAATTGGCGAAATTAATGCCCGCACGTTTTGGTAAGCAGGAGCAAGTGTTGGAGGTGAGCAATGGATTGGAATAAAAGGTCGGATAGGTTTTGCTGCGCAGTTTTTGCCAGGATTAAATGTGTTCTGGCTGCACTGGCCGTATGTTTTATCGCAAGCTGTGCTGACACACCCACGAAGGAATCAAAAAACGACGCCTTTACGCCGGACCCTAGCGGCAAAATTGCACAGATTATCCCCAACCCCTATTTAGAGCACTCAGGCGATGCACCTGCGGCGGCAAAAACGGAATTTACGCGTATTCAAGGCTTAATAAAAAATGGCCGAACGACGGACGCGAGTAATGCTCTAAACAAAATGCGGCAGGATTATCCTAAATTATCCGGCCCCGCAGTAAATTTAGCACTGCTGTATTGGAAGCAAAAAAATTACAGCCAGGCGCAAAGCTTTTTTGAGCAGGCGCAAAGCATTAATAAATACAATCCGGATGCTTATACACAATATGCGGTTATGCTGCGTGAGCAAGGTAAGTTTTCTGAAGCTGAGGCGCAATATCAAAAAACTCTGGCGGTGTGGCCGCATAATCTACAAGCCCACAGAGGCCTAGGTGTATTGTACGATCTGTACTTAGTACAACCGGAGAAAGCTCTGCAGCATTTTGTTATGTGTGATCAGTTAAGCACTGAGCCGAATAAAGAAATAAAAGGCTGGATAATAGAATTAAATCGTCGGTTAAACAAAAAGCCTGCCAAGCCTGAGGAAGCTAAACTTGAGGTAACACCATGAAAAAATACCTCCTGCTTATATTATTATCGCCCTGGGCGTATGCAGCGGAAAAACCCGCTGCAGCTAACAATGCTTCTGCAGTAGCAGATGATTTAAGTATTAGTATTCACGGCAACCAAGAGCAGCCGACGGTTATGCACATAGTCCCCTGGCAGGAGGCCGGGGATAATAAAATTATTCAAGATATTAATAAGCCACCTTTGCAGGATCTTTTTCCGCAGATTGAGCGCAGCGAACATCAACGCGAAATACGCTACCTGCTCAATAGCGAACAGCTTGATAAGAGTTCTCGTTAATTTAGGTTTGGCATCGGTGGCACAGTTTTAACTTTTAATTAATTAGTTTGGAGGTTCGGATTTATATGGGTTTTTTAGACGGTGTGATTAAGTTTTTTCAAGATGGCGGCAGCCACATGTATCCGATTGCGTTGGCCATGATTGCTGGATGGGCCATGGTTATAGAGCGCTGGATTTATCTGCACCGATCTAAATCAATTAACCGCGATGCATTTGAGCGCATGTTGCCGCTGCTGAAAAAGAAAGATTTTGGCGCTGTAGTAGAGGTTGCCCGCACAACTGATGCTCCTATCGGACGCATTGTGGCCTCCGGTCTGAGTAAATTACAGCAGTCTCAATCCAGAGAAGATATTGAATCGGCGATGGAAGAAGGTGTAATGGAAATTTTACCGCGCCTGGAAAAACGCCTGCCGATGATCGCGACACTTGCGAACGTTGCGCCATTGTTAGGTTTATTCGGAACGGTAATGGGTTTGATCAGCGCGTTTGAGGCTGTCGGTAAAGCCGCTGCAGCAGAAAAAGCTGCGCTGCTATCACAAAGTATTTCGATTGCTATGAACGCCACGGCATTTGGTTTATTAGCTGCAATTCCGCTGTTAATTATGCATTCTAAATTACAAGCTGAAGCCTTGGAGATCATCGATAGTATCGAAATGGCAACGCTTAAATGCCTGAATATTTTATACAATCAGCCTAGCGCTGGGCGCTCACGTTCTGCCGAATCTGTGTAGTCGTAACCTGATTCCTGTGAGGTTTTTATGCGCCGAAGAATAAGACGCAATAACGAAGGCTCGAATATCGACATCACTCCTTTTATGAATTTGATGATGATACTCGTGCCTGCGCTTTTGTTTAATGCCGTATTTACGCGCATTAATATTATTGATTTAACACTGCCCCATGTGGCGGGTATTTCTGGCACGGCTGAAGAATTAAAAGATAAAAAAATTGAAGTCATTGTACGCAATAATTACATGACGGTTAATTTTCCCGCTGGAGTTGAGGTGCAAACTCTACCCTTGGTAAAAGGCAAGCAAGATAGCGAAACCCTCTCATTAGTTTTGCAAAGCCTAAAGAAAAACTTAGCCGGGCAGGGCGTGGATAAAAAAGACATTATGATTTTGTCTGAGCCGAACACCGATTATCAAACCATTGTGTCCATTATGGATTCAGTGCGCAGCTATAAAACAGTTGTAGCGGCATCTTTAGTCAATACTGCATTATTTCCGGAAATTGCTCTGGGCGATGCGCCGGATTCTGTCGCCGCTCCCGCTACACCCAGCGTAATGCCGCCTAATACAGCACCTGGGGCCGCATTATGAAAATGAGCCTGCGCGCTAAGCGTAAATACCGCAAGGAAAAACGCAAGCGTCCACTAGTACTGTTAAATCTAGTTTCCCTTGTGGATATGTTTACCATTTTATTGTGTTTTTTATTAGTAAATGCCCCTGATGGTGAAGTGCTGGAAAATGAATTTAATGTGAATTTGCCCGAATCGGTTTCGGAAATTAAGCCCAGCGGGCATTTAATGATTACGGTTACTGCCGATGAAATTAAAGTCGCGGGCCAGTCAATTATGACAGTTGCGCAAGCGGTAAAAGATGGTGAAGTTTTATTACCTGCGCTGCAGCAAGCGCTAAACAGCGAATCCGCTAAAACGCCTTATTTAACAGAAGAAGCAAAAGAAAAAGGCCGTTTTATTACCGTAATGGGGGACTCTGCTGTCTCTTATGCGCTGCTGAAAAAAATTATGGCTACCTGCGCGCAAAGTGAATACCGCAATATATCGCTTGCGATTAATCAAATTGATGCTGCAACTCCTGCAGCAGGAGGCACTTAATGGGTGCCTATTTAAGCCCTAATTTATTATTACCCTGGGCCAGTATTCCGCAGGAGGATCGCCGCCTAAAAGCGCTGTTCATAATTGGGCTGGTAGTTTTTATTGTATTTTTTGCGGTGATCCAATGGGTTGAATTACCCAAGCAAGTCACTGCGGCACCTGTAGCCACCACGTTAATGGTGGTAGAACAACCGGTCGTATTACCACCGCCCCCCAAACCGGTAGAGCCACCTCCGCTCCCACCCGAAGTCATTGAAAAGCCGGAGGCTAAACCCGAGCCAGTACCGGAAAAACCTGTACCCAAGCCTGAGCCCAAACCCGTTCCGATTAAACCCGAGCCGGTTAAAACTCCATCCAAAGACACAACACCCGCGCCTGAAGCGGCGGAGGTAAAGCTTAATAATGCTCGTAAGCAGGCAGCTCAGGCGGGTGTCATGCAGGCACAAAATGAATTGGCGGCCATGCGCGACAGTTTAGATATTAATGATGTAGCTAAGCCTACCGATGCGGTTTCTGCACCGGGTGCGAATACAGCTGCCACCGTGGATCGGGCGGTCATTAGCTCCGGCGCTTTGGCTAAAAGTGGCGGAATTAGTGTTGCTGCTTTGAGTAAAGACACCGGTGGTGGCGGCAGCCTTGGCGGACGCAAGGGCACAGCGGTGGAGAATAAATTAAAAGACGCTGATCAGGCCGCCGCCGCTAAACAAGCTGCTGCCAGTGCAGGTGGTGGTAAAGGCAGCCGCACCGATGAAGAATTAAAACGCATTTTAGATGCCGCTAAAGCGCGTATTACAGCAGTTTATTACCGCGCTTTGGACGATGACCCCACGCTGCAAGGGCGCATGGTATTTAAATTGACGATTGACCCAAGCGGAGCTGTATCCAATGTCCAAGTCGTTTCCAGCGCGATTAAAAATGATGATTTGCAGCGTAAAATTACCGCACTGTTGCGAGGTTTAAATTTTGGTGCGCGGGATGTGGCGGTTTATACGCAAACGGTGCCGATTGATTTATTTCCTTCTTGATGTGTTTATTCGAAGATAAAGGCCGCTTTTTGCGGCCTTTATTATTAAACGTTTATTTAAATGGGTTGAATAACAGGAAGGACAGACTAGCGCGCACGCGACCCGCGCCAACTAAAATTAGGCCTATTTTTATTTGCTGGGCATAGGCCTATCCCTATAAATACCTTTGCATCCGCGCGCTCAGTTGATACTTAAACCCTTGGGCTTTAAGCCTTCGCCCCCTATAATCCGGCCTTCCTCCTTATTTATTCCGCCCAAGTGAAAGCCCATGACCGCAATAACCAGTGACCCATCCAAAGGCATAAGCGCCGACTACACGCCTCACACTATCGAGCCTGCCGTACAGGACTTTTGGCGCGATGCCAAATCGTTTGAAGTCACCGAAGATACCAGCCGAGAAAAATTCTATTGCCTGTCCATGTTCCCTTATCCATCGGGCAGGCTGCATATGGGCCATGTGCGCAATTACACGATTTCCGATGTAATTGCCCGCTATCAACGCATGCAGGGGAAAAATGTATTGCACCCGATGGGTTGGGATGCATTTGGTTTACCTGCGGAAAATGCCGCGATAAAAAATCACACGGCACCTGCCTCCTGGACTTATTCCAACACCGCCTACATGAAAAAACAGCTGACCGAATTGGGCTTTGGTTTTGATTGGTCGCGGGAAATTACTACGTGCAAAGCCGATTACTACAAATGGGAACAGTGGTTTTTTACGCGCTTGTATGAAAAAGGCCTGGTGTACAAAAAAATGGCCAGCGTAAATTGGGATCCGGTGGATCAAACCGTGCTGGCCAATGAACAGGTAGTCGACGGTAAAGGCTGGCGCTCTGGGGCACCTGTGGAGCGCAAAGAAATCCCGCAATGGTTTATCCGCATTACCGATTACGCCGAGGAATTATTGGCCGATTTAGACAAGTTGCCGCACTGGCCCGAGCAGGTGAAAACCATGCAGCGCAATTGGATCGGTAAAAGCCGCGGCCTGGAGATGTACTTCAAATTAGAAAAATCCCTCGGTGCGCACTTGGGTTTTGATGTGTACACCACAAGGCCCGACACGCTTATGGGCGTCACCTATGTGAGCCTGGCGGCCCAGCACCCGATTGCCTTGGCGCTTGCGCAAACTCACGATGAATTAGCGCGCTTTATTGATAGCTGCAAAGTGCAATCCCTCGCCGAAGCGGACATGGCGAATATGGAAAAGCGCGGCATGGATACCGGCCTTAAGGCCTTGCACCCAATCACTGGTGAGCCGGTAAGCCTATGGGTGGCCAATTATGTATTGATGGATTACGGTACTGGTGCGGTTATGGCCGTGCCGGCGCACGACCAGCGCGATTTTGAATTTGCACAAAAATATCATCTTCCGATTAACCAGGTAATCGCGCCTTTGGATGATTCTGCTGTTGATGTTACGCAGGCGGCTTATACGGAAAAAGGCAAGCTGATTAATTCCGGTGAATTTACCGGCCTGGATTTCACCGCCGCCTTCGACGCTATAGCCGCCACATTAGAAGCCCAAGGCCGTGGCCGCATTACCACGAATTACCGCCTGCGCGATTGGGGCGTTTCTCGCCAGCGTTATTGGGGCGCGCCGATTCCGATGTTTAACTTGCCCAGCGGCGGTGAAATCCCCGTGCCGCTGGATCGCCTACCGGTGTTGCTGCCGGAAGATGTCATTATGAACGGCATTCAGTCGCCGATTAAAGCTGACCCCAATTGGCGCCAGGCCGAATACAACGGTCAGTCTGTCGAGCATGAAACTGACACGTTCGATACATTTATGGAGTCCAGCTGGTATTACGCTCGCTACACCTGCCCGAATTTTAAAGACGGCATGCTGGACCCAGCCGCAGCTAATTACTGGCTGCCGGTGGATCAATACGTAGGTGGTATTGAACACGCCATCTTGCATCTTTTATATGCGCGGTTTTTCCATAAACTGATGCGCGATGAGGGTTTGGTTAATTGCGACGAACCCTTCGAGCGTTTGCTTTGCCAAGGCATGGTTAATGCCGAAGCATTTTCCAAAAAAGACAGCGAGGGCCACATCGATTGGATTGCGCCCAGCCAAGTGCGTGTGGAAAAAGACGAAAAAGGCCGGTTAATTCAGGCCTTTCACAAAACAACCGGCGAGCCATTGGAGTTTGGCGGCGTCGTGAAAATGTCCAAATCCAAAAATAACGGTGTGGACCCGCAGCAGGTAATTAACAGCCACGGCGCCGATACCATTCGCTTGTTTAGCATGTTCGCAGCTCCGCCGGAGCAAAGCCTGGAGTGGACGGATTCAGGCGTAATTGGTGCGGCTAATTTTTTAAAGAAACTCTGGCGCGCCGTGCACCACCATTTGGCCGCAGGCGCTCCAGGGGAGTTAAATGTTTCGAGCCTTAACCAAACGCAAAAAGACCTTCGCCGCAAAACTCACGAAACAATTAAAAAAGTCAGCGACGATTTCGGCCGCCGCCAGGTATTTAACACCGCCATCGCCGCCACAATGGAACTGCTCAACGAACTCGGCCGCCACGCCGACCGCGCAACTTCCCAGGGTTTGGCTGTAGAGCGCGAAGGTTTAGAAGCCGCCGTTGTTATGCTCGCCCCCATAGTGCCGCACATTACGCATGTGCTTTGGGAGGCGTTAGGCCACAGTGATTTATTGGATACACCTTGGCCTAATGTGGATGAGACTGCATTGGTACGCAGCGCTGTGACTATAGTTGCTCAGGTAAACGGTAAATTGCGCGCGCAGTTTGAGGCGCCTGTTGATACTTCCGCAGAGGAGTTGGAAAAGTTAGCTTTGGCGGAGGCGGGGGTGCAGAAATATTTGGAAGGGGTGACGGTGCGTAAAGTTATTACTGTGCCGAATAAGTTGGTGAATATTGTGGCGGGGTAGCCAGCTAATTATAGGTTTAAAAACCCCGCGGTAGCGGGGTTTTTTATGTCTTTGACTTGGAGGATCTATGGATAATAATGAAGAAAAAAATATTGAGTCTTTACAGGATTTTATTTTCTGGTTAAAAGAGCTTCAGGAAAAAAATCCGGGACAGGAATACTTTTTTCGTGGGCATAGCAAGCTATCTTATAAGCTAGTTCCAAATGTTTACAGGGAGAATTCCATCGGGAGATCATTTAGGGAAAATGAGCGAGATATGTATCATGAAATGTTAAACCGAGTTCCTCAAGAGTTTAATCCTAATGACGTTTTCGGAAATTTGGTAAAAATGCAGCACTTTGGTATTCCAACTCGATTGTTGGACATTACAAAGAATGCATTGGTGGCGCTATATTTCTCTGTTGCGAATTCTGTGGACGAGGGAGGTAGAATATATGGATTCAATGTTGGCGCAGATGAAGTTTTTTTTCCGGAGGATATTCCGGTGCTTGGCAAGTGGTTTCCGAAATATAAGGAATTGAGAGGTACTTATGAATTGTTAGGTATGGATTTCTGGGATAACTTTATGAATATCTTGGTTTTTGGTCTCCTTAATTTTATGAAGACAAATTCTGATGAATTGTGCTTCGAGAGACAGCAGGTGCGTGTTGCTTTAACACGGCTAACAAATGGTCGCCATGTATGGGATATGGACGCATTTGAAAGCTTCACGACTATTGCGCGTAATTTGTTTGATCTAATGGATGACACTCCGGTCGAGCATATGTTTGGAGAGGTAATAAGATCGGTCGAACTTGAATTCGAAATGCCCCAGACGAGATATTATTTTTCGAAGTGGTGGGATATTATGGTGCGCCCAATGTTTGTTGTGGCTCCAATGAATAATATGCGCGTGCAGTCTCAGCAAGGTGCATTTATTCTTTTTCCTCCGCACCCTTATTCTGTAAGAAAGGATTTTTTTGAAGGGGGAACGGGGTTTGGCGTTGCTTCTGCAAGGGTTGGTGCAAACGTTAAGTCTGGAATAAAGAAGGAACTTGAGTGTTTGGGAGTATCTGAGTCAGCGCTATTTCCTGAGATAGATAAAATCGCTGATTTTGTAAAAAACAAATATATAAGGCCATTAGCAGGTTTGTAGCCCGTAGGGCGCACCTCGGCGCGCCTTTCTCTAATAAGTATTTCGTGAAGTTGAGGGCAGATGAAAGGTGAAGATATTTTTTCTGGATTCCGTCAAAGTCATGCACCGGGCAGCACAAATGGCCAGAGAAATTGCTATCCAGACGAATACAGCAATCGTCGTTCAGAAAGACGGAAAAATGGTATTTATTTCTGCCGATGAGCTGCGTAAGCAAAAACAGAAATCGAATCCTCCACTTTAGTGTGTCCAACCAAGCAATTAACTTTCCGAAGCGCTATAGCCCCCCGTATCTGGTTGGGCTATCCAGGCTCAAATATCATAGAAGCAAGTAACGAGAGCAAAAACCTGCTTGCAATTTGCTCGGCAAAAGCAAAGAATCTACAAAATTTTGTAGAACTATGGAAAATATGATAACCCAGCTGCGTTTTAACAACTTCTTTAGCTTTGCCGATGAAACCACGGTGGACTTCGTAGTGGGCAAAAAGCCGACCTCTTCGGGGTTTGATATTCCGCTTGAGGGGCAGCGCTTAAACAAAGTCATTGCTGTTGTGGGGCCAAATGGTTCAGGCAAAACCCAGCTTATCAAACCCTTTGCCTTTTTAAGCTGGTTTGTTTGTGATTCATTTTTGCAAGTCGATCCTGATGCTGACATTTTGTATGAACCGCACCAGCTACATCATGATGAAGATACTCACTTAGAGATTGATTTTGTGTTGCCAGATGAAACGGGGCAGCTTTTGGAGCACCGGTATCAATTGGTTATGAAGCATCGGCGTGTGGTGAGTGAAGCGCTGTTTGCAAAAACCAGCGCGCAATTTAGTTACATTTTCAAGCGTGAAAAAACTGCCGAGGGTTTTGCCTTTCGTCAAAAGGGATTTCCGTTGCCTGCGGCCCAGGCTAAGAATCTGCGTGACAATGCTTCTCTATTAGCGGCAGCTTTTAGTTTTGATGTAAAAGAAGCCCGTCCTTTTATTGAATATTTTCGACGCGTAATCACCAATGTCACCAATAAAGGACGCCGTCGATTTCAAAAAAATTCTGTTTTACTTGCCGCTGAACGTTATGAAAAACAACTATCGATCAAAACGCGGATGGTGGAAGCGGTTTGTGAATTTGACCTTGGGTTGTCGGATATTAAAATTGAAAAACTAGAAATTACGGCGGAAGATGGCAAAACGAGCAGCATTTTTATGCCTTTAGGGGTACATGTTAATGCGGAAGGAAAGAAATTTGAGCTGCCATTTTATGAAGAATCCAGCGGCACACAATCCGCGTTTGTGCTGTTAGAGCGTCTATTAACCACTCTAAATCAAGGTGGTATCGCGGTGATTGATGAATTGGATAATGAACTGCACCCACATCTTTTGCCAAAAATACTCGATTGGTTTCGCTTCGAACATACGAATCCTCACCAGGCACAATTAATTTTTACTTGTCACACCCCGGAAATATTAAACCGCTTGCAAAAGCATCAAGTGTATTTATGCGAAAAACTCAATCAAAACTCCAGCGGCTGGCGTTTGGACGAGGTAACTGGCTTGCGTTCTGATGACAACTTATACGCTAAATATATGGCAGGCGCTTTGGGCGCTGTGCCTGAAGTTTAGGTGGATTTATGCGGCGCAAAGGGAGCCGGTTGGCACAATATTCCGTATTAAAAACTACGCTTTTGGTTGTGGGCGAAGGAGCGGATGATAAAGCTTTTATCACACACATGAAGAATGTATTTTGCCCGCGTGGGTGTGGGCTAAGTGTGAAAGTGGAGGCGGGGGATGGTGGCTCACCAGGCAATATTATTACCAATGCCATGCGTAGTTTTAAATCCGCCGAATACGGGCGGCGAATATTGATTCTGGACGCTGATGTACCACCCACCGATGTACAAAGAAAAAAGGCAAGCGATGGAGGATATGAAATTATACTTTGGTCGCCTCAATGTTTAGAAGGAGCGCTTTTGGACGTATTGGGCGAGCGAGTTGCACAATATGAAACAAGCCAGGAGTTGAAAGATCGCTTACATCCAAAACTCAAAGCGTATCACACCGATCCAAAAGCCTACGAACCTTTATTTCCAAAAACTGTGTTAGAAGAGACCGAAAATTATTCGGTCGCCAAAGTTCGAACTTATTTAAGGCCTAAACAATGAAAATTGAAGGCTGGTTCATTAATGCACGGTCAGTTAAACGAATTTTTTGTGTGAGGATATTAGGATAAACCAAATGAAGTATATTCAAATCACAGTATTGCTAATGGCAGTTTCCGGCTGCGCCGAAAATGCCGCCTACAACACCGCCCAGCGCAGTGCGCAATCTGAGTGTACAAACGAGCCTACACAAGAACTTTATCAGCGCTGCATGAAAAATAATTCGATGCCTTATCGAGAATACAAGACGGAGAAAGACAGACCGTAACTTTTCAATCGTGTAGTTTTAGCCGTTGACTTTTTAGATTCTGCACCAGTATCCCATTTCGCCGATAGCTTGGAGCTTGCATGTCTTACTACGAAAAATTACAAAAACACTTTACGAAAATTTCCCATTACAACCACCTCGCCTCTATTTGCAGTTGGGATCAATCCGCCATGATGCCCGCAGGCGGTAACACAGCGCGAGCAGAGGCGATGGCGGAATTGGCGGTGTTAATTCATCAAAGCACTACAGCGCCGCAATTAGGCGAGTGGATTGATAATGCGCAGCAGGAACAATTAAACCCACAACAACAGACGAGTTTGGCGGCTATAAAGCGTAAGTGGCAGCAGGCAAGCCAGGTGCCGGAGGATTTAGTTCAGGCGCAATCGATTGCTACATCTACCTGTGAACATGCTTGGCGGGAGCAGCGCAAAAATAATGACTGGGCTGCGTTTAAACCTAATTTAGAACAGGTTGTAAAACTTGCGCGAGAAGAAGCAGGTGTGCGTGCAACGGGTAAATTATTAAGCCGCTACGATGCCTTATTGGAATTATATGAGCCGGGCATGACATCGCAAAAAATTGATGTTTTGTTTGGCGATATTAAAACCTGGCTGCCGGATTTTATTGTGCGCGCTGATGCCATTCAACAGCGTAAAACTATTATTGCGCCGCAGGGCCCGTTTGCAGTTGCGCAGCAGAAAGAATTGGGCCTGGCGGTAATGGAATTGTTAGGTTTTGATTTTAATCATGGGCGTTTGGATGTTAGTACTCATCCGTTTTGCGGCGGTGTGCCGAGTGATGTGCGCATTACCACACGCTACGATGAAGCCGATTTTATGAAGGCGCTGCTCGGTGTTATTCATGAGACGGGGCATGCCCGCTACGAGCAAAATTTACCCCAGGCCTGGCGAGGACTGCCTGTGGGTGAGGCGCGCTCCACCGGTGTACATGAATCGCAAAGTTTATTTTTTGAAATGCAATTGGCGCGCTCGCCGGAATTCACACAATTAATAGCACCTTTAGCTGCGCGTTTATTAGGCCGCGAGCAGGATCCTGCGTTTAGCCAGCAGAATTTATATGCGTATAACACTCGATTAAAGCGCGGGTTTATTCGCGTCGATGCGGATGAATTAACTTATCCCGCCCATGTTATTTTGCGCTACGAAATTGAGCGGCAGTTAATTGAAGGTGATATCGAAGTGGATGATATTCCTGCGCTCTGGGAAGAAAAAATGCAAAGCTATTTAGGATTGTCGACGCGCGATAATTACCGCGATGGTTGTATGCAGGATATTCATTGGCCTATTGGCTCGTTTGGTTATTTTCCTTCGTACACGCTCGGCGCATTGTATGCGGCGCAACTGTTTAGCGCCGCTAAAAGCCGCGTGCCGCAACTGCGCGATAAAATTAGCGGTGGAGAGCTTGCGCCTTTGTTTGCCTGGCTGAACGAGTATATTTGGTCGAAGGCGAGTTTTATGCCTACGGATGATTTAATCACCGCCGCCACCGGGGAGCCATTGAACGCTAAGTTTTTTAAAGATCATCTCGATCAGCGCTATTTGCAGACACTTTAATTGCTGGGTAATTCTCCGGATAAAAAATGATTCAGTTCTATTTAAGTAAAGCTGCAGTGGGGGACTTTAAACATTTGCTTGAGGAGCCCACGCCGATAAATTATCAGGCCATGCAATGGTATTTGCATAAGGTGACAATAGCCCGGCGCAAATGCGTAATAGCGATGGAAAAGCGCAGTCGCTATGTCATTACTTTTTGTGGTTTAACCAAAAAAGAATTTGCAGGTTTTCCGCAATTGTTTTCGTATTGGTTTTCGCTGCACGCGCTTGCTTCGGTTGTTGAACAGCAGGGGCAGGATGAATTATTGGAGCAACAGGCAATTGAGCTTGCGGCAAGTATTAGTAGTGGGCAAACCTATCAGCTGGGTTTTGATCGTTCAGTAACGGCGCATATTAATCAGGCAATAGAATTATTGCGTTATTATGTTGAGGAGCGCGGTTACCCGCTACCAGTAGAGCCACGTGAAGCGGCGATTTTTTCCACGCGTGCAAATGAAACCGCGCGTAAAAGTGCAGATTTTCCCGATTATTTTTTACCGGTGACGGAATTTAGCAAATTTTGGCTA
This sequence comes from Cellvibrionaceae bacterium, assembly GCA_036520615.1. GTDB lineage: Bacteria > Pseudomonadota > Gammaproteobacteria > Pseudomonadales > Cellvibrionaceae > CAMCXE01. The sequence continues at coordinate 33,351 of DATDJI010000008.1, read as the reverse complement.
GGCCTTTTAAACTATAAGCCGTTGCCTGCCGTAGGCGCCGTGCTTGTGGATAGCACGCGTAAAAACTATGGCGCTAACGTAATTCACGTGGACTTTTCTAAACGCAAACTTCCATGATTTCTTTTGTTGCTCAATTCTGAAAATCGTTTATTGCTAAGGGCCTATGAAAAATTTTCTCGTGTGGGAGAACATAATAGTTTGCAGGCGCGTAAGCTGATTGCAGCGATTGCCCTAAATATTTTCGCCTTCATCATCATCGCCTAGAACCAATCCACCGCCGGCGTCCTTTGAGCGCAAAACGCACATGTTTGCGCTGTTCATTAGATCATCCAGGCTAAATCCTAAAGCATTCGATACGCCTGCACTAAAACTCACAGTAATACGTTTTTCCCCTAATTGTATCGGCTCTCGTACGCGATCTTTGATTAAGTCCACTAAGGCTACGGCTTTAATATTATCCAGGCCATAAAGCAGGGCGTAAAACTCCTGCCCGGCAGAACGGGCAAATAAAAAACGGCCAAATGCATGCATAAGTTTTTGTGCCACGATACGCATTATCTGATCGCCCGTATCACTGCCGTAACGCGTATTAATATCGCGAAAGTTATCAAGGTCGATAATAACTGCGGCGATGGAAACCTTTTTTTCACGTGCTTGTGTGAGCAGATGTTGGCCTTGTTCGAAAAAATAATGGCGGTTATAGGCGCCGGTGTAAAAATCCCGGTAGGCGCTGTCGCGGATCGTTTCGATCATTTCCAATAATTCGATGTTGTGATTGACGCGACAGAAAAATTCTTCGTGATTAAACGGTTTGCGCAAAAAATCGTTGGCGCCATTTTTAATGAATTTAGCTGAAAGCGCGCCGTCGTTTTCCGATGATAAACCGATAATAATCAAATCGGTTTTTTCGTATTTAACACGCAGATTTTGCACCAGCTCAAAACCATCCATGCGCGGCATGTTGTAATCGGTAATAAGTAGGCGAATATCGGGGTTTTCGATTATGGTTTTGATGGCGTCGACACCATCGATGGCTTCTAAAACCTGATAGTGCTGCAAATGCAGTAATTGAGTAATAAATTTTCGGCTAGTGCTGGAGTCGTCTACAACGAGCACTTTAACCTGGGCGTTTTTAATTAAGCGGACAAGTAAATTGCTGACATATACATAGGAGAAACGACCTTCTTTGGTAACGTAATCCACTACGCCCTTGCTTAATAAATTTTCCCGCCGCGTAGCATCGAAGCTGCCGGTAAGCACTAGCGTCGGCAGGTTGCAGCTTAAGCAATAGTCAACAATTTCGCCGTCGGGGGCATCGGGCAGATTTAAATCGACGACGGCAGCAAATAACTCGCTGCCGATTTCAGCAATACTCTGGCGGGCTTGTGCAAAACTCTCAGCAAATACAGCTTGGTAATAGGGGTTTTGCCCCATAACGTGTTTGATGATCTTCATCACCATGGGGCTGTCTTCGACGACGAGAATTGTTTTCATGCGGGCTTGCCAAGAGGACTCTAAAGGCAAGTGTAGAACACTTAACCACCTTTAGCGGCGGCGCGCTCTGCCTGCACTTGGGCGGCCTGAGTGACCGGGGCGACCTGGTGGACGGCCGCTGTGAGGACGGCGTTTTTCAACCCCAACCGTGGATGGCGGCTCTTGGATTAGCCATTCCACGGGCGGTTGCTCGCAGATAATCGGGCGGCCTAGCAAAGTTTCAATTGCGGGTAAGCGAAAGGCATCATCTTCACAGGCAAAACTGATCGAAATACCTTTGTTACCTGCGCGGCCAGTGCGGCCTATGCGGTGCACGTAGTCCTCAGGTTCCTCAGGCAGAGTAAAGTTAATAACGTGGGAGACATCGTCGATATGGATGCCGCGTCCGGCCACATCGGTGGCCACTAATACTTGTAACTGGCCAGCTTTAAAGGCGTCGAGAGTTTTAATGCGTTTACCCTGATCGACATCGCCGGAGAGAATTCCAGCGCGAAAGCCGTGCTCGCGCAGGCGCTCATGTAGGCGGCGGCATTCATCGCGGCGGTTGGCAAAAACAATTAAGGTCTCGATGCCGGTCTGCTTCAGAATGTTGTAGAGCAATGTGTATTTTTCTTCAGTGGAAACCAAGTACACATGCTGGGTAACCCGATCGGTTGCTACTGAATCGGCTTCAATTTCTACAGTTACCGGCTCGTGCATCCACTGTTGGGCCATGTCGAGAATTTCCGGTGAAAAGGTAGCGGAGAACAACATGGTTTGGCGGTGTGTGCTGCGCGGGGCCATGCGCACAATGCGGCGTACCTGGGGGATAAAACCCATGTCCAGCATGCGGTCAGCTTCATCGATAACCAATACTTCAATCTGATCCAAATGCACATCTTGGTTTCCGCAAAAATCCAATAAACGCCCTGGCGTTGCCACAAGGATATCTACCCATTCGCGGTGCAGTTTTTCCTGTTGTTTACGATAATCCAGTCCGCCTACCAATGTGTGCACAACTAAGCCGGTGTATTTACAAAGCGCGCGGGCGTCTTCAGAGATTTGCACGACCAGCTCGCGCGTAGGGGCAATAATTAACGCGCGGGCTTCACCTGCATAGCGCGGATCTGGTGCCGGGCGGCCCATTAAGTCTTCAATTAAACCGATCATAAAAGCGGCGGTTTTGCCGGTGCCGGTCTGGGCTTTACCTAATACGTCGTGGCCTGCGAGTGTAAGCGGAAGGGATTGGGCTTGAATTGGAGAGCAGTATTGAAAACCTAAATCCGCCACGGCATGCATAACTTCTGGGCGCAGATTTAAATCGTGAAAGCGGGTTTTGCCGAGGGTAGGCGGTATGTCAAATTGGTTCAGGCTCCACGGCTGTGCCTGCGTTGGATTTTCTTGGCTCAAAGGGTGCCTCATCGTCTGTCATCAAATAGTCTTAGGCGGCAGTCTAGCATGCTCGCCCGCTGCGTCATTGTAGAAACCTTAAGTGATCCTACCCGCTGCAACTTAAGATATGAAGCAGCAGTATATTTAAGTGTTTACGCTGCAGCGTTATAGGCATTTTTTTAACCGATTACGTGCTCTATGGGCAGGATAATCAATACTGTTATGATGCTTGCCCTTCGATGCACTCAATTATGGTTTTTACATATGCATAATCGCTCAATTTCGGTTATTGGCTTGGGATACGTAGGCCTGCCTGTGGCTGTCGCCTTTGGCCGCTCCAAGCGCACATTAGGATTTGATATCAACGCCACCCGCATCGGGGAGTTGCAAAACGGCCAGGATCGCACGTTGGAAATTAGCGCGGAGGATTTAGCTGCTACCGATATTGTTTTTTCCTGCACGGCTGCAGATTTAAAACAGGCGGATTTTCATATTATTGCTGTACCTACGCCGATTAACGAAGCGAAACAACCGGATTTACGCCCGCTGCTGAGCGCTTCGCGCACGCTGGCACCGCAGTTGAAAAAAGGCGATATAGTGGTTTATGAATCCACTGTTTACCCAGGTGCGACGGAAGAAGAATGTGTACCGGTATTAGAGGCTGGTTCGAATTTAATCTGCGGCAAAGATTTTTTTGTCGGGTATTCACCGGAGCGAATTAACCCCGGCGATAAAGAACACACATTTACCAAAATTACTAAAGTAGTGGCGGGGCAAACACCAGAAGTCCTCGACATTGTTGCAGCTGTCTATGGCAGCGTAGTGACGGCGGGTGTGTATAAAGCCTCATCGATTAAAGTAGCTGAGGCTGCAAAAGTTATTGAAAACACCCAGCGCGATTTAAATATTGCATTGATGAACGAGCTTGCGCTGATATTTGACCGTTTAGGTATAGATACTTTGGAAGTGTTAAAAGCGGCTGGCACCAAATGGAATTTTTTACCGTTTCGGCCGGGTTTAGTGGGTGGCCACTGTATCGGCGTCGACCCTTATTACCTTACGCACAAAGCGGAGAAAATTGGCTATCACCCGCAGGTGATTCTCGCCGGGCGGCGCATTAATGATGGCATGGGCGCCTATATCGCCCAACGTGCAATTAAGCAGTTAATTCTTTCCGGGCATGCCATTAAAGGCGCTCGCGTGGGCATTTTTGGCTTGACGTTTAAAGAGAATTGCCCGGATTTGCGCAATTCAAAAGTAATTGATGTGATAAACGAATTTGCCTCCTACGGTGTGGAATTATTAGTCCATGACGCCATGGCGGACAGCCACGAGGCAGAAGAAGAATATGGTGTGAGTCTCGTGGATTTAAGCGCTATGCAAGGGCTTGATGCCGCAGTTTTTGCTGTTTCGCACCGGGAATATGCTGCATTTAGCGTTGCGACGATTAAAGAGAGTTTAAATCCGGGCGGTGCGGTATTTGATGTTAAAGCAATGTACAACCCGGCTGATTTTACCGCTGCAGGCATCGCTTATTGGCGCTTATAAAAACCGGATAATGTGCACCCTTTTGTGTTAAAACCCGGCTTGCCGGGTTTTTTTATTTTGAGGCCCGCCATTGCACAATGGCCAATCTGTGCTAATGGTTAATATGCTTTACAGTATTTGCCTGGCACAATTGCTTACGCCGACTCACAGGCACTAATTTTCTTCTGCACTCGTGCACAATTATTTTGCACGGTTAATCCTGCGTCAATCGACAGCCAATTAAGTAGCTCATCGGTTAATAAATCAATGGGCAAGCGCGCTTGCTGCCAGTAAACTGCGCGCAGCCTATGTTCGACCGTGCAGGTCTTCGGCTGATGTACAAGGAATGGCAAACTATTTTGCCTAGAATAATTCCCACAACCCAAGCGTTGGAGGCAATATGCAATTATCTCAAAACTACACTCTCAAACCCCTTGCGCTGGCCATAGCGTTAAGTGCATGCAGCCAATTAAATGCTCAGGAAGCACCTCTTGAAGAGGTAGTGGTCACGGCGCAAAAGCGCAGTGAAAATCTACAAAATGTACCTATATCCGTAGCGGCCGTCAGTGGCAGCAAGCTCGATGAAGTAGGCGTTGAAAATATCGAAGATCTCACTAAGCTCGTGCCGAACATTCATTTGACGCAAACCGGCATCAGTACACAGCTGCGTATTCGCGGTATTGGCTCGGATAATAGCCAGGGCTTTGAGCAATCCGTGGGCACATACAAAAATGGTATTTATCACGGCCGCGCGCCATTGTTGCGCGCACCCATATTTGATATGGAACGCGTCGAAGTTATGCGCGGACCGCAAAGTACTTTATTTGGTAAAAATTCAATTGCAGGCGCAATTGATTTAATTACCGCTCGTCCCACCGATGAATTTTCCGGCAAGCTCGATAGCAGTTATGAAACCCGCTATGGCACACGAGAAATTACCGGAATTATCTCCGGCCCTCTCGGTGATAATTTAAAAGGCCGTGTTGCTTTGCGGGGTTATGACGACCCGGGCTATTTTTATAATACCGTTAATCATCAAATGGCCAATCAGCAACAAACCACCGGCCGTTTAAGTTTAGATTGGCAATTAATGCCTGAACTAACGCTGCAATATACGGGTGAAAAAAGCCGCTCTGACGCTTCCGGTCGCAATTTGGAAATTCTGCGCGATGATCCAAATAGCAAAGGCTTAAACTTCGGTACAACTTTTAAATTGCTTACGCAAAATAATACATTGGAAAGCAAAACCGATTACAAACGCCAAGCCGATGCACCTGAATACAACGACAACAATGTACAAAGCCATAGCTTGGTGGCTAATTACGAATTCACTGGCATGACGTTTACGTCCACCACGGGATTGGTAAAATATGATTACCAAGAAAACTGCGATTGTGATTTTAGTAGCGTAAATTTATTTCAATTATATCTGCAGGAAGATTATAAACAGTTCAGCCAAGAGCTTAGATTAACGTCCGATGCCGGACAGACTTTCGAATGGTTGGTTGGGGCATTTTTTCAAAATTATAAACAAAATTTTGCCGACCGCTTTTCTGTAGACGATAAATCCGGTTTATTTCCCGCTGCAAAAGCTGCTGGTAGACCGCTCCCTGCAGCTTTTGGTAATACCGGTATTTTTCGCAGTTTTGATCAAAAGTCTGATACCTGGGCTGCATTTGGCCAAGTAGCTTGGCACTTTACAGATGCCACACAATTAATTCTGGGCGGACGCTACACGTCTGAGACAAAAGATAGCCATAAACTGATTAATATGGCGCAGATTAATGGCGTGGCCATTACCGACCCTGCGCGTATAGCTTCTGCAGCCTATGTTTATCGAGCTGTATTTAAACTCGATACACAACAAACCCCCTACGCGCCGCTTTTAAATGCCATGGGGCAGCCGGTTATTGATCCGGCTACCAATAGACCACGGCCATTAATTGCCAACCACCCCGGTCATAATTTGCAAGGCTCTCGAGATGAATCGGCGTTTACACCATCGATAAAAATTCAACATGAAATTAATGATGATGTTATGGCCTATGCCAGCGTCGCGCGGGGATTTAAAGCAGGTGGTTTTGACCCGCGCTCGAATAATTATCAACACTATGAATTTGAAGACGAACAGGCGGACGCTTACGAAATAGGCCTTAAAACCACATTGCTAGACGGCGCACTGGAAGTTAATAGCGCATTATTTCGCACCGATTATGAAAATCTACAAATTAGTCAATTTGACGGTGGTGTTGGATTTAATGTCGGCAACGCCAAAGATACTCAGGTGCAAGGTGTAGAAATTGATGGCCGCTGGGCGATGACGCAACATATTATTGCCAGCTACGGATTTTCCTATTTGGATTTTGAATACCAGGATTTCACTAACGGCAATTGTAATAAACCGCAAATCGACGCAGGGCAGGGTGTAGATAGCGATGCCGATGGTAAGGTGGATCTGTGTAATTACACCGGCAAACGTGGTGTTTACACACCCAAATATACGCTCAATACAGGTTTAACCTACAAGCGCGAATTGGCCAATGCGACATTTAGTACAGGTGTTGACGTGCAGTATGTTAGTAGCCAGCAAGTGCATGTGAATCTTGATCCGCAAGGCGAAATTGATGCTTATACGCTGGTGGGTTTACGCATAGCGTTGGAAGACGAGCGATTTTCTATTGCATTAAGTGGCGATAATCTTACCGATGAATATGTTTCAACCTATATGGGCAATGTGCCTTTATCGGATTCAAATATAGGCTCCCAAACCCTGTACAGCTTCGCCCGTAGGCCGCGTACCTATACATTAAGCATGGGTGTTAAGTTTTAATATAAATTAAGAGAAAAATGCAGCCCTAAAGACCTTCCTTAGGTTTTATTAGGTTTTTGCAAAAGTTCTAAATGCGAACCCTCAGTTGTGACGGCTGGGGGTTTTTTTATTGTTTCTAGGGCAATTCTCGCCAGGGTTGCCGCACGTTTTAGGCCGCATTATTATCTGCTTGTAGGTTAATGCGCTTAAGGACATATTTTTTCCCGGTAGAGGCTCCATATTCTCGGTCACCGATTGCACAGTCGTGCCTCAAAAGGATTGCCAGCCTAATTTTAAATGAAACCTGGCGTTCTTAGCAGCTCTAGATAGTTCTGCTAGCCTCGCTGAGATAGCGCACTGCCGCGCAAGATATTCCTCAGCTACAAATCAGATATTCAAAGCTATGCGAACGAAGCTGAGCGTGAATATTGCTGGCCCAGTCGAATGCCACGTTAGGCTGAGATGCCGAGTTTTGCCCCACAACTTTTTACAATCGAAATTAAAAATCGACCTCTTTAAGGTGACGAGCATCACGTTTGGGTGGTTTTAAACCCTTACCAAAGGCTTACCTCTGCCCTGTCAATGGGTTACAAACGGCTCTTAATAGCTATACCAACTCCTTAAAAATCGCTTACTGGAGTTTTGTCGGGTATAAGCTGAATTTTGCAGCCTGAATCTTCCGCGCAATTAGCACGGGTAACAAGCCGTAAAAAGTGCCCGCTTTTGGCGCCATTGCAGCGGTTGAGGCAGACGATGGGTCAAATCTGTCTGCGTATATTTATCATCACAATGCTCATTTTGTTGCATGCAGTGCTTAATGTACTACTGCTCATGCTCAGTGCTAATTGCCTTTTGACATTTTGCCCGTGTATGAAAAAAAGCAGCCAGCCGATAGAATCAATTGAATCGCTTACGCGGCGTATTTCAAATGAGAATTTTCAACTGCTTAAGGATTTAAAAATCGCTCAGTACGTTCGCGGCCAATGTTAGGTGCGTGATGGAAGAGCGTGATTTTTGAAAAGGGTTAGTTCCTAGCCTGAGTTGGTTGCTTCAATTATTTAATGTGAGAGAAAACATGGGTAAGGCTCTATTACTACTATTGGGATGTTATTCCTGGACTGTGTTTGCAGAAACCAACACCCCAGAGCAGCTGATGGGACAATGGTTAAATTTAGAAATGCAAAAGGGCTCGCTGCAATCTAATTGGAGCCAAAGTCGCGACAACCTGGACCAGCGTTTGTCACTGCTTGAGGTTGAACAGAAGCGATTAAAGGAGGTGTTGTCTCAGCGCACTGTAGCAACCACGGAAGTTGATCAGCGCAGGCTTGCGCTTTTGCAGGCGCAAGAAAAATTAGAGCAGGAGCAATCACAATTAGAAGAGCAGTTAAAAAAATATGTGCAGCGTGCTCAGTTACTGCATCCGCGCTTACCACCGCCACTAAATGTATTGTGGAATGAAAAACTTGCGCTGGTAACACAGGAAAATAATAGTGCTAGTGAGCGATTAGAACAGTTGTTGACGTTGTTTAAACAATTTGATGAATTTAATCATCGTGTCGCACTGCATATAGGTGCGATCGAAATTCCGGATACGGATAAACAAACACATCCAATATTAACCAGCCAAATTTATCTCGGTGTTAGCCAAGGCTGGTATGTAAGTGATGACGCAAAGTCTTATGGCTTTGGTCGCCCTACGTCAACCGGTTGGAAATGGTGGCATGGCCAAGACGCAGAACGAGAACTCGGGCGTCCGCTCAATGCGCAGGCGATTTTACGAGTGAAGCAGATACTGGAAAATCCCACGACGGCTGAATTTGTTTCGTTACCCGTTAAAATTTCTCAATAAGGAATCACTCGGTGCCTTTATTACGCGTTATCCCATTTTGCAATAAAGCTATTTTTTGTCTTTTTTTGTGCTCAGCGCTCAGCGCACGTGCCGATTTAAACGATCAATTGGTGCAACGAATTAGCCAGTCTAAAAGCGAATTAGAAACCATCGAAAAGAAAAACAGCCAGGACAGTCGTGCCTACGCGCAGAAACTCGAACAAAAAGAACAGGAAGTTAAGAGTCTGCGCACTCAAGTGGCGTCTCAACAGCGATTGGTCGATGAACAACTGCTGGGAATCGATAAAATAAAAGAGCGTGTCGAGCAGTGGTCGGCCCAAAGTAAATATCAAAAGCAATTGTTAATTCGATACAGCGATACGGCTAAATTACCGGTCACGTTAGTGAAAGATCAGGAGTTGGCTATTTTAGATGCAGCGGAAAAATCGCTTGAAAATACGCTGATGCCACGCTGGGTTGAGGGCAGAGTTGTATCGCCGGACGGAAAAATTCTTAACATGCCGCAGCTGGCGTTGGGGCCGCTGGAAATAGCGATAGATGCGCAGAACAGTGTAGCTGGGCCCATAACGCATGAAAAAGATCGCGAAGCCCAATTGCTAGGATTTTTCTCCGGCGCGCAACAAAAGGAACTAATGGCGATAAAAGCCACGGGCTCGGGTGAATTAACCTTCGATCCGACATTGGAAAATGCCTATAAATTAATGCACAGCGGAGATAGTTTGATGACTCATTTAGTTAAAGGAGGGACTAGAGTCGTGCCTATTATAATTTTTGGGATACTTGCGTTTCTGGTGTCAATTATAAAGGGTATTGAATTGTGGAAATTGCCAAAAATTGATGAGAATTTTATTGGGAAAATTAATGCGTCATTACTCGGTTCCCATGATTTATCTGCGAGCAAAGCGCTATTGGTGGAAAAAATAAAATCCCTACGTATAGGCTTGCAGGGCGCTCAGGCGAAACTGGTTGATATAGTCTTGCAATGCCCTGAATCCCAGTATAGAGACGATTTAATGGCAGCCTATTTAATCGAATATAGACACCGTATTGAACGGTTCATGGGTGTGGTGGCGACCAGTGCAGCTGTTGCACCCTTGTTGGGGCTGTTAGGTACGGTATCTGGAATGATTAGCATGTTTAAAATGATGACCGTATTTGGCTCGGGCGATATATCTACCGTCTCTGGCGGCATTTCAGAAGCCCTAATTACCACCGAGCTGGGTTTAGTGGTGGCGATACCTTCTCTCGTTGTAAGTGCATTATTAACCCGAAGGACTAAAAGTTATAACAGTAAGCTTGAAACTTTTGCGATTAAGTTGAGCAAAATGGATCTTGGTAGTTAAGCGCCTATGTCAATTTTAAGCGAAAACTTACCGCTGTTAACGAACCTTTCGGTAATCGCGATTTTTGCTACGACCATTGTTTGTTACGCACTATTAATCGATCTTTGTTTTATCGCAGAGCAAAACCAAGATTGGTATGACCGCTCATTTTATTGGATGACAGGCCTTAAACAAATGCTCACAGCGCTGCCTTTATTAGGATTGTTTGGCACTGTCACTGGATTGCTGCGTACATTTAGAGTGTTGGCCGACGGCGGAGATATCGATATGCAGGAAATAATAACGGGAGGTATTGCCGAGGCTTTATTTACCACGCAACTAGGTTTAGTAATGGTTGTTCCAGGGCTAGTTGTGTTGGCGTTGTTGCATAGGAAAAGATGTATGTGGCTAGTGAGACAAATTAATGAAATCTAGATTCGAACAAAAATTGGAGGAGGCGCAAAGTCAAACCCTTGACATGACGCCCTTGGTAGATATTGCATTTATATTGCTAATATTTTTTATTATTACAACAGCTTTCGTACGCGAGACGGGAGTCGAAGTCGATAAACCCGCAGCGGTATCCTCAGCTCAGTTACAAAAAACATTACTACTTATTGCCATTACTGCTTCTGGAGAAGTTGTTTATGGAGGAACTAATATTGGTGTGAAAAGTGTTCGCGCAACCATCACTCAAGCGATGAAAGGGCGCGCCCAGCCACTCGTTGTGCAGGCGGATAAAGCCGTGCCGACGGATCTGCTAGTGCAAGTAATCGATCAGGCAAAGCTCGCAGGTGTTACTAGCGTCAGCATTGCAACGGTCGAATAACTTATGTCGACGTTTAATATTTTACAGCCAGAAACGCAGACAATTTTTTTATTAAAATTTCGCAGCTATCGCTTGTTACCCTGGTTTATAAGCTTGGCTATTGTGGCTATTTTTACCTGGCTGGTATTAATTCTACAAATAGCTACGGATAAACCCACCGACGAAGTAACGGTGCGCAAAATAGAAACGATTGCGACTTTGCCTCCGCCACCTCCACCACCTCCGCCGGAATTAAAGACTACAAAACCGCAATCAGCTGCACCATCTATTAGTTTAATTAATCTAGGTGAAGGTACGGGCCCCGGGATGGTTTATAAGGAAAACTCTAAAATGGCTATAAATGCCATGGAGCAGGTACAAAAACCAAAGTTTAATAAAGAGTCTTTAGATATAGAGAATAATTTAAGTATGAGTTTTCCTCTGCACACGGTTGAAGAGCTCGATAGTGTGCCACGTTTGCTTTCAAGCAATCATATTTCTTTTCCCCGCCGGATGCGCGAAAGCGGCATTGATAAGGTGGCAACTAAAGTGGAGATTATTATTGATGCGAAGGGAAAGGCCTACGTGAAAAAAATTGTTGATCCAGTATACCCAGAGATGGTTGAGGTTATACGTAAGGCGATTAACGATTCGCGGTTTACAGTTCCGACAAAAAATGGGCGCCCTGTGCAGGCCGTCTATTTATATAATTTAACGTTTATCAATAGAATCTAATTAAACGGATTATCATGAAGCAGAATATTCACTATAGCCTATCCGTATTGGCAAAACTTGCCACTTTTCTCTGTGTTTTTTATTTATCGCAGCCGAGCACGGCAGAGCCTGGTGCTTTTGAAATAAAAGTGCCTAAGCCGGAATTTGTATTGCCGCAATTTGCTGGCCCTTATCAGGAGCGCGAAGCCTCTATTGCGCCTGAAGAATACGAACGGGCGGAAAAATTACGCAGTTGGTTGGCCGAAGGTAAGCGTGAGTTGGTTTTAGCTGAGCTGGAAAAATCCTATTCTATTGAACTGAGCCCAGCCATGTTGGCACTGCAAGCACAGGTGTATTTTTCTCTGTCGATGTATGAAAAAGCTGAAGATACTTATTTGACTGTGCTTAGGCGTATGCCGCAGCTAGTGCGTGTACACAGTGATTTAGGGCAATTATATTTAGTGCGAGAACAGCCTGCTAAAGCGCGCGAACATTTCGCCCGCGCAGTAGCTTTAGGCTCTCATGACGCAGCGGTATACGGTCAATTAGGTTATTTAAATTTAACGTACTTTGGGCCCTACAGTGCCATTAGCAGCTATGAACAAGCGGCTGCTCTAGAGCCGGAAAATGCTCAGTGGCAGCAGGGTTTATTAGCGGCGTTAACGCAGGCACACATGTACGAAGCTGCAGAGGCATTATTAAATGGTTTAATTCAGCGGCAGCCGACAAAAGTTGATCTTTGGTTAAATAGGGCTGCCCTTGCTATGCAACGAGAAGACTATCGCGCAGCCCTCACAGGTATTGAAATGGCAATTTTGTTAGGCGATAAGGATCCGCGCAATTTGAAAACTGCAGCGCAATTGCATTTGCAGCTAGGCAGTTATGATCGCGCATTAAAACTATTAGATCAAAGCCTTGTGGGCAATGATTTGTCTATGGGAAGTATTCGTGAATATTATTTTTGGCTAAGTCAGTTTGGACTGTGGGAGAAGGCTGAATATATGCTGGATATCACAGGTAAAAATATACAACGCTTAAAAAGAAACGAGCAGAGTCAGTTTTATCTGTTATCGGCACAGCTGAAATCTCATCAAGGGCAAATTAGTGTGGCGGAGCGTTTATTTCATCAAGCGTTGGAGTCTGACGCCACAAATACGGAAGCCTTATTGGCCTTCGCAGCATTTTTTGTCAAGCAAAAAAATTATACGGATGCAGAGCTTTTATATATTCGCGCTGAGGCTTCACCTAACGATCAGAAAAAAGCTCAGTTGGGGCGCGCTCAACTGTACATAGAAATGCAAGATTACAAAGCAGCGCTAAATCAATTGCGCGCGGTTCTGCAGAAAAATCCAGATGCTTTTGATGTGAAAGATAATATCGAGATTATCGAAAATATCATTCGCACTACTGACACCACAGCCCTTTAATTATTCGGGAATACTTTTATGAAACTATTATTCAGCCTCGTGATTGCATCATTATTATTAACTGGGTGTGGCGGCAACGTAAAAAAAATTGCTTGCACGGGCCAAGATTGGACGGGGTTCGGTTATAAAGCGGGTGCGGAAGGGAAATCCGTGCATGAGTTTGATGCTCACCGCTCCGACTGTGGCGCTAAACTGGAGAAAAACGCATTAAAAGCCTATTTAGATGGCTATACACGCGGCATCGTTGAATTTTGTACCTATGAAAATGGTTATGCGATGGGCAATAAAAAATTACCTATGAGTGAGAATTGTCCTTTAGAAGTTCGAGCCTCTTTTGTTAAAGGCTATAACGTAGGTAAATTAGATATAGACGAAAAAATACATCGTCTTGAGAAGGCAATTGATGGCGCGCACCCTCGGCCAGTTCAGAATGCTGGACCGGTCGATAAACAATACGGTAATTAATAAATAGCCTAGGTGAGGACAATGAAAATAAAATTTGTATTACTTGTCATTGTTTGTATGTCTACGCTTCAGGCGTGTGGCCGTCAAGGTGGTGATTATGCCAAGTTCGCGACAGATAATACTATTGTAAATCATTCGGACTCTCCCGTTGCTGCTTACCCTTATGTCGGCAGCGTTCAAACGAATCTTTCTATCACCTCGAAAATAACTGGTATAACTTATCCCTACCATGTGTATTTGCCGTATAACTACAGCTTATCGGCTAAAAGCTATTCCGTTATTTATGGTACTGATGCTCAATGGGTTTTTCCGCATTTTTCGCAGCGGCTTGATGTAAGAAATAAAGATGTTATTTTTGTGGGCATAGAGGAGGGGCCTCTTAACTCGAATCGCCGCTTTGACGATTTTTTAGGATCTGGGGTGTCCAACTATATGAGCTTTTTTAAAACCGAATTTGTGCCTATGATAGAAAGTACGTATCGTACAAATCATGAGCGTACTTATGTAGGTACATCATTAGGAGGATTGCTGGGGAGTTCATTCCTGGCTAAAGAGCCCTTAGGTGAGCCTTATTTTAAAAACTATTTGCTGTTTGACGGTTCTTTTTTTGCTTTAACTGAAAAAGATATTCAAGCCGAAGAAGAGCGCTTTAACGCAAGCAAAAAACTTGATGTCACCCTAATATTAACCAGCGCTAGCCCGGGCAATGTTAACGATGTTACTGTGTATGAACAAAGGTATGAAAGCCGTCAATACGAAGATTTTACTATCCACCGCCTCCGTTATCTTGTGCCCCACAATGATGTCGCAAATCCATCGTTTGATGAGGCTATAGAGTTTATTTATTAATATTTTTGAGAATTCTTGCTGGCGAATTGTTTAACGTTTTATTTTAGGGCTAATTTTCCGGATTTTATAAATGTTAGTGACGAGCTGTATTGCGCATTTTAAGAGGTCTGCATTCAATTACACAAACTCTTGATTTGTTTTGCTGATCGTTTTAGTTAGACCGCTAATACCCGACTTAGCCAATATCCCAAGGCTTCTAAACTCGCCAGGTTCACTTGGTGAGCCATAGCAAAAGTCTGCCACTGTACATTAAAACCGTGATGCCTAAATTCTGTAGCGGCTTTTTCGCCAAGTGTTGCAGGCACTACATCATCCTGCGTGCCGTGTTGGATTAACACCGGTATTTTATGAGCGGGATTAGGGGCGTTAAATGCTGCTGGTAGCGCTAAATAGCTAGATAAAACCGCCAGCCCGCCAAGCGTATAGCGCGTGCTTAGTGCCGTTTGAATAGCTACGGCGCCGCCTTGTGAAAATCCCGCCAAAATAACGCGTTCAGGTTTTATGCCGTTATTTATTTGCTGTGTAATTATTTTTTCAATAGCTGCAGCCGATGCAATTAATTGCGCGCTATCCACCGTGCGTTCAATTTTAATATCAAGGATATCGTACCAGGCGGGCATAACATAACCTTGGTTTATCGTAACTGAAATGTCGGGCGCCTGCGGAAATATAAAATGGATAGCCAAATGGCTAGGCAATTTTAAGTAGGGCAATGCATCAACAAAATCTCGATTGCTCGCACCTAAGCCGTGCAGCCAGATAACGCAGCCATTGCTCGGGGCCTTTGGGGTAACTTCAAAGATGGGTAATGTGTTCATAAAAGACCTAAGTTATTTGCGGCGCGGTAAAAGGCACTGTTTAAGCTTGCGATACTCTGATTAACTTTAAATGCGCACATTGCGCGAAAACGAATAACTACATTCAAAAGCCAGCACCGCAGATTTTCTGCCGCGATTGGTTTTATAAAAACCGCCGCAGCCAATTTTGTTGGATGTTCGCTAAAGTTGGTGCTACGAGTATTTTCATAACTCTTTTATTCGCAGGCGTGGCGTAAGAAGAGCAGAACATGAAGCGGGAATAGTGCAGAGGATTTACCCTGCTGTAAAGCAGGGTTTGTAACTGCTGGGCTTATCCTGCCAAAAGTCCGCTGTCGCGCATAACTAAAAGAGGCGCGGTTAAATCGCTTAACGCACTAAGCTGTTTTCCCTCGGCAGTAAAATTATCGGCGGCGAGCCAACTAACTAACACTTTCTGCAGTGCAGGCCAATCACCGTCGGTTATGGCAAACCAGGCCGTATCGCGATTGCGACCTTTATTTATGCCAGCTTGGCGAAACACCCCTTCAAATGAAAACCCCAGTCGTTGCGCTGCGCGGCGTGAAGGTGAATTGAGCGCATTACATTTCCATTCATAGCGTCGATAGCCCCAGGCAAATGCTTGCTGCATCATCAAATACATGGCTTCGGTGGCGATGGCGGTGCGCGCCATGGCGGGCGAAAAGTGCAAATGTCCTACCTCTATTGAGCCTGCACTGGGCTCCATACGCAGGTAACTTGCAAGTCCTAAGGCCGTGCCTGCGGGGTTTAGCAGGGCGTAAAAAACCGGGTCGCTTTGCCCGCATATTCCGGCAATCCATTGCTCAAACTCTACTTGAGTGGCAAATGGTCCGTAGTTTAAGTAAGTCCATCCGCGCGCGTTTTGCTCGGTGCCTAAGGCGGCGTACAAATTGCTGGCGTGGTCGGGTTTTAAAGGTTCTATACGGCAATAGGTACCGTTAAGTACTTGCGCAATCGGCCGAGGCGGTACAGTCCAATTGGCTACAAGCGCGCCTAGGGGCTGGCCGAATTCGTTTAATTCATAGGGCATAGTTGGGCCTTAATGTTTATTAGATAAGTCTGGGCGAGCAGTCTAACGGTGTTACCCAATTTCTGAATATAACGGCAATTACTTTGCAAAAGTAAGTTGGAAATACCCAGCGGTTTAACACATTAAACGGCGGCCAATAATCGATTCACGCCAATTGCAAACCCTGACTTTTAAAGCGGCAGGCTTACCTAAGCTAAGCCACAACCAGCCACACATTGTCTCCCCGCATAGCACGTAATATCACAGAGCCTGTTTTGAGTATTTCAGGTGTTTACCTGGCGCTCGTCTAAACTCGATTGGGATACCCTTAAAATTCGGTGGGATGGATACATTCGCTGTAAATTGGTTTGGACAGTAACGTGCATTGGCATTTGAGCTCCCTTAGCACCTATTTTACCTCTGTGGCGCGGCTCGGCCTGTCGCTGGCTGCGTATCTGCTTCTGTCCATATATTTACCGCTACCGGTATGCGCAGCATCGCTGGCTCTAAGCCAATACGCTCGTGAGGTTTGGACCAGTCGAGAGGGCCTACCTGAGGGCACAGTCCTTTCGCTGCTTGAGGACGAAAGCCATTTGCTTTGGATTGGCACCGAATGCTGCCTTGTGCGGTTTGATGGCGAAAGGTTTATGCGCATTGATGACCAGCCGAATTTTGGTCAGCACAGCTTTACTCATGTATTGGCTCGCGGTAGCTCAGGAGGAATTTGGGCTGGGTTTGCCGGTGGGCTTATGTATCACGATGGCACACAGTTTCAATGGTTTGCCGAGGCGCAAGGCCTTACTCATCCCTACGTCTACGCATTGACTGCCAGCGCAGCCACGCTATGGGTCGGCACTGGTGGCGAGGGCATCTGGCGGCTGCAGGCCGGGCGCTTAACCCGCGATAGCTCGTTTAGCCAAAGTGATATGCCGGCAATGATTTACCACCTGCTGACAGATTCTCAAGGCAGGCTCTGGGCGGCTACTGAGGGCGGATTGTTGAGCCAAAACACCGAAGGTAGCTGGTATAAATTGCCGTCCCAAGGATTGCCTGCGCAATCGGTTACGCTGTTGGCCGAGGGCGTCCCTGGTGAGATTTGGGCGGGTACAGCGGCAGGCCTTGCCAAATGGAACGGCGCTTCTTTTGAGCCCTACACTCCCTTATTAAATTTACCGATCACCGCATTATTTTCAGATCGCAGCCATGCGCTTTGGGTGGGCAGTGGGGATACTTTATTTAGATTAACAAGTGAGGGCGTCGAATCACTGCCGCTAAATCAAGGCAGTATTCACGCGATCACCGATGATTCATTTGGCAATATTTGGGTGGGTACGAGCGAGGGTATAGCGCGCCTGCATCCTGGCCCCGTCGCAACCTTCGGCAAGCGTGAGGGCCTGTTGGCCGATGAACCTAAGAGTGCCACGCGGCGCAAGGCGGGCGGCATTTGGTGCTTGGATGCCACCGGCACGCTTGGGCATTTTGTCGATGATGTCTATACGCAGGACACGCCGACAGGGGCTATCAAAGGTGGCGCCCTATTGGGTATGACTGAGGACGCCGATGGCGCCGTATGGATTGCCGGCACTTACCTGTACCGTTTCTTTAACGGCCAGCTACAAGCTTTCGATTTGCCCGGCGAGAGCCTATCGTTGGTGGAAGCTTTGGGCGATGAGATTTGGTTGGCGCAAACCGAATCCACTGGCGTCAGTACGCTTTATCGCTATGCGAACGGACAGTTTCACCCCATTGAAGTGGGTTATCCGTTGCGCCACATCCAGCGCATCTATGAAGATCGTGCAGGGCAGATTTGGATCACCTCCAGTGGCACAGGTATCGTGCGCATAAAAGGCAGCGAAACGCAGCATTTCGGCGTAGCCGAAGGCCTGCCCAGCGACACCGTATACGGTATAACGGAGGATGCAGAAGGGCGTATGTGGATCGCGACGCGTGGCGGCATGGGTTATATCGAGCAGAATCGCGCCGTGAGTCTCGCGGGAATCAGAGGTACACCGCAGAACGCCTCCGTGCATATTTTTCTCGACGATAAAGACCGTTTTTGGGTAACCGAATCGGGCCTTGGCGTTCACGTTATACCGCGCTTGGAGCTACTAAATGCAGCTCGGCGCAATGCCGTCCCGTACAGTGAACTGGATGTGACCTCCCAGTTACTAAGCACTCGCGACGGCTTGCGCAGTTTGACTTTCTCCTGGCGACGCGGCGGTATTGCACAAAGCGTGGAGGGCGTTTTGTATTTGTTGACCGAACGCGGCTTATCCGTTGTGCATCCGAATGAATACAGCGCGCCGATTTTTAATGGCCCGGTAAGTATTACTAAACCTTCGCGGCAGTCCATCGGTGCTGGCAAAGTTCTGCTGCAGGATCGCTCCGACGCCCTCGATATCGACTATGGTGCACCGTATCTTGCAGCCGCTAGCCGATTGGAATTTCGCACGCGGTTGGGTGATCAGCGCAGCAAATGGAGCGCACCTACGACAGCGCGTTCAGTACGCTTATCCAATCTAGCTCCCGGGATCTATACGTTTGAAGTGGCGGCACGCCTACAAGGGCAGCCGTGGTTAACCGACACCGCTACACTCAGAATCGAAGTGCCACCGTATTTTTATGAGCGCGGTTGGGTAAAGGCCCTGGTTGCCCTGGCGTTGCTGCTGCTCACACTGTGGTATTTAAGATGGCGAATGATGAGCGCGAAAAAACTGGAGATTTTTCTGCGCCAAACCGTGGACGAGTGCACGGCGGAACTGCATCAGGAAATAACCGAGCGCAAAATGGCGGAATCCAGGGCGCTGGATTTAGCCCAAAATTTAGAAGAGCGGGTACAGGAGCGTACGGTAGAGCTTGAATTTGCCAAAATGGCCGTGCACAAAAGTGAAGAGCGTTTTGCTCTGGCCGTACAAGGCGCTGAGGACGGTATTTGGGATTGGGATCTCACCCAGCACACGCTGTATTTATCGCCGCGCTGGAAAGCTATTTTGGGCTACAAAGATCATGAATTTCCCTCGACGATTGATGCTTGGCTCGCCGCTGTCCACCCGGACGATCTCGATCTTGTCCGTGATCTGCTGATTTTTTCCGAAACCCAGGCTAACATCCGCCAAGAATACCGCATGGCCCATAAAGACGGCCGTGAGATTTGGGTGCTGTGTCGGGGTGTTGTGATTCGCGATGACATCTATAGCTTGCCGTTGCGTGCTGCAGGCTCACAAACCGATATTACCCAGCGCAAGCTCACCGAAGAAGCCCTGCGCGATAGCCTCACCCGCGATCCGGTCACCGAACTGCCAAACCGTGCACTGTTTATTGATCGGCTTGATCAAGCATTGTTAAAACGCCGTAATCATGAATCCCAAGTCACAGTGTTATTGCTTGATATCGACGGATTTAAATCAATTAATGAAAAATTTGGTCACGCCGTAGGCGATGATATTTTGCGAGAAATTGCCCGCCGCATATTAAGCTCATTGCGCCAGACCGATACTCTTGCGCGTTTGGGCAACGACGAATTTGCCATTTTATTATTGGAAATCGAAGAGGAGTACGAAGCGCAATTTGCTATAGAGCGCATTAAAACTGTTTTAGATACACCAATTCCACTAGCGCAGCAAAGCCTTAAAATTTCCTACAGCATGGGGGTCAAACATGTGCAACAAGGAGAAACACATGCCGATGAAATGCTGATCACTGCCGAAAACGCCCTCGACCACGCCAAACAACAAGGCGGCAATAGAATTCAAACTGTCGATAAAAAAACCAAAGGCCGCCGTGAATTAGAGCAAGAATTATTACACGCTATTCAAGCTAATGAATTTGTGTTGTATTACCAGCCATTAATTAATTTAACTACGAACACCATTGTAGGTACCGAAGCGCTCGCCCGTTGGAATCACCCCAAACGAGGCTTGTTAGGTCCGCAGCATTTTATAAGTTTATTGGAAGCCTGCGGTCTAATGGATTTATTTAGCGATTGGGTGTTGGACACCTGTTGCAAACAGGCAGCGCTCTGGCGCGAAGAATTTGCGCACTTTAATATGCGGGTATCGTTTAATTTACCCGCCACCCATCTAAACAGCCCGCAGCTGGTGGATAATATTCTCGCCGCTTTATCTGCGCACGGTATACCCGCCCAATGTCTGGGTATTGAGATTGTCGAGAGCAGTTTAATTGAGTCCAATACAGTCGTATTAAATAATTTAGAGCGCTTACGCGATATTGGCTTACCGGTATCTATTGATGATTTTGGCACCGGTTATAGCAGCATGAATTATTTGAAGAATTTCCCGGTCGATTGCATCAAGCTGGATAAATCCTTCTGCCAGGGCGTACCGGATAACGCTCGGGACGTAGCTATTTGTGAATCTCTGCTCGCAATTGCTGAGCAGCTGGGTTTAAAAGCCATTGTGGAAGGCGTGGAAACTGAAAAACAAATGCTATTTTTTCAGTCCAAACCTAATTTAATTGCGCAGGGGTATTATTTTTCGCGGCCGGTTGAGGCGCAAATATGTGCGGAGCTGATCCGCACTTATAATCAATAACTTATATCGGAGCTTGAATATCGTGAGATATCCAGAGTGCTCTTTAAATACTCACATCGGCCTCTGTGCAAAATTGAGTTGCCGCCAATTGTGCAGCGCCTTATTTTCTCAGCTTATAGCCTGTCTTAAATACCCACCAAACAAGGCCTAGGCAAATGGCTAAAAATCCCAATGTCATGCCGATGCTTACGCCAATGTGCACATCCGCTACCCCGTAAAAACTCCAGCGAAAGCCACTAATCAAGTATACGACGGGATTAAAAAGTGTAATTTTTTGCCATAAGGGCGGCAACATGTTGATGGAGTAGAAGGCACCTCCTAAAAATGTTAAGGGTGTAATGATTAATAACGGAATCACCTGAAGCTTTTGAAAGTTATCCGCCCATAAGCCAATAATAAAGCCAAAAAGACTAAATGTGACGGCAGTAAGAATTAAAAAAGCCAATGCCCAAACCGGGTGTAGTATTTCGTAAGGAACGAAAATGCGCGCCGTAATTAATATTAATACACCTAGCATAATAGATTTCGTTGCGGCGGCTCCCACATAGCCGATTAAGACTTCGATCCAGGAAACCGGTGCCGATAATAATTCGTATATAGTGCCCGCCCACTTCGGCATATAAATGCCAAAAGAAGCATTGGAAATACTTTCGTTCAGCAAAGACAGCATTACCAATCCAGGAATAATAAATGCCCCATAGCCTATGCTATCGATTGTTCCCATGCGTGAGCCAATGGCGGTGCCAAATACAATAAAATATAAAGAGGTCGATAGCACGGGGGCTGCAATACTTTGGGCGATTGTGCGAAAAGTGCGTGCCATTTCAAAACGGTAAATTGCGCGAATGCCATGCAGGTTCATGCTTGAGATTCCTCAGATGAGTGGACGAGGTTGACAAAAATATCTTCCAATGAACTTTCGGTCGAGCGCAGATCTTTAAAATCAATGCCCTGTTCGCTAAGCGTGCGCAGTAAATTAGCTATGCCAGTTTCTTCTTTTTGCGAATCAAAGCGATATACGAGCGTAAAGCCTCCATCAGCAAGCTCCAGCGGCCAATCTTTTAAGGATTCAGGAATAGTATCGATTGACTTGCGCAAATTTAACGATAATTGTTTTTTTCCCAGCTTGCGCATTAAGACGTCTTTATTTTCAACCACAATTAATTCGCCCTTGCGGATGACACCGATGCGATCGGCCATATCTTCCGCTTCTTCAATATAGTGGGTGGTAAGAATAATCGTTGTCCCTCGCTCGCGCAGCTCCCGCACCATACGCCACATATCATGACGCAACTCAACATCCACGCCAGCACTGGGTTCATCCAAAAATAAAATGCTCGGTTCGTGGGAGAGAGCTTTGGCAATTAACACTCGCCGTTTCATGCCGCCGGAGAGCGTCATAATTTTCGAGTCCTTTTTATCCCACAGTGAAAGATCGCGCAGAATTTTTTCTAAATAAGCGGGATTGGGCGCTTTGCCAAATAAACCGCGGCTAAATTTCACCGTAGCCCATACAGATTCAAACGCATCTGTATGTAATTCCTGTGGCACAAGCCCAATGGCTGAGCGCGCAGCGCGGAAATCTTTGGCAATATCATGTCCGTCTGCCGTTACACTACCGGAACTTGCGTTGACTATGCCGCAAATTACACTAATTAATGTGGTTTTACCTGCACCATTGGGGCCTAAAAGTGCAAAAATTTCGCCGCGTTGAATATCCAGATTGATATTGTTAAGGGCTTGAAAGCCACTGTCATACACTTTATTAAGATTTTTGATGCTGACGATTGGTGCTGGGCCAGCGGGGGAATTTAATGTGGGCATGGTTCATTTCCGATGTCACAGGGTGATGGAAAGATGTGTGAGGCCGTCCTTTATGGGGTGCTTTTAGCTTATTGCAACCTGTCGGCGGCTTTCAATAATAAGTGCAATAGTTTTAACGCTGGCAAGCTTTCCTAGTATAACGGCCGCCTGGCCAACACAGAACGATTATAGATTTATGCATGTTCAAGGGCGTAAAGGTCCACACTACAACTCGAACCACCATTGCGGTAATAAATTTTTAATCTGCGGCTGTGCAAAGCGCTGATCTAATAACCAAATATAGCCTTCATCAGAAGGCGTGCGAATCACTCTGCCGGCGGCTTGAATAACTTTTTGAATACCCGGGAACGTATAGGTGAAATCATATCCTTGGCCGAATTTGTCGTGCATTGTTCGTCGCATCTGTTCATTAATCGGGTTAACCTGAGGCAAACCTAATGTTGCGATGAACGCGCCTTTAAGTGCATTACCCGGCAAATCAATACCTTCACTAAATACACCGCCTAAAACCGCCAATCCCAAAAGATTATTATGCTGACTAAATTGCCCGATAAACACTTCACGATCGTGTTCGCGCATTTGGCGCGATTGAACAATAAGCTGAATATCTTTATTTGCCAGCTGTTTGCGCAATTTTATTTCCACCTGCTGCAAAAATTCATAACTGGAAAAAAACACCAATGCATTACCAGGAGCATCCTGCAATTGCTGCAGAACAATCGAACAGAGCGGACTAATCGCGGCTTCTCGGTCTTTATAGCGTGTGGAAAGATTAACTGCGATATTAACCGACAGTTGCCGAGCATTAAACGGCGAGGGCACATTGATGTGCACTGTAGTATTGGGTAGGCCCAATAGCGTTTGATAATAATGTGCAGGGTGTAATGTGGCGGAGAAAAAACAACCACAGTGGGCAAAACCCAGCCGTGAGGCTAAGGGTTTTGCGGGGCTGAGATTTCTAAGTGTAAGAATTTCTTCTTTGCTGCCATTTGCTTGCAGATCTACGCAGAAATCTTCATCGAAAATATCAATAATCCGCAAATAATTAAGCGCGGCAAAAAATACCTGCTGAATTATTCCTTCTTGAACCGGGTGGTCAGGGTGTTTCTGCAGAAATTCACTATAGCGGCTGGTAAAATCCTCCAGCGCATAAGTTATCTGCTCCGGCGGCTCTGCTAAAACAGTATAGGTTTCGACGGTTGTAGTAACGGATTTTAATAGTTGTGACCAGCATCTGTTTAGTTTATCGATAGATTTTTTAATTTCATTTGGAGCAATTTTTTGCGCCGCGCGTATATCTGCGCGATTTAATGCGGCTGTATACATACCTCGCCCGCGCTCGATAAGATTGTGGCTTTCATCTACTAGCAAACAAGGCTTCCAGTCAAATTCCTGGGTTAGGCCGAGCAACAAGGGTGCGCCATCAAAATAATAATTTACATCGGCCACGACTATATCCACCCAGCGCGCCATTTCCATCGCTAGATAAAAGGGGCAAATAATAAATTCTGCAGCCAGCTGGCTAAGCGCTTGTTTATCTAAAATAGGAATTGAAAATGCAGCCATTCGCGCAGCAGGTAATTTGCTATAAAAATCTTGCGCATACTGACATGAATCACCGCGACATTTTTTCGTGGGCTCTAAGCAAGATTTTTCCTGTGCGGTCAGCTCAAGAGCGCGCAGCGGTACAGGTTGACTGATATCGCTAGCAATTAATTGGATATTATCCAGCGCTAATTGTTTGCCGGTGGTTTTTGCCGTTAAATAAAACAATTTATCAACAGGTGTGCGCGGCAGGGCTTTTAATGCTGGGAATAATGCGGCAAGTGTTTTACCTGTACCGGTAGGCGCCTCGGCCAATATTATTCGGCCGGTAGCGCAGGATTTATAAACCGCTTCTGCCATTATCCGCTGAGCTTTATGCAGCGCGCCGTGAGGAAATGGTAACTGTTCGAGCCAAGGGTACAATCGCTGTAGTCGGCTGTTCAGTTGCTGTTGCCAGAGAGAATATTTTTGTGCTAATTGCTCGAAAAATTCTTTAAGCGCTTGCGCACTGAACGACTCTTCCTGCCGGTGCTCTTGTTCATCGGTAAGTTCAAAATAAATCAGCGCGATATTAATTGTTGCACATTTATGCTGCGCGCAATAAAGCCAACCGTAACATTTTGCCTGCGCCCAATGCAATGCGCGATGATTATCTGGGATGCGCTCAAGCGTGCCATAAAAGGTTTTAATTTCTTCTAAACAATGGCGTTTGGGGTCATAGCCATCGGCGCGGCCGCGAAAGGTAATAGCATCAAAAATAATGCTTAAACTGAGTTCTTTTTCGTAATCCCCGTGGCGCTTTGCAGTGACTTTTTTGTGCCCTTCAATGCCTTCTAAACCGCTAGGGGCAGGCGTAAAGCGTCTATCCAAACTGCCGCGTTTAGCGGCAAATTCGACCAGAGCCCGAATGGCAACCGCCTTGGGTTTATTTCCAGCGGACATAAAAAACTTCAACGGGAATTTGGTGTTGCGCAAAATATTCCAACCAGCGGCGCTGATTATCCTGCAGGCGATCGTTGGGGCCTTTTACTTCGATCATGCGGTAATTCTGCTGTTCAGGGAAAAACTGAATAAGATCCGGTAAACCGCTGCGGTTATTTTTCATATCAAATAATAACCGTTTAAAAATTAGTTTTAAATGCTCAGCGGGAATGCAGTGTAACGCCATCTCAAGTAAATTGGCGGTAATAAACGACCAATGTATAAAATCGTTGGCAATGCCGTATTTTTCCTGCCAGGTATTAGAAATATTCGTACGATAGCGGCCGTTCTCAAGCGATTCCCACAGCGCTGCAATCCCTGGGCGATTAATAACAAAATTTTCCTGATACATATCCAATGGTGCGGTTTGAAAGGGATGAGCAAATGTCCCTTCAATACTGCGAAACATTTCCGGCCAAAGCCATAATCCAAATAAGCTACTGAGCAAAGCATTTTCCGCATACACGCAGGGCGCAGAGGGAGAATTTAATGTTAAGCGTACAGTTTCTTCCACTCGGAGCGCTTTATTTTCTGCGTCTAATAATCGCCTGAGTTCATAATATTGGCTGGTGATCGCGGCGGCGGGTGAGTGGCTAATCGCCGTACCGAGTTTTTTGCCAATTCGCTTCGCCATACGTTGCGCTATTTGTAATTCCTGCTCATCCAATGGTTGTTCGAGCAACTGAGTTAATAGAGCCCAAGCTTGCGCAAGCTCACCGTGTTTTTCCATTAGCCGAATACGCCGCTCCCGCGCAGGTGGCAGATGGCTTTGAGCGTAAAGCTCTAATGCGCGTGCGTATTCTCCTGCGCGCTCGAAAGCGTAAGCGAGCTTATTACACACTTTTGCGCGGCGCCGTCTTACGGGTTCGCTATCACAGTACGCGGGCAACTGCGCGGCAAATTCAATAAGCATTGGTACCGAGCAATCGCCATTTAATTGTTCGCGCAAATTTATCAGGCACTGATACTGTTCTAATTCCACACGGCTTTTAAATAGGCGGTGTTTCTCATCAATTATGTAGCGTTCGTAGCGGAATAATCCCAAATCCTGCAAAACGAATTGCGTTAAATCCTGGTTGGTATTACCAAAAAACAATAGGTGCAGCGTGCGAATAATCGCCTCATTATCCAAATGCCAGGCGGTGCCAAAAATATTGTTCGTCCACTGCTGCCAGCTGCGCGCTGTGCTAAATGTTGTTGCAAGCTTTTCGATAAGTACATTTTTGCGAGCTTGCCTTTGGCCGGATAATGCCTCGGCAAATAGTGTTAAAATTTCAGGTTTAGTAAGTGCCGCTGCGAGTGTGGGTAGATCGTGGGCAGTATCCGTGTGTAATAAGCCTGTCTGCACTAATTGTTCGGCGGCCTTATCAATACATATAATTTCGCTGTATTTTAATTTATCGCGGCGAAATAATGGGCCTTTGCGGCTAGATAAACGCACCAGCAGACATTGGGCCTGATGTTCAAGTTGCCTAAATACATTTATAAAGTTCCGCTCTTGCGCAGTAAGCAAATCGTGGTAGCGTTCATCAACCCACTCAAGTAGAAAGCGGAAATTTTTCACATAATAATCAGGGGCGAGATTTGGTGCCGCTGCCAATTTATTAATCATCTATAAGTTTTCATCACCTATTTTTACAGGCTACAGTTCGGGGAGAATGTCGACCGAATAATCCCAGCCTTGCTAAATAAATAAGCGGCTTATGCAGCTGCAACGGCTTTGAGTTTATAAAATGACTGCGCATTTAAACTAAATACCTGTTGCGCCGCTGTTTCCCCCAATGTATCGGCAACTAAAATAAAATCCTCCACTGCGTAAGCGCGCGGGGCTCGAGTTGAAGGCATATCCGTGCCGAACATTAACGCATGCGGATTTGCGCTATGTAGGTCTTTTAGCGCGGGCTCAACTGCAAAATCTACACGGCTAAATCCTGTGGCTTTTACGCGCACACCTTGCTCAGCCAAACTTAATAAACAAGCCAGGCCCTGTTGGCTTAAGCCCAAATGATCAATGCTCACCGCAGGCAAGGTTATTAATGTTGAGTAAATATCAACTAACGTGCTGGAATCAATATATAACTCGACATGCCAACCTGCCAGCTCGTAAACGCGTGCGGCAAAGCTACTTAAATGCGATAAATCTAACGAGCCGCCGCGCCGTATATTAAATCGCGCTGCACGCACGCGAGCCTTATGCAGCTCCAATATTTCACGATCGCTAACGTCGTTGGGTAATTGTGTTACGCCAACAAAATTCTCGCCCAAATCTTTCAGTGCAGCAATTAAATAGGTTTGATCAAAAGCCTGAAACGAGCCTGACACCACAGCGCCACCAATTAAACGATAGGAGGCCATGGCGGTGAGATAATTCTGGCAATTAAATCCATCAGGCAGATACCCATTGTTCGCTATAAGCGGATAACGCTCGTCGATGATATGAAAATGGCTGTCAAATAATTCGAATTTTTTTAAAGCGTCGGCGTTATTCATAGTTGGCGTGTTTACACGTTGGCGATATTTATTTACGTGGCATACAAATGTGAATAGTTAGAGATCTGTATTTTGCTGTGAAAACCATTTTATTTTTCTGCCGCAGTAGGCCGTGGAGCTGCCGCGCGTTGTTGTATCAATTGCTGATGCAGCCAATTGGCACAGAGGATTTTTTCGCCCTCGGGCGTCAGTAAATAATAGGGGGTTTTACTGATCGAGCTTTGGCTTGCGAGGTTTTCAATAAAAGCTTCCGCAGTGGGTGCGTAATTTTTACCTTTAGAATATTTTAATCGTAAATGTTCAGCGGCCTGCGCTGCCGGGTGCATATCGCCATTGCGGATAAACTGATAACCGGAAGTCTCAATTGCGCGAATTAGCGCATTAATTTCATCCTCGCTACTAGCTGCCACAGCATGCCTGGCAATAAGAGCGGTGAACATTAATAGGCAGGGTAAAAAAGTTCGGCGCGTGAGCATGTGCGCTCCTTGAATAAAAATAATGAGGCTCGGGCATAATAGCGGTTTTTGGATGCGATTTTATGCTCAGTTATCGACATGCGTTCCACGCAGGCAATTTTGCCGATGTACTTAAACATACGGCGCTTGTGCATTGCCTTGAATACCTGGTGCAAAAAGACGCCCCGCTGCGCTACATCGACACCCATGCAGGTATCGGCAGTTATAGCCTTGCCGCAGCCGAGGCCAATAAAACTCAGGAGTATCAGCAGGGCGTGGGCATGCTTTGGCAGCGGCCTGATATGCCTGCAGGCTTGGCGCATTGGCACCATTGGGTGGAGGCCTTTAACGGCGGCACAACCCTCAGTGCCTACCCAGGTTCACCCTGGTTCGCACAGCAAATTTTGCGGCCCTACGATCGGCTTGAATTGTGTGAGCTGCACCCGCGCGATATTGAATTGCTCCGCCGCCAAATGGCCGGGGATAAACGCGTCGGCTGTCATTTTGAGGATGGCTACAAGCAGGCGCTGGCCCTTGTGCCGCCCCTTGAACGGCGAGGCCTGGTATTAATTGACCCCTCCTACGAGGTAAAAAGTGAATACGCCCAGGTGGTGTCCGAGGTAAAAAGCTTGCACCGGCGCTTTGCCACCGGCGTCTATTTAATTTGGTATCCCGTCATTGAAGCGCGTTTTGTCGAGCAACTGGTGCGCGGCTTAAAAAACTCCGGCATCAAACGCATCAGCCAAATTGAATGGGGTTTGGGAGCCGGGCCGGGCATGCGCGCCACCGGCCTTCTCGCCATCAACGCCCCCTATACTTTGGTGCCCTGTTTAGAAGAGAGCCTGAATTACGCCGTGCCGATTTTGGCACCGCAGGGGGATGGGTATGTGAAGGTGGAGACTTTGGCGGGGGAGTAGAGGGTTTTTTAATTATCGCCGTGGATTGCTTGGCTGGATGGGCGCACTTGAGTGCGCCGAATGGATATCACCAGATTCCTCTTTGCAAGTAAATCCGTGCTCAGGAATCTGCACGCTAACGTTCATTTCACAGTTGCGCTTAAGGTTTTGGTAAGAATCCTGCCCTTACCTAGAACCTCAGTTGAGCGCCAAAAGCTCTGTAAGCCATTAGTGATCCAACTGAGGTTTTTAGGTTTAAGGATGGGTGATATTAACGCGGGTGTTGATATAGGTACGGCCAGGATAGCTAGGATTAAAGCTATTGTTCACCTGACACACCAAGCCCAAGCTGTAATTACCCGCCTCCAGTATTTTGGCGCCAAACGCCCAGCTAGCAGTGCTTGTGCCCGCGTCGCTAACCGTACCGGTTTGTAAGCCTGCGCGGGTGTCATTGCGGTTTAATACGTAGCTTATGCCTGTGAGGCTGGCCAGTTCAAAGTTGGTTGAGGATGTATAGATGCCGCTGAACTGAGGGTAATCAGTAGTAAGTGCGTAGGTTTGGTTAATGCCGATGCCGGCGGGAGCAGTAGGTACGCAAAAACCTGGGCCTGCTTGCGGCGCAGGTGCGCCACGTTTTTGTGCCAGCAACCAGGGCAATAAGTGGCTGGTGCCGTAGGCCGCGCGCCAGACGTTGCCGTCATGGCCGCCAGCGTTGTAGCGGGTGAGAATATGTGTGCCGCCAGCGCCGATGTGATCCATTTGCGTTACGTCGTTATCGCAAATCTCGTCAGACGCACCGCAAAAAGACCAGATAGGAATATGTTTGAATTTGGCAACTTGCGCTGGCGCCACAGTCCAGGAGGACAAACCCACAGCGGCTGCATAGACATCAGGATTGCGGGCCAATTGATCATAGGTGCCGATGCCGCCCATGGAGAGGCCGGTGATATACACGCGGTTTGCATCAATGGGATAGGTTTTTTTCAGTTCAACGATGAGATTCTGCAGCAGCCGATTCATATTGGGGTCGTCGTAGCCGCCGTAATAGGCCTCGGTGCAGCATTGCACTCCCGCTAAAAAGATCGGGAAATTGGTGCGGTTAAAGCCGCTTAACCATTGCGTTATGCCATGGGTAAACAGCGTGTAGAGTTCTTTGCCATCACCATTATTTTGATAGGGATTGCTGCCATCGTTGCTTGCACCCCAGGTGCCTTTTTCGCCGTTACCGTGGAGGTAAAGCACCAAGGGAAAAGTGCCTCCGCCCTCGTAATGATCTGGTTTCCAAAGATCATAGGGGAGGTTCACGGTTTTGACCGGGCCGGTAGCGGTTTCTACGCCATCGCTATCGGTTACGATTTCCGCTCCCGTGAATGTGTACCTCAGCCACGCGAAGTCACTGGGTTGAACATCGGGGTATAGCGCTGAGGCCGTAGGCCAAACCGGAACCTCAGTCCCTTCAATGGGCGTTGGTTTGGTTATCACCTTGATGGCTGTGGCGTTTGAGGTGGTGACACTATTAGCATTATCGTAGGCTTTGGCGGTAATGCTGTAGGTGCCAGCTGCCACACTCTTCCACTCATAGGTATAGGGCTTACTTATGACGCTTGAGAGCAATTGTGTGTCCGCGTAAAACTCGACTTTAGCAATGGTGCCGTCGGCATCGGTAGCGGTGGCTTGCAGGCTAATAGTGTCGCCAGCGCTAAACTGACCGTCGGTTTTAGGTGAGGTTAACGTCGCTACAGGCGGTTGATTTAGCGGCTGCGCTTTGACGATAACGGCCACCTCATCAATGGCGAGCGCTCCAGCGTCGTCCGTAACCATCAGCCGAAAAGTGTAGCTGCCTGCTTGGGTAAAGGTTAACGCCAGGGTTGCAGTTTGAGTATTGGCCAAGCTGAGGATAGGGCCACTGATTTGGCTCCAGGCATAGTGTGGAGTAGAACCCTCAATAACACGGCCAGTGCCTATCAGAGAGATGCTCTTTGTGGGCAGTGTAATTGTCTGGTCAAGCCCTGCATCCGCAGTGGGAACTGTGCTCCCCGGCGTGCCGCTGCAGGCTTGGAGTAGGAAG
Organism: Cellvibrionaceae bacterium; assembly: GCA_036520615.1. Classification (GTDB taxonomy): domain Bacteria; phylum Pseudomonadota; class Gammaproteobacteria; order Pseudomonadales; family Cellvibrionaceae; genus CAMCXE01. The sequence continues at coordinate 2,062 of DATDJI010000008.1, read as the reverse complement.
CTGGCCAAGAGTAAGCCAGTAGAGAAAATTCTAGCTGGGCGAGGTGCATTCAAAGCGATTATGGTCAAGGTCAAACTCCTGATCTATGTTAATTATGCACAGCGCAGGCCTATGCGTGGCTGGCTTTGTTAAGACTTAATTAATTGATTAATTGTTTCCCGGATAGGTTTTTTGAATTTATTAACTTCACTCGCAGCGATTAAATTAATCTTTAATACACAGACCTCTGCCAGCGGTTTGCCAAATGTATAGGTGGCCGTATTGCGCGATAGAAACTCTAGGGCACCTTCCGGAAATTATCTTTTTTGCCCCCAGCGGCGTCAGCTCCGTCCTCGAAGCCTCATTTACTGCGTGTAAACTGTGGTTCTCCGGTCGGTGCTTCCTTGCTGGGAAAAAAACCTTAATTTCCGGAGGCGCTCTCTAATTGCTCTAAAAATTACTATCGCTTGAGAATGTGAGCATGGCTGGGTAGGTATTGAGGCGGCCTTCACCTTGATGTAGCAATCGAAGCCCAAAATTACCATGAAACTGTAGTTCTGAAAAATAATTTTCACGTAGTTGACGGGTATTTACGCAAACGCACTGCAATTTTTGTCGTCGCTAGAGCTTTTATTAATATGCCATTTTGGGATGCGCAAAAAAGACCTATGGGCAAACCAGTGATACGCGATGAAAAGACAAATTTATCGTTAAATCACGCATAAGCCGCACGGTAAAAAAGGTTGCGATGAACGAAGGCATCGTGCCTGACGACAGTTTCGCCTTGAACGCAAGCGCCCAAAAGTGGCGTTGTTTTCACCACGCAACACCCGAAGGGAAAGAACTTATTTTTTATCCAACGATTTAACACTTGAACCTGAGCTGATAGCTTTTTTATATCTGCGCCCGGGCGCCAGCTGCTGCCACTTTATGTTAAGTATATTTGGGGTTTACCGGACACCTTGTTTTTTTGATTTTATTCCTGCAGACGGGTAATAAATTGGCCAAACTACTTGCTGAATTACGCCCTGCCGATTTTGGCACCGCAGGGGGATGTGAAGGTGGAGACGCTGGCTGGGGAGTAGTGGGTTTTTTAATTATCGCCGTGGATTGCTGGATGGATGTTGTGTAGGGCGCGCTTGAGTGCGCCGAATCAAGGATCATCATGTTCTCCTCTTTGCAGGCAAGCCCTATTTTTTAGGCGTATGTGCTCAGGAATCGGCACACTGACTTTCATTTGGCTGAACAAATACTTTCATTTGGACGAAAGCTTCTGTTTTTGGCCGCAAGCCAAACGGCAAGATTATTTAATTCTGCCGATTTGGCCTCGCCCTTTTCGTTAAGCCGCCCCACCATTAGGGAATATTTGGCGGTGCTGGAACAAATATTTTTAATCGAGCAATTGCAACTCTGGCATAACAACCTGCTAATTCGTTTGATCAAAACACCCAAAATGCATATGAGTGATTCTGATTTAGCCTGTGCGTTACTCGGTGTTAACAGCGGTGCTCTTTGGCAAGACAAAACCTTGCTCGGGCAATTGCTAGAAAATCCATATATCAAGAATTACGCAAACAGGTTGATTGGCATCATGAAGATATAAAGTTCTTTCATTTCCGTAATAAAGAAAAGGTAGAAGTGGGTATTATTATTGAGCAGGGCCAAAGCCTTGCAGGCATAGAAATAAAAGCCGCCGCCACTATCACCCAAGCTGACTTTAAAGGCTTAAATAAATTAAAAGATACCTGTGGTGAGCAGTTTGCGGCGGGTGTTGTGTTTTATGACAGTGAAAATATATTGCCATTTGGCGATAGATTATTTGCAGTGCCGATTTCGTGTTTGATGCATATGTAAGCTGCGCAGGAGAAAATATTCGTAGCGCGCGTTGTTTGTCTAAACGCGACGATCCTTTGGTTTTTTCCTGCCGATGGGCAATAAATTGACCTTGTATCTCTCAGCAAAGCGGATTAACGTCCGTAAACCCCAAAGCTGGGATGAGCGTGGTTCCGACCTTAAGCCTAGAGCTTGACAAGTAGATTACGCCCCCAGCTTTTCTTTCGTTTAAATTGGATGGTATCTGAGC
>DATDJI010000007.1:0-7665 GCA_036520615.1 Cellvibrionaceae bacterium | reverse complement strand
CCATATATTTAAAACTGCGCATTTTTAATATCAGAATAAATTTAAATTTATAAACGCTCGCCACCAATTTATATTTAAAAATATCCCCGGCTTAGGTTGCATTTTGTTCCCCGCCTACAATGTTTTACTCTTTCCAGAGCCGTAACAAAAAAAGGGCAATAAATTGCCCGCTCGGTCAGCTATTGCACTTGATAATAATTATTTCGCGTTACAACAGGAGCACACCGACATAATACCTATTTCCGTAGAGGTCCAATTACCATTCCACCCGCCTTTATCTGCACAGGTTTTTGTGCATTTTCCCTGGGCGTCTTTATCACTCCAGATGGGGCCAGCTTTTATATCGCTTGGATTTTGGCATTGGCCCGCCAAAATATCGTTGGTAAAAATATGGCTCACATCAAAATTGGCATGTGGGCCAGTGTTTGGATAGTAGGGGTCAACCGTGTAATTGTGGCAGCCAAAGCAATTGGAGCTATAAGCCACCGGAGCAGCCCCTCCGGTAAAGCCATTTTGAAAATCCGTTTCCATCACTGTATTGGCTAAGCGCAGCGAGCCGCGCTGATTGGATACCAAAGCCGCTCCTGTGACAGGATCATTGGAGGGTTGGGTAATATCAGAGACCCATAAAGCGCCAACATTTTTATAGTTTTTCCACACTGCCATAGGGTTGGTGGGTTTTAACTCAGATAAAAATGCATTTACTTGAATATTTAAATCATTCAGCGCCGTGGCGTTTTTATCGAAATTAGGATCGCTAGGGTCTGTACCGCCGGGGTGACTGGTGCAGATTTCGGTAGGTGCGTGTTTATTAATGCCATCTACGCTCACCGCTTGGTTAAATGTACAACTGGCAGGATTTTGAATACAGGCGGCGCTGGCAAATGACCAGGGTTGGCTTGCTGCAGCGGAATTATTACAGGCAGGTGTGTTGCTGATATGTTCATAGCTGGACCAAATCATTTCCGGATGTAAATCCGTAGCCATCGCTAAGTGAAAGCCTATTAAGCCTAATTTTTCCTTGCCTGGTACACCGTCTATATCCGCTTCCATAATAAAATAAGTACTGGCATCATCCTTGGCTGTTAATTGTTTCCAAGCGGTTTTGATTTCTGTTGTACCACCTGGAAAATTAGGTTTGGCTTGAATCGCGCCGACGTTGCACAGGTTTTTACTAAACCGAATATCGTAAAAAACTACGTTGCCCGCTTGATCGTAAATACCCTTGCCACTGGTACCCGCTTGGCCTGTGCGTTCAGGAATTTTAGTGCCACCCACCACGTTATTAAGGCTGCGAAATAATCGGGTTCCAGTAATTTTGGCATCACAAGAATTTTGTTTATCTCCTTCTAATACTGGGAAGTTCGCGGCTACTTCAAATTGGCGTAATGATTTATCGGCTTTGGACACAGAGGTTAATTGCAAAAACCATTGCCATGAAAACTGGTAAAACTCACAAAAATCAGCGTTTTTACCTAGCGGCACTTCAGCTGGAGCGCTGGGGTCGCTCACCCATTTTGGGCTCGCCTTACACGAAAAGGTTGCGGCAAATACGGCCTGGCATGACAACAATAACGCACTTGCTATTAACGAATTACGTACTACTGATCTGACTTCCATAGGATTTGCTCTTTATTATTGGGTGTGGCTTGCAGAATGCAAAACCATGAACGAGTTTTGCGTATAGCCACTTTAGTTCACATAAGAGCATGTGCAAGAAAATTGGGGGATGGATTTATTGTGCGTGCCTGCCCGGGGTTGGCGAAATATTTCAATTAAATAAATTTTATATATCGATTTTGAATTGGTGGAAATGGCTCGTAGTGTGCAAAAACGAAGCACCTTCAGCCTTGAATTTTTCGCATCACCGCATTAAATATCAATATAATTGCGAGAGAGATGTAGTGCGGGCTGCGCTTTTCTGACTACGCGTTGTATCCTCGCAATGTGGAATACAGGTGTAGCCTATTTTTAAATTATTCTTTAATCCAACCACCGCGCCTTCGGCGAGTCACTTTTCTTAGCGTGCCCAAAGAAAAGTAACCAAAAGGCCGCTCCTGCGCATCCATGCGCTCGCGCCATTCAGGCATCCTGCCTATCAAAAGTGCACCCTGCTTTTGGTTTTTGCTACGTAAAACTTCCTGACGGCCAGGATGGCTGGAATGCCGAAAATGCAGGAGCAATTTTTGGCCTCCCTCCGGCACGATTTAGGGGGTCGTCGCGAAGGGCCATCCATGGCCCTCCACTCCTCGATTGGGCATCCCGCCCAATCGACCCCCAAAATCGCACCTCCACTCGGCCAAAAGAAGGGATCTGCCTCCGCCCTGAGAATTATTTTTTATTAGGTCAATTTCTGGGATAGGGAATTTTAATAAGATTTTATTGAAACCGACTTAATTTTCAATTCAATGATTGCAGAGCGTAGAGTATTTCGGAGAGAAGCGATAATTCGCCATTTCACGACCCGATCTCGAAGTTCAAAACAATATCTCTCTGCTGCGAGAGCGGCGGTGGGTTGCTTCGTGAATCTACACTACAATTGACCCACTTTCTAAGTTATCAATTCACTTAAGTATTTGCGGCAAAAAATGTAACCGGTATTAAGTACATTTTTTCCTATAGAGTACGCATGCAGTGCAGCAGAGCCTGTTATTATTAAACTTAAAGCTAGGCGATAACTAAAAACTCACAATTTTGCAAGGCAGAATTCATGCGTATATCTGTGTTAACTTCATTCACCCGCTGGAGTGTGGCAATTTTTATAGCCTTATGGGTTTCTGCCTGCGGTAGTAAATCCTCTACGCCCAATAGTTCCTTCAGTTCATCATCGAGCAGTTCAAGCTCATCGAGTAGCGGCCTTGCCAGTACGCAAGATTTTTTCACCGAATGCATGTCAACAGCACCTATAAATCCGCAAAATCCTAATCAGCCGGTAATTACTTTAAACGGCGAAAAAGTTATTAATCAACCGCTAAATTCAGCTTACATTGATGCTGGTGCAATGGCGATTGACCCAATTAACGGCGATATCAGTAGCGCAATTCAATCCATCGGATTGGACGCCGTTGACACCACTACCTAAGGCGATTATTTAATTCGCTATACAGTGACTAACAAAGCGAACCTACCCGCTGCCGAAGCGGTGCGCATTGTGCGGGTGAGTTCGGGAGCGTTTGCGGCGCAGACCGCTCGCGATATTGGCACCACGGCTGCCCACATGGGTTATTACGAACATTTACCCACGCATTATAGTGATGACCCCAACCAAAAATACCCGGTAATTATTTTTCAACACGGTTGGTTTAATGCACGCTTTCTTGACAAAGACACGCAGCAAGCTCCTTTATCCATTTTGCAATACTCAAACCTCGCCGGAATAATTCAATCCGGGCAATGGGATAATACGCGGCCATTTATAGTGTTATCGTTTCAAAAATGTGTAGACGAATTAAGCCCTACGCAGACAGCTTTACGCACTAAATTATTTATTGATTACGCCATTAATACCTATCAAATCGATACTGCGCGTATTTATATGGCAGGCCACAGCCAAGGCGCAGGCGACACATGGAATTACGTCCTCAATTATCCACATCAGCTCGCAGCGATTGTTCCGTTAGCTGGTTATTACGGCAACCAGTCAGGCTGCACTCTCAAAAATACCCCCGCCTGGGCATTTAATGGCTCAGCGGATACGGTTGTTAATTACAGCGAGGTTGTAGATACCGTAGATTCCATTAATGCCTGCCAGCCAGCCGAGCCTGCAAAAGTTACCGTTTTTAAAGGGGTAGGCCACAACGACATTCAAGACCCAGTATTTAACTTATCTGGATTAGATGGCGGCATAAGTCTTTATGATAGTTATAGCCAGGATATTTATGACTGGCTATTGCAGCATAAATCTTTGTAATTGTTTAAAGTGAGAAAGTAATTCTTACGGTTAGTAGTCTGGACGACAGAAATTTCGTAATTCGGAATAATTTAATTGGGTAGATACCATCGCGCACGATTTTAATATTCGATCGCGTTACGTTTTGAAGGCTGTTTTATAGGGTTTAATTTAATTCTTATACCAACCACCGCGCCTTCGGCGAGTTACTTTTCTTTGCGCACGCAAAGACGCAAAGAAAAGTAACCAAAAGGTCGCTCCTGCGCATCCATGCGCTGCAAAAGGGAACCCTGTTTTTGGTTTTTGCTATGCAAAAATTCCTGACGGCCAGGATGGCCGGAATGCCGAAAAGCAGGAGCAATTCGGCCTCCCTCCGGCACGATTTAGCGGGTCGCCACGACGGGCCATCCATGGCCCTCCACTCCTCAATTGGGCATCCCGCCCAATTGCCCTCCAAAATCACACCTCCACTCGGCCAAAAGAGGGGATCTGTCTTAATTTTTAACAGGAGTTATTGTCTGCTGACAGGATTGCATTGATTAAAGTAGATGGATATTAAATTAATCTTCAGTTTGAATTTTCACAGCGTTTTAGGTCGGAGAAAACGATTCTGAGCTGTGATCAAATATTGCTGGCCAGCTAAATACCTTTAAATGCAAATAAATTCTTGTACCTAAGCTAAATGACGTAAGTAAGTTTACATAGGCTTCATCTTTGCAGCCCGCAGGTTGAGCAGTAATGCCCGGCGCCCTCACGGCTTCGATTAAAATTCAAAAAGTTTTTTTAAATTAAATTCGTGTTCTTCATGTTTGGCATTGCCGCCCGACCCGCGAGTTATTTATTATCGCAAAAAATCGTAGGGCGGGTTAGCCGCAGGCACAACCCGAAAAGTTCACGAGCAATCAAGCTTAATTAAAAAGCCTCAGGAAAATATTTTTCATTTTTATGCATTACCGTTATCGACAGTATCATCCGCGCGGGTTAAAACCCGCCCTAAACGGCTGAAAAATTTGTTGCCGTCATCTGCTCCCCAAAATGGCTTTGTTCTCGCTCGGCGGAAAGACCGATGGTAAGTTGCTTCGCGAACCCACTTTACGGGTTTGCGTTACGATTAATCCACCGTACGGGTTATATAATTGGCTTAATATTCATAGCTGAATATTTAAGCATGCCTGACAGTACTGGAGCCATGCAATCCAATACAGCTTTCACAGAATCGTAATAATATCTTGGAGCATAAGGATCTACGAATATTGCCTCCGCCCAAATGTTAATATCCCACTCCAGGGAAATATTGGCAGGAAATGGTGGTGCGTAGACCCACTTTACGAGTCTAACTTCTTTTTCATGCTCAAATGATTTTCGTTTGTGCATAATGGGAGAGAACATGTTTGCGGATGGGAGATGAGCATTGTCGTAATCTATGTATTTAACCAGTCCAATGTAAACTTCACCATCGTTGGCTATGGATTGGGTGAGTTTGTCGTAGCTCGTCTGGATGGCAACGCCACCCTTTGCTCCATATAGTTGCCACATCGCCTCAGACTCATATTCATTGGCATGCCAGCAAGAAATATATGAAGTTTCTCGCGTACGTCTATACATATTAAGAATTGCTTCTTCACTTAAAGTTTGCCCGATCATACTTTGATATCGTTGAATTCCCTCTAGAGTGGCTTTGGTAATTGTTCCTTCAAACTGATCTGCCATTCTGTCAATTCGCGCTAAGTTCAAAGACTTTGTAGTAAGAATGGATATTAACTTCGGAAGACTCATGTATCGCCAAAGCTTTATGTTTTTGTCATTTGGCTGGGCGAATTCTGGATGCTTAAGGCGCTCAGTTAATTGACTGGATTGTGGAATCAAGGATGTATCGCTATTCATTTTTGCATTCCGAATGTAATTGCCACGAATTCCTGCAGCTGAACCAATCGCAAAATTTTTTCCACAATTAATCAATGAATTAAACTTGCAAGAAAAAAATTTTTGGGTGCTAGCTCAACTGAAGCATCGCTAGTTAGACTCTATAAACTGAATGCGAGGCTCAAAAACGTGCTCCCTGATAATGCTCATTATACTTTCCCCTCTAAGCTGCAAAAAACCCTCGTAATCAGTGTCATATTTCCCGAGAATCAACTCTGGTGGAACCAGGTGCGAGCACAATGCAGAATGGAGATCGGCATTTCGTTTTGCAAGATCTCCTAGATAAACAGACGGCGCTTTGCTGCCTGCTTTTTGATTCGCAAGTCTTGGTATAAGGCAACGATTTATAACGCTGTCAATATCAATATCAGTATCAGATTCCGCGTCCGCCAAAGACTTTCTCAAATAATCTCTAGGAAAGATATGGTGATCATCTATTTCATCAAGATCAGAAACCGTCGCCCCATTTTCCAATCCGATGAGCCCTTTGGAGTGAAAATTAATGAGATTTAGAATTCCTTTATATACAGCATCATATTTTTTATGAATAGATCTTAGCTCCTCAATTGAAGCAATATCTGGACGTAGTTTCCTTAACAATCCGGCGGCCGTACTAAAATCTTCATGGGCAACTGATTCAAGTACCTGGGCGTCAGCAAGAACATGGGTCTGGGCGGCACTCGAGTATCTGCGCGACATTATCGCCTGCCAAAACCAAAGGTGAAGTACTTTTTTTTGTTTCCCTGAGATATTTGAAAAATTATTATTGCGGATATGCCGCAAGAACATCATGATTGGAATAAGCATGTTTTCATATGGCATCCATGCGTATCCCACAATCATCCTATTTGTAAGGAGATATTCGTACGAGCGTTGATATAAATTGGTTACACAATCCCAATTGTCTTGAAAGTGCGTCGAATTTAGGCCGCTTACGATACAGCTTATAGCGCGCACGAGCACTTCACGATTTATTGGAAGACCCGGAAATCTCTCCTTGAAGTCATCAAGATTCTGTCTCAAATTGAATCCTGAGTAGAGTTTTGCAGCAAGAATATCAATAAAGCTAAGCTGAATCCCTTTGCTATTAGATCGCTCAAAAAATAGCGCAAATTTGTCTTGATCTGTATTTAACAAATAGTATGAAACAAGCTTCTCTTGGTTAAATAATTTCTCCAGGTTTTTAGCTTGTGTAATGTACGAGTCAAAAGCCTCAGATCTTTCTGCCTCCTCTTTTGAGTCAAATTTGAGCTTGGTGCTCTCCAAGAAAGGTATTAATCGGTCGGCTTCACGAGGCATATCACCGCAAAGCATTCGATAAACATCCGAAAGCTTGATCCCGATTTTTCCATCATGAACATCTCCGCGAAATTCATCAAAAACCTGTTCAAGGTTACGTTTGGCGATTGATATATTTCTTACGTGATCTTCAAGTTCTTCCTCTGCTCGGAGAACCAAGTACACTTCGTCGTAGCCTTTTAAAGCACGATATATGGAGGTGGCCCGCTGCTGACCATCTAAAAGTAGTCGGAATTTGTGAACTTGCACCAGAGAGTCTATTCTCTCCTTGGTGAAGCTTTCTAGCTTTAATTTTTTTCGACTCCCTTTGCCAGACCTCGGGCGAGCATCTATAGCGCGAACAGTAATTTCAAAACTAGGTATCCCGTAAATTAAAGATCCGACAAAAATATTTCTAACTAGGGAATCAAAGAGTGTACTGGTCAAGCAAAACCGGACACTCTATTTTGAGCATTTTCAAAGTTAATTGGTGATACATCACCGTTAGTAGAATGTAACCTTTCCTGGTTGTAATACTTAATGTAATCCGCTACATCAGACTTCATATGATCACG
>DATDJI010000006.1:0-17383 GCA_036520615.1 Cellvibrionaceae bacterium | reverse complement strand
GGCGACCCAATGGATTAAACGCAAAATGCATATCGACGATTCCCTAGATGTATTTCCTGTGCACGGAGTAGGGGGCTTTTTAGGCACATTCTTAGTAGGAATTTTTGCTTCCACCGATCTAGGTGTTTTCTCCGGTTTTGGCTTTGGCACCGGTAATGAGTCCATATTTGCCCAATTAAAAGTGCAAGTGATCGGCATGCTGACCGTGGGTATTTATACAGCTGTAGCGACTTGGGGCATTATCAAATTGACCGGGCTATGCACTAACGGCATTCGCGTCAGCCAAGAGGACGAATCACAGGGACTGGATATTAGCCTGCATGAAGAGGCCGGATATAAGCTTTAAGTTGGCTTACCAAACTCTATAGATGAAGAACTTTGTCATCGCCGTGATTTCATCGCGGCGTTAGAATCGTCACAACATACTTCTTCTAGATTTTCTGTCGCTGCCACTTCTGCTGATGGGCAGCGCGATTTGTTAAATCGTCATTGCCCTGGATATTAATAACATCGAGCCAACAGAGCATTAGCACAAAAGTACGGGCCTTGCTGGCGCATATTGGAACTATTAGCTAGAATGCCTTCCCCTAATAAGCAGGGCTGTGCCTGCCCCAGTCCATCCCGCCCTGAACCTATGGCATTTAACTATTAATTTGGAACATTCCTTTGGTGTCTGTTGGATTTGCCTATTTCACGCGACTGTTTTGTTCATGTTTGGCGTTAACCTTTGGTTTATTCACTATGAATTGCCAGGCCGCCGACGAAAAATTGGGCTTTGGTTGGCAAATCGGTAGTCAGTGGCAACAGTACGACAACTTGTTCCTAGAGCCTGAAAACTTCGAACATAGCGACTCAGTATTAGGTTCTTTTGCCGGAATAAATTACCGCAAACACTATTCACTCCAAACGTTCACAATCAAAGCCAAACTCACCGACTTTCGCTATTCAACATTTGATTACCTCAACTACCTCGGCAAGGATTTTGACGCAGCCTGGTTGTGGGCGTTTACGCCTGATTTAACCGGTACATTAAGTAGTTCCCGGCAACAGGGGATAAATAGTTTTGTTGATTATGACGGCGGTAAACGTAATCTACGCAAAGAGCGCAAAGACGCTCTCGATGTGCGCTGGCGCATCACGGGTGGATGGCACTTGGCCGGGGGTGGTGCTCAAACTGCTGTGCGTAATACGTTGGGAGGCGAGCGCTTTGTTGAGGGTGATTACAAAGCTAATAGCTATGAATTCGGCGCCATGTACGCGTTTGCCTCTCAAAGCCAAATTACCCTTGTGCAAATGAACCAAACCGGCGAATACCGCAGTCGTACGATCAGTGAAATAAATCAGGTCGACAGTGGGTTTCAGCAAGCCAGCCAAGAGTTACGATTGGATTGGCGTCTCTCCGGTAAATCTAAACTCAATTTAAAGCTCGGCCACATGGCGCGTGAACACGATCACTTTTCCCTGCGTGATTACGACGGTACATACGGATCGGCGGACTACCTTTGGAATAACGGCGGCAAATTTAATTTCAAGCTTAACGCGCGACAAGACTACACATCGTTTCAGTCTAGCCCGCAGCGAGATTTAATAGATGCCATTACAGGAGTTGATTATTACAACAGTAGTTATTACCGCAGCCAGCTAGTAAGTTTTACCCCCGCCTGGCAACTGTTAGACAAAATAAGCCTAAGCGGGAAATTACAGCGCGAACAGCGTGATTATACCGGTGGAATACTCACTACTGCAGAATTGGAGAAACGGCAGGATATATTGCAGCTAGCATCTGTTTCCCTAGATTGGGTGCCGCGCGATGTTGTAGCACTATCGCTTCATATGAGCCGTCAGGATCGCACATCAAATTTACCTTCGGCCGACTTTATAGCTAATTCAATTGGGCTTAGTGCGGCGTTAAGTTTTTAGCTGAGTTAGGTATTTAACTGAGTAATAAGTCAACAGCGTTGAGAATCCCGAGGTTAATACCGCACAACAAAGTTCAAAGTAAATTCAAGTTGTAGGTGGGGCATCTAAACCGCCCGACATCATTAAAGATAAAACCAATTAGGGGAAGAGAACTATGGCGGCCAATATAGCCCCATCCAAAAAAATGTTCACTGCGGCTTTTTGTTCGCTGTTAGTGAGTCTCGGACTTGCCGGTTGCGGAGATGACAAACCCAAAACGACCCAGGTGGCGGCCAAGGTGAACGGTGAGGAAATATCGGTTCATCAAATTAACAGCCTCCTTGCTAAAACTCCCAATTTGACCGCCGATATGGCCGAAAAAGTACGCGGCGAAGTGTTGGAAAAACTTATCGATCAAGAATTAATGTTCGCCCAAGCGCGCAGTAAAAAACTCGACCGCACACCTGAGGTAGTGACTGCCATTGAAACGGCTAAGCGAGAGATTATCGCCCGCGCCCATTTGGAGCAGGTGATAAGTACGCTGCCCAAAGTCACCGAGCAGGAAGTAAAACAATATTACGAAAATAACAAAGCGCTATTCGCCGAGCGTCGCATTTACAACTTAGAAGAAGTGTCCGTTGATGCCAAACCGGAGATTCTGCCCAAGCTTAAAACGCTCGTAGATACCAAAAGCCTCGATGAATTAACCAGTGAATTAACTGCCCTAGGTGCCCAAGCGCGTAAAGGCGCTGCCACTCGTGCCGCTGAGCAAATCGGCATGGATTTATTACCGCAACTTGCGAAGGTAAAAGACGGTGATAACGCCTTGATTATCGGCAATAAAAATTATTTGGTAGTGCACGTAATCTCGTCCAAAAGCGAACCGATAAGTATCGAGCAAGCAACGCCTAAAATTGCCCAATTTTTGCAGACTCAACGCGTACAAAAAGCGGTTACTGATGAGACTAAACGTTTAAGAGAAGCCGCGAAAATTGAATACCAAGGTGAATTTAATAAATCCGCCGCTCCCCCCGCAGCCAAGTAACCACCTAACCTGGAGATCCGTGTAATGCGTTATTGTGCTCATTGGCTTGTCCTTTTGGCCTGTCTATTTCAGCTCCCCGCGTTCGCTGCAGATAAACCAAACCTTAGCTACAAGCTTGGTTCGGGAGATGTTATTCGAATTACTGTTTTTCAAAACCCAGACCTCACGTTAGAAACTCGTGTGTCTGAATCCGGCACAATTACCTACCCTTTAATCGGCACTGTTGCTCTCGGTGGATTAACGCTTGAAGCAGCTGAAAAACTCGTCGCCAAAAACCTTAAAGACGGCGGTTACGTCCAGCAGCCTCAAGTAAATATCGGCCTTACCCAGGTGCGCGGAAGCCAGGTATCTGTGCTTGGCCAGGTCAATCGTCCCGGCCGTTTTCCATTGGAAACCTTCAATACCCGCTTATCTGATGTGCTGGCAATGGCCGGCGGCATAGCGGCTACAGGGTCCGACAAAGTTGTTGTTACAGGCACGCGCGACGGCAAAAGCTTTCGCTTGGAAGTCGACTTCCCAGCAATTTTCGGCGGTAGCAATAATCAACAAGATATGTTTATTGCAGGTGGCGATGTTGTCTACGTCAATCGCGCCCCAGTATTTTATATTTACGGTGAAGCCCAGCGCCCCGGTGCATACCGTATCGAACGGGATATGACTGTGCAGCAAGCGCTGGCAATTGGCGGCGGTGCTACTCAGCGCGGTAGCGATAGCCGCATTCGCATCAACCGCAAAGGATCTGATGGTAAAACCAAACAAATCTCGCCAGAGTTATCTGATCTCGTCCAACCGGACGATGTTATCTACATCCGCGAAAGCATTCTTTAAGAGGCAGCTATGAATATTCAGCAGTTTTTACTGATTTTTCTCGCGCGCAAGCGTCCTGCCATAGCAGTTTTTGCAGTCACAGTATTAACGGCATTGGTCGTAAGCTTGATACTGCCGAAAACTTATCAAGCAGTGAACTCCGTTGTAATCGACCTTAAAAGCCCGGACCCAATCGCAGGGGTAATCTTGCCGGGCATGATGAGCACAGGCTACATGGCAACCCAAGTGGATATCGTTAATAGCGATCGCGTAGCCCAACGAGCAGTTGGATTATTAAAGCTTGAAGAAAGCCCTACGATTCGCGATCAATGGCAGCAGGAAACGCAAGGCCGAGTAAGCCTGCCCGTGTGGATGGGCCAGTTACTGCAAAATAACCTCAACGTAAAACCCTCGCGCGAAAGTAGTGTGGTAAATATTGCTTACAGTGCTGCCGATCCGGTCTATGCGGCGGCGGTCGCTAATGCGTTTGCCCAAGCCTATATAGACACAACGATCGAACTGCGAGTTAATCCCGCCAAACAATACGCCAGCTGGTTTGAAACCCAGATCAAAGCCCAACGCGATCGCCTGGATATCGCACAGAAAGCGCTTGCCGATTACCAAGAGCAATCCGGCATTGTTATATCCGATGGCCGTCTCGACTACGAACTGCAGAAGTTCAACGAACTCTCCAGCCAGTTAACGTTAGCCCAAGCTCAAGGCACGGACTCTACCAGTAAACAATTGCAACCTCAGGCGGATACTCTGCCTGAAGTTATGCAAAACCCATTAATCAACCAACTCAAAGCTGAATTGGTACGAATGGAATCGAGCCTAAAAGATCTCTCCGGCAATCTGGGTGTAAATCATCCGGCCTATAAACGTGCTCTGTCAGAGCAACAATCGCTAAAAAACCGTATTAACGACGAAATCACCCACGTGAGCAGTGCCATCGGCACGGCAGGCTTAGTAAGCCAAGCGAAAGTGGCAGAACTTACTAACGCGATAGAAGAGCAAAAGAAAAAGGTATTTGATCTGCGTCGCCAACGCGACACGATTAACTTACTTATGCGGGATGTCGATACCGCTCAACGCGCGTACGATGGTATAAGCCAACGTTACAACCAAATCGCTCTTGAAGCGCAAACTGCTCAAACCAACGTTGCTGTGCTCACCCCCGCCACTGCACCGCTAAAACACAGCAAACCCAAAGTCTTTATTAATATGCTTGTGGCGATATTTTTAGGCGGGCTGCTAGCGCTTGCCCTGGTATTAGTGCAAGAAGCTTTGGACCCGAAAGTGCGCAGCCAAGAAGCTCTAAGTCAGGCATTGCCTGTTCCTTGCCTGGGCCAAGTGAATACCCAAAATAAAAAGCTTTTTCTTAAAACAGCTCCTTTAAAGGCCGCCGCATGAGCCACAATAAAATCCCCCCGCGTACAATTGGTGCTCAATTAATAGATGAAGGGCTACTGACTCAAGATGCAGTGGAGCGCACACTAATCAGGCAAAAAGAACAAGGTCAGCGATTTGGCGAGGCCGCTGTGAGCTTAGGTTTAGTGGAGGCCGGCCAGCTTGCGCAGTCACTGGCTCGTCAATACGGCTTTACGTATTTATCCCCAACTGACACGCGTATTCATCGCAGTGTTGTCACAGCTTTTACGCCGGATAATCTCGCCGTAGAACAATACAAAAACCTGCGCAGTCAACTGGCTTTGCGCTGGTTCAATCAGGGCAATCAACAGCTCGCCATCTGCAGCCTGGAAACTGGCGAGGGCCGCAGCCTTACGGCCGCTAATCTCGCTGTAGTGTTTGCGCAAATGGGCAAAAAAGTATTGCTGATTGATGCAGACTTGCGCTCGCCAACACAGCATTTACTCTTCAGTGAAGCAAACAGCACTCAAGGGCTCAGCTCCGTTCTGGCAGGATTACATACGTTTGAATCTGCAATTAATCCCATCGCGGCTATGCCAGGCTTAAGTTTGCTCAGCGCTGGCGCGCCAGCACCTAATCCCACAGAGTTATTAGCTGGTAATCGTTTCGCCCACGCACTTGAAGTGCTAACAAAACATTACGACGTAATTTTTATTGATACGCCGGCGGGTAATCATTATCCCGACAGCTTGGGCCTGGCACGCTTGGCACAAGGCGCCCTGTTATTAGCAAGTAAAAATACCACTGGCCTTACTCCTTTGAAGCAGTATGCCGACCAACTCACCCAAATCGGCGTAAGCCTAGTGGGTTCGCTTTTAACCTTTGGCTAACACGAGCCTATATGACAGTTGTTCAGTCACACCACAGCGCTCCTGCAATAGATCATAAGGCAAACTTTCAAGAATGGGCACCCATTATTCTTGGGCTGGCCGTATTATTTATACCCACATATTGGCGCCTAGCGACAACGATATGGTCTACAGATGAACAAGGCCATGGCCCGATAATTCTTGGGCTTGCAATCTGGTACATCGCTCAACAGCGTCACTTCATAAATCAATTACCCTACAAGCCGAATAAAGTATTCGGCCTCGGGTTATTTATTGTAGGTTTATTGGCTTATTTTTTAGGCCGCTCGCAAGATATTTTACTGCTTGAAGTGGGTTCGCAAATCCCAGTTGTAGTGGGACTATTATTTTTAGCCCGAGGAAGCGCTGCAGTCAAAGCACTTTGGTTCCCGCTATTTTTTTTGGTTTTTATGGTACCTCTTCCCGGCGGTTTGGTAGATGCTTTAACGATGCCTATGAAAATAGCAGTCTCTTGGGGCGCCGAACATATTTTGTATTATTTTGATTTTCCTGTATCGCGCAGCGGAGTAATTTTACAGGTAGGTCAATACAAATTATTAGTAGCCGATGCGTGTGCAGGTTTACATACGTTATTTACGCTAGAAGCTTTGGGACTTTTATACCTGCATTGGGTAAAACACGAGTCCTATTTTCGGAACGTAATTTTAGCCATATTAATTATTCCGATTTCTTATTCCGCCAATACAATCCGGGTCATTATCCTCTGTTTGGTAACCTATTATTTTGGTGACGCTGCAGGGCAAGGGTTTATTCACGGTTTTGCCGGTATGGTGCTGTTTCTTACAGCGCTCATTTTTATTATCGGCGTGGATAGCATGTTGCAGTATTTAGCTCGGCACTATTGGGTAGCAAAAGTATGAGCCCAATAAAACGCAACCTTTGGTTATTATGCGCCATGCTTATTTGCGCTGGCGCCGCCTACGGTTTAACACCTAGGCAGAAAATTTCCGAACTTAATCCTTTGCCATTATTGGAAGATTCTATACCCGCTGAGCTTAGCCAATGGCGTATGGTGCCCGGTAGCAATCAAGTGATCGACCCTAATCAACAAAATACACTCACCAGAATTTATGACCAAACACTCTCCCGCACTTACGAAAATCGGCAGGGTTATCGAATTATGCTGTCTATGGCCTATGGCGGGAATCAGCGTGATGCACTCGAACTGCATAAACCTGAAGTATGCTACGTAGCGCAGGGGTTTGTATTAAATGAAAAATTTAAAACACAACTGCAGGTCTCCGCGAAAACCATTCCAGTTACACGCTTGAATTTAAATCAGGGCAACAGAATTGAGCCCGTCACTTATTGGGCGACAGTAGGCGATACTGTTATTAACAATGGTTATTCAAAAAAATTGGTAGAAATACGCTACGGACTTTCAGGCCAAATTCCCGATGGCATTCTTGTCCGCATTTCATCAATTGACGATAATCAAGCTTATGCATATTCCCTTCACGAGCAATTTGCCAATGAATTATTGGCTGCTCTTCCCACGGCAATAAAAGTCAAATTGCTCGGTGGTCAGTAATGCGCAGCAAAGGATAGTGGCAGTTATGACGTTAGACGACAACATACCCAAGGAGCAATCAACATCACAACGCGTTAAACGCAGCATGCTTTCCATGTTAATTGGCAGACCTATCTCTGCATTAGGTGGGCTGTTGGTACTAGTATTATTATCGCGTTTATTGACTAAGGAAGAATACGGAGCTTATTTCGCCCTTTGGGCACTCGTCGAAATTACCATCTTACTAAGCGATCCTGGGGTTTTACATTTAATTTACCGTTTTGTAAGCGCCTCTTCAAACATCCAAGGGCAAATTATGCCCAAAGGGCCGGCACGGCAGCTGTTATTCACTCGGTGTATAGCACTGGCAATTGGTGCTGGTATTTTATTGATCATACCTGCGCACTGGCTTGATCTCTTTAAGCTTACCAGCTCTCCGGACTTATTAAAGGCCGCAGCCATTATTTTGCTTTTCGAAGGCGCGGCCCGAACTATAGAGGCAATATTCGATACGATGCTGTGTCAAGGAGCTAGCCAAATTAGCACCGTGGCACGCACATTAATTCGTCTGCTGGGGGTTTATTTTTGTTTCCTTCAAACGAATACATTAACGTTTGAGATGCTAATTTGGGTAGACATATGTGCCACCGCACTTGGTTTTCTTTTGGCATCCATATTGTTGATGCGCATTTATATTAACCGCAAAACCTATGAAGGCCATTACGTTGACCCGGCTCCAGTGCCACCTAGAACTTTATTTTATTATGCTGGGCCTGCGTACTTATCTCAGATTTTAGGAATATTATTTAGCATCGACATGTTAAAACTGACGTTGTCAGGCGGTAATTCTATTTATGAATTGGCCGTTTTTGGTTTTGTATTTTCCTTAACGCTAGTTATCCAGCGCTATTTGCCAGCTAATTTATTTGCTGGGATCTTTCGTCCGTTGTTCGTTTCAGCAGCTATGAAAGAACATTCAGAGAGAACCCTCGTGGAGCTGCTAATTGCTTGCATTAAAATCAACTGGATTTTGATTATTCCGCTGGCAGGATTCGGTTTTATTCTCGGCGATTTATTATTATCAAAAATTTCAGGTGGTAATTACCAACATGCAGGGGCCGTTCTTACCGCCTCAATCGTTGGCCTTATGGGTTTTTCAGCCCATTTAATTCTCGCTAACTTATGCTTGGCAAAAAAAACTCCTTGGCCATTGTTGGGGGCTAATCTTTTTGCAACCTCAGGTTTGTTAATAGGTATTTACTTGGGGGCAAAGTACGGTGCTTTAGGAGCAGCCTTTGCTTTTGGTGTCAACGAGGCTCTTTGGTGTGTAGCCTGTTTTTATCTAATATTTCGACGCAGTGCTTTTCTTCCCTACGCAGATTTAACCGGGTTAGTGCGCTTATTAATAATTGGACTGGTGACACTTGCGATAGCGTGGCTACTTAAAACTTTCCTAAGCATCAATCCATTGATAGTGGCGTCGCTCCTTACTGTGCCTTTCTTGATTGCGTTATGTCGCTGGGGGATATTTTCTGTACGAGAGGGAGAATGGCTTATGGCCGTGCTGCCGCTCGGCCATAAATTACCCCTAGTCATTAAATTCCGCAGCAGCCAGCTTCTGCCTGAGTAAATATGATGTTTTTTAACGACGATTTCAAAATCACCCGCCCGCTTACCGTTTTAGCTTTGCTAGGCAGTGTCGTAGTTGCGCTAGCAAGCTCTGTACAAGCTCTCAGCGCATTAATGTTATTCGGTCCATTTCTGGCTTTAGTGTTGATGTTTACAATTTGGTATTTGCACGGCGCAAAATCGGGAAATTTATTTATATACATTTCGTTAGTATGTATTTTAGGTCTGCCGTTTGCACTCAAATTGACGGGCATACGGCTTTTTGGTCTGTGGCAAATTGCCTTAGTGTTTGGCGGATTATTGGGAGTGCCGCTATTTATTAGGCACGTTAAAGATCAACCTTGGTTATTAGCGTCCTGCATTTTATTTGGAATTTATACTTGCTGGGCTATGTTGTCGTCCATGCTTTCCGGTCGATTTAATTTTTGGGCCTTTAGCTTTCAGTTTATTTCGAACTTAAAACCTTTACTTTTAATCAGTTTTAGCCTATTCGCCTGGGACAGATTATCAGCGCAAAAAATTCTTTGGTCCCTTGTCGACAACTTCATTTGGATTTTGCTGGCATTTATTGCATTTGAATGGATTTTTCCCGGCGCTTATTTTTCAGTATTTGGAGCCTATTCAGGATTATCAAATGACTCTAACGGAATATTTCCATCACGAGCGGTGGGGCCGTTTGAACATCCTTCTTTTCTTGCATCTGTATCCTCATGCTTTGCAATGTTGACTGCCGCAAGAGCAATTTGCCAACCCGAAAATCGTCTTAAATATTCCATTTTGGCCGTCGTTTACACGGTGTGTCTGCTATGCTCAGTCCAGCGCCAAGAACTTGTAGGTGCATTTGCAGCTATATTTGCTATGTTGTTTTTAGCAAAAAATATTAAATGGTCAGCGTGGCATATGTTCGCGGTGATATGCAGCTTTATTATTGTTCCTTGTCTAGTAATGCTATTTGGCGGTGACGTTTATCGCGAGGCAGGTACATGGGGAGTGGGAACAATAAGTGAAATTTCACATCCGCGAGCACAGCAATATAGCGCAGCATTTTCTATTGCCAATACGTATTTTCCGTTTGGTTCTGGGCTTGGTACTTTTGGTGGTGCAGGAGCTGTAAGATTTGACCTCGGTCTTTATTATGAAATGGGGTTCGGAAATTACTGGTGGTTTGGCAAACAGGATTTTCTACTAGACACCTACTGGCCTAATTCTATTGCCGAAGGAGGCTGGATTGGGTTTACGCTTTTATTGTTGCATTACGTTGTATTGGGTTTATATGCAATTAAAAATTCGCGCGCTGCGTCGAATAGCCTATCTGCAAGTTATTGGTTATTTGCAGGCCTCGGTGTTTGGTTTTTAATTGCTAATGCGTTTTCCTCACCCGCCTTCCAAGACCCGCGTTTATATTTCTGGGTCGCTATGGCTATGGCACTTGCTCATTTTACCGGTCAGAGGACGTCTCATGAACAAAAGACATAATCGTTATCTAACTTTTGGCTTTGCATTTGTAACATCCTGTATATCAAACTTCAGCTGGGCAGCCTGTACGGCAGCTTCACCAACACAGTCGCTTACCATTACGCTAAACGATCCCAAAGCGCGCACAATAAGTCCCGATTTTTTTGGTTTCGATACACCTTGGGCGGAATTTCAAACCGGCTACTTTCGCAATGGTGCAGTTAAGAGTGCGCTAATAGACTATTTAAAACCTTTTCGCGGTGCCTTGTATCGCTATCCGGGCGGTAATAGTTTTGGCTGGGAAAATTCCATTTTAAATGCTGCCGTACGGCAATTAAGTTTTACCGATTATTTAGGCTCGCTGAAACCTGATTTTGGTGTTCAGGAATATTTAAAGTTTTTAAACGACGTGGATGGCAGCGGGTTATACGTGCTCAATCTGCTTGGCACTAAAAAAGAACCCTATAGCGCTACGAAAATTCAGGCCAGCAATTTAGCCCTTGTACGCTGGGTGCGCTCGCAACCGCAAGGGTCGCGAATTAAATATTGGGAATTAGCCAACGAGTTAGATTGGGAGCCGCTCAATCTCACGGCTGCTGAATATATAAACCGCATGCAGGGCACGTTAACGGAGGCACAAAATCAATTCCCAAGTGAAAAATTAATTGTGGCAGGACGCACTAATCCTTGGAAATTTGGCATCACATCAGAGACAACATTTAATAAACAAGTCGCACAAGCCTATCCATTTTATGGTATTGCGTTGCATGCCTATTATGACGGCTACGCTATGCCCATGATGTTGGATACGATAAAACGTTATGCGCAAGTAAAAAATAAAGCGGGCCAGGCAACGAAGGTTTTTGTTACAGAACACGGGCGCTGGCCTACGGAAATCCCCAATGGTCGCTGGGAAGATAATTGGTACCAAGCTTCTGGAAGTTTGGGTGCAATTTCAGCTAGCGACTTCGCATTAATGACGTTAAACACGCCTGAAGTTGCCACCGCTGTATGGCACGCCCTGGGTACGAGTGGTCCGTGGCAATTAATCCACCGCAATCCAGCGAATGATAGTTTATATCCATCAGCAACCTATTGGGGACTGCGTACATTGCGTGAAGGATTTTTAAATCAGGCTATTACTGTCAGCCCATCAATAAATGTCAGCGGCGATTATTTGGGCGGGTACTCATATCGACTGTCTGCAATGCAGGGGGCTAATAAAGCATTTAGTTTATTAGGTGTTAATCGCGGTAAAACACCTATGAATTTCACGGTTAGCCTTGCTAGTAGATCGGCCTTTTATATCACAAAGATTAATACCACAGCGTTTGATCCGGCCGGCGCAGATAATGAAGCTGCGACTCCCAATAAATTTCAAATGTTATCGCTAGCCCCCGGCGCCACATCCGTCAATCAATTTAACATCTGTGTGCCAGCCTTTAGTGTGTTTTCATTACTAGCTAAAGGTGTTTAAATCGTCGCTTCAACGTAATCACAACCACAACCATGAATATCGAAATTATTAGCTTTACTGGCGACTCAGGCCTTGCTGACTATGCAGTATCTCTCGCTCGCGCCTTAAAGCCACACGCACAGGTAACAGTTGTGACTGCGCAAAGCCTTCCTGCGCATTTTGATACAATGGGTTTTTCGATAGAGCGGGTATTTCGTCGCTCTCGGCATTTCCCTATCGACATTATTAAATGTATTAAAGGTATTATTTCCCGCAAGCCTGACTGGGTGATTTTCCAGGGGCCACTTAAATTTGCCGGGTTTGACGCCTTGATTGTCTATTTACTGCGCAGCTTTGGAATTCGCTGTACCATTACCGTTCACGACGTATTGCCGCATTACCCGAAATCGTGGAGCCGCGCAGAATATGGATTTTATTATCGGGCGTTTGATAAAGTAATCGCACACTCGCAAACTGCGGCACAAGCGTTAGTTGCGATGGGCATTAAAGCGCTCATTTTGGTCGTGCCACACGGCATTTACGATATTTTTAATTTAACCCATCTAAGTCAAGAAGCTGCACGTCTTAAATTCCCTTCGATAAATGCTACTGATACTCTAGTATTGTTTTTTGGCAATTTGGAATCGCGCAAAGGCCTATGGGAATTTATTGAAACCGCAAAGATACTGCTCAAGCAACGAGGCATAGATGAACCGCACGCGTTTAAATTCCTTTTAGCCGGTGCACCACATTTGTCTAATTCGGGTGAAGACGCCACCGAGCGTCTTGAGCACGCTAAAAATTTAAGCAATATTGTCGTGCATGATAAACGTATTGAATTTACCGCAGTTGAGCAGTATTTTGCCGCTGCCGATATAATTGCTTTGCCCTATTTGGAAGGTACCACTAGCGGTGTTTTAAAACTAGCACTGGCATTTGGCAAACCGGTTATTGCCTCCAATGTAGGTGACTTTCCTGAACAAGTACCCACTGGCGGTGGCATTTTTATTAACCCTAACAACCTAACTCTAGAATTAACTGAAGCTTTAATTACTATGCGCCAAAATTTACACCAATACCGCGAAGCAATGCAGCGCGGCAACAATAATGCCCAATGGCCTGAAATTGCTTTACAGGTGATTGCTCACCTTAAGGCACGCAGATAATGCCTAAGCTGCTAAATGTAAACACCTACCATTACCGCCGAGGTGGCTCTGACGTAGTTTATTTTGAACATGCGCATTTAATGCAACAGCAAGGATTCGATAACGCTTTTTTTGCCATGCATCACCCCAATAATGAGGCAAGCCCGTGGAGCCAGTATTTTATTGAGGAATTAGAATTCGGCCACGCTTATTCACTTGCACAAAAATTAGCGATGGCTGCAAAAGCCATATATTCGTTTGAAGCTCAAAAAAAGCTACGGCGTCTTCTAACTGATTTTAAACCCGATATTGCGCACCTGCATTGCATTTATCACCACTTATCCCCGTCGATTTTACCCGTATTACACAAGGCTGGTGTACCTACGGTAATGACGGCTCACGATTTAAAAATTGCCTGCCCAGCATACAAAATGCTTAATAACACCGGCATTTGTGAACGCTGTAATGAAGGTTCGGTGTTGAACGTTATTAAACA
Source organism: Cellvibrionaceae bacterium (assembly GCA_036520615.1). Lineage (GTDB taxonomy): Bacteria > Pseudomonadota > Gammaproteobacteria > Pseudomonadales > Cellvibrionaceae > CAMCXE01. The sequence goes on along the minus strand of DATDJI010000006.1, from coordinate 3,641 downwards.
TCGTTGTATTCGAGGTTCATTAGCCGCAAGCACGATAGTTGCACTGGAAAGTGGTCTACAGCGCAGCTTACAATTGTACCGACGCTACTTAACTAAGGTAGTCGTGCCCAGCCAATTTTTTATTGAAAAATTTGTAGAATGGGGCTGGCCTCGCGAACAATTTGTATACATTCCTAATTATGTGGACGCTGAGTGTTTTACACCGCACATAACTCCTGGCAATTATTTTTTATATTTTGGCCGACTTGCGCCAGAGAAGGGTGTGGCAACATTAATTAATGCGGCTGCGAAAGCAAACGTACGTTTAAAAATAGCGGGCACCGGGCCTGAACAAGCAGCGTTACACGCTCTAAATGAGTCCCTTGGTAGTCCAGCGGAATTTTTAGGTTTTCAAGCTGGTGAAGCTCTGCATCAATTGGTGCAACAATCACGCGCTGTAGTCTTACCATCAGAATGGTACGAAAATGCTCCAATGAGCGTGTTAGAAAGTATGGCTATGGGCAAACCGGTTATCGGCGCTAACATCGGTGGTATTCCAGAATTAATTAATTCAGAAACTGGCTGGACTTATACAAGTAGGGATATGGAAGCATTAAGCCAGCTGCTATCCAAAGTCGCGGCCTTACCAAATCAGCAGCTTGAAACGATCGGCGCTGCGGCTCGCGATAGAGTGGTTAAGGTATTTAATAAGGAAAACTATGTCAGGGCCATACATCAACTCTACTCTGACCTTGGTGCCAAGCACTAAAGTGTAATTATTTTATTTATTGATGGCCGTTGCATGAAAAAAATTATAATCATTGCCTATGACTTGAATCCCAATTTGGGGTCCGAAGCCGGAGTTTCGTTTGTCTGGAGTGAAGTGATAGCAGCTCAATATAACGTAGTCGCGTACACACAGGCAGCTCACCAAAAGGATATCGAAAAATTTGGCACCAAACTGGTTGTGCGTTATGTACAGGGCGTACCATTCGTCAGTCGATTTTTAGTTAAAGCTCATTTATATAATTTAAATTATGCTTTATTTATAAAAAGTGTAGGCGAGGTTATCCTTAACGATGTCGAGCCTGGCAACACTATTATTCATTTTTTATCGCCTTTTGGCATCCACTCTTATAGCTCACTCGCCGAGATTGCAAAAAGCCCTTACTTTGTTGGACCCGTAGGCGGCTATCTTAAGATGCCTAAAGGGTTTGAATCCTACAAAAAGCTTCCCATGCTATTAAAGGAGACTTTCTATTTTTTCCTTTTGAAAAAACGCTCATGGAAAAATTATTTTGAAAACGCAAAAGCAATTATTTGTGGAACTGAATTGGTCAAGTCCCATATGCCAGAATTGGCCAAGCCTAAGGTGTCGATTATTTACGACTCGCTTGTTGATGCTAATTTTTTCCGCCCTGATGCTACACCTCCAACACCGAAGAAAAATCCCGACTCTATTAAGATAATTTTTACCGGGCGCCTTGTTCTGTATAAAGGTGTTTTTTTGCTTATGCAAGCCTTTGAGAGTTTATCGACTCGCTTTAACAATATTCAATTAATTTATGTAGGCGAAGGGGCAGAGCGGTCTGCATTGGAGGCCTATGCAAAACAAAAAGGGCTGTCTTCACGGGTGATTTTCACGGGCAGAGTTGGCAGGGACGAATTAAAAAGGTTATTACTTGATTCCGATATATATTGTTTACCCACACTTAAAGATCCGGGAGGAAATGCAATTTTTGAGGCGATGGCATGTGGTCTACCAGTGGTGACCTCAAACTACGGTGGCCCAGCCTACAGCGTCTCATCCCAAAGCGGGATATTAATCGACCCTGTGTCAATACCAGACTACGTTATTCAGCTTGCGGCTGCTCTTGAGCGCTTAATTGTCGATGCCAATTTACGTATGGATATGGGCCTGAAGGCGCGAGAACATGTGGTAAATAATTATTCGTTAAGTGTTTTGCGTGATAAAATACTCGCGTTTTACGAAAAAAACATCTGACCTTATTTAGCGAATTTCCTATGAGTAAAACCCTACGTATTTTAGGCACCCGCGGTGTTCCCGCTGCACACGGCGGCTTTGAAACCTTTGCCGAATTTTTAGCCCTCTATTTAGTTAAAAAGAGTTGGCGTGTAGTTGTATATTGTCAAGAAGATGGCGAGGGCCCGATATTTTATGATACCTGGCAGGGTGTTGAGCGAGTGCGTATACCTGTAAAATCCAGCGGGCCAAAAGGCACAATTATTTTTGATTGGCTTGCCACTTGGCATGCAGCCCAAAATAAAGATTTATGTTTAACCCTCGGCTATAACACTGCAATATTTTGCGCATTATTACGTTTACGCGGCGTTCCCAATTTAATAAATATGGATGGAATTGAATGGTCCCGCGCGAAATGGAGCGGTCTTGCTAAAGTGTGGTTTTGGTTAAACGACTGGATGGGGTGCTGGCTTGGCAACCATTTAATTGCCGATCATCCAGAAATTAAAAAACACCTTCAGACCCGCGTGAAGGCTGAAAAAATTACTATGATTCCGTACGGCGCTGATACCGTTAGCGAACCAGATCCGACACCGATAACCAAGATGGGGCTGACTCTTGGCAATTATTTCACGGTAATTGCACGTGCAGAACCGGAAAACTCTTTATTGGAAATAGTGCAGGGCTTTTCATCTGAACGCCGGGGCTACACGCTGGTGGTGCTGGGTAATTATTCACCTCAAAATGCTTATCATCAAGCGGTAAAACAGGCCGCAAGTAACGAGGTGTTATTTCCCGGTGCAATTTATGATAAAACAATTGTTCAATCACTTCGCTACTACAGCGCCGCATACATACATGGCCACCAAGTCGGCGGCACCAATCCCTCATTGGTAGAAGCATTAGGAGCAGGCAACGCAATTATTGCTCACGATAATCGGTTTAATCGCTGGGTGGCAGGGGAGGGAGCCATTTATTTTTCCGGTGCAGTAGATTTGGCTAATAAATTGCACGCGTTAATGGCTAATCCGTCACTTTTGGAAGCTAATAGAGAGTTATCTAAAAGTCGATTCTTAGATATGTACACCTGGGAAAACATATTGCGCCAATATGAACAGATTTTGGAAAAATATCTTCCCAATTAACACTCATAAACATCGTGTTTTATTAAATGAATATTGAAAAACACGGTCTTTTTCATTTTATTCAAATGGCGCGATGTTTTGCTGCTTTATTAGTCGTAGCTGATCACGCACTACTCGATTACAACGGAATCTATGGTGCCCCAAATAAGGACACTGAGCTGATCGCCTGGCGGTTGGGAAACTTTGGTGTCTATATATTTTTTATTATTAGCGGCTTTGTAATTACCGTAGGCAATCTTGACAATTTTAACCGAGGAAAAACTCGCGACTTTCTCGTTAAAAGATTTATACGAATTGTCCCCATGTACTAGCTTGTTACACTTTTATACGTAATAAAGCTTTCGGCAAAGGGTGTGGTAGTAGCTTGGCCAATATATTAACGTCTATTTTGTTGATCCCCTACGGGTGTTTTCACAACACCTGCGGGCGGCCAGTACTTGAGTTGGGCTGGACGCTACAATTTGAAATGTTTTTCTATTTATTATTTGCCGTTACGCTGTTCTTTAGCAGGCGAGTGGCGTTATTTATTTTAA
>DATDJI010000005.1:0-14004 GCA_036520615.1 Cellvibrionaceae bacterium | reverse complement strand
GGTAATTATAAGTTAGTAATCTGTGATGTAAATATGCCAAAAATGGACGGGCTAACGATGTGTGAAAAGGTGCGCTCAAGTGGAAATACCGGCTTGCCAATCATAATGTTAACTACCGAAAGCGACCCCAGCATGAAAGATCGCGGTAAGGCAGCCGGTGTTAAAGGCTGGATTATTAAGCCGTTCAATGGCGCAGCCGCGTTAAACGGTATCAAATCGTTAATCAGTCGTTAAAAAACTAGCCATATAAATTCCTGCACATTTAGATTGGCACTAATAAATTAATTTTATTAAAATTTGCATAACAGTGTAACTATCTATAATAACCTTAATAATACGCGCCATAATTTTACATCATTAAAAGCCAACATTTGGAGGGCTTATGAAAATAACGCAGTGGGCTGTAGCTTTATTACTCATCAATACTTCCTGCAACCTTCAGGCTGCGGATTTAAAATTTCGTGGATTTGCGTCATTTACTGGAGGAAAAATGCTTGGCTCTAACGAGTCGCTCTACAACTACGATACTGAAATAGATTTTCGCAACGATTCGCTAATAGCGCTCCAAACAGATGCAAAACTTGAGGATGGCCTTAGCGCGACAATGCAATTGATTGCGCGCGGCAGAAACGACTATGAACCCATCATCGAATGGGCATATGTTTCTTATGATATTAACGAAAATGTGCGCTTAAATGCCGGCCGTATACGCATACCATTTTACCGTTATTCAGATTTTATCGACGTGCGCTACACCTATAATTGGTTACAGCCACCGCGCACCGTGTACGGTTTTGATTTTCCCGGCTACGACGGTTTGTCTCTGGTTTACACGCAAACATTTGGTTCCTGGGATTCAACACTGCAAGTAATATACGGTCGCTTAGAGGGGGAGCTTGATGAAACACCGGTTACGCTTGATGATATAGCTGGCGTTAATTGGAGCGTTAATAGGGACTGGTTGACGTTACGCGCAGGGTTTATGCGCTCTAACACCAACATTCAAATTACAGAAATTGAGCAACTCGCCTCCGGTATAGATGCTTTGGGCCAAGCTGTGAACATGGATCTTTCGGATCTATCTAGCAAGCTTAGAGTCGATGGAGATAGCGGTACTTTCGGCGGTTTAGCCATGGGTATTGACTACAACAATATTTTATTTGATGCCGAATTTATCACCTATAAAGTTGACGACAGCCTGCTTGCAAAAACTGATGCTTATTACACAAGTTTTGGCTACAGATTTAATAAATGGATTCCGCTGCTGACATTATCCAAATCCACCAGTGACGCACCCAAAGATCTACTTAACAATATACCGGCGCCACTTGCAGGAATACCCTTTGGGCCAGCATCTTTTGGGCAAGTTATCGGCGGTGCCGTAGCTGCAACTGAAGCAGAGTTAGATCTGGTGGACTTTTCATTGCGCTATGACTTTCACAGCAATGCAGCTTTAAAAATGTCTGTTACTCAGACCGATAATAACAAAGGCGATAAAAATAAACTGCTGCGCTTCGGCGTTGACATGGTATTTTAAGGGGAATGCGCGATGAAACTAATGCAGATAATTTTTTGCTTGTTATTACCCATGAGCGCAGCAGCGGACGTAGCCGTGATTGTGCATCCAACCAATAAAAATTCACTTGCACCTGCGGATATTGAATCAATTTTCATGCTGAAAAAATCTACCTATGCCGATGGCAGCAAAGCATCGCCATTTTATTTAAGCGGCGACGACGGCACTCGAAATTTATTTAATGAAAAAGCCCTGGGAAAATCCTCTAGCCAATTAAAAGCCTATTGGTCAAAGTTAATATTCACCGGCAAGGGAACACCACCACCCGAGTTACCTAGTTCTGCCGAAGCTGTAGCGAAAGTAGCAGCGGACCCAACGGCGGTTGCATATGTAGATAAAGGCGCTGTTACAAGCAGCGTGAAAGTGGTGTTAAGTCTACCTTAGTTTATTTGCACCTCCAAAAAGGCAGCGCAAGCTGCCTTTTCATCAGGCTAAAACCAATCTAGCTTGTAGCATTGCTCAACAATTTTTAGCTGAAAGTCATAATTATTTTACGTGTCTTCAACAGTAGAAATGCGCTTCACAGCTTTATTGTAAAACCACATAGCGAACTATCGACAACACTTAGGGTAATTAATATTTAATTAAGCAGCACCGAATGCGTAATTACATTATCGATTTTAAATCATCAGCAACCTTCGCTTAGCAGATAAACAATTGCACTATACGGCTAATTCTTTTCACCATCCGCTCCTTACAGGTTCAAAACTAAGCCTGCTTTATTCTCACTAGTCACCTAGCTGCCCCCGTTATACAATAAACACTTTCCAATTCAATCATCGTCTAGAAACGTTATGAAAATCCTATTTATCGGCGGTACCGGCAATATTAGTTCAGCGGTGAGCGAGCAGGTTTTAGCACTCGGACACGAGTTATGGCTATTAAACCGCCATGGCGTCGAGAATCTTACCGGCGCGTTTAGTCTGATAGGGGATATCCAAAAAGAGCACACGCTTGAAGAATTACGGCGCCATACTTGGGATGTGGTGGTTAATTGGATTGCGTTTAATGAAGAGGATATAAATCGTGATCTGGCGCTTTTTCGGCGCAAAACTCAGCAATATATATTTATCAGCTCCGCCTCCTGCTATGAAAATCCCGGCCCCACCACGTGGATCACTGAGCGCACACCGCTAGCCAATCCGCACTGGGAATATTCTCGAAATAAAATTGCTGCTGAAGCCGCGTTAATGCGCGCATTTAATTTTGAAAGTTTCCCCGCAACTATTGTGCGACCGAGCCATACCTATAATCGAGTAATTCCAATTACGCTTGGCGGCTGGCAGGAATATACTTGTGTTGATCGCATGAAAAGAGGCCTGCCTGTGGTGGTGCAAGGTGATGGCACGTCGCTTTGGACGCTCACTCACGCGAGTGATTTTGCCGCAGGATTTATCGGCTTATTAGGTCGCTCAGAAGCTATCGGTGAGGATTTTCATATCACCTCCGATGAACATCTAAGCTGGAATGAGATTTACCAACTTACAGCAAAAGCCGCTGGTGCAGAGGCAGACATTGTGCACGTAACCTCAGATCGAATCTGCCAATTTGACCCTGAATATACTGGGACATTATTGGGGGATAAATCCGTCAGCGCTCTGTTTGATAACAGTAAAATAAAACATCTGGTGCCTGACTTCAGCGCTAAAATTGCTTTTAGCGAAGGCATAAAGCGCACTATCGCATGGTTTGAAGCCGAACCAAGTCGCAAGGCAATTAATCCTGACACCAATATATTTTTGGATCGTTTGATCGCAGATGCTCGCAGGCCAATTGTATAAAAAGGCTAATTTACCTTAGCGCAACCGATTTAGCGTTTGTCGTCATCGTCCATACCAAAATCATCGAAATTATCAAAGTCCTCACTGGCATCATCAGGAGTTGACGAGGCATTGGCTTTTGCTTCTGTATCATCCAGCTCATCAATTAAATTTGAAATAGCATCGTCCATTTCGTCTTCGGCTAAATCCAATCCCTGCGCGCGCAGCATCGCTTGTACCATATCATCCGCTTCGTCTTTTTTAGGCGGCGCTTCCGTAGCTTGCTCAGCAAATAATGCATCTATATCCATATCCGAAGTTGGCGAAGATGAATTATCGTCTGGTTCTGCAGACATATCCGAATCAGGATCTAAATCTTCCATCGGTGGAATTTCGTCTTCAGTTGCAGGAATCTGCATTTGAGTTTCATCATATTCCTCCATCGGTGGAGGCGGCGCTGGTGCTTTTTTCGGCTTTTCGCGGACAGGTTCAGGAGTTGGCTCTAGAGCAAATGCACTTAATACTTCCTCCTCAGATTTAGAGGCTACAAATTTTTTATACAGAAAATAAATTAATCCAATTAAGCTTACGTTAGCCGCCGCCAACAAACTGTAAAACAGCCAATTAGGCATAACATCCGCCGGTGCCTGCGGCGCAACTGGCTCCTGTGCTTTAGGTTCAACTTCTACGGGCTCTTGAACTGGCACAGCTGGAGGCGTCTCTTTTACTGCCTGGTCAAGCTTGTGTGCAATAGGAATGGGGGCAATTTCATGCAACACAGCAACGCCATTTTTATCGCTTGCTTTAATTGCAATTTTTACCAAATAGGAGCCTGGCTGGGCAATGTCTAATGCACCCACCCAGGTATCAACCGGTGTCATGGTAAGTGTCAGTGGCTGTTTTTCGTGTTGTGAATCTTCTAATTGCGCTAAAAAATTCACCGAGTTTTTATCAATGGATTCGTCGTAGGTTTTTATGACCAGCTCATAGCCGTTATCAGAAACCGGTTCAATTTCAGCGCTAAAACGCTGACGCATACTAATGCGCTGACGGTATTCACGTTTAAACGTTTTTCCATCAGCAATAACACTTAAGCTTGCAACACCCTCTTTAGTTTGCGCGGGAATTAGGCCGTGAAATACTCCATCTGCAGGAGGCTGAGTAGCGGTCAAATCGCGCGCCCATAGTGGCTCTTCCGTTTTACCATCGGTAGGAACCAACTCGGCAGAAAAATGCATGAGCTTTAAAAGCTCAGGATTTATATAGGTTTTGCCTGCTTCTTGCAGTTGTAAGCTTAAATCCTGCCCCTCGCCTACAAAAATATTATTTGGTAGCGGCTGCACTGCTAATTTTAAATCGCTAACCAATGTTAACCGACTACCCGAGGCTAAAGAGCCACCCAACGTCCATTTTCCTATAGCAGGTTTATTAAGCGTAATAAGATCGTAACTATCCGAGCGGAACCAATTGACATTTTTAGGTGCTGATTGCGCATTAAATTCGTGCCCTTGTGGATCAGTTAAGGTTATTTGGCCTGCAACATCACCGCGAAAGATCAGCGCTGTAATCTCTTCAATACTTTTATCGACATCAAAATTATTGCCTTCAATTGGCAACTGCGGTTGCGGGGCGGCGGTATCAAATACCTGCAAAAAAGCTTTGACTAATTGATCAGCAGAAAGCGCAACAACCGATGCCGCATCCGTGCCGACTGACAATTTCTCCAGCAGGTTTCGATCGGCCTTTTCCGAAAGAGCAATTGTGTGGATATGAAATCCGTCGGCTTTTAATTTGGGTAATAGTTCATTACTAATTCGCTTCCATTGCGCTTGATTTTTTTCCGCGTCCGGACCTACATCTACTACGCCGTCCGTCAGTAAAATAATATGTTTCTTAAAGCCTGGCGGGCTTGGCTCCTGCGCAGCTTTTTCCAGTACTGCACCTATATCGGTTAATAAGCCCTGTGAATTAATTGTTTTACTTAGGCGAATAGCATTTTTTTTCCATTCAGCATCCACCGGAGATAGCTTGACAACGGGGGCGACACCCTGTGCAAAAAACCACATGCCCGCACGGCTACCTTGAGGCATTAAACGACACAACAGCTCAATGGCGGGCACACGTAAATTGTGCGGATCGTTTTGTTTCATGCTGCCGGACACATCTATCAACACCCGCACATCGGGTGTTGTTGCATCCTCCGCATGGGAAGCTTGCGCGACAAGACTCAGGGTTATTGCAATCCAATAACATAGCATGCGAAAAAACCCGCTCGATCCCGAGTGATTCGAATGGCGCATTGGTTGATGTTCGAATAAGGGCTGAACCTCCATTCAATTCCTCGTCTAGCAGCTATTATGGCGCACAGAGAGAGTACGCCTGATAAAAGGTATAGCAGCAAATCGTCCAAAAAGGAAAACATTAGCTAGATTTGCAACTAAGCGGCAGGAACCAAACCCGATGGTTTTTGATTGAATTGCGTGACCGCTACAGGAATTTTAAATCGGCAGTTTATTAACACCGGTAACTGTATGAATATCTAACGCGCGACCTAACGGACACCAGTTAAAACCAATGCGCTAATATTTGAAAAGTAGATGAGAAAGAAGTTTGTGTCAGTAAATTCTTGCCGCAGGTTAGCCGATAAAAAGAACGTTTTTAACGTTGACTATATTTGACTGCAGCGACTGCAGAACGCTAATCGCCCGCTAAGAGAGCCTGGCGCACAATTTTCTAGCCGGAATTAGTTGAGCCCTATCACTAATAAACCACCATACGCCCCACCCAGGACTGAGCTAAAGTCGGTGGTATTTGTGGAACCGGCAAGGCGTTTAGACTCTGTATAGCCGCTGAGAAAAATGGCATTTTGCTCGCTTCGGCGTCGAATTTTAAAAATGCAATTAGTTGTTGTTTGAGTTTTTCCAGATGGAAAACAACTTCCTGCATTAAAATAAAGGCCTCTTCCACTTCCCTGTAGGCAAACTCCAAGCGCTCTTTTAGTACTTGATCCAACCAGCGCATGTAGGCTTCATTAATGATGCCAGATTGCACAAGCGAGACAGCAATATGAATAATGCTATTTTGTATGGAAATAATACGGGCATTTTTATTTTGATAGCCAATCTGCGCTGCCAATTGATTAATGATATTAACGCTATTGATTAAATATTCATTACGCCCCTTAACCGCCAATACAAAATCCGGCATTAAATTGGCGGGTACACCACAGGCTTTGCTTTCTGGCAATTTTTTTAACAGCAAAATAATCGCCGCACCAGCTGAGCCATAACGGCTATGGCTGTTCATTTGTATGATAGGAATGAGATCGCGCAGCGAGCGATTAAAGGGCTTGAAGTATTTGCGATAAATGGCAAACAAACTATCTAAAAGATTAAGCGTTTGCCCCAGCTGTCCTAGTTTATCGCCAAAGAGACCACGCGGATAACCGGTGCCATCTAAGTTTTCGTGGTGTTCCAACACACCCTTGGCCACTTCAGCAGACAGCTTAGGGATTACCTGTAGAATTTTCGCGCCGATGATCGGGTGCGCTTGCATTTGTCGCCACTCCTCAGGCTCATAGGCGCCTTGCTTGTTCAGCACCGTTGGGCTGATGTGCAACATACCTAAGTCATGGGAGAGGCCGCTGATGAAGGTTATGCCTATTTCCTCCTGGCGAGCGGCGGACTTGTGGCACACCAGAGCGCCAAACCATGCCACAAACAGTGCCTGCTCAAACACCACTGGTAATTGAATGGCAAGCACGGTGAGTTTTTGGCGCAATACGGCGAATCGGCAAAAAGAGTCACAACAAAAGCCGACTAATTCCTGCGGCATCAAGGCTTTTATTTGTTTTAAAAATGGGTCATTTTCGAAGTATTCATTTAAGCGCTTGAATAAGCTGCTGGTATTAAATTCATTTTCAATCGCTACTGAGTCTTCTATAGGCCGCAGCAATTTAAAACGTAAGACTTTTTCTGCCAATCGTTTATCGATTTCACCGCCCTTAGCAACCAGTAGCTGACCCTGCACATTGCGGATGTCCTCTACCGCCACCACCCTGGTCACCTCATTCACTAGAGCTAAATGCTCAGAATAAGCATGGGCACTTACATCAGATTGATCTACCTCTGTGCCCATGGGCCAAAAAACCTATTCGCGTTTTATCTTACTCACCAGTATAGGCAGATAAAAACCGAGCGCCAACTTGGAGCAGTCGGATCCGACCAGTTGGTAAACCTCAACATTTACACGCAGTAATTAAGTCACAACAAATAATATCAGTCGCCATGTCACAAAAATACCGCGTACGTTTTTGGCGCCATTAGGCTTTGTTTAGCGAGGCTTGCCTGTATCCGAGGTAGGTGCTGTAGGTATAGAGCTTTTCAGTGTATCGCTGGCGCTAATACCTTCTATTATTTCGATATTAATTCCGTCAGAAATACCCACTTTAACGGCGCGGCGCTCAAATACCTGCGGAGCGGTCATTACTTCCACGAAGGTTTGGCCATTTTCCGTGATTAAATTACCCTCATTAATAGCAAGCACCTGATTGCGCTGTGCAAGCACTATATCCGCATTGGCGGAGTAACCCGCGCGCAGAAAGCTGCCCTCAGGCAAGGTGATAGCAGCGCGAATTTCAAATTTAACCGTTCCCTGATCCACAACACCTTTTGGGGATATATATTCTAAAGTTGCACGGTATTTTTCTGCACCCAACGCGCCCACATTTAATACTAGCTCCATACCTTCTTTAATTTTGCCCACTTCTGACTCATCCACTTTGCCCTCAAAAATAAGGTCGCGCATATTGGCAATACTTGCAATCGTAGTTCCATCTTTAAAGTCGTTATATTCCATAATAAACGCGCCTTCTTTTACCGGTACATTCAGCACCATGCCTTCCACCGTGGCTTTAACCTGGTTAGAAATTTTGCCGGTTTTTTTCGATGCGCCTTCTTTAATTAACGCCACATTATTCTCAGCCGCGCCCAATGCCTCTTTTTGCAGATCAAGCGCTAAACGGTATTTGGTAAATTCGGATTCGGGAATCAGCTTTTGGCTAAAAAGATTTTTCTGACGCTCAAAGTCTTTTTGCGCGTTTTCCAAATTCAAACGGGCGCGATCCATTTGCGACTCAGCTGAACTTAACACCTGCATATTGGGGATAATTTCGATCTTGGCGATCAAATCGCCTTTTTTAATCAGCTGGCCGGCCTGCACATACAGCTCCTGCATTACACCTGAGACCTGCGATTTTATTTCGATCTCCTTACGCGGGACAATTTGCCCAGTGGCTACGGTTTTTTTCACAATATCAACCTTAGCAGCCTGAACCGTCGCATACACAACTGGCTTTTGTTTGTTTTTGCTGTATAAGAAAACTGCCGTCCCGATAAATAAACCTGCGGTCACAAGCCCCATTAAGATTGCAAAAAATTTTTTCATAATAAACTCTGTTATCTTTTCCGTTGATGTTTAAAAATTAGCAATCTCCTGCAAACCCCGCTTGATCATTACGACTAATGAAATTCAGAGTCGCAGTCTCAAGCGTGCAGAGATTTATAAGCAATTATTCGTCTTGCAATGCCACAATTGGGTTGACGCTCGCGGCTTTCGATGCTGGCAATAATGCAGCTAATAAAGCCGCTACCACCAAAATGATCATGGCAATAAACGCCGTGGATAAATTAATTTCCGGATTCGCGAACACACCACCGTTGCCCTTCCCTAAAAAATTGGCAATTGTTTCAAGCAACAATACGCCCACAACCAGCCCCCAATAACCGGCAAATAACGTTATGACCAAAGCTTCTTGAATAACCATGGCAACAATGGATGCGGAAGTTGCACCTATAGCTTTGCGCACACCTATTTCTTTCGTGCGCTCTTTTACTACAATCAACATAATATTACCCACACCTATGGCGCCTGCTATTAACGTACCTATAGCCACCGCCCAACTAAATGCCGTAATACCGGCAAATAAGGCCATAAATTTATTAAATTCTTTTTGCACGTTAAAAGAACCAATAACACCCACATCGTCCGGGTGAACTTTATTGCGCTCCATAAGAATTTTTTTAACTTTCGCTTCAAGCGCTACGGCATCAAAGCCAGGCTTAGGGGTAAGTTCGATATGGCCAATCCAGCCGAGTTGGTTAAATGTATACCGCAGAGTACTATTGGGGATTAATACGGTCTCGGCATCTTCTTGCGCATTTTCACCAGTTTTAGCGCCGCTAAATACACCAACAACTAAAAAATAGAGGCCGCGAATTTCAATACTCTGGCCAATAGGGTTTTCGCCTGGGTCAAATAAAGTTTCCTGTACACGCGTGCCAATAATCGCTACTTTGCGTTTTTCATCCACGTCAGCGGCATTTATAAAACGCCCAAGCTCAGTGGTATAAGCTTTTAATTTTGCATTGGCAGGCTGAGTGCCCTTAGTTGGGAAGGCACCGAATTTTGTATCGCGCACCACATATTGTGCACCGTCCCAACTGCCTAAATCATTATTACCCGTTAACACATCCAGCTCCGGGCAAGCCTGGCGGATAGCAATTAAGTCTTCATCTTTTAGGGCGAGCTTGCGCCCTTTTTGCATACCGGCGTAGGGAATTTGCGTGGGAGTACCGCTCCACATATATACGGTATTCGCCTGCCCGCCGAACATACCCACAATTCCATTTTTTAAACCGTTACCCGCACCGAGCAACACCACCAACATAAAAATACCCCAAAACACACCAAACGCAGTGAGTGCTGTGCGCAGTTTATGTTTTTTTAATGTGAGGTAAATTTCCTGCCATTTATCCCAATCAATCATTTGGCCGCCCTCATAGCTTCAATGGGGGAAATTTTTGCCGCGCGCCAAGCGGGTAAAAATCCAGCAAATGCACCTATAGCTACCAGTAAAATAATTGCTTTGATCGCTATGGCAAAATCAACTTCAGGGCGACTGAAAAACTGCAATTTAATATTAAAACTGGTCAGCAGATAAGAAACCGCTTCCAACAAACCCACGCCCAATACCAGACCTAAATATCCAGCTATTGAAGTGACTAATACAGATTCCAACAACAATGTACCGACAATTTGCCGAGGCGTAGCGCCAAGCGCTTTGCGTACGCCTATTTCCACTGTGCGCTCTTTAACGGTAATGAGCATAATATTACTAATGCCGACAATACCGGCCATCAAAGTCCCGATGCCAACAAACCAAATAAAAGCGTCAATCGCCGCAAACATTTGCGAAAATTGCTGGGTTTGCTTAGCTAAATTCCAAGAAAAAATTGCCTTTTTATCATCCGGGGCAACTTTATGCCGCTCCTTTAACAAATTAACCACCTGTTCTTCTACGGCAAAACCATCCGCGCCAGGTTTAGGTGACAGCGCGATTATAGAAATCTGATCGCCCTTACCAAAAGTTTTTTGAAATCCACTTAAAGGCACATAAGCTCGCTCGGACATCCGCCCTTCCCAACCGCTATCGTAAAACACGCCGACAACTTTATAAGTAACGCCGTTTATATTAATAATTTTGCCGATTGGATCTTCATTTTTCGCGAATAATTTTTCGTACACGCGTGTGCCGATTACCGTTACTTTGCGCTCTTCACTCTGGTCGAGCTCATTTAGCCTGCGCCCCTGCTGATAATCCTGGTAGGCTTTAATTTTAAAATAACCATCGGCCACACCCATAACGCCAAAGCTGCCGGTTTTATTTTGATAGGATATGACCACATCGGCTTGGCGCGCGGAGCCTAAAGGATTTTCCGCCGATAAAAATTGCACATTGGGGATTTTTTCGCGAATCGCTTTTATATCTTGCTCAGTTAATTGAATCGTGCGGCCGGGCGACAATCCCTTATAAGGCAGTGACGTCTGCCGTGGATTGATCCATATTGAATCGCGCAGGTCACTACTGAACATAGATTCCATTCCATTTTGCATGCCTTTTCCTGCGCCTAATAACAGGATCAACATCAAAATACCCCAAAACACCCCAAAGGCCGTTAACAGCGTACGCAATTTATTTTGTTTGAGTGTATGAGCAATTTCTTGCAGGCTGTCAACGCTTAGCATAATTAATGCGCCTGCATAGTATCTGCCAGTATATGGCCGTCTTTTAATTGAATTAAACGTTCGGTTTGGCGCGCTATATCGGCTTCGTGGGTAACTATAACAACGGTTTTCCCCTCAGCGTGCATTTCCTTAAATAGCCGCATAATTTCTTCTGTGGTCACACTGTCTAATGCACCGGTAGGCTCATCAGCGAGAATTAATTTGGGTTTTCCCGCTAGGGCTCGAGCAATCGCTACGCGCTGTTTTTGCCCGCCGGATAATTCATTAGGCATACTCAGTCCGCGCGCACCAAGGCCGACTTTCTCCAATAACGCCAGTGCCTGCATATTGCGCTGTTTACGGCCGACCTTTTGGTAATACAGTGGCAATGCTACATTTTCCATAGCATTTTTAAACGGTAATAAATTAAATGATTGAAATACAAAGCCGATTAAATGATTACGTAAATACGCAGCCTTGTTTTCCGTTAGGCCGTCAATATCAATTCCATTTAGGCGATATTGCCCCTCGTTGTGGGAATCGAGAATGCCCAGGATATTTAACAGCGTGGATTTGCCCGAACCGGACGCCCCCATAATAGAAACTAATTCGCCCTCGCCAATATGTAAATTAATACCTTTTAGTACATGCAGGCGACGCTCGCCTTCACCGTAATATTTATGAATGTTCTGCAAATCAATCATCGGAGTCCTTAAGGAGAGGTTTGGGCTAGGGCAAGCTTAGGGGATCTAACGGCAAATCCCAACTATTTCAGCTCCTAGGTGGCCAAAATCTATATCAAAATATTTTGATATAGATTAAACCTCCTGCTAGACTGCCCTTATGAACCTACCCGCCACCGAATTACCACAACCATGCGACCTCCCCAGCCTATGCAAAGCCGTGGGTGATAGCCTGCGCTTAGACATTTTGCGCGTGCTCGGCAAGGACTCACTGGGCGTATTGGAGCTGAGCGAAGCCTTTGCAATTAAGCAATCGTTGATGAGCCATCATCTAAAAATACTCAGCCAGGTAGGGCTAATTCAATCGCGCCGCGAGGGCAATTCAATTTTTTATCGCAGAGCTTGCTTAACTCCTTCGGATAACTGGCTGAGCTTTAAACAAGGCCTCTATGCATGTTTAGAATCAGTACCCATGCCGGAGGCTTTTAAGCAAAGATTAAGCGGTATTCATGCAGAACGGGCTAAAGCATCTGCGGCATTTTTTAAAGACAACGCCGATAAATTCCGCGAACAGCAGGATTTAATTGCCAATGTAAGCGTATATGCAGCCACAGTAGAAGGCCTGATATCCAGCGCACCCAATTTTAAATGTGCCCTGGAAGTGGGCCCCGGCGAAGGTGAATTTCTCGCTGTATTACAGCAACATTTTCAACAGGTAATTGCGCTGGATAACAGCCCAGAAATGCTCGCCAAAGCGCAAGCCTTAACCGGCGATATGGGTTTACAGCGAATTAATTTTCTCCTCGGCAGCACCGAAATATTATTAGCTGCAAAACAAAAAGTTGATTGCGCCGTAGTAAATATGGTCCTGCACCATTTAGCTTCGCCTGCGCAAATGTTCCAAGATTTAAGCCAATTATTAGTGCCGGGCGGATTGCTAATTATTAGCGAACTGTGCCGCCACGAACAAAGCTGGACGCTGCAGGCCTGCGGTGATTTATGGCAGGGCTTTGAAGCGGATGACTTAACCGGTTGGGCCAATAGCGCCGGATTAACGCAAGGCCAGAGCAGTTATTTAGCACTGCGCAATGGATTTCAAATTCAAGTACACCAATTTTTCAAACCGATGGGAATGTAGTTATGTCCGAATACGCCGTTTTTACCTCTGAATCCGTCTCCGAAGGCCACCCAGATAAACTGGCAGACCAAATTTCGGATGCTGTGTTAGATGCTATTTTAAAAGACGATCCTAACGCGCGCGTCGCGGTGGAAACTCTAGTTAAAACCGGTATGGCTATAGTGGCAGGCGAAGTGCGCACGAGCACCTATGTGGATTTAGAAGATTTAATTCGCCAAGTTATTTTAGATATCGGCTACAACTCTAGCGATGTAGGTTTTGATGGCGCAAGTTGCGCTGTGTTAAATGCAATCGGCAAACAGTCGGCAGATATCGCCATGGGTGTGGATGAGAGCGTTAACAAAGATTTAGGTGCAGGTGACCAAGGTTTAATGTTTGGCTACGCCACGAACGAAACCGCCGTATTAATGCCCGCACCGATTTTTTACGCTCACCGGTTAGTGGAAAAACAAGCGCAATTGCGTAAAAACGGCACGCTACCCTGGTTACGCCCAGATGCTAAAAGCCAAGTGACACTGCGTTATGAAAACGGCCGCCCAATTGCTATAGACGCAGTTGTATTGTCCACACAACACAGCCCGAATGTTTCACAAAGTGATATTCATGAAGCGGTGCGCGAATTAATTATTAACCAAGTGTTGCCGCACGAATGGTTACACGCAGGCACTCAATACCATATTAATCCCACCGGCCAATTCATTATTGGCGGCCCCGTCGGCGACTGCGGTTTAACCGGCCGCAAAATTATTGTTGATACTTATGGCGGTATGGCGCGTCATGGCG
>DATDJI010000004.1:0-52664 GCA_036520615.1 Cellvibrionaceae bacterium | reverse complement strand
CACAATTAAAAAGGAAGTTATTTCGCCCGGTTGAACAGTTATCACTATTAAAGGCTGCAATCGATCACGCACACACATTTCAGGCGAAAAAAAAGCCCTGCGTATTAAGCAAGGCTTTTTAAATAGTGGCGGACCGGACGGGGCTCGAACCCGCGACCTCCGGCGTGACAGGCCGGCATTCTAACCAACTGAACTACCGGTCCGCGGTAGTGACTTAACCCATTAAGAGCCGAGGCTCAGGTTAATGGTGGGTGGTACAGGGATCGAACCTGTGACCTACAGCTTGTAAGGCTGCCGCTCTCCCGGCTGAGCTAACCACCCTCGTTAAGAGCCGCGCATTTTACGGATCAGTGCAAAGGTGTCAACCTTTTTATGGCAAATATATTTTAAACACACCGCCGCCATAGGGTTCTCCATTGTGCAACCGGATATAGCCACGGCGGTTAAATTGGCTGTGCAATGCTGCGATTTGCTCGGCGAAATACAGGCCTAAATGCGTTGTACCCGCTGTTACATCGCCATCTTTAACCTGGTTCGCCGGGCTATCCAACATGGCTTCAGGATAGCCTCCACCGTCGTCTGCAACGGTAATGCACAACATATCGTCGTGCTTTTGCGCCGCCACTAACAGGCGGTTACGAGTATAACGGCAACAATTTACAATTATATTTTGCACCACACTGCCAACTAAATCAGCGTCGAATACCCAGGTGAAATTATCCGAGCAATCCAGATGCAAAGCGATATGGCGGTTTTCAATCAGCACATGGTTGCGTGCAATTTGGTCTTCTAATACATCCAAAACATAGTGTTGATCTTGCCGAAAGGGCAACAAATCATTTTGCATGCGATAAATCGTCAGCAATTGCACTAATTCGCTATTAATACGCGAAGCCTCGTATTGCAGCGTATTAAAATGCTGCGCCTGCACGTCATTTACCGGCGGCAGCTCTTCAATTACCTGTTCTAGAGAACCTATAAGCATGCCGATGGAATTCTTCATATCGTGCACACTGGCGGCAAGCACAAGTGAAAAATCCACACTAGCGGTCGGTAGAGTCATGTATTTATCCTTCGCTGATAAGTTGCCCCGACGACAAAAATCCCTTATCCAGCCGATATAATGGGCTTAAGAGAAGTGCATATCCTGTAAGGGATACGCCGGGTCATTTACTGCATTAATTATTGTTGTTCTTAAGCCAAAGTAGTTATCTAGGGCTGTTACGCTTTATTTAACTTTTATGCTGTTACCAAAACATTTTATAGCCACACTTACTCTGTCGGGCAAAACCTAACCGGCCGCGCCCGCTATTCTACCCCTTAAGCGCCATCTGCTGTAGCCGAGAAAAACGTGCAAACTGTGCGTGTTCTGCTGTAACCACTTTGTTCAGCAAGCTTAATAAGCCGCGTAATGTTTCTGTTTGCTCCTCGCTTAAGGGTTCCAGCCTCAGCTTCCCAACCAAGCATTGCAGTACGTTTAGCTGAATACCCAAATGATTGGGAAATAAAGTACGCGCCTGTCCAAACGCTTCCAGCGCCTGATCGTATTGCGCTTGGTTATAAAGCTCGATACCTGCATGGTTAATCTGCGCTACTAGACTGCGGTTGGATTCACTCACCGGCTCGCTAAGCAGTCTATCGAGTTTCTCTAGAGATTCTTGATCATAGGCATAGGTCTGTAATAGAGAATCAATCAGCGCCTGCGCCTCTTCCGCTTTGCCAAGAGCCAACTTTATATAGGCGCGCTCGATATCCATATCCACATCGCGAATATTTTCAAGCTCGATTACCCGCTCTACTTCATCAATTCGCAACTGTGCAAGATCAGCGCGCCCATCTAAAGCCAATAACCGCCCGTACAGTAAATCCGCCTGTAACTGTTCTGCCATCGGCAGCGCAAAGTGATCTTTAATCTTATCTAACATCTGCGCCGCATCCTGTGCGATGGCAGGCTCAATTACAGCGCCATTTTGCAAAGCCCCTGCCGCCGCTCGGGCAAATTTGATTCTGTCCTTAGCCTGCGCATGCACAGATTCTTCACCTAATTTAATGGCGCGGCGCCAGGCGCGCAAAGCTGTTGGCCAGTCGCCGTTGACCTCAGCTACCTCGGCCAAGCGCTTATGCCGCAGAATAGACATAGGCGAAATATCGACAGCTTTTTGCACTGTGGCCTGCTCAACCTGGCGATGGCCGGTATTGGCGCAGTTATCGGCGAGCGCATCGTAGGCAGGTAAAAATAAAGGGCTATCGGAAATAATTTGCTCCATCCATTCGCTGGCGACAAGTTTGTCCCCGCGCAGCGCCTTTACACGCGCCAACCCAAGCCTTGCCCAATCCAGTGGACGCGCTTGTATTGCCAGAGAAAATACTCGCTCGGCCTTATCCAATTCGCCCTGCTCAATGAACACTCGGCCCAATGTTTTTTGCGCCGCAATTGAGTGTCGATTATTAGCAAGAGACATTTCTGTGAGTAAAAACACCGCGCGGGACATATCGCCACTGTCCAACGCCTTATAAACCGGCATCAATGCCTGGCGCTGCGCCAACAAGCGATCAAGGCGCTGATGGAGTACTTTAGCGGTGAATGGCTTGGCCAAATAATCATCGGGGTCGTTATCATAAGTGGCCAGCACCGCTTCTTTACTCGCATTGCCCGATACCAAAACAAATAGCGAGCGCTTATTAATTAATTTGCGATGCCGTAACTCCTCTAAACCACGCTGGCCATTGCGCCCCGGCCCTAAGTCATAATCGGACAAAATTAAATCGTATTGGCGCTTTTCACAGGCAGCGACTAGGCCGTTTACATTACTGGCTTGATCTACATGCACTAAGCCCATTTTGGTTAACATACTCGCTAAGGTCGCGCGAAAATTGCTGAAATCATCGACAACCAAGCAGCGCAAACTACCGTAATCAATATCACCCATAAACCTCCTAGTAGGCTCTTGAACAGTTGCACAGCCTAAAGTGAGTATGCAAATTGATGTTCATCTTTTTGACCATCAAATACGCCACCTAAAACAGGGACAAACAAGCCTTCGCCTTAAGTGTAGCTGACCTTTGATGCAGATCCCGGTGGGAGTATGATTGCCGCCCGCATCTTAAGCAGGCCTCCAATGCAGAGCAAAACCGATACGCTATTTGCCAATCCTCTAACCCATTTGGGTGAATTTTGTTTCGATCAGGCGGTGGTGGATGTATTTCCCGATATGATCAACCGCTCTGTACCCGGCTATGCAACCATTCTGCGTATGATCGGCCAGATCGCCGAGGATTATGCTCGCCCTAATACCGTCTGTTACGACTTAGGCTGCTCTTTGGGCGCTGCGACTCTTGCGATGCGACACAGAATAAATACCAGTGGAACTCAAATTGTGGCGGTGGATAATTCAGGTGCGATGGTGGATGCTGCGCGCCAGGTTATCGCCGCTGATGCCGGTGAAGTACCGGTTACGATTTATCATTCCGATCTACAAGACGTGCCGATAAAAAATGCATCTGTAGTTGTTTTGAATTTCACGCTGCAATTTATTCCCGTCGCACAGCGGCAAGGAATTCTGCAGCGTATAGCCGATGGTTTAATTCCCGGCGGTGTGTTAATCCTTTCGGAAAAACTCGCCTTTGATGATGCTGAGCACCAAGAATTAATGACCCAGCTGCACCACAACTTTAAACGCGCCAACGGTTATTCCGATTTAGAAATTGCCCAAAAGCGCTCCGCGCTTGAACATGTGTTAATTCCAGAAACTTACGCAACTCATAAACAGCGCTTGGTTAGTGCCGGGTTTCGCTGCACGGATTTATGGTTTCAGTGTTTTAATTTTGCTTCGATGCTTGCGTTTAAATAAATCCGCTCTCATTTATAAGCCTAACTTTTATTTAGGCCCACCATATTAAATCTGCCGCCTGATAAACATGATTGACTACAGTGAATTTTTAACCCGCATAAGCGAGGGCCCGCTAGCTGATTGGGCAGAAATATTACCCGCTCAGATTGCCCATGGACTAGATACCAAACGCCACTCAGATTTAATTCGCTGGAACCAGGCCTTAACTGCTTTACCGGATGTGACCACGGCTTACCACCACAGCCTAAATGCAGTTGAAATTGGTCACCGTAATGAAATCAGCGCAGATGAACATCAGGCACTATTAACGCAATTACACAATCTTTCGCCTTGGCGCAAAGGCCCATTTAAAATATTCGGCATTACGATCGATACGGAATGGCGTTCGGATTGGAAATGGAACCGTGTTGTGCCACACATCAGTGATTTAACTGGACGAAGGGTTTTAGATGTAGGCTGTGGCAGTGGCTATCACGCTTGGCGCATGTACGGCGCAGGGGCAACTGAAGTAATTGGCATAGACCCATCGCCACGATTTGTAGTGCAATTTTATATGCTGAAAAAATACTGGCCAAAAGCGCCTGTGGATGTTCTACCCGTAACGCTCGATAGTTTACCCGCACCGCTACAGGCATTTGATAGTTGTTTTTCAATGGGCGTTTTTTATCATCGCCGCTCACCTATGGACCATTTACGAGAATTGCGTGATGCTCTGCGGCCCGGTGGTGAATTAATTTTAGAAACGCTAGTTATCCCTGAAAGCTATGGCCAATTATTAGTTCCCAGCGAGCGTTATGCCCAAATGGGCAATGTTTGGTTTATTCCAAGTGTACCAACACTTTTAAGCTGGCTTAAAAAAATTGGCTTTGATAATCCGCGTTGCGTCGACATTAACCAAACCCATTGCGACGAACAACACAGCACTGAGTGGATGAAATTCCAATCGCTAAAGGATTTTTTAGATCCGCACGACATTCAGCGCACAATTGAAGGTTACCCGGCCCCTCGCCGCGCATTATTTATTGCAAACAAACCCTAATCTTAACCGCTTTTAGCCTGACAAAACATCAAAGCAACAAAATGAAAACCCTTTAAAATACCGCCAAAATTCAATATTTTTCGCGTGAATTTATTAAATCCCTGCGCCTACACAAAACAGTTCGATGAACAGCGATGAGCTAAATTCTCATACGGATTACAAAGACTAAAAAATTTCACAGCCGAAAAACTCACGCAATAAAATTAAAATTCCGCGTAGCTAGGATCATACATATGCTGCTGAATAAACTCTTTTAAATCGCCCGGGTGAGGTAAGCGCGCCACGCCCTGTGCGTACGCTGTTTCAGCGACGGCGCAGGCGATATTCAAGGACACCTCACGAATTCGAAACAATGGCGGATATAGCGCTCCTTCACTGAGATCTATCGAAGATAAACTATCGGCTAATACGCGCGCGGCAATTAAAAACATGTCATCGCTTACGAGTGTAGATTCAACCAACATAGCGCCTAAGCCTACACCCGGAAAAATATAAGCATTATTACCTTGCGCAGGCCTAAAAAATTGACCTTGATAAATAACGGGCGGAAACGGACTGCCGCTGGCAAAAATTGCTCTACCTTGGCTCCATTCGTACGCCTGACTGGCCGTGCATTCGGCATTGGCAGTTGGATTTGACAAAGCAAAAATAATCGGTCGCACGTTGTAATCCGCCATTCGCCCTATTACCCCGGGTGTAAATGCATTAGCAGCGCCGGTTGCCCCAATTAATACATGCGGTCGAATTGAATCGATTGCCGAGACAAAATCCATCGCCGGGTAATTTTGTGCGAAGTGTGCATTGTGTTCGGCTAAAAAAGGGCGGTCCTGCACTAACAAGCCGTCCACATCAACAAACCACAATCGGCTGCGCGCTTCAGCCTGCGTTAAACCCTGCTCCACCAATGCATAAACGATAAGATCTGCAATACCGGTGGCGGCAGAGCCCGCGCCTAAAAACATAATGCGCAATTGATTAAAGGCTAAATTGGCAAGTGTACAAGCGCTATAAATACCCGCTAAAGCCACCGCCGCCGTACCCTGAATATCATCGTTAAAACACAATACTTCGCGGCGGTAACGATGCAGTAATAAATAGGCGTTGGGTGTAAGAAAATCTTCAAATTGGATCAAAGCTTTAGGATAAGCATCCTGTATTGCATGCACGAATTCATCAACCAAAGTGATATAGTCATCCCCTCGCACTCGCGGGCACGGTGTACCTAAATAAAATGGATCTTCTCGCAAGGGTATATTGTCCGTCCCCACATCAATCATTACCGGTAAACATTGCTCAGGCCGGACGCCTGCACATGCGCAATACAAAGCTAACTTTCCAATCGGAATTCCCATGCCGTTCGTGCCTAAATCTCCCAAACCTAAAATCCGCTCCCCATCGGTTACCACAATCATACGAACGTCTTGTTCGGGCCAGTTATTAAGCATCGCTCGAATCTGCCCTTTATCAGCTAGCGAAATGTAAAATCCCTGCGCCTGCCGATAAATATGCGCGAATTCTCGACAGGCCTGCCCTACCGTCGGCGTATAAACGATGGGCATTAACTCTTCTATATAGTCAATCAATACACGATAAAAAAGTGTTTGGCTGCGAGCGAGAAGCTGCTGCATAAAAACGTAACGGTCAATATCACAGGTTTTGCGTCGTAAATTAGCCAGCGCTCGCTGCACTTGCACCGACATATCGCATACACGCGGCGGCAACAGCCCGCGTAATCCATAAGCATTTCGCTCTTCGAAACTAAAAGCAGTGCCTTTGCTGTATTTAACGTTAGCAAGTAAGGCGTAACCGGTAAGCGAATGGGAGAGCATAAAATTATTCCTGCTTAGTGAATCCGTGAGGTGGACGAGGCCGTAACCAGAATTTTAAACGCCTTAACTACAATCAAAAGCGTCATTAACTGTGATTATAGCGAGTACAAAGCCGCGCCTCGCTTCATACTATTAAGTTGATAGCGGCGTTTAAAATATACAGACTGGCTATATGCAGTATCGTTGCCAAACCCGGTTGTCTGTAAGCCTTTGTTCCACCGCATGTAGCAACCAAATTTCAATAAAGTCATGCTTGAGCGTTTGCGGTTCGAACAAGCCAGAGCGTCATTCATTATTAGTTACTGACCGCACACGTTTTTTGCTTAGCAGCCTTCCTCTAAGAAGAAATAGAAGAGATAAATAAATGCAAACGCCACTCCTTCAGGATTTAGTATTAGGCCGCGATCGATAAGCATTAAAAAGAAGCCCACTTTATTCGAACGACTTGGTAATTTTTTTAAAATACTACAAATTACCTAAAACCGGTTTCGGTCAAGAACCAAAATGCCCAATGGCAAAACCAAAATGCAACCAATCACAGTCGAAAGCATTAAAAGCTGAGGAATTTTATTCACTACAGAAGCTTAGGTTTAAAATTGCAATGACTCCAGGGCGGTGATTTTCAATTTTTGATAATGAAAACAATAAAAAGCCTATAAACAAAGCGTAAAAACACACAATGCCTACTCGGTTATCTTTTTTAAAACGAACAGATCGCAAAATATTTCAGGCAGCAATTGTCAATAAGTTCGACATTCGTTAATTTTTAAAACTTAATTCAAACGCAGCAAAGATAAAATTTTAGTTGCTCTTCACTGTAAAAATGCATAACAGTACCGGCGAAAATGCTAAAAACGGAAATGGTTAGCGGAACCTTTCCTTCAAACTGGTTTAGAATTGCTCACCCCCGATACACCGATGGAGAAATTATTCATGCGCTTGCCTATTATTACACTTAGCTTAATTGTCGGACTGACTGCCTGTGGTTCAGGTAAAGGTTCTGCAAAAAACAATGGCGGTCAAAATCCGCCGAAGCCCACTAGCAGCTCTAGCTCCAGTAGTTCCAGCTCTAGTAGCTCAAGCTCAAGCGGCGCAACTGGTACAAATTCTTCTTCAAGCTCATCGGGGGCAGCAGGTTCCTCCAGCGGCGGCACTAACCCAGATAAGCCTTCAACATCGGGTAGCACTAGTAGCTCTTCCGGCAGCACGGGCTCAAACGGTTCATCTTCATCAGGTGGCACAGGAACTGGTAGCTCAACCAGCTCTTCAACTGGCGGCATTATCGGCTCTACATCGACTAGCTCTTCCGGCGGCACTCAAACAGGAAGTTCCAGCAGCTCCTCCAACGGCGGAACAAGTGGTTCTTCAACTTCTACCAGTTCATCCGGTGGCAGCGAAACCGGTAGCTCAAGCAGCTCTTCAAACGGTGGAACAGGCTCAAGCGGATCTTCAACTTCCTCCAGTTCATCTGGCGGTAGCGAGACGGGTAGTTCCAGCAGCTCCTCCAACGGAGGCAGCTCCACTTCAACTAGTTCTTCCGGGGGCAGCGAAACCGGCAGCTCAAGCAGTTCCTCTAACGGAGGCGGCTCGTCTACTTCTACCAGCTCATCCGGTGGCAGTGAAACCGGCAGCTCAACCAGCTCTTCCAATGGCGGTACGGGTTCAAGCGGTTCTTCTACGTCCTCCAGTTCATCTGGCGGTAGCGAGACAGGTAGTTCCAGCAGCTCCTCCAACGGAGGCGGCTCCACTTCTACCAGTTCTTCCGGGGGCAGCGAAACCGGCAGCTCAAGCAGTTCCTCTAACGGCGGTACGGGTTCAAGCGGTTCTTCTACATCTTCAAGCTCATCTGGCGGCAGCGAAACTGGCAGCTCAAGCACATCTTCAACTGGCGGAACAAGTTCCAGTGGTTCCTCAACGTCAAGTACATCAAGTAACTCATCTAGTGGCAGCAATAATAGCTCCTCCACTAGTGGCTCCAGCTCCAGTGGTACCTCTTCTTCAAGCAGTGGCGCAAGCTCCTCTACGTCCAGTAGCTCAAGCGGTTCATCCTCAAGTTCATCAGGTGGAGAGACCAATAGTTCATCTACCTCAAGCGGTTCGTCCAGCAGCTCGAGCTCGTCAGGTGCCACTCGCTCATTCAAGGTGAAGTTCGCTCAGGAAAATGTTGCGGGCTTAGAGGTAGCTGCTGCCAACCAAAAAGTTTGGCTGTACGCCGAGGACGGAAAAACCTTAGTTACCTCAGCTACTACCAATGCCAATGGATGGGTAGACTTTGGGCTGCAGCCTGAACATTTTGCTATCGCCTATAAAGTCGGCAATCAATTTATTTACCAGGGCATTAGCGCAAACCCAGGCGAATTTAAAGTGATATCACCCTTTGATGAAACTGTTGAACTCGATAGCGATTTGCCAACTGGCGGCTGCCAGGTCAGCAAGGCCATACAGATCAATGCCGTTAATGGCGACAACTTTGAAGCGCGCACTAATCATCCTGAATGGATTAGCACACTCGGGGAAGACGGTAAAACTCTCACGATTTGTGCAGCACGAGCGCCGATCGATGGCAAATTCGATCTTTGGCTCACCTCAAGCGCGGGTTACCAACAGGTAGAAGACGTCAGCTGGCAGGGAACAACGAACCTAACCTTCAGCCCACAAGCTACTACGCTCCGCGAATGGAGCCTAAACTTAGGTACATCCACTCTGTTTGCGGCAAACGTAGTAATAAGCAATCCCGAGCAATTGGCTATATATAGCAGCGTAACCTATAACCTTGAATCTTGGGATAAACTTGATGTACCACGCTTAAATGACTCAAGTTATAGCTTGGTGTTCTTCGGACGGGATTATAAATCGATAGGCTATAAAGTAGCTCATACGTTTACATCTTTGAGTGCAATACCATCTATTAACTTGCCTGCCGCTAGCATTGAGCAGTTAACGTGGAATGCTACTCAGCAGACAGTTACCTGGGATACCAACCCATCAAGCACGGTGGACTTCTTTGAACTTAGCGTTCAACTTAGCGGCACGCGTCTATCACTGGTAACTATGGTGGATAAAAATCAAACATCATTTACAGTACCTCAATTGCCACAAGAGTTGGGCGGCAGCCCGGATGACCATAGCACGGTTGAGTTAGCCAGCGTCGACTTTCAGAGCTACAACAATCTGAATGATTGGCTGAGCGCAACACAAACGCCTTTGATTACTCTGCATGAGTTCATTGAAAAATTACGCGACGCTGAGAAAAGTGCCACGCGAATAACTGTTAGCAAATAACTCTGTAAAGGCACAAACCCAAGCATGAACCCATTATTTGCCCAGGCACAAGCTGTAATCCCCGGCGGGGTTAACTCCCCCGTTCGCGCCTTCCGTGCAGTTGGCGGCGAGCCGATTTTTATTGATCGCGCCGATGGAGCTTATATCTTTGATACCGATGGCAAGCGCTATATTGATTACGTCCTCTCTTGGGGGCCGATGATATTGGGCCACAACGACCCAGATATTCTTACGGCCGTAATCGAGAAAGCGCGCTTGGGTTTAAGCTTTGGTGCACCCACGCGAATTGAAACTGAATTGGCCGAGCTAATAGTTAAGCTCATCCCTAGCATTGAAAAAGTGCGCTTTGTCAGCTCCGGCACGGAAGCCACAATGAGCGCGATTCGCCTAGCTCGCGGCTACACTGGTCGCGATAAAATAATTAAGTTTGAGGGCTGCTATCACGGCCATTCAGACTCATTATTAGTTAAAGCTGGCTCAGGCGCTTTGACGTTCGGGGTACCTTCCTCCCCAGGCGTTCCCAAGTCCCTAGCGGATCACACGATTACCCTAAATTACAACGATTCGGCTCAAGTAGAGGAAGTTTTTCATACTCTCGGGGATCAAATTGCCTGTGTGATCGTAGAGCCAGTTGCCGGCAACATGAATTGCATACCACCGCTACCCGAATTTCTCCCCACATTGCGTCGCGTTTGTGACGCCTCTGGCGCTTTATTAATTTTCGATGAGGTAATGACGGGTTTTCGCATAGGTATTGCTGGCGCCCAGGGCCATTACTCAATCCGACCGGACATCACCACACTAGGCAAAGTAATCGGCGGCGGTATGCCGGTAGGCGCTTTCGGCGGTCGCGCTGAAATACTCAATCATCTGGCTCCTTTGGGACCGGTGTATCAAGCTGGAACGCTATCAGGGAATCCGGTTGCCATGGCAGCGGGTCTTGCCTGTTTGAAAAAAATCAGCCAGCCCGATTTTTATCAGCCTTTGTTCCAGCGAACGACTGATCTTGTAAATGGGTTGCAAACCATCGCGAACGAAACAGGCATTCCGTTTACCACCAATCATTGTGGAACGCTTTGGGGCGGTTTTTTTACTAATGACAATTCCGTTAGCACTTACAAACAAGTAATTTCCTGCAACACTGCGCGCTTCAACCAGTTTTTCCATGGCATGTTAACCGGCGGTGTGAATTTAGCTCCCGCCTCTTACGAAGCGGGTTTTATGTCATCGGCGCACACGAATGAAGACATAGCCGCAACGCTGCACATTGCACGAGAGGTTTTTAAAACGCTTAATTGAAATAGATAGATTATTACGATCGGTATAATAAGTCGCATGCAGTGGCAAGGCGCAGGGTTAACAACTACATTCTTCCAGGCATATCGCACAAAAGATAACCATATCGTCGCTAAATATCCTTAAAAATGTGGCCATGTCCAACTCATTTAATATTGAGCGCCCATGCGGTTTGACAAAGCGGCCATTTGCTCGAATACTTCCCCCGCCTCATGGCGCGCCTTAGGCCTGCCAAGGACATAGCAAAAATAACCTAAAAAACCTTCGGAGACGAATTGGTATGAAAAAGCTGTTGCTTGCCGCCGCCCTTTCCACTTTTGCCTGTGCCGCCTCGGCGGACGACCGTTTTTACGCTGGCGGCAACGTCGCCTTTTGGAACTACACCGAAGGCAGCCAAGATGTTGAATTTAACGTTTCATCCGTAGAAGGCGTTGTTGGATTCAATGTATGGAACATCATTAATATAGAAGGACGATTAGGTCTTGGGCTCGAAGGCTCAACTGAAACCGTCAGCTACATTACAAACGGTGCCACCAACCCGCCCCAAACCGCTACATTGCCCACTAAATTGACTCTGGATAATTACGCCAGTATTTACATAAAACCTGAATTAAAAAATGATGTAGCCACTTTTTACGCACTGCTCGGCTATACCAGTGCCAGCGCTTCAACAGAAAATACAAATGTCGAGCGTGATCTTGATATATCAGGTCTTTCCTTTGGACTAGGCATGGGTTTTTACGTCGCCGACGACGTGTTGGTAAATCTGGAATATCGCAAACTCGTGCAGGACAGCGATTTTAAATTTGATGGTTTCAGCCTGGGTTTCACTATCGGCTTTTAATCTCATCGATTTACCAAGGGCGCACAGCGCCCTTTTTTATGGGCTCACCACAATCTCATGACCCACGATTTTTTCGCACTGTTAGATATTCTTAAATTATTGGTTCGCCATCCTAGCGTTGTCAGTGCAGAACATTCTTTTTTTCAAGTATTACAGCGCGAACTTGAAGAAACCGGCGTAAAAGTCACCTGGTACGAAGGCCTTTTAGTTGCGCAAGGCACTCGCCCCCACAGTCGTTATCTCTCCGCTCATATAGACCGCCACGGATTAATTTGCACCGGCCCCAACGAATTTCAATACGCCGCATTTATTGCCAGCAACCGTGGTGATTTGACCGGCAATTCTGTTTCCGAACAAACCTTTTCTACGATTTCAGAACGTTTTATACACACGGCTGTACACGCTTATGAACCTTGGTCCGGCGTATACCGCGGTAAAGGTTTAATTACCGCCGTATATTTATGCCCGCAGCGCGGCAACATGGTTTTTGAAGTGCAAGGCCTTGAGCATGTAGTTGCAGGCACACCCGTAGCGTTTGCCGATAAAGTTACTCTCAATGAAGGGCGCCTGAGTGCGCAGTTAGATAACGTTATCAGTGCCGCTGTATTAATTTATTTATTTCGTAAAGGTTACCAAGGCACAGCGTTTTTCACCGCGCAGGAAGAGGCCGGACGCAGCTGGCGGTATTTATTAGAATGGTTTCAGCGTTTTGCGCAATCTACGCAAGAATTACTGGTGCTCGACACCAGCCCCTACTCCACCACTGCAGAAGCCGACGAACAATTATTAGTACTGCGGCATAAGGATAGCAACGGAGAATTTGATGCTGACACTGTGCGCCGATTAGAAAATAGCTGCCAAGTATTAGGCATTAGTTATGGCTTTAAAGATGAGTACATTCAACATAAAAACTCTCTTCGCCAAATAGAAGGCAAAAATCCCTTAAGCCTCGGCAGCACAGAATTAGGCCGTATTGTTAGCGCTTCTAACGGCTGGGTAAACGGTGCCACCGTGCAAATACCCACAACCGGTTACCACACCACTGAAGAAACCGCCTCCGTCGCCTCCGTCGGCGCCATGCTGCAATTATTAGAGCACTATGCAATTACCGATAATAAATAAATTAAAAAACTTCACCGATACCTGGTGGGGATTTTTAATTACCCTGGCTTTAATTTATTGCGGTGTGCGGGGTTTACAGAATTATTGGGGAGCAAATGATTTTGCAGATACAGGATTGCCAAAAATAACTTTAGCCCAAGCACTTGAGCGAGCCGCGGCCGAAAATAAACCTATCATTGCCGAACTCTCCGCCACCTGGTGTGGCACCTGCCGAAATATGGACCGCAAAGTATTTAACCACCCACAGGTTAAACAATTTTTAACCGAACAAGCCCTGTACGCCCGCATTGACGAAAAAGACCCCGAAGCGGAGCATTTTACGCAAACCTATAAGGCTCAGGGTTATCCCACGATTGTATTACTCAACACCCAAGGGCAATTGCAACGTTATTTACCGCTTACATACGACCCAGAAGAATTTTTACAGGCGGTAAAATAAAATATATAGGGAGGCGTTGAACACGGTGAACCCCACATCTCAACCAATGGCAAACACCACCCTGCGAATTAAATATGAATTCCACAATGCAAGTTTCTCTGTAGGCAGTGAAATGTTGGAGTTCTCTATGTTCACCGCCTACCTACCCAACTTACGTAACCTCTGCTAAGCATTCACTTTAATGAACTCATGAATCGATGAATACTTCCAATCTTCTGGAGGCATTACCTTTCCAAAATGCGCTCTCGATCAGACAACTAGCCATAACGGCTACTTATCATTTCTGTTAAAAATAGCCTACTCTTATGTCTTTCGGCACATCACTGAAGAGTGCATATATGGATCAAAAAACTAACAACGCTAAAGCATTAAGCGCGGTAGGCGCTCTTTTTGCTATTTCCGGCTTCGCGGCGCTTATTTACCAAATTACCTGGCAACGTCTGCTATTTATTGTGTTTGGTGTAGATACCGAGTCCGTCACTATTATTGTTACAACATTTATGTTGGGACTTGGGTTCGGCGGGCTTATAGGGGGCCGGATTTCTGATTTATACCGGCAGCGCTGCATCCACGTATTTCTCATCTGTGAAATGATGATCGGCCTGTTTGGTCTGGCATCACAAAATATCATTGGCGCAATTTCCTCATCAGGCAGTCAATTTGACTTAGCCATTAAATCTATTTTATTACTGCTTCTACCCACGACGCTAATGGGTATGACATTACCATTGCTTTCCGTAGCTCTTATTGAAAAAGGATTAGTCGTTTCCGAATCTGTGGGGAAACTTTATTACTTTAATACCGTAGGTGCGGCCATGGCTTGCCTTAGCACTGGATTCTTCTTATTTACGATGCTAAATATTTCTCAAACCATATACATAGCAGCAAGCTTAAACTTTATTGTTGCAATTTCAGGCTTTATTTTAAGGGCGAAGTGGAAATGAACCGTCAGTATGTAGTGATATCGTTTTTAATTGGCTTTCTCAGCCTCAGCCAAGAGATTGTATGGGTGCGCATTATTAGTTTTTTAGGAAATTCAGTTCCTTCTGCATTTTCCTATGTGCTGTTCTGCTACATCATTGGCATTGCCATTGGCTCATTAGTCGGTTCAAAGATAGCCAACTCCAAAATACCTAGTTCAATTGTTCTTACAGGGCTTATGGCAATATCAAGCCTGTGTGCGCTGATAACACCAATTATTATCCAATGGATATACCCCCATTTAACAATGCCGCTAGTATGCACAGGTTTAATATTTATCAGCGCTGCATCCAATGGCGCGATTTTTCCATTGGTACATCACTGGTTTACTAGGCGCGGCAAAGACATGGGCCGATCGTTGTCAAAAGTTTATTTTGCTAATGTCATGGGCAGTGCCTTAGGGCCGGTAATTACAGGTTTTATCTTGTTAGATAACATCCCTATGTATCTCCTATTGCAACTGCTTGCCACACTGGAGTTGTGTTTTGCATGTGTAATTTTACTTATAGATAAACAATGGAAATTGGCACCCATTCCCAGTTTTTTAGCTTTGGCAACAATCCCCTGGCTCGACACCCATCAAGCAGTAATTAGCCACATCATTAAAAATAATACACTTATAGAAAGCACAATTGGGACAATCGTTGAAAACAGACATGGCGTTATTCATACATTAATTGACACGCAGAATCAATACGAGACAGTATACGGTGGCAATGTTTACGATGGCGGTTTCTCTGTTGATCTAGCCAAAAACCATAATGGTATTGACAGAGCATTTTTGCTGCCGGCCTTAAGACCTCATCCCAAAAGTGTATTATTTATTGGCCTTAGTTCAGGTTCATGGCTCAGAGTTATTGCTAGCATACCCACCGTGGAGAACATCACAGTTGCCGAAATCAATATTGGTTACAAACAACTCATCGAAAATCACGCCGACTCAAAAGATCTTTTGGACGATAGCCGCATAACCATATTCTATCAAGATGGCAGGCAACTCGTAGAGTCACTGATACACCAGGGAAAGAAATTCGACCTCATTGTTATGAACAATACGTGGCACTGGCGCGCCTATTCCACAAACCTCATGTCTACCGAGTTTATGCATAAATTAAAATCGATCATGCACCAAGAATCGCTTCTAGCCTTTAACTCCACATACTCTCCAGACGCCGTTTATACCGCTGGCAATACATTCACACAAGTTTCCACTTTTAAAAATTTTGTGTACACATCAGAATCCCCGCTAGTTATCGACCCACTGGCTGCTTGCTCTTTAATTGCTGATAAAATTAATCATCAATCCTGCTCCCAAGAATCACACCTGAAAGCTATAACCTTGCTAGAAAAAATACAGTTTATCCCCTGGCAGGAAACTGTAAGCGAATGGGAAAAGAATAGACCAGGCAGTCGAGCTGAGATAATAACGGATTCAAATATGATCACAGAGTTTAAATATGGGAAAAAACTAGCCTTGGTCCCTCTGTAATAAAGTTTTTGTAGCGTTCGAGCTTTGCGCCGCTACTAAAACCAGCTAAGACAAAATGCTGCGATATTCCAAAACAACATCAGTCACATATTTTCTCCTTGAAATACTCATCAAAATCAATACTCCCTGATTTATCAGTGGGCCAAATCAACCTAGATTTAACCTCTTGTTTAATTGAAAAGAGCCCTTCATCAACCCCATCAAAACCTGCCGAGTGCAAGACTGCATCATAAAACTGCTGCGCAGAATACGGCAATGCAGATGCCAGCTTAGCCTGATTAACAATGTCTAGATTCAACGCCCCATAACTATCGGAATACCAAAATAACGCTGGAATCTGGAAGTTATATTTGGCAGTAAAACCGTGACCAAACGTTTTACATCCATCCGCCAAAAAAGTTTCGCCATGATCCGAAACATACCAAACGGCCGCATAGCTTGAGGCAAGCTCAGGCAAAGTAAAAAGTGTACTCAAAACATAATCCGTGTAGCGAATCGAATTATCATATGAATTTTTAAGAGGCCCCTGCTTATCCATATTTGATAAGGCGCTATCCACATCCCTGGATACTGATGGCTTAAAAAAATCGTACTCTATTGGGTAGCGATTTTGATAAGGCGAGTGGCTGCCCAGGGTATGCACAACGATAAGCTTTTTAGCTGTTGGTTCAGCCAATGCATTGCGGACCAACGGCAACAAATCCGCATCATAGGACGCAGTAACACCGTAATAACCCAAGTTGATAAACTTCTTTTTATCGACCAATCCCGCATAAACCCCAATAGCGGTATCGTGCGTACCAATTTCCATTTGATTGGAAAACCAATAGGTTTTAAACCCTTGCGCTTTAAATTCGTTTATCCAAGAGGCACCCAGCTGCCCTTTTAATACCTCATCCACCGTATTGCGGCCCAACAGTACAGGAACAGATGTGCGAGTCGCACCAGACACAGATATCACATCCTGCCACGCAATTAAATTCGGAATGTTTTGAAGAAGCGGCGTGGTCGGCTTTTCATAACCATATAAAGACCAGTGATTTCTCCGCGACGATTCCCCAATCACCACAATATAAACTTCTTTATCTTCAGATTTTTTTTTTGTCGCTGAAGATTTTATGTGCTCTAGCTGTGTTTTACTCTGTGCAATTACCCGTTGCTGTTTAAGATAATCCAGAAAACGCACAATAACCGATGCAGGATAAGAAGCCCAAAGACGATCCGCTCCAACGGAACCCTCACCGGGGTGGTCGCCAAAATGATCTAACTCGAATGATACT
Organism: Cellvibrionaceae bacterium; assembly: GCA_036520615.1. Lineage (GTDB taxonomy): Bacteria > Pseudomonadota > Gammaproteobacteria > Pseudomonadales > Cellvibrionaceae > CAMCXE01. The sequence continues at coordinate 35,212 of DATDJI010000004.1, read as the reverse complement.
TTTGACTCCAGCGAAGACTGTGCCCAAGTTAAACCACCGATGTAGGTACCGGCTGCAATTGCCACCCAGTAACGACTGCGGTGCACCCAACGGTAGCCACTACCGACCAAACAAAAAATAAGCACCGCACCATAAATTACAAATATTACCAACTGCTCAACATTCACAAACCCTAGCACTTCATCCCAATTGGATTCGGACAGAATGGCAAAAATATGCGGTGAGGCGGCTTGGCGGTACTTGAGTAGATAGCCTATTTCAATCGGCACCCAAAGCATAAAAGGGAACATAACCAATGCAAAATATTGAAAACGTACCAACAAAGCTTGTGTAGCCGCCAGGCTGAGCAGAGAGATTAGGCAGACCTGCGCAAAAAAAATTAATGTCCAATTGAGCGTGCAAGCCATAACTACCGGCACACACAACAAAACACACCAGGCCAGAAAAAATTTTATTTTAATCATAAAAAAGCGGGCCCGGGCCCGCTACAATCTAAAGGTGTTATTAAGTCTAAAATTAATTAGCTTGAGGCAGAAGCAGGCTTGTTATTTTTCAGGATATAGCTGTTGGCAGCGGCATTAATTGAAGCGTTAAGGGTTGTGGTGTAGTTCCATGTAACCGTGGTTTGACCAGGGCTAAGGACCGGAGTCATTGTGATAGTTTTATCTTTAATGTCCGTGCCAATACCGTCAGCCAGTGTAAGTGTAATGACACCCGTAGTTGCCACTGACGCTCCACTTACTTCTTTAGTCGGTGTAAACGCAGGGACACCTCCAGTACCACCACTATCGCACGTGGTTGTAACACCACCATTTTCTTGTATACATACGCCAACAGCAGTTTTAATGCTATCAACAGATGATACCGCCGCTGCTAACTTCGCTTTAACCGTGTAATCCTGATAAGCGGGCAAAGCCACGGCAGCCAAAATACCGATAATGGCTACTACGATCATTAATTCAATTAGGGTAAAGCCTTGTTGTATCTTCTTGTTCATAGGAGTAATTCCTCAGGATGTTGGTTAGTGATTGGACTTATTCAAGACGCATGCCAAAATACAACTGTCCGTCAATCCTGCATTTTTCCGCCATTTTAATACTTTATCATTAGGCAAAAGATCCGAACTGCGGCACTAGCTGACAATTTTTGGCATTTAAATGCTACTTGGCCTAGACGAAATAAAGAGGCTAGAATCAAGGGGTTTCCATGATTGCATAAGAATAATGTATGAGTATTGCCCCTCCCCTTAGCGGTTTGGCCCGGCGTTTAGTGCGCGATGGCGCGCTCACTGAAGAGCAAGCCCAGCAGGCTCTGATCAGCGCAAATAAAGAGAAGGTCTCGCTGCCGTTTACACTGGTAAACAGCGGTCAGCTTAGCGCACTAGATGTGCTACACGCTGCTTCCGATGAGTTCGGCGCCCCCGTCATCGATATCGAATGCCTAGGCGTGCTGAACCTTGATAAAAGCCTTGTTGATGCCAAGCTCATCCGCAAACATCAGGCGCTGCCTATATTTAAACGCGGCAACCGATTGTTTATCGCCATTGCCGATCCCACAAATCTTCATGCGCTCGATGAAATAAAATTCCACACAGGCCTGAATATAGAAAGTATTTTGGTGGCCGCGGACAAACTACAAAAGAAAATTGAGACATTTTTACAGCAGGAAGAAGAGCCGTTAGGCAGCGGGCTTAGCGACCTGGATGCAGAGGGTTTAGACGGCCTAGATATAGAAGCTGTTACAGAAGAAAGTGGCGATCGAGCCATAGATACCTCTGATGTGGATGAAGCACCGGTTGTGCGTTTTATCAATAAAGTATTATTGGACGCCATCCGCTCAGGCTCTTCAGATGTTCACTTTGAACCCTATGAAAAGGCGTATCGAGTACGCTTCCGCACTGATGGTATTTTGCGAGAAGTGGCACGCCCGCCGGTGAATCTTACGACTCGAATTGCCGCGCGGTTAAAAGTAATGTCACAAATGGACCTATCTGAACGACGTATGCCTCAGGACGGGCGGATTAAAATGAAAATATCGAAAACTCGTGCTATTGATTTCCGCGTGAATACTCTGCCCACCCTGTGGGGAGAAAAAATAGTATTACGGATTTTAGATCCTTCCAGCGCTAAATTAGGCATCGATGCGCTAGGTTATGAAGATGTACAGAAAAAAATGTACCTCGATGCATTAGAGCAGCCTCAGGGCATGATTTTGGTTACAGGGCCTACCGGTTCCGGTAAAACAGTTTCGCTTTACACTGGATTGAATATTTTAAATACCGTTGAGCGCAATATCTCTACGGCGGAAGATCCAGTGGAAATTAACCTGGAAGGTATTAACCAGGTCAACGTGAACCTTAAAGTGGGTTTGGGCTTCCCAGAAGCGTTACGATCGTTCTTACGGCAAGACCCTGACGTAATTATGGTGGGGGAAATACGCGATTTAGAAACTGCTTCTATCGCGATTAAAGCGGCACAAACCGGTCACTTGGTACTTTCGACGCTGCATACCAACTCAGCAGCGGAGACGTTAACGCGTTTGTTAAATATGGGTGTACCTACGTTTAACGTGGCAACTACAGTTAGTTTAATTATTGCCCAGCGCTTAGCCCGCAGGCTTTGCCCACACTGCAAAAAACCCGCAACCGATATACCGCGCGAGGTATTGTTAGAAGAAGGTTTTGATGAAATTGGTATACCGCTTAATGAATTGCAATTATTCCAACCAGTAGGCTGTGATAAATGTACGAACGGCTACAAGGGTCGAGTGGGCGTTTATGAGGTGGTTCGCATCACGTCAGAAATTTCCCGCATTATAATGGGCGGAGGCAATTCAATTGAAATTGCCGATGCCGCCAAACGAGCAGGCTTTAACAATTTGCGTATATCGGCTTTACGTAAAACGGCCATTGGTTTAACCAGCCTCGCCGAGGCTAACCGCGTGACTAAGGATTAATTCCTATGGCAACAGTATCCCCCAGCAATTCCGTTTTCACTTATAAGGGCATGGATCGCAAAGGTAAAAAAGTCACGGGCGAGATATCCAGCACCAGTATACCTAGTGCCAAAGCTCAGCTTATTAAACAAGGTATTCGCGCCACCTCGGTTAAAAAACGCCCTAAACCCCGTGCAGATGGGAAATCTATTAAACCTTTGGATATTGCGTTTTTTACTCGGCAAATGGCGACGATGATGAAAGCAGGCGTACCCTTGGTACAAAGCTTTGATATTGTGGCCGAAGGGGCCGAAAAAAAATCCCTTGCCGATTTAATAAAGTCATTGCGTGATGAGGTTGCATCGGGCACCGCTTTTGCAAAAGCTCTCGAAAAACACCCAAAATATTTTGATGATTTATTTTGTAGCTTGGTAGAGTCCGGCGAACAGTCCGGTGCACTGGAAACTATGTTGGATAGAATCGCCGTTTATAAGGAAAAAACTGAAAAACTAAAAGCCAAAATCAAAAAAGCCCTTACGTATCCTATAGCTGTTGTAGTGGTTGCTGTAATTGTAACCGGTGTACTGTTAGTAAAAGTTGTACCGCAGTTTGCGGAAACTTTTGGTAGCTTTGGCGCTAAATTACCTGCGTTTACTTTATTTGTATTGGGGTTGTCGAATCTTGCGCAACAATATTGGTGGATGGCCCTTATAGGATTAATTGGTGCCATTTTTGGCCTTTCGTATTTAAAAAGAACGAACAAAAAATTCGCGCATTTTTTAGATAGATTAATGCTACGCATCCCTATTATTGGAAAAATTGTTTTTGAAGCCATTATCGCCCGTTTCGCTCGGACGCTCTCGACTACTTTTGCTGCGGGTGTCCCTTTGATTGACGCGCTCGAATCTGTTGCCGGTGCTACTGGGAATATTATTTACGAACAAGCCGCCCTTAAAGTGAGAGATGATGTAGCCACGGGTACGCAATTAAACGCTGCCATGCGTGCAACCCGATTATTTCCCTCTATCCTGCTTCAGATGACGGCAATTGGTGAGGAATCGGGCGCCCTAGATGAAATGCTGGATAAAGTGGCGACCTATTACGAGGAATCTGTGGACAATCAGGTAGATAGCCTTACCTCGCTGCTCGAACCTATGATTATGTCGGTATTAGGTGTACTTGTGGGTGGCCTACTTATTGCTATGTACTTACCTATATTCCAGCTTGGCAACGTGGTGTAAGTATGCCCCTTGCCGAACTGCACGCCCTCGCCCCTGGATATACATTAACATTCTCAGTGGTGTTGGGTTTGTTAATTGGCAGTTTTTTAAATGTAGTAATTTACCGCCTACCTTTAATAATGATGCGCGAATGGAAGGCGTCCCTCGAGGACGCTGAGGAGCTAAAACTTCCCGAGCTTCCCGAACGGTTTAATTTGGCAACACCGCGCTCGCGCTGTCCCCACTGCCAGGCACCTATTACAGCGTTGCAGAATGTTCCAGTTATAAGTTACCTGTTCTTAAAAGGCCGTTGTGCCAACTGCAAAACACCTATTTCCCCACGCTACCCGATTGTGGAAGCGGTAACGGGTTTGCTTAGCCTGGTAGTTATCTGGCACTTAGGCGCAGGCTGGGCCGGGCTGCTTGGATTGGTGTTTTTATGGACGCTGGTGGCGTTGACGCTTATTGATGTTGACCATCAGTTATTGCCCGACAACCTAACATTACCTTTATTGTGGCTTGGGCTAATCGCCAACAGTTTCTCTGTATTTGTCTCTCTACATGAAGCCGTTTGGGGTGCTGCTGTTGGATATTTAAGTTTATGGTCGGTGTACTGGCTATTCAAACTGCTTACAGGTAAGGAGGGTATGGGGTTTGGCGATTTTAAGTTGCTAGCTGCCTTGGGTGCCTGGATGGGCTGGCAGAGCGTGCCGTTGATTATTATTTTATCCTCTCTTGTAGGTGCAGTTATTGGCGGTGGGGCAATGATTATGGCTGGGCGCGGGCGGGACTTTCGCATTCCCTTTGGCCCATATTTGGCCGGAGTGGGATTAATCGCCTTCATATGGGGTGAGCCGTTAATTGCTCTGTACAAACGTTTTAGTGGATTGGCTTAGTGTTGTTTGCGTTTGGCTTTAATGGAATTTTTAATCGGTGAAATGGGTGCTTGGGCTTACAGGAGGCATTGCCGTTGGCAAAACTCAAGTTGCCAATCAATTCGCCGAATTAGGCGCTCATTTAATTGATGCGGATGTAATTGCAAGAGAAGTTGTTGCACCAGGCTCCAAAGCTCTTGCTGCCATTGCAGAGCACTTCGGTGAAAAAATATTAGTTAAAGGAGAGCTTGACCGAGCCAAGTTGCGCCAACGTATATTCGCAAACGCCGCTGACAAAAAATGGCTTGAGGAACTGCTACATCCGTTGATCCGCCAAACGATTTTGCAAGACATACGCGCTGCTACCTCGGCGCCTTACTCTATTCTCATCGCACCATTATTATTTGAAAACGGCCTTAATTCGCTTACTCAACGAACTTTAGTGGTGGACGCTTCTGAAGAACAGCAATTAAGCCGCAGTCTAGCTCGCGATGGCAGTGACCCTGCAATATTAAACGCAATTATGGCGGCACAAATGCCGCGCCAACAACGCCTTGCACAAGCAGACGACCAGTTGGATAATTCCGGCCCATGGCCGCAAACTCTGCAAGCCATCGCGATTTTGCATCAACAGTATTTAAAACTAGCCGCTGAATATGCCTCTCACAACACTCTCAATCCCCTGCCCCACGTGTAAAAAACCGGTTTTAATGACGGCGGAATTTCCCCATCGACCTTTCTGTAGTCACCGCTGCCGCTTAATTGATTTGGGTGCTTGGGCCGATGAGAGCCATTGCATCGCAGGTGAAGCGGTGGAGCTGGATATATGGACTGAGGAAATAGGGCCAAACGATTAGGCACAAAAAAGCCGATAATCGCAAAAGGCTGCCGACACCCTCATGGCAAGCCCCGGATTAAAAATAGCGTCTTAACAGTCCTTTCAACGTTAAAAATCCTTAATTCAGTACGTCGTATAATTCTCTTATTTGGGGAGGACTGGGGGATTGCACTAGCTGATTGCTGCGAAAAGAAACCATCCCACCCCTTCGGGGGCACCCCTCCAGCGGAGGGGAAATGGGTTGCCTGCGTCAGCTACTTCGCCTTGCAGAGCGGTATTGCAAAGCTCCAAACCGCTTAAGTTAATGAGTGTGTGCTTTTAAGGGCGAGCTTGAGGTGATTTTCGGAGTATCGAATTGAAAACCGATTTGCTGCTCAACTAAATAAATAGGCCGATTTTTTACTTCTTTATAAATGCGGCCAATATATTCGCCCATTAAGCCCATAAAAAATAATTGCACGCCGCCAATAAACAACACCACAATCATCAATGACGCATAACCTGGCACGTCAACTCCGGTAACTAAGGTTCTTAGCAAAATATAAGCGCCATACAAAAACGCCACGGCAGAAACACACAGGCCTAAATAGCCGCCCAAACGAATTGGCAAAGAACTAAACGATGTGATACCCGCTAAAGCGAAATTCCATAATTTCCAGTAATTAAATTTAGTTTCGCCGTCAACGCGAGCTTGGCGCTCGAATTCGACGGTAGTATTGGAAAATCCTGGCCAGCAAAATAAGCCTTTCATAAAGCGGTCTTTTTCCGGCAGCTGCTTAATCGCATCCACTACGCGACGGCTCATTAACCGGTAATCACCGACGTTTTCGGGGATTTTAAATTCGCTCACAGCGTTGAACAGTTTATAAAAACCGCCAGCAGAATTGCGTTTCATTGCAGTATCGGTATCACGAGACACACGCTTGGCGTAAACCACGTCAAAACCTTCACGCCATTTCGCCACCATTTCGATGATTAATTCTGGAGGGTCTTGTAAATCTGCATCAATGGGGATAATCGCATCGCCACTGGCATAATCCAGTGCCGCAGTCATTGCGGCTTCTTTACCGAAATTGCGCGAGAAAAATACCGCTTTAATACGGTTATCGCGCTGAGTATGCGCCAGCACCTGATGGCGTGTGGTGTCTTTAGAGCCGTCATCAACACAGATAATTTCATACTGCATGTCCACCTGTGCAAGCGTGCGCTCTAACGCCTCGAATAAACGGTCAATTACCGCAGCCTCGTTATACATGGGTACTAAAATAGACAGCAATTGTTCAGACATTTTTAAATGCTCACCTGCGCGGGGTTTTCGACCAGTATGGATTCTTGCTTACGGCAGCGAAACGCAATCGGGGCCGTGCGGCTCGCCAACAGAATTAAATACACAACAATCAAACCTTCAAACGGTTTACGGTAGCGCCCTTCGTTTACCGATATCGGTAAAACTGCTTGCACAAAAAACCAGGCGATAATCATTGAAGGAAATAACCAGGCACCTTTCATACGGCGGGCGACTAGCGCGGTCCAAATGATGGCGATAATTAGCAGCGGCGGCCAAATCCAACGGGTTATATTGTTAATTAAGCCAATTAAGCGCTCTGTATTGGAATCCGGCCAGGATTCGCTCTGCAGGAGGAAAATAATATTTTCCTTTAATATCCAGGAATATTTTCCCCAGGTCATCGCCTCCCGCTCAAATAAAGCATCCCAATCGCGCGTGCCTTCGTCCAAGTCCACAAACGCTGTAACAGGGCCTTCACGCTGGGTTGTCCAATCGCTAAACGGCGCAAATGGTTTGCTACCAGTAGCAGGTGAGCCAAAGCCATATCCCCAAACAGCGCCCTCGCGGTCGTAGGTCATCTCAATCCATTTTTTGCCGGAGCGCGCGTAAACTTGATTCATTAACGCCATTCCGCTAGGTGCGAACACATGCACTATGCGGTAGGCGCGATAGGTTAAAGGCCCGAGTATCAAACCTAAAATTAATAGCGATACCACCGCTTTGCGCACTTTTTGGCCCTGCTCCGTCCACACCCAGATACCTGCCACCGCAGCCATGGGAATAGCAACACCGCGCGTTAAGCCCGCCAGGCTCCAGAACACAATCATCCAGGCGAATGAAGCCACATCTTGTTTGCGCCTTGCACGCCAAGTGGCATATAACGATGCGCCCAATAAAGGAATGAGCAATGTTTCCTGCATGAAATAGCCGTAAATACTAATCCAGGAGGGAATAATGGAAATTAACGCCCAGCCCAATAGCGCCTGAAATTTTGAAGGTAATAGCTCACGTAAAAAACGATACCAAAGCCAAGGCCCAATTATTGCCAGGATTGAAGTATAAAAAGCTACTAAGCCAGGAATTTTCAACGTGAGTTTGCCGAGCATACCGATATAGAGTTGATACAAAATCGGGTCGGTCATCGACATGGGGTCAAAGCGCAATGTGTCTATTCCCTGCTCCCAATGGCGCGCAGGATCGCTCCAAATTTCATGCATGGGATTGTATTGAATGATGTATTCAATGCGTAATAAAGCCGCAAGCAAGACTATGAAGTAGCACCCCAGGTAGGCATAAAAGCGCCAGAGCCCAAAGTCCTTAGCTACTTGCCAAAAACTTGCGTAGGCTGTTTTGGCCGCATCAGATATAGACGTCACACGTATCTCCCAGATAGCACACAAAAGGCCGCATAATACATGAACCCGTCGAAAACTATTGTCCAACTGCCGCACAGGTTGCAGCATGGTGCAGGCAATTATAGAAGCTAAATCGACCGCGACTGAGCTGAGTGAATCAGCTGATCGTTAACCTATGTACCCGAAGGGTAAACTCAGGTACTTTGCCAGTTATTTATTTCAGTGAGCTCTTCCTATGCGCGCACCTAAGCACCCGGCATTAAATCAATTACGCACCTCGTTCTGGCAAAGCCTGCCCTCAGAGGCTTTAGACGCCTCGCTTAAACGCCGCCAATTTATTAAAGCCAGCTTGGCCACAGCAGCACTTGGGCTGACAGCTTGCGCCAGCCAGCCCGGTAGTAAACGTAAACCTCAAATTGCCATTTTGGGTGCTGGCATGGCCGGGCTCATGGCAGGCTTCACACTAAAAAAACACGGTATAAGCACACACCTTTACGATGCAGCCGAGCGAACCGGTGGACGTGTCTATAGCCAAGCTAATTTGCTGGCCGATGGGTTAGTCACTGAAATGGGTGGCGAATTTATTGATAGCAACCATACAACTCTGCTGGGCCTCGCAAAAGAATTTAAATTATCGCTGTTGGATACTGCCACCGATACACAAGTCGACAAGTACGATTTCTATTTTGAAAACACTCATCACACTGTTGATGATTTACTCAAAGCGCTGCAGCCTTTTAGTAAATCAATTTTGGCCGACATTAATGAATTGCCCGATGAAATCACTTATAAGAATCTCGGCGAAGCACGCAAATTCGACCATTTAAGCATTATTGATTATTTAACTAAAAAGGGCATTTCAGGTTGGTTATTAGCGCTATTTGATAGCGCATTTACCACCGAATACGGGCTCGATGCCGCTGAGCAGTCGGCAATCAATTTTTTGTTTTTATTCGACCCAAGCCTTAAAGCCAAAGAATTTGAAATGTTTGGCGAGAGTGACGAGCGCTATAAAATAGACGGCGGCAACCAGCAACTCGTCGATAAATTGGCTGAGCAATTACCCAATATCCATTTAAGTTACGAAGTGGAATCTATCTCAAATGCAGGGCCAGGATATAGGATTGCGTTTCGCAACGGCGAAGATCTGTATTTTGATTACATCATTTGCACAATGCCATTTACTAAATTACGCCAGGTTAATTTAAAAATTGAAGGCATTAGCCCGACGAAGAAAATTGCCATCAATACACTCGGCTACGGTACCAATGCCAAATTCTTTTTAGGGTTTACCAAACGCCTTTGGCGCGAGCTGGGTTTTAGCGGGCAGGTATTTTCCGATACCGCCGTGCAGCTGGCTTGGGATAATAGCCAATTACAACCTGGCCAAGCCGGTGGCCTAACAATATTTACCGGCGGCAGCAAATCCGCTGGCATGCTTAGCAATCCCAAACCCGTCCAAGCGCAGGTGTATTTAAAACAGCTCAATAAAATTTACCCTAGCTTGCAGCAGTTTTATAACGAGCGTTTCGGCATGTTCTACTGGCCAGAGCACCCGCACACACTAGGCAGCTACGCCTGTTATAAAGTCGGCCAATGGTCAGCTTTTGCGGGCATTGAAGCTGAGCCAGTGGGCAACCTGTATTTCGCTGGCGAACACTGCTCGGCAGGTTTTCAAGGCTATATGGAGGGTGCAGCTGAGACGGGTGTGACGGCGGCGCTTGCTGTATTAAAAGCTCTTTAATCAGCTGTAATTGGGCCTTCTCGGGGTTGAAAGCCTGCCCCTTCCTAAACGTATTTTTTCTAAACTCGCATTGTTTTTCACTTCTGGATTGGCCAGACTGCCGGGCTTTACCGACATGCCCGGTTTTACCGTGCCTTAGGTTTTAACTCTTTAGAATCAGCCCTTTAGAAAACGGTACCTTATGGAATTTCTCGAACTTCCCGCCGCGAGCTTAGCTGCGGGTTCTGTAACTCTCCCCGGCTCCAAAAGTATTTCCAATCGAACCTTACTCCTGGCTGCATTAAGTCGGGGCGAGACTGAAATTTGCGATTTACTCGCCTCGGATGACACCGACCGCATGTTAGAGGCCCTCAATACCCTAGGTGTCTCGGTTACCCAATTGGGGCCAAATCATTATCAAGTGGCTGGCTGCAACGGCCAATTTCCTGTTAAAGAGGCTGATTTATTCTTGGGGAATGCCGGCACAGCATTTCGCCCATTAACTGCGGCGCTGGCGTTTAGCGGCGGCACCTACACATTGCGCGGTGTGCCGCGCATGCACGAGCGACCGATCGGTGACCTAGTCGATGCCCTGCGGCAATTGGGCGCGAATATCACCTATTTAGAACAGCCTGGTTACCCACCATTGCTGATTAAACCTGCGACTCTAACTTGTGTATCCGAGGTTTCTATTCGCGGCGATGTGTCCAGCCAATTTCTCACTGCATTATTGATGGCACTGCCCACACTTGGCCGAGCGGTGCAAATCACGATGGCGAGCGAGCTCATCTCCAAACCCTATATAGAAATCACGTTGAATTTAATGGCTCAGTTCGGAGTTCAAGTCCAGCGTTCCGGTTGGGATTCATTCCAGCTTGCTCCCGACCAATCCTACACAAGCCCCGGGCGGGTATTTGTAGAGGGCGATGCGTCTTCGGCCTCTTATTTTCTAGCCGCAGGTGCTTTAGGAGGCGGCCCAGTTAAGGTAATGGGCGTTGGCCAGAAGAGCATTCAAGGAGATATAGCCTTTGCCGAAGCTTTGGCGGAATTAGGCGTTGATATCCGTTACGGGGATAACTGGGTGGAAGCAAATTTCCCGAAGGGGCAAAAACTCAAAGCGTTCAATCGAGATTTTAACCAGATTCCCGATGCTGCTATGACGCTTGCGGTAGTGGCATTATTTTGCGACGGCCCCTGCCGCTTAAATAACATTGCCAGTTGGCGAGTGAAAGAGACAGATCGTATCGCTGCCATGGCCAATGAGCTGCGCAAACTCGGTGCCCAGGTTGAGGAGGGCCCTGATTGGTTGTCGGTTACACCTCTTGAGCAATTGACGCCCAACGTCAGCATTGACACCTATGATGATCACCGCATGGCAATGTGTTTTTCATTGGCAAGCTTAGCGGGTGTGCCGGTGCGCATTAACGACCCCAAATGTACGGCAAAAACCTTCCCAACTTATTTTGACGTTTTTAAAACCGTTGTACGTTAAGACTGGTTAACTGCGTTACACGGATGTATGTAAACAACTGTTTTAAGCGCTAAAATCAGTATCGGTGCACAATAATTAATTGAAGAATAAAACATTCAATAATCATTGCTAGGCTCAAGCGTTTTTTGAAAAACTCATAGCGGTAGATTTTATGCAGACTGCATATTTCGCCAAACGATAATTATTTAAATTTTGTAAAATTTCAGCCAACTTACGAAGCAAGCATTTGTTCAGAGTATGTATCAATTTTGATAAACGATTTATCACTAAAAAGCTGAGGCGCCGAAATAGTTCAGATGGTGGAAAATTACAGATGAAAAATTAAGTGGTTTGATCGAGAGGATTGTAAAGCGGCTTCCTTGCCGACATCACATAGTTAGTTTGTGGTTGAGTTGTTGCGCCGACGCTCGGTGTTATCGAAAAAGAAATTTAAATAATTTTTCTCAACTGAATTTTCAAGCTAATCAAACAAAAAATGTTCAGCATCCAGAGAGAGCACACTTTCAGCACCTGTTTTCATAGCCGCCGCGTGCACTAGCGTGCGAGGTAACAAGCGTTGGTAGAAAAACCGCGCCGTAGTAATTTTGGCTGCATAAAAAGGCTCTTCTTGTTTAGGTAAACAAATTTCAGCGGCACGCGCCCACCAATAGGCGAAGGTGACTAAGCCTGAGAACATTAAAAAATCGACGGCAGCTGCACCGACTTCATCGGGATTGCTCATGGCTTTAAAGCCAATATGCATGGCAAGCTCCCCCCACTCTTTATTCTTTGCCGCTAAGGGTTCTATAAATTCCGCCATTTGCGGATTGCCTTCGTGGCTTTTACAAAATTTATGAATTATTTTCGTAAAGCGTTTAAGCGTTTCCCCTTGTGTCAGTAAAATTTTACGGCCTAATAAATCCAACGCCTGAATACCCGTCGTGCCTTCATACAACATGGCTACGCGGCTATCGCGCAGATTTTGCTCCACACCCCATTCTTGAATATAACCATGTCCACCAAAACACTGCAGAGCAAGGCTTGCGCATTCAAACCCGGTTTCGGTCATAAATGCTTTTGCGATCGGTGTTAGCAGTGCTAACAGTTCTGAAGCCTCTTTACGCTCCGTCTCATCCTGCGCGCTAGCATCTTTATCGACAAGTAAAGCTGTAGAGTAGGCAAGCATACGGCCGCCTTCAGCCATGGCTTTTTGCGTTAACAACATGCGGCGTACATCCGGGTGCACAATAATCGGATCGGCTGGACCAGAGGGATTTTTAACACCGGAAAGAGAGCGCGACTGCAAACGATCACGCGCATAACTTAAAGACTTTTGAAAACCTAATTGTGCGTGACTTAAACCTTGTACGGCAGTGCCTAAGCGTGCGTTGTTCATAAACGTAAACATATAAGGTAAACCGCGATTAGGTTCACCGATTAAAAACCCCGTGGCGCCATCAAAATTCAGTACGCAAGTAGCATTCGCGTGAATACCCATTTTGTGTTCAATCGACGCACAACTCATCGCATTGCGCGGACCGAGGGAGCCGGCCGCATCAGGCAAAAATTTAGGCACAATAAATAGCGAAATACCTTTTGTTCCCTCGGGCGCACCGGGGATACGAGCCAATACGATATGCACAATATTTTCCGTAAGATCGTGCTCGCCAGCAGAGATAAATATTTTGCTGCCAGTGATACGATAGCTGCCGTCGGCCTGTGGCTCAGCTTTAGTGCGCAGCATTCCAAGATCAGTACCGCAATGGGACTCGGTCAGGCACATGGTTCCGGTCCATTGGCCTGCCACCAGTTTGGTTAGGTAAACAGATTTTTGCTCTTCTGTGCCGTGCAAACTTAACGTATGCATAGCGCCGTGAGATAAACCAGGGTACATACCCCATGCCCAGTTTGCTGCACCGACCATATCGCTCATTAGAGTTTCCATGGAAACGGGCAGGCCCTGGCCGCCATATTCCACCGGGTGCGTCATGGACGGCCAACCGCCCGCAACATATTGCTGATAGGCTTCTTTAAAGCCCTTAGGAGTGGTAACGACGCCATCATTCCAATGGCAACCCTCTTTATCTCCCGATGAATTCAACGGTGCTATGACGTTTTCACAAAATTTGCCGCACTCGTCCACAATCGCTTCAACCAAGTCCCGAGTCATGGCATCTGGGCCACCCAAGGTTTGAAGATGTTGCTCATAATCCAACAGCTCAAATAACACAAACATCATGTCGCGCTTGGGGATTCGGTAGTTAATCATAATTCACCTTGCTGGTTTTCTGTCGTCGTATCTAGGAGGTAAGAACCCAATGGCTGTGACACAAAGTAGTTTTTTCACAACGGCACTCAACAATGTTGCAGTAGCACATATGCGAAGACTTGTATCTATTACTTTCTCTGAGTATAGGGCACGAAATCAGTTCGAACCGCAGCGTCTTAAAGCTTAAGAATCAAGCGCTCCAATGCGTAAGCAATACCGTTATCCCAAACGGCCTTAGTGGTAAAGCGAGCTACCGCTTTAACATCTGCTGCGGCGTTACCCATAGCTATACCTATACCGGCTGCCTGCAAAAATTGTTTATCTGATTGAGCATCACCGAAACTCATCACCTGTTCAGCAGATAGTTGATGATGGCCTAGCAGATAATTAAATGCAGCATTTTTGTCGGCGCGTTTATCAATAATACTGGCAAACAGCCAATCGGGATACGCTGGCAACTTAGCATAGGCAAAAATACATTCATCGCTAAAAATACGTTCTAAATTGTAAATAGCGGCAATATCAGCCGGTTGGTTAGCACCAATTAACAGTTTAATCACCGGTTCACAGCTTATTATGTCATCAAAATGCTTAACACTGGGCGACACGCGCAAATGTTGCGAGTGGGTTGCGCGAATATAAGCGGCTGTATCGCGCTCAATATAAAATCGCTCGTGTGTATATAGCTCATAATAAAAATCCGTCTGCCGCAGTGCGCCGATTAATTTAACTAACGTTGTAACCGGTAAAAAATGCTGCACCAAATGGTGTTGCTGTTCAGGGAAATACACATGCGCGCCGGTACAAAACACCCCAGGCGCCGTCAGCCCCAAATTATTTATGATCCACTGCGCTGCAAATTGCGGCCGCCCGGAAGCTACCGCTGTTTTAATACCTAAATTCTGAACACGCGCAAGTGCCGATTGCAATTCACTTGGATATTCGCCATGTTGATTTAACAGGGTTCCGTCGATATCAAAATAAATCAACTTAATCTGTGTGCGAGGCAAATCGGCATCAGCGATATACATCAGTTCGTTCATAAGTGCGTTACCTCAAATCTTTAGTATCGCAACAGCTTTTTTGCGCACATTAAAAATTCTTACCAATGCCACCTTGCCAAAATTAACGAGCAGCCTATGAAATAGGCTATTCCGATGAAGCTTTAAATAAAAACATAATTACCACTTAAAACCAACCGCGCTTGCTCTCTAGCTGGGCCAGGCAATTTTTTAACTGCGCGTCAAAATTGGCCGTGCGAGAAGCTACAGTTTTGGCGATATTTAACAGCCATTGTTTACCCTTATAGGTGCCGCGCTTATAGCCGCCCTGCCCTTCGTGGTAGGCCAAATAAAGGCTAAAGGAATCGTTCAGCGGCGCACCAGCAAGTTGGTTGGACTGCCAGTTATACCAAGCGATAAAATCAGCGGCGTCAGCAAAGTCGTAGCGGCGTGCGCTGTAATGGCCGGTATTTTCCTGGTACCAATCCCATGTATTATCTTTTGCCTGCGGATATCCGTAGGCATCCGACGGACGCGGGCCGGGGAAAATCCATAAAATTTTCGTGCGAGGGGGCCGAGCCTTAGCTACATAGGCTGACTCTTGATACATAATGGACATAATAATTGGTACAGTGGATTGCCATTTATCGGCCGCTTTTTTTGCATCTTTATACCAACCGGATTTTTCCTCAAATAATGCGCAGATATTTTGCCGATTAGTTGGAGTTGCGGTGGCGCAGGCTTGTAGCAATAATGTCAATAACACCAACGAGATTAAACGCAGACGGGAAACGCTAAAAACCACTTTAATTTCCTAAATTATTTATTGATAACTGGGCCTGTCAAAATATAGCTAAAATTTACACCTTCCGCATGCAGAAAATAAAATACAGCCCTGTAACTTTATAGATCAACAACGTATAGCTTCAACTTTGTATAGATTCAAATATGTGTAGATACGATAGAAAACTGATTTTCGCTTGCATAGCCATTAAATTAAAGCGTCGAATTCTTTAGCACGTCCAACAATTCGTTTTCATCAAGTATACGAATATTTAACTCTTGAGCTTTTACAAGTTTTGAGCCCGCCGCTTCCCCCGCGACAACACAATGCGTTTTTGCCGATACACTGCCTGCCACCTTGGCGCCCAATGCCTGCAGCTGCTCTTTTGCCTGCTCGCGAGTCAATTGATTAAGCGTGCCGGTTAGAACCCAGGTTTGTCCGCTTAGCGGTGTTGACTGGCTATTTGCGGGAATTTCTGGCCAATTAAGGCCAGCCTCTAACAAGGTCGCGACTAATTGATTGTTTTTTCCCTCGGCAAAAAACTCTGCAATAAAGCCTGCTACAACAGGCCCTACATCGGGCACCTTTTGCAAATCTTCTGCCGTTGCCTTTTGCAGAGCCTGCACCGTTTTAAAATAATTGGCGAGGTTAACCGCCGTTGCCTGCCCAACTTCGCGAATACCCAGTGCGTATAAAAACCGCGCAAGCGTTGTGTTCTTGCTCGCTTGGATAGCCGCAATTAAATTATCGGCGGATTTTTCTCCCATGCGTTCAAGCCCGGCTAACTGCTCACGGGATAACGCATAAATATCAGCGCAAGTGTTAACCAAGCCTGCATCCACTAATTGCTCAACGAGCTTCTCGCCCAGGCCCTCAATATCCATAGCCTGTCGGCTGGCGTAATGTTTAATAGCTTCTTTATTTTGCGCAGGGCAAAGCGCGCCTGCCTTACAGCGAATGGCTACATCATTTTTATCTTCAGATAAAACGCTGCCGCAGGCCGGGCAATTTTGGGGAAATTCAATCGCTTTTGCATTGGCCGGGCGGCGCTCTTCTACTACCGATACTATTTGAGGAATAACATCCCCAGCACGGCGAATAATTACGCTATCGCCAATGCATACACCTAACCGTTGAATTTCATCTTTATTATGCAGCGTGGCATTGCTGACGGTGACACCACCGACAAATACCGGCTCCAAACGCGCAACAGGTGTAATTGTACCTGTGCGGCCAACTTGAAAATCCACTTCTAGCAATCGGGTAATTTCTTCCTGAGCCGGAAACTTATGTGCGATTGCCCAGCGCGGTGCGCGGGAGACAAAACCTAATTGTTGTTGCAGCTGACCGGAATTAACTTTAAATACGACGCCGTCGATATCGAAAGGTAATTGACTGCGCTTTTCCATAATGCGCTGATAATAGTCCAAGCACTGTGCAATATTATCTACGACGGCAACTTCATCGCTGACGGAAAATCCCCAGGATTTTAATTGTTTAAGCAGTGCAAAATGCTCATCCGGCGTTTCTCCACCTTCGACTAAGCCCACAGCATAAGCGCACATAAATAATGGGCGGTTTTCAGTAATGCGGCTATCGAGCTGACGCAAACTACCTGCTGCAGCATTGCGCGGGTTTACAAATAATTTTTCGCCATTTTTACGCGCTTGATCATTTAAAGCCGCAAAACCTGTTTTGGTCATATAAATTTCACCACGCACTTCTACACGGGCTGGTACTACCTCGCCGTTTAGGCGCAACGGAATATTGCGAATAGTGCGCACATTTTGCGTAATATCTTCGCCAACTGCTCCATCGCCGCGCGTGGCGCCGCGCACTAAAATACCTTCCTCATATAAAAGGCTTACGGCAATACCGTCGTATTTAGGCTCACAACAATAGGCGAGGTCGGCAGTCGATTTAAGTCGGTCTTTAATACGCTTATCAAATGCCCATAAATCATCCTGAGAAAACGCATTATCTAGCGATAACATCGGAATAAAATGCTTAATTGCGCCAAAACTTTTTAATGGTGTTGCACCCACTCGTTGAGTCGGCGAAAAAACCGTGCGCAACTGAGGAAGCTTATCTTCTAAAATTTTTAATTCATGAAATGCGCGGTCATATTCGGCATCTGGGATAGATGGATTATCTAACACATAATAGGCGTGATTAGCTTGTGTGATTAACTGCGTTAATTCAGCAATTCGCGCTCTGGCAGCTTCAATATCCATAATCACCTCAGATAAAAACGCCCTGCTAAACAGGGCGCACATTTTTTTATAATTTAAATCAGGAATTTTAGTTCGCGAGCAGCCCATACCCGGGTATAGATACAAACCGCTTTATGAATGCGCTCTTTGCAAACGCCATTTACGCTCAAATTCCGCCACGCGCTCTTTATAGTGTTCGAATATTTGCTGCGTCATATTATTGCGCGCCTCATCTTTTAGCTCGCCGCCCAAACCTTGCGTAATACGTTTGGCCGCTTGTGCCATTAGCGCAAACGCATGCATAGCTTCTTCACCACAGGGCAGAGTTATAAATAAACTTAAACCCGGCGTTTCAAAGTCACTCATGCTGGATAATTCAAACGTACCGGGTTTTACGATGTTCGCAAGGCTAAATAACACCGGGCCCATGCCATTCTCATTAGCGTGACGATGGAAAATATCCATGGCGCCAAAACGCATATGCAGATCCATTAATAGTGGTAACAAGTCTTCGCCAGAAAAGTTCTCACCGCGAGGAGCCATAATATGCATGACTAATACTTCCTGTGGCACAGGCGGCAAAGGTGCAGATTTAGCCTGAGCTGTATTTTTATTTTCCGGTTTTAGTGTAATGGGATGGATTTCCGGGAATAAATCGTCCAGCTCTGCATCGAGTCTTTTTAAATCCGGTGCCACAAATGAGGCATCTGAATTAGGCACTTGCGGTGCCTGCGTACGTTTTACAAATGCCTTCATTAAATTGGGCAGCGGGTCGTTCGCAGGCAATTCCTGCGGCACTTTCTCAATGGAATCCGGCTCTGCGCCTTCGCGCCGAGCGCCGCGGGTTTTTTTTGATTCCACATGTTTTTGCCGCACGTTTTGCAGAATATTTTCTGCATCGTTGTCATCGCGCACCGCCGCAATACGTGCGCCACCGGTAGGGAATTCACTGGAGAGCGGTGGGTCTTCAACCAGCCGCACAGAATCGTTCGCATCAACGTCTTGGCGGGCCATTTTGATACGCGGTGTGCGCATTCGGCGCCAGCCATCCAGTAGAATTCCAGCAATTAATAAAACACTGATTACAATGAGCCATTCACGCATTCTTTTACTATTCCTCAATCGGCAGCTAATTCAGCCGCGTAAGCGATGTCGACGCTGACCACACGGGAAACCCCGGGCTCTTGCATGGTCACACCTAATAGGTGTTCGGCCATCTCCATCGCTATTTTGTTATGGGTGATAAAAATAAATTGTATTTGCTGCGCCATCGTCTCAACCAAACGTGCAAATCGACCTACGTTGGCATCATCCAACGGGGCGTCTACTTCATCGAGGAGACAAAAAGGCGCAGGGTTAAGGCGAAATAGCGCAAATACCAGCGCAAGGGCCGTAAGTGCTTTTTCGCCGCCGGACAACAAATGTATGGTGCTGTTCTTTTTGCCGGGAGGCCGCGCCATGATGGCAACGCCTGCCGCTAAAAGATCATCACCGATCAATTCTAAATAGGCATTTCCTCCTGCAAATACCTGCGGAAACAATTCCTGCAGGCCTTCGTTGGCCGCATCAAACGTCTGTTTAAAACGCTGACGGGTTTCACGGTCGATCTGTTTCATGGCATTTTCCAGGCATTCAAGGGCCTGATGCAAATCTGTTTGCTGCTGCAACAGGTAGCCAGCTCGCTCGCTTGCCTGCTCATATTCTTCCAGGGCTGCAAGGTTAACAGGCCCGAGCGCTTCTAGCTCAATTTTATCGGCTATTAATAAAGCCTGCAGTTGCTCGCTATCAATGTGCGCAGGCAGCATAGCCAAGGCCGTGTTGATGTCAAATGCTTCACCTTGAAGGCCCTGCTGTTCGGTCGTTAATGCCTGGGCCGCAAGTTTTGCGGTTTCCTGCTTCTGGCGCAGCTGCTCGTGGCGCTGGCGCAGCGATTTATCCTGCTGAGTTAAATGTTTAAGCTGCTTCTCGCCTGCGCTGTACTGCGACTTCAATTCTTGTAGTTGCAACTGAGCCTGAGCAAGCTCACTTTGCAGCGCGTTTAGGGGCGCATCTTGTTGCAAGCCCGTGTCAATTTGCGCGCGCAAACCAGACTGCTTAGCTATTAGCCGCTGCTGTTGCTCGGTTAATCGCTGCGTCAAAGGCAGCTCAGCCTGAGTGGCGGACTGCTCGAACTGAATAGTACTCAGTAGCTGATCAGCGGTGACTATGAGTGCTTGTTCCTGCCCCGCCCATTCGGCCAGATGCGCTTTCTGAATATCTATTTGAGTTTGGATATCCGCCAATACTGCCTGCTGCTCGTTGAGAGCATTCTCCAGCTGCAGCCGCTGAGACTCAAGCGTAACTGAGGCGTCAGCTAACTGCTGCCAATGGCTATGTGCCTGGGCGAGTTCGTTCTGCGCGGTGGAAAGTGTTGCTTGCTGGTAGTGCTGCAGTATCTGGTGGCGCAACTGATGCTGTTGCTGCTGTGTATTAAGCGCTTCGAGCTCCGCTTGCCGCTCGTGCAGCTGCTTTAATTCACCGTTCAGATCGGTAAGATCCTGCTCAAGCGTTGCCAGCTGCTCTAAATGCTCGTGCAAATCAAACCGGCTTTCTCCTGCGGCGGGCAGATATAGCCAGTCTCGCGCAAACACCTCGCCCTGGGGCGTACAAAAAATACCTTCCGGCGCAGCCTTAAGTGCCGCCAATGCAGCTTGCGTATTCGCAACTGGCTGCCAGGAAGCAAGCCAGGCTGATATACCCTGAGTATCCGCATCGTTTTTGACTAAAAAGGCAGGCGCTTGCACCTGCGCGCTCGCCTCCTCCCAACTACCGGTCCAGGCGCGGGCGCGAATCCATGGCTGCAGCCAGGGTTCGGCGGCGGCCCAGGTATTAGTCCAGGGGCCGTCAATTGAGTGCCAGTTGCTTTCATCTGTAGGTTGGTTCGCGCCGGGGCGACCTAATCGACCGGCCCAATAGGCCTGTTCATTGAGCAGTTTCTGGCGCCTAGCTTCGCGCTCATCGCATTGGCGTTTTACCTGCGCAAGTTCATGCTGAACGCTCTCGCCAGACAATTCACCTGCAGAGAATTCTGATATTGGCTGCTCTGCGGAAGATTGCACTTGCTGGACCAACTGCTGGCGCTCGGCCAGTTGGTGCGCGGCAAGCTCAATCTGTGAATTTAAAGATTGCTGCTGGCTGGTAAGCAATAGCAGCTTGCCAGTTAGGTCCTGCAGATGCACTTGGGCTGCATTAAGCGTTGCAGCTAATAACTGTTGTTGTTCAAGCGCCAGCTGCTGTTGAGTACTAATTGCTTGCCGGCTGGTACGCGTGCTGGCGAGTGTTTGTGCATAGTCTGTCAGCGCAGCTTCACGCGTCTGCGCCGCCGCCTGTATCTGCGTGAGCGTGCGCTCTAACTCGGCCAGCTCCTCGGCAAGTTCTTTCGCCTGTTGCTGCCACAGCCCAAGCTGGGCCTGATGATGTGCGGTGTGCGTCAGGTACTGAGCGATGTCCTGACTTAACTGCAAGACCTGTTGGTTGCAGGCATCCTGCTGTGCGAGGCAGACGGACTGCTGTTCGGTTAGCAATTCCTGCTGTTGCTGAATCTCCAATTGCTCATCGAGCAACTGCTCGTTGCGCTGCGAGAATTCCTGCAACTGCTGCTCAAAGTCTGCCAGCGCGTTCTGTAAATCCCGCCATTGCAGCGCTTTTTGCTGCGCTTGAGTAGTGCGAATCCGCTGCTTTAACAGACGAAACTGCTCGGCTGCCTGCGCCTGCTGGCTGAGACGATTAATGTTTTGCTGCACTTCCTGCGTAATGTCGTGAATGCGCGCGAGGTTATCCCGGCTGTGCTCGATTCGCTGCGCAGTTTCCCGTCTGCGCTCTTTATATTTAGTAATGCCCGCGGCTTCCTCGATAAAACTGCGCAAATCCTCAGGCTTGGCGTCGATTAAGCGCGCGACTGTGCCCTGTTCGATAATTGCGTAGGCGCGTGGTCCTAAACCTGTGCCGCTGAACAGATCGGTCACATCCCTACGGCGGCATTTTTCGCCATTGATAAAAAATTGATTCTCGCCGTCACGGCTCAAGCGGCGCTTCACGGCAAGGCTTGTAACGGCTGCGTACTGGCCGCTTAAACGGCTGTCAGTGTTATCAAACACTAACTCCACACTGGCCGCACCATGGGCTCGCCGGTTAGTTGAGCCATTAAAAATGACGTCGGTCATTGCATCACCGCGCAGTTGCTTGGCCGATGATTCCCCCATAACCCAGCGCACCGCGTCGATCACATTGGATTTGCCACAGCCGTTAGGCCCGACAATGGCTGTGCGATTGCCGGGAAAATTTAACGTTGTTGGCTCAACAAAGGACTTAAAACCCGAGAGCTGGACGCAGGTTAACCGCATATTTAATGGCAGATGAGCTAGCAAATGGTTTAAGGGTTAGGCAAACGGCAGTAGCCGCAAGCCCGTAAAGGGGCGGCGATTGTACACGTTTGTGGACTGCCTCACAGTGCTCCGCCCGGATACGGCTCGCTAAGGCGTAGCTGCTCCCGACTCCTTCTGCCTCGCCTAAGCAAGCATTCTGTTACACATAGATACAATCTGGCCGACACTGTTACCACTTGCGGGCGACGCTTTCGCTTTAATAGCGCCCAAGCATCAAGTTATCGGACGACTTTAGGAACCCATTATGAATATCATCACTTGCGCTTTCGCTATCGGCACGCTGCTGCCTGCACTTAGTCAGGCTGAGGAAGCCTTGATAAAACCCATTAACAAAAGCGATTCAAGCGCTGTAGACGAAGTGGTTGTGCTCGGCAGCCGCAAGGGCTCGTATACGGAAATCACCGAAAACACGGAAAAGCTGGTAACGATGCCCGGCTCTTTAGGCGACCCGTTAGGGGCGATTACCGCACTGCCCGGTGTGTTTACCCCAGCGCAAGGCGGTGCGCCAGCGGTGCGTGGGTCGTCACCGAATGATAACCGTTATTACATTGACGGCTTACCGGCCAGCTATATTTTTCACGATTTTAATACGTCGATTTTAGATGAACATGTTATTCAGGATTTCCAGCTGTTCTCCGCTGGATTTGGTGCACCCTACTCCAATGCAACCGGTGCTATTTTTGACGTGCGCCTGCGCGATCCTCGCCATCAGGCTTTAGCTACTACGGTTAATTTATCGTTTTTGCGCGCCGGCATTTTTTTAGAAAGTGCAGTGACTAAAAATTCTGCATTTTATTTATCTGTACGCGAGGGCATGCTGCATTATCTTTTAGGTAAAGAGGACAAACCCAACGAAGATGGCATACGTGTCGAATCACCACCGTCCGATGGTGATTATCAATTTAAATATTTATGGGACCTAAGTGAGCACGATCAAATCACCGTTACTTTGGCAGGCGCAAACGATGGGGTTGAAGCGGATTTAACCGAAGCTCAACAAATGGCTGGACGCAATCCTGACTTTGCAGGGCGCGCAAAAATCGACAAGGGATTCGCCACGCAAGGTGGCCGCTGGCAACATCAATTAGACTCCAACGGCACTGTACAAATAAGCGCGGCCAATAGTAAAAATAAAGAAACAATAAGTTGGGGAGACGGGTATTTTTTCGAAACCAATTTTACTAATTCATTGCTGCGCACTGCGATTAGTCAGCCGGTGGGCGCACATACGATAACCCTCGGGGGCGAATTTAACCGCTATGGATACACGTATTCACTGCGCACAGTAAATTTTGTTTGTACTGAATTTGAACCGGATTGCGGCTCCTCTCGCAAGGGGATTTTAGAGGGCAGCCGAGATCTGGACGTTAACCACACAATGGTATTTTTAACAGATAATTGGCAGGTCTTCGATTCGCTTAATTTGGATCTGGGCATACAAAATAATCGCAATGATTTTAGCGATGAAAGCTTTATTAATCCGCGTGCAGCACTGACTTGGCAGATGATTAATTCACTGGCATTAACTGCTTCAGCCGGGCGTTACGATCGCTTCCCAGATATAGATACTGTATTACCTTTGGTGGGTAACCCTAAGCTTAAATCTCCGCAGGCCGATCACTTTACACTGGGTTTAAAAGGCGATATCGGCGAAAACTGGAATTGGACTCTTGAGGGCTACCAGAAAAAACTTACGCAACTACCGTTAGCGTTGGATGATACGCAGCCGGATTCAGCTTTACTTTACAGCAATGATATTGAAGGAAAAGCGCAGGGACTTGAGATGATGCTTAATCGCGATTTACATAATAATTGGTATGGTTGGGTATCGCTGAGTTGGTCGCAAAGCACACGCACAAATATGCGCACCGATGAAACTCGCGATTACACATTAGATACACCCATAGTTTTTAATGTGGTGGGTAATTGGCAATTTAATTCGTTATGGACAAGCGGGTTTCGCTTTAGCGCTAAAAGCGGCCAAGCCACTACAAAAATTATCGGCGTGCGGGAAAACCCAAATTTCCCTGGCCATTATTTACCCGTTTATGCAGGTGCGTATGAAGATCGGCTACCTATTTACTCGCGGCTGGATGTTCGCTTCGAACGAAAAACACAATTTTGGGGCTACAAAGGCAGCGTTTATTTAGATGTAATAAACGCGCTAAATCAAAAAAATGTGACCAACGTGGATTTGGATTACGAACGCGTAAGCGAAAACGGGGAATTAAAACTGGAAAAAACCCGTGAAATGGGCGCATTTCCGTCCATCGGTATGTCGATTACTTTCTAACAGGTGTGCAAAATCTCGGGAGCAGGATGCTCGCGACTCAGTTACAAAGCCTTATTAACGCAATTTAGCCGCAGCTGCGAGTGCAAACTTAATCAATGCATTACTCACTTCTGGTAAGCTGCCCGGCCTTTAAGAAGCGAGGGCATACAGGCTTTAAGCCTGTACTCACTTATTGCATTTCAAATAAACGTTTGATTTTGGAACATTTTTCTAACGCAGATTGTTTTGCCCAAGTACAAAGAATTTTAACGGATAAGGCAAGCTAAGCCTCGCGCACTATCTCTTCATAAACCCGAGCAATTTCCATGACCCTACTACGCTATGGCGCCTTGATTTTATGGGTGTTAAGCCCTTTTTTAAGCGCGGAAGATATAGCCCGCGATTTACGCGGCAACGGCAGCGGTGCGCCTAGCCATACGGACGGTGGGTATTTTGAACTGGGATTTGGCATCATGCATATGATCGACCCTTTTGTAGTCGAGCAAGGCGATTGCGATAGCAATGACATCTGCCCTGCGATACAGGCCAGTGGTGCCTACCATTTTAGAAAAGCATTCATTGAACTTGCGGACGCCACCTACGACGGCTTAAACGTCGGCTATACCGTGTGGGATAACGCGCACTGGGCGGTAGATATTATCCCCGTAAACATCTTAAGCGAACCTAGCATCAACGACGACAGCCACAGCGATGATCCGGAACAGCAAAAAGAACTGGATTTAACTCAGCGATCACGCTTATTTACCGGTTCGGGCACACGTATCACGGGCTATTTTGGCAACACAATTCTGCAATATCGCTTTATTGGAGATATAACGGGCGACCGTGGAGCCACCAGCTCGCTGCGCTTGGGGCAGAGCTGGCAATACCGCAATTGGAATTTTCACTCAGTGTTAAGCGCCGATTGGTTTTCCGCCAAAGCCTCTAACTATTTGATAGGCATTTCCCCCGCAGAAGCTACTGATCGCTTTCCCGCCTACCAGGTTAAATCGACGCTGCATTATTCCGCTGAGGTTGGCCTCACTTACCCTATAAGCACTCATTGGGTGGGACGGGCTTACGTCTGTTATACCTTTCTTCCCAGGCAGATTTATCAAAGTCCGTTAATAGACGAGAAACATGCGTCAGTAACAGCGGTAACGATCAGTTATGCCTTTTAACAATTTCCCCGGTCGCGCAAACGGCGGAATTTTGGGTTGGTTGGCGGCGCTAGTGTTGTTAATGCAGTTACCCAACCATGCGCAAGCGGATACCAGTCTTGCCGTTGAACTAAGTGCCAAACCCAATAAATGTATCGCCTTGCGCAAAGGGCAAGACTGTTATCAAACCATTAGCTTTAAATGGCACACGCCCGCGGCGGGGGAATATTGTTTGGTTGCTCAGGGACAAACAAAACCTCTGCACTGTTGGCGTGGCACAGGCACACCGCCGTTTAACCACGAATTTGTCGGCCAACAAACCCAGCGGTTTTACCTGCTCAATGAAGCGGGAGAAACACTGCAGACCACCGAGATCGTCGTGGCCTGGGTGTACACGTCCGATAAGCGCGGTACAGTTGGATGGCGGCTTTTTTAACCAGGGTTTATTTATGACAGCAAGCGAACACGTACTGGTGGTAGAAGACGATGCCTCTTTAGCCGCCTGGATTTGTGATTACCTGAGCCAGCATAACTATAGGGTCACGCTCGCCACCACAGGGACCATGGCGGTGCAGCGCATTGCCGCCGACC
This sequence comes from Cellvibrionaceae bacterium, assembly GCA_036520615.1. Classification (GTDB taxonomy): domain Bacteria; phylum Pseudomonadota; class Gammaproteobacteria; order Pseudomonadales; family Cellvibrionaceae; genus CAMCXE01. The sequence continues at coordinate 8,794 of DATDJI010000004.1, read as the reverse complement.
AGCCCGACTTGGTCGTGCTGGATTTAATGCTGCCGGAGAAAAACGGCTTCGATGTCTGCCGCGAAGTGCGGCAGTTTTTCGCCAAGCCCATTCTTATGATGACCGCTTCAGGCGATGAGGTTGATGAAGTGTTGGGGCTGGAATTAGGTGCGGACGACTACATCACCAAACCTGTTAAACCGCGTGTGCTCTTAGCGCGCATTAAAGCGTTGCTGCGGCGCGAACCCAGTATCCCGGACAGTTCACGCAGCTTCGGTAAATTATTCCTCGATGCCCACTCTAAATCGGTCGCGCTGGGCGGCACCTCACTTGATATTAGTCCGCATGAATTTGACGTACTTTGGCTATTGGCCTGTCGTGCCGGAGAAGTCGTCAGCCGCACGGATTTGGTAAGTCAGTTAAGAGGAATTGATTACGACGGTTTTGATCGCTCGGTGGATATCCGCATCTCGCGGCTGCGCAAAAAATTAGGGGACAGTGCCGACGCACCCGCAAAAATTAAAACCGTTTGGGGACGCGGCTACTTATTTGCCCCGGACGCCTGGTAACCATTAAATGCGCGGCTTATTGATTTCGCTTGTCTCGGTAGTTTTAGTGGCCGTTGTGGGCCTCGGCTGGTTAGTCACTCAGGTGTATAACCAGCTGGATAACAAACCCAGTCAAATCGACGCAAGCTACATGTCCATGGGCAGCCAGCTTGCGAAAACATTCGATACTCTGGACCCGGCTGTCTTGCTCGCCCATTGGCCCAACTCAGGCGCAATAAAGCTTAGTTTGGCTAATGAAGACGAATTTCCACTGCCCGCTGATTTACTCGCCAAACTGCATGCCGGTGAAGCCGTTTTATTAGAAGACAACCAACATTTATTGATTAATTATTTTTTACCCAACCGCAACGAAATACTCACGCTGGCCGTGGCAAATCCACCTGTAAAGGACGATAAAACCAGTTTTATCCTCACGCTGATATTTTATTGCGGGCTGATTATCATCCTCGTGCTCTGGCTTTATCCGCTGTTACGGCGGCTTATATTGTTGCAAGAATCCGCACGGGACTTTGGTGCAGGCGATTTAAACGCACGCATCGCCCCCAGTCGATGGTCATATATCTGCACGCTGGAAGCCGCATTTAACCAAATGGCAGAACGCGTACAAACTCTGTTGGCCGATAACCGACTGCTTAGCCGCGCTGTCTCCCACGACTTGAAAACACCTTTGGCGCGCCTGCGGTTTGGTTTTGAAATGCTCGAAGAAACGCAGGACCCCCAGCAATCAGCTCGTTACCTGCAGCGTATTGGTGAGGACCTATCAACAATGGAAAGCCTAATTGCGCGGCTGCTGGAATATGCGAAGCTCGAAGAAGGTCAGATAAAGCTCGAATTTCAGCCCATCAATATCAACGCCCTATTACTGCGCTTGTGTGAGCGGATACCTGAAAGTGATCGGCAAATCCAGCTGCAATTAGAGCCTGCAGAACTTTGGATAAACGCCGACAGCCACTATTTAGCGATGCTCATCAATAACCTTCTGACCAATGCCCTGCACTACTCCCGCCAGCGCATCATTGTGAGCACGCAGCGGCGGCACAACTATATAGACTTAAACATTAGCGATGATGGGCCAGGAATTCCTCATGAGGAGCGCCGCCAAGTACTTAAACCTTTTGTGCGCGGACAAGCGTCTTTGGGCCACGGCATGGGGCTGGCCATCGTTGAACGTATAGCCGCCTGGCATAAAATTAAAGTAACTCTTACTACATCTATACCGCTTGGGGGCTTAAGCGCGAGCGCATTATTTGCTGCAACTGAACCGTCCAATGTTACGAACTAAATATTATTGCACGTATTTTCACTGTGAATTAATTGTTAATTGTTAGTTGCTAGAAACTGTGAAAACCATCGTCGCCTGGAAATACCGCTAAGCGGCAATCCAAGCTACGGGTATTGCGCAGCAAATAATTATCTGCAAGAAAAACTAGTGATATTCCGCATCACTAAACGCAAGAATAGGCAGAAATATAAAGCCAAATATCGCTAGCCCCACTCCGAATAAAGTACTTTTACCAAAGGCCTTGGCGATATCCACCATTATAATGACGGCAATGACCATTCCCACTAACGGAATCAACAACAATAAAAACCACCATAAAGGTCTTTTGGCGACCTGTATCATCACAATTATATTGTAGATTGGAATAAGCGCTGCCCAACCAGGTTGCCCGGCTTTTTCAAACACCTTCCACAGACTTACAACAACTAAAACAACAATTAACAAACCAATAAATGACATAACCATTCCTTTTACAACTAGAAGTTAATACTAACCAACTGTGCCAATTTTTGCTGGCGCAATTAAACCTGTCGCAGGCTTGTCGAGACACATAACAAAAATCTCATTATGACTGAGTTTGTGCCTTGAATCGATAAACCTGCGAGCAGGGAAATTTACCTTAAACTTTGCATAGGAACCAGCGGTTTTATCTAAACTGCGACAAGCATGCTATTTTTAAAAGCTCGGCGCTTAAAACCAGGCCAGAAAATTAATCATAACGCACAGTTCTTTGCGAACCTTGGCAGGCTGTTAGTTGCGGGGATTCGAATTCAAAATCATATGAGCTTTTTTTGCTTTCACGGAATTTGCTTAATTTGTCATAACACAGGTTACAGGCCCGCTTACAACCTGCAACCCACACACTTTGCACCGCGCCATTTAATGCAGCCTCGATTTCTTCTAAAGCCGCAACTAGTTTTTGCTCTGCATGCACAACTGAGTTAACTGTCTTTAAATCACCCTTCTTACCCGTAACCAATATCGTCGTAACCGTGCGATCTGCAAGGATAGTCTTAAGCGGATCAGGAGTGCCTAATTTTATATGGCCGATTTTATCGCTGAATTTTTTATGCTTAAGGCGTTCATCGGCATTTTCACCAAACGCACTTTTTACGGCATTAAAAATAAGCTGTTTTGACCCGGCAACCGGATTGGTAAATGCTTCTACTGAGGCAGATACATCTAGCAAATTAGGGCCAGACAAGCGCAAAGAAAACAAAGGATCTTTCAACCAGCCTTCGGTCACATGATCATCATTATTGGCAATTAACAACAGAGCACGCTGCGACGTTAAAATTAACATTGCCTGGGTTTCTTCATTTTTTACATCATCAAAGTTTAACTGCAGTGAAACCATGCTTAATGCCAACAGTGTTCCGCTCATAGAAAGATCTCATATTTGGGTTAACGATAAATTAATAATAAAATTATGGCTACGGACAATACGCTCGTATCATCGCAGATCTGTGTTGCAGCGAGCAATTAGAATGTGAGAATTAAACGCAACGTTACGCCAAGCCCTGGCTGTAACAATCCAGCAATATTTTTTCCAACTCGGAAGGCTTAGTGGGTTTGCTGAGAAAATTATCCATGCCATGGCTTTCGGCTTTTTCTTCAAAATGCGATACGGCGTGTGCGGTCATCGCGGTTATCGTTATGGGCTGTTTATTTAGGCGACGTATGTCTAATTTGCGAATCTGTTCAGCCGCCTGCCAACCGTCCATTTCAGGCATTTCACCATCCATTAAAATTAAATCAACGCCTTGAGGATTAGCAATACAATAGTCCACCGCTTCGCGGCCATTTTCAACAACTACCGGGTCAATTGCATATTTTTTTAACAGGCCGCAAATGACCATCTGGTTTACCGGATTATCCTCGGCAACCAAAACTTTAATAGAGGAAAAATTAGGATAGGATTTTTCAATGCTAAGCGCGGCGGTGGCAGTGCCAGTACCTGAGACCAAATCCGCTAATGTTTGGTAAAAAAGCTGATTGGTAAATGGTACGCTTAAACTGCGTGCATTATTTTTGGCATCGATAAAAGCAGGCTGTTGTGTATATGTAGTGGAAATTATTAATAAGGGTATGTTACTCGCATCGTGCACACGCTGAAGCATACCCACCCCACTCGAAGCTACTGCCGTATCGAAAGCGGCATTTAATTCAATTATCGCGATTTGCTGGCTTGATTTGACAGGCAGCTTTTGCAGTAATTCGTCAAACTCACTCACACAGTGCGCATGAATACCCCGAGCCTGCAAAAGCGCTTGTATGTGCGCCCTATAAATATCATCGCGCACATATAAAAATGCTTCGGTAATTAAGGGCGCGGCCGGCGGCGCAGTTAAATAAGCTGTATCTGCACCTGCACCTGCAGGAATTCTAAACCAAAATGTTGAGCCTTCCCCGGGTTGACTGCGCACACCAATACTGCCGCCCATTAATTCAACTAATTGTTTGCAAATGGCGAGGCCAAGTCCTGTACCGCCATATCGGCGCGTTGTGGAATTATCCGCTTGACTAAAGGGCTTAAATAATCGTTGCAATTGGTTCGCATCAATTCCAATGCCCGTATCGGTAACAGAAAATTCCATCTGCGGCATTGCATCTGCAGCGGCATGTTCATCTTGCACTAAATGCGCGCGCAAAATAATTCGCCCTTGCTGAGTAAATTTAAAAGCATTGCCCAATAAATTAACCAATATTTGCCGCAAACGAACCGCGTCGCCCATTGTGCTCTGGGGGCAATCCGGCGCGTAAATAATACAAACAGCAATATGCGCTTCACGCGCCTGGCGTATAAACAGCGCGGCACTTTCATGCAGAATCGTTTCTGGATTTATTGCCGTGATTTCTAACTCAATTTTATTTGAATCCAATTTTAAATGATCCAAAATTTCGTCAATGAGCTTAGTGAGTGTCTCGCCGGATTGTTGAATGGTTGTTACATATTGCCGCTGCAATGGGCCGAGCTGAGTCTCCGCTAATAAATGAGCCAAACCAATAACGCCATTCATTGGTGTTCTAATTTCGTGGCTTACGGCGGCTAAAAAATTACTTTTAGCTTCTGAGGCCTTTTCCAACTGCAACGTACGGTCGTGCACTTTGACCTCTAAATCTTGAGAATAATTATTTAAAGCTTCATCTTTGCGTTTAAGCGTTTGTGTCATATCGTTAAAGGTTCTGGCCATCACGCCTAGCTCATCCGCGCGTGCCAGCATTTCCGCATCCACAGTATGAGCCTGGGCGCTATCACTGGCTAGGCTTTGTATCACTTTGGTAAAACGCATTAAGGGCACGCCCACCATCGCGCGCACAATAAAATAAAATAGCAGCGACAAAATACTGGTTTTAACAATAGCGCTAATGACAATAATGAGAAATGTATGCGTGGCCCTATTTAACACAACATCAGAATTACTCGTAAGTACTAACGAGCCGATTAACTGATTACTGGTGAAACCGCCGGCATAATATAAATCATATTCAAAAACGTAATGCTCCAAAAACGGCTTAGTCAGATCGTGCAGCCAGGGCCAACGGGAAAATAATAAGTGTTTTTCTGACTTGGGGGCAAATTCATAAAGAAGTACGCCTTTACTATCACGAAGTTTTACCGTTAATACATCGTAATTGATACCTAAAACGCCCTCTAGCGTCACCTTTGTTTGCTCTTCATCCACATTCCACAAAGATTTAGAAATAATCGGCGCAAAAGTTGTAGCCACGTTGCCGACTTCTTGAGTGAGGCGCAGCTTTTCATTTTTATATTCCAGCGCAAGCTGTCCAAGCGTCAGCACAATCGCCAAGCTTAAATAAAAAGCTAAAACAACTTTTAATAACCGCCCCGCTAAAGATTTATTTTTAGATAAAGACATATGCCGGAGCTCTGTGCGCTATGGTTTAGGCTGCAAGTTAAAGGCAAGGAATATTCCTAAAATGACGCCCCTCAAAAGGTGACGCTTAAAATGACGATAGTTGGCGTAAACACGTTTGCCGCCCACATAGGCCGAGCGGCAGGTTATTATAATCTGTGCTGAGCTACTTGGGCACTGATAAGGTAATTGCCTAGTTCATGGTTTATACTGAGCACATTAAAAATATCGCTCCAGTGCCGATTTTGATATAAATCTTCAGCCGTAGGTGTCAATTCTTCAGTGTCAATAATGCCCCTGTCTGTCATTTTGACTCCATCATAATGGCATTAGTATTACTCGGTTCGAGCTAGTGAGGCGGTAGTATAGGTAAATTCACTGCGATCCACCCAGTTTTACCCCGTAGGTTTTATAAACAATCGGCTAAAAAAGAGCTTATGGAGGTAGCAAAAAATGCGTCTATTTTTGTTGATATTTAGCATGCTATGGTCTACCGCTTGGCCCACGTATGCCGAAGAGCTTCGTGTGCGCTATCCGTCGATTCAACATCCCTACTACGCTAAACGTGATGTGTATTTTGTCACATTGTTACGTATGGCGCTTGAGCGCTCAGGCGAACCGTACAAATTAATTAATGTGGACTTCTCCGAATACAGCGAACAGCGCAGTGTGCTTTTATTACAGTCCGATCAATACGACGTGCACTGGATGAACACCACCGCCGCCCGCGAACGCGAATTATTACCTGTGCGCATACCCTTGGGTAAAGGAGTTATCGGCTGGCGCGCATTTTTTATTCGCCCGTCCGACCAACCCGTATTTGATAAAATAGACACTGTTGATAAATTGCGCCCATTAATTTTCGTGCAGGGCCATGACTGGGCTGATTCAGATATTTTAGAAAAAAACGGCTTTAAAGTAACGCGGGCGCCGAACTGGGAGGGCCTGTTTAAAATAGTGTCGCTGGGGCGTGCACAGGTATTTCCACGCTCCATTTTCGAAATTATCGCGGAGCAAAAAGAGCCTTTTAGCGCAGACTTGACCATCGAAAAAAATATTATATTGCGCTACCCTGCCGCCTATTACTTTTTCGTCACGAAGAAAAACGAACGGCTTAAAAACGCCCTAGAACGCGGCCTAATGAAAAGCATAGAAGATGGCAGTTTTGACCAATGGTTTTTCACTACTTTTGGTGATCAGTTAATGCAGTTAAATCTGGAAAAGCGAAGAATATTGTCTATCGATAACCCTGACTTGCAGATGCCTACTACCGATGAGCGACTTTGGTTTAGCATTGAGTGGTTTAAAAAGGCAAAAGAAAAATACGCCAAGCCGCTTTAATCTTTAACCGTGTTCAAATGCAGTTTTTCATCCGTAATTGAAATTTCATAAGAATATTTGCCGTCCTCTAAAAGCAGGGATGTTTTTGATGGTCTATAGGTAAAACTTTTCTCATCCAGCCGTACGCCAACCGCCACATGCTCCTGTGCTAGCGGATTTTTGAAATAATCCGTACATTCGGCGATGTTGAGTATTTTATAGTTCCAATGATCCACATACACATTGGTTAATGACACACCAGTTTTATTGCACACTCTCACTTCTGCTGCGTACGAAGCTGTTAATGTAGTGGCCATTAAAACAACGAAAGAAACAAGCTTTAGGCTCGCTTGCATAATAAGACCTCGAAAAATTTTATTAAACTGCACGTAAGTCAGCGACTAATTATTCTGGTTCGAATAAGCCCAGCTGGCTACAATTGACGGTGCGCTCACAATTCTTTCTTTACATTAATAACATTCAAAGACATAGCGTCTACTAGCTAAATGGCATCGTCCTCAGAATATACTGTGACTGTCGCATTGCCCGACATGTCTTCTGATACTCGAAACACAATGGGCCGACAGCAGACTTGGCAGTCTTCTATGTACTGAGTCCCTACGTCCTGCGCATCAATTAATACCGAAATAGATTCGCCGCAATAAGGGCAACCAATAGTCTGTTCTTGCAGTTGGGTCATATGAATACCTTACATTATTACTTAATAAAGCTGCGCCTTCATTTTAACTGCTGGGTTGGCAGCACAAAAAATATTTTCAATAATCTGTATTTGGCTTGCGTCTATTATGGATAAACCTACTTTTAGGTTTTACTTTTATGCGCCACTTTATGTGCGTTTTGCTCCCAATTCTGCCCATCAAAATCCGTAATAACAATTGATGATGGTTTGGCATCAAGGCAGTTTACATTGATATCAATACCGTCAGGGTTAGAGCGCGGCGTGTAAAAAGGTTTAATACCGCATATTTTGCAAAATGTATGCTTGGCAACTGCGGTATTAAAAGTATAGGTTGTAAGGAATTCTTCTCCATTAATAAGCCTAAACTTAGTTAAAGGCACAATTAAATGCAGAAACCCCGATTTAGTACAAATAGAACAATTGCACCGGTCAGCCTCGATATTCTCGGGGGCATCGACTTCAAAAATTACTGCCTGGCAATGACAACTGCCTCTATAGATCATAAAAGGCTCCTAAAATATAACTGTATTTTAGTCAGTTTTCCGGTTCGATTATTCCCTGACAAATTGAACACTAGTAATAAGGCTCTGCTGAACCTCATATATAGACACATATTTTTGATCCTTGCCGCCATAACTCACGGTTTCATCGTTGATTACATACCTGCCTTGAACAATCTGCCGATGAATTTTAACACCCACGTTGCCTTCTTTGAACATAGGTTCAAAAATACCTCTAAGATGATCTTTGCCTTTAGCACCTAAGGCAATATTTGGAAATGTAAATATTTGTATATCGTTCGAGTAGAGTTTTAAAAAAGCGTTTATATCGTGTTTGTTGTATGCGTCCATTCTGGCATTAACAATAGCTATTGGCTCAGCAGGTTTTTCTTGCGCAAGCGCGCCTTGCATACAAAAAAACATAGTTTGTAGTGGTCAAGTAAATTTGGCCACGATTTAAGAATTATTAGCAAACCGCTGCTCAGCCATTACCGGGGACATTCCCTGATTGTGGGAATGAGGTCGTGTTTGGCTGTAATAACCTAATAAATAATGCATGATCGAAG
>DATDJI010000003.1:0-24485 GCA_036520615.1 Cellvibrionaceae bacterium | reverse complement strand
CTTTACCTTGTTGAGTCAGGTCTTTTTCACGAAGGAAAGGTATTACGAGTTCCCATTGCTGTTTTGTGAGCTCCACCGACCGCTCCGGTAATCTGTTGTTTTAACGGCATTTTAAGAGATAGTTAATAAAAAATCATTTTTGAGATAGGCTCTAGGCAAACTAGCGTCATTATTGGGTGTCACGCCGCATCAGCTATCCGAATTGCTCAACATTCATATGGCGGTATCCTTCTACGATTATCTTAATAATTTGCGCCATGAAGAATCGGTAAAATTATTATGCAACACCCAACAAAGCTACAGCATCACCGATATAGCCTATCGCTCCGGATACAACAATCGAAACAGCTTCCATAAAATATTTAAAGAGAAAACTGGTGTGACCCCAACCGAATTTAAAAAAAACTTACGACAGTAAATTATATTTGTGCGCAGGCTTATTAATGGGAACAAAATAAATACAACGCAAGCTTTTTTATTGAGGCGGCAGAGCTGAACTGTACAGCCACTTATTGGATTTACTTCAGCGAATTAGCCAGCATTAACTTCCGTGTTCGTAAGCCTGCGCCATTCCCCGACGTTTAAATCCAACGTTAATCCTCCGACTGCCACTCGGTGCAGCTCCAGAACGGGATTTTGAAAGCGACCAAACATACGTTTAATTTGGTGATAGCGGCCCTCGACTAAAGTTACCATCGCAATATGAGAGCTCAAAATTTCGAGTTTAGCTGGACGCGTGGTGATATTCTCATAAGGAAAATACATACCGTCGGCAAATGCCTGAATACAATCTGCGGTGATTTTATTGGCGAGTGTAACTCTGTAGAGTTTTGCAATTTTTTCTTCTGGCAATGCAAGTCTTCGCGACCATCGCCCATCATTCGTCAATAACACTAGGCCTGAACTATTAAAATCTAAGCGGCCAACCAAGTGAAGGTTTTCAATATCCAGTGCTGGCATATCTGCTTCATTCAGCGTTTTCTTCAAAACATCTATAACCGTCAGATGTTTTGCATCTTTTGTAGCGCTCACTACGCCTGTAGGTTTATTGAGCATGAGATAAACTGGAATTTTGTTTTGTAATACTTCGCCATCTAGTACTACATGACTAAATTCATCCACTGAATGATGAATATCCACAGCAATATGCCCGTCAACCACTAACCTTCCCTGCGCAAGCATCATCCGAACATCTCTGCGATTCACATTAGTATGCTGGCTGATAAACCGATCTAACCTAGTGCGCTTGGATTGCATGCAAATCTCTGCTAAAAGTGGCGGTCGAACGGCTATCGTGGACTAATAAATTACAACGATCAATTACGCCAATACAAAAACAAAGGGGGTTTGTGTATAGCAAACAGCACGTAGGCCACGGTCAATTGCAAAGCCGAAAATTGGATACGTGCAGCCGTAGCCGATAAGTAATTTCAAACTGTAAACGAGGGCCATACAATCAGGCAAAAAAAAAACCCAGAGCGCAGCTCTGGGTTTTTTTGTGTGCCGGATTGCCCAAATTTTACAGGCTGGCAACATCGTCCGCCTGAAGACCTTTTTCGCCTTCGTGTACTTCGAACTCTACTTTCTGCCCTTCCGCCAAAGATCTATAACCTTCGCCGCGGATATTGCGGTAGTGAACAAAGATATCGTCCGTAGATTCGCCACGCGTAATAAATCCGTAACCGCGTGCGTTGTTAAACCATTTGACCGTACCTAATTCACGAGTCGACATAACTCAGTACCTCATCTTTATTATTAAAATTAAAACCTAGTTTCATCAAAAGGGATGACTACAGCCTTAGCTCGGGCTAACACCTACTCCCTACTAAAGCAGTGGAAAAATAGGATAATTTTTTACACTTGTCTACAGAGATACCGTCAAACACGTTAATTGACGCGCCAATTTGTTTATCAGCGCCAAAGAATCAGACATGCGTCACGTTTTATGTGTTAGGTAACGCACATAAAATTCCAATAGCTGGAAATTTTTTCGACAAAATCACTGAAGTATTAATAAGCTCAAACGGCTTTGATTTTCGGCCTATCGCAACTCATGCCTAGCTAATACTATGGGCGCGCCAATTCATTGGTTCGCTTATGTCCGAATAAACATTGAGAAGCTTAAAAATTCTATTTTTGCGGCTTTATGTCTATTCAAAGTAAGTTGCTCATTTTTTAAACACTGACCCGCAGGCTTGCAGAATTTCCAAATATTCTTTTTGTTTCTTGTGCAGCGCGTTTACACAAGTGTTATCAGGCCGAGTTTCGCGGCCATCTAACACGCAAACATTTCCCTCAGCACGAAAAGCCTCTAAGATGCGCCCTTTTTTGTAACCATGCCCATGCGCTCAGCCAGACGATTAATTCAAAATAGTGCCCTCATCGCTTGCGGCTGGTTTAGCCTGCTCGGCTCCGCATGCCTGCAGGCTGCACCCTGGGCCGAGCCTAGTGATCGCGCGCTTCGCCATGCACTTGAGGTGGTTCGTGACACCGGACTACTGCCTGCTCCTATCACATCCTGGCCGATTCCTTGGCAGGCCTTATCCGAAGCACTTGAAAAGCTCCCATCGCAAAATCTTACGGAACAACAACAGCAGGCCATATCATTTATTAATAGCGCAATTAGGGATGCGGACCGCTTTAAAATTACTAGCCAAGTTTCTGCCACCGCCCATCCGCGCGCACTGGGAGGCTTTGCTGACTCCATCCGGGAAAAATCCGAAGCCGGGATCTCCGTCGAGGCCATGGGAGAGATTTTCGCCGTCAATATTTCTGCAACCTACAGCAGCGATGCCAGCGATACGGATACCTGGCGGGCTGATAATAGTTATGTTACGGCTCGGCTGGGCAATTGGGGGTTAGGTGTAGGAGCCATAGAGCGCTTTTGGGGGCCGGCTTGGCAAAACAGTTTAATTCTCTCGACAAATGCTCGCCCCTCGCCTGGCCTTTTTATTCAACGTCTGGAACCGAATGCCTTTGAAACACCGTTTTTACATTGGCTAGGCCCCTGGCAATTGACGACATTTCTCAACCAATTGGAAACCGACCGAGACTACAGCCATGCAAAGCTGTGGGGATTGCGCGTAACCCATAGCCCACTTAGTTTTTTAGAGATTGGCTATAGCCGAACTGCATTATTCGGAGGCGGTACACGGCCGCAATCGCTCAGCGTACTGACGGATCTACTACTCGGTCACGATAATAGAGGCGGTAGCGGCATTGCTGAGGACGCCTCGAATGAGCCCGGTGACCAGCTCGGCGGCTTTGATTGGCGGGCAAGTTTTCATAGGTCGTCCTACAGCGGCGCTTGGTATGGCCAAGTAATCGGTGAAGACGAATCCGGCGGCACTCCGTCGCGCAACATAGGCTCGATGGGTATTGAATTATCAACGGCAACAACCGGGATCAGCCATCGGCTCTGGATAGAAGGCAGTAACACGCTGATGCGTTTTGATGCAGAGGGAATGCCCAACGGTACCTACGAGCACGGCATTTACACGAGTGGTTATCGATACAAGGGACGTAGTATTGGTGCTAGCAGTGACAATGACTCCCAGGCGTACAGTCTAGGCGGGTTACATGCATTCGAGGAGGGAGACGTTATAGCCTGGCGCATCGCTCAGGTTTATCTCAACCAGGACGGCACTAATATCCCAGTCCCCGGCGGCAACCCTCTGTCTGAAACAGCGCGGAAACTTATATTAATAGACGCGAGTTACCAGCGCAGACTATCTGAACGCAGCCAGCTTCTTTTAGGTGGCCAATATCTACAAGAACCCATTAACACGCGTACAGAACGATTGGATTCCAACCTTTATATCACCCTAAAAAGTTATTGGTAATTGACAAACCCTACGGAATTTTTATGAAGCGTTTTACCTACGGCCTATTTATCCTGCTTATGAATGCTGGCGCTTGCCTAGCGGCGCAGCCTCTGATGCCCTCCCCCGCGCAGATCGAACAATTCAAATCCCTTTCAGCGGAAGAAAAACAGGCGCTGGCAAAATCCGTTGGTATTGATCCCACCAGCATCGGTGCCAACAGCGCTCAGCCGCAAATTCGTGAGGCTGAAACAACCCGCAGAACCCCTACCGACCAGACTAACCCTATGCTGGAGGGAAGCAAGTCAATAGGCGGCAACAAACCGCTGGATAACGATGAGAAAAAGTTGAATAAAACGCAACTCGACGAAAGCTCTGACGAAAATCAAGCTGCGGAGACAAAAAAATCAACTACAGACGAGGCCGTTATCCTTAAGCCTTTTGGCGCCGATTTGTTTACCAATGGACCCGCCACTTTCACGCCTGCCTCGGATATTCCTATTCCTGCTGATTATGTCATGGGCCCCGGCGACAACATCGTGATCCAGCTTTATGGCAAAGAAAACAACGCCTACTCCCTAACAATCAACCGTGAAGGCCAAGTGCAATTTCCTCAAATCGGTCCTATTAATCTAGCTGGTTTAAGCTTCAGCCAGGCACAAACTAATTTAAGTGAAGTAGTAGAAAAACAAATGATTGGGGTAAAAAGCTCGGTCACTATGGGCGCCTTACGCACAATTCGTATATTTGTATTAGGCGAGGTTGTCCAGCCAGGCTCTTTCACAGTGGGTGCTCTTTCCACTATGACCAATGCTTTATTTGCCAGCGGCGGCATTAATAAGGTCGGCTCGTTTCGCAACATTCAATTAAAACGTCAGGGCAAGGTCGTTACGTCGTTAGATTTATATGACCTGTTATTACGGGGGGACACCTCAGAGGATGCTCGCCTTATGCCTGGCGACGTATTGTTCGTGCCGCCGGTTGGGGAAACTATTACCGTTATGGGTGCTGTCACCCGTCCGGCTATTTATGAATTACGCAACTCCACCGATGTGTCCGGCGCGCTGTCGCTTGCGGGTGGCGCAAGCACCGCAGCCTATTTACCCGAGTCACGCCTGCAGCGCATCGGTAATAGCGGCGAAAAAACACTTATTAATCTTGACCTCACCAAAGCCCGCGATAAAGCTCAACCTATTAAAGATGGAGACGTGCTGAAAATCTCTTCGGTGTTGGACATAGTACAGGACAAGGTAACGTTGAAAGGTCATGTTAAACGGGCAGAGGAATTCGCCTGGACCCGCGGCGCCCGTTTTAGCGACGCAATTCCCAATGTGGATGCACTGCTGCCCAATCCGGATATAGACGTGGCCTTGATTCAGCGTGAAATGCCCGGCACGCGCCAAATTCAAACCCTGTTGGTTTCACCAAAAGCCGCCTGGGCCAATCGCGGTGGCAACAAAGACCCGCTGCTGCAAAGCAACGACACATTATTTATCTTTAACTTCGATGATGACCGCAGTGATCTTTTACAGGACACAATCGAGCGGCTGAAAACCCAATCGCAATTTCAGGAACGGCAAAAAACCGTGGGTATTTCCGGCAGCGTTCGCTTCCCTGGGGTTTACCCTCAGTCAGAACAGATGAGCGCGCAGGATTTGATTCTTTTAGCCGGTGGGCTCACCGAAAGCGCCTTGGGCACACAAGGCGAGATCACCCGCTACGATATTTCGCAAAATATGGAACGCGTGGTAATGCACGTGGCAGTAGATTTGAATGATCCGCGCGTACAGCTACAACCAGCTGATACCTTGCAGATCAAACAGGTTCCTCTTTGGAAAAATAAGGAATCGGTAACCATTGAAGGCGAGGTAATGTTCCCCGGCACCTACAGCATTTTGCCCGGTGAAACCCTAATGGATGTACTCACACGCGCAGGTGGCCTTACTCCCCATGCACACTCTGAAGGCGCCGTATTTTCCCGCAAAGAGCTTCGCGAACTTGAAGAAGCGCGCATTCAGGATATGAAAAAGACCATTGAATCAGAGCTCGTCGCTGCATCTGCCACACAGCAAACGGGCAAAAAAAATATTGATACTGCAGAAGCCCAACGTATTTTGAAAAGCCTGGAAGGCTCAAAGGCCGGTGGGCGCTTGGTAATTGATTTACCACTAATTCTGCGCACCCCCACCGGACATGATTTTCAATTGGAAGATGGCGATCGGCTAAACGTACCTCGGTTTAAACCCTCGGTTACCGTCGTGGGCGAAGTGCAGTTCCCGACCTCGCATTTTTACAACGCCAAACTTGATGCTTGGGATTATATAAATAACTCCGGCGGCACGAAGAAAAACGCTGATACCTCGCGCATTTATGTTGTAAAAGCAAATGGCACAGTAGTTTCGCCTAAATCTGGCTGGGTGCGCACAACTAAACGCAATGTACAACCAGGCGATACTATAGTTGTGCCGTTAGAAACTGATAAAAAAGACACGTTAGAAATTTTTGCCAAAGCGAGCTCCATTATTTACAACTCTGCTTTAGGTGCCGCAGCGCTTGCGGCTATAAAATAGTTCTCGTATAGCCAAATAACTTACCGCCAGACAATAATTTGTGGCGAGCAAATAAATACAGGGATACGGTTGCCCAGGGAGGGCTTAGTCGATAGAATGCGCGCCTCTTTGCAGGACCGTAGCTCAGTTGGTTAGAGCACCACCTTGACATGGTGGGGGTCAGCGGTTCGAGTCCGCTCGGTCCTACCAATTTTTGCCGCAAAACACCGGCTGATTTCGCCTATTAAGCAAGCAAAATCAACCAGTTAAGCCGCAAAAATCGGTTGACAGCCCTAAGGCTAATAGCTAACATGCGCAGCCTCTGATTTGTCACGCAGAGTTTTATACCTAATTTATAAGCACTAAAAAATAAATTAGTACCGTTATTATTCCGCCTTAGCTCAGTCGGTAGAGCAAATGACTGTTAATCATTGGGTCGCTGGTTCGAGTCCAGCAGGCGGAGCCATATTCAAGTGCAGCGTTGTACAAACTGCTGCACTTTCCTGAGAAAAAGCCCTTAAATAAAGGGCTTTTTTTTCGTCAAGCGTTTTTTCAATCACCCAACTAGACCAACCAAAACAACCTACAACCACGAGGTTTTTGTGGTATTTTTTGGGGTATCTTCCGATTCGATATTGGGAATACCACAAAAATGCCAAAGATAGTTGCGCCCTTGCGTGATGCGGCCATTGCGCAGGCTAAGCCCCGCGAGAAAATGTACAAATTGTCCGATGGTGGCGGTTTGTTTCTATTTGTCGGGCCTACTGGCTCAAAACTGTGGCGGGTGCGCTATTTCCGACCCGACGGTAAAGAATCGTTAGCCTCGCTTGGCGAATACCCTGTTGTTAGTTTGGCTCAGGCGCGTGTTGCGCGGGATGCCTTTTTAGCTAAATTGGCAGCTGGGGAGGATCCGGTGCGACAAAAGCGCGAGATCAAGACCGGTTCAAATAATTTCGAGGCTGTAGCTAAGGCTTGGTGGGAAAAGAAAAAAAAGCGCTGGGATAGCAACTACGCCGAAAAAGTATGGCGCCGATTTGAAATGCACCTATTGCCTCAACTGGGCGCCATGCCTATAACTAAAATAGAACCGCCGCACATAGTTGCCGCGCTGGCCACTCTTGAAGCTTCAGGCATTCATCACTTGGCAAGTAGAATTCGGCAATACGCAATCGCGGTGTTTCGCAGTGCTGTTCAGGCCGGTCTAATTCGCTACAACCCGGCTACTGAATTAGCGGGCATAGCTCAATCTACAAAGTCAAAGCACCATGCCGCCCTCCCCCTGGAAAAACTGCCAGAATTTTTATCCCGGATTGACGGTGCGCGCTGCCAACCAACCACTCGCTTTGCACTATTGATCGCCCTGCATATTTTTGTGCGCTCAAGCGAGCTAAGGAATGCCAGGTGGACTGAATTCGATTTTGAAAAAAAGATGTGGACGCTGCCTGCTGAGCGAGAAGAAATCGATGGCGGGCGTTTTACGTCGCGCGGCGCAAAAATGAAGACGCCACACCTAATACCCCTGTCTGGCCCCGTAATTGCCCTTCTACAGCAGCTCAGGGAATATGTAGGTGACGAAGCATTGCTGTTTCCCGGTAATCACAAAGCTTGGGTGCCCATAAGCGAAAATACGCTGGGCCAGGCGATCAGAAACATCGGGTATTGCACCCAGGCCGATGTTACACCTCACGGATTTAGAACAATGGCATGCTCCGCTCTTAATGAGTCACGGCAGTTTGGGAGAGATGCTATTGAACGCCAGATGGCGCACTTGGAACGCAACACGGTGCGCGCCGCGTATATGCATAAAGCCGAGTTTTTGGAGGAGCGGCGGCTCATGATGGATTGGTGGAGCAGTTATCTTAGCCAAATGTTGATAGAATACGTTGACCCGTGGGAATATAAGGGATTCACGGGCCTTGGCTCGAGAAGGGAAAGAGAATAGGTGGCTCTAGCTTTTGATAAGTCCATTGTTTACTCTATTGCACTAAATGTCAGACATGGAATCGTGTAATGTCAGATCGCATAAAAAAAATAATCTCCCAGTTAGAAAACAACACCACCCTCGATATTGCAAAAAATTTTCTGAAGGAGCACGGCGTCTCTCACTCGTGTAGCGGTTGGGCTTCCCTGCTTAGTACCAGGATCTCCCCCGCCGTCGAGCAAGGCTTGCTAGACGAAAATAAGTTAATCTCATTTTTACGCGAGGTGGAGGAGCATGGAAAACAGCATATATTTGTATATAAATGCTCGAAAACTACTGCCAAAGAACTTTGCACTGAATCCCATTTAATAGCTGTTTTGAAGCAGCTGAATTTAGAAAGCTTGCGCTCTAAACCGAATTTTTTGGACATTCCAAACTCTCCAACTATCGTTGATGCAAGAATTGAAAGTGGGAAATTAGTAATAAAGATCGCTGACTTTCGGGAGATTAAAATTTTTCAAGGGCAGCATTTAGATGTAGCTGGAACTAAATTGACAATGACGTACCAGTATGAGCGGTCTCGTTCGACCAGCGTTGCAGTTTTGCACGATACGGGTGTACTTGAGATTAGAGTCTCATCTAAGAGCAATTGGAGCAAATATGCTGACGATGTTTACACAGTGTGGGGATTGATCGATCCGTTCATTGGAAAGGATCGGTTTCACGAAGTTTCTCTTGTAACAGCGAAGAACAAGCTAGGTGACACGACGGATAAAGCGACAGCCGACTTTTTAATTACCAACAGAAAGATAGTAGATGCATATGGGGCATCTTTCGAGGGATCGGCCGGAGATCCGGACAAAGATCTACGCGATCACAAAAGGATGAGAGCTTTAGATTCCGAAATGGATGATGGAACGTATTGTGATTCAGCAAAAGTATGTTTGAAGAAAAATGAGAATGGTCTACCCTCAGAAAACATGCGCATTTTACTCGGGGGAAGGTCAAACGAATTCGCAATTACCGCAAAATGCACGAAGCAAGATTATGATTACGCTTTCAACCGTCTATGGAAACTTAATCGAAAGATTTCCTAGCGAAGCACATACAATTACCAAAATCAGTGATTTGTATTCGGCTGCTGGCAGAGAGTATTCTCTGGACGGTTTATTTAGCTTAACAAGTCCAAAATCGACAAAGGCCTTACTTAGTATTCTCTCAGCTTTGGTTGAAAAAAAACTATTGCAAAAAAAATTCAGAGTGATATCACCTTCTTGCCGTGAAAGTATCATCGATTTTGAAGCGATTACGGAGATACCTCATTCCGTCTTAGACTGGCACACAGGGGACAATTTAACAATTACTCCTGATACCCTAAAAATCGTATATAAGTCAAAATAGCCGTGCATCACGCTGCGGAATCAATAAGTTCACTGAAATTTCAGCTTGAAAACATGCCTGCTGAACATCGAATTGACCACATCAAATCGCTACTGGGAAAAGTTTACGACGGGCCTTACAAGGACCAGCTCTCGCAATTTGCAGAAATTTTCATTTCGGGAATAGACGCTAATGAAAGGCAAAAAGTTGTGGTTTTAGTCCACGGAATCCGCACGCAGGGCAACTGGTTTGACACTCTTGAGCGACGCATCAGCTCGCTTGACGGCGTTGAGGTGCATCATTGCAAATACGGATTTTTCAACAGTTTAAAATTTATATTCTCTAAAAACTGGAGAAAAACAGCAAAAGAAGCCGTTCTAGTAAATTTTAATTTAGCGTTTAACAAACCGGAAAACAGGAATAAAGATTTCTATTTAATTGCTCACAGCTTCGGAACTTATCTCTCCGCCGAAATATTAAAAGACAACCCCCATTTTCAATTCGATAAAATAATATTCTGTGGTTCGGTGGTTTCGGAGAATTATAGGTGGGACACTCTAAAAAATGGCCCGCGTTATCCTGTTATTAACGAGTGCGGCACAAATGATTTTTACCCTATATTGGCTAAAGGACTGACGTGGACATTCGGTGCGTCAGGCACAACTGGTTTTCATTATGCCAAGAACAGATACCATGATTTCCAGCATAGCGATTTCTTTGCGGATGATTTTTACGAGAAGTTTTGGATTCCATTTATAACCGAAGGGGAACACGTTCCTTCAAATCATTCGGCTGATCGGCCTGAACTGGCTTGGAGGATACAAATATTGTCCGAAACCAATGGAAGTTTATATTATGCGCTGCTGGGTGCGATTATTTTACTGGCTGTGATAATCTGGATTATCTGGACGATATACAAACTAATATAGTGAGCACTTTTTTGCCGTTCAGGCAGGTGCTATACGGACGATATTGATATTCCTTAAATTAATTATTGTATCGGCATTTGATGACAGTTCATTCTGTTCCCCGATAAAATTCCCCTACTTTGCTACTTTAACTTAAGGCTTAGAAGGCAAAGCATGTGCGCTCAAATCGAACCCGTAAAGTGGGAAACGCTAGTACGCTGGATGCGAGTTACTGCCCCGCTCACCCCCTTCCCCACAAATGAAGTTTGGCCTGGGCGCTTAGCTCCTGTTCTTATCGATGCGGATGAACCCACACTGGTTTACGGGTGTTTCGGGTTAATGCCGCATTGGGCTAAACCCACTCTTTACCGACAAACCTATAACGCCCGCACAGAAACCGTCGCAACAAAACCAACCTACCGCGCAGCGTGGAAGAATCGCCAATTTTGCGCGGTTCCTGTTACTGCCTTTTTCGAACCCAATTACGAAACTGGCCGAGCTGTAAAGCATCGCATTGAGCGAATTGATGGGGAGGCTTTCTGGCTGGCGGGCCTTTGGGAATGTTTTCGCGATAACTTTGATCAAGATATTTGGTCGTTTACGTTGCTTACGATTAACGCTGAACTGCACCCGCTTATGAGCCGCTACCACGGGCCAGATGATGAAAAGCGGTCTGTTGTTGTTCTGCCGCCGGAAGTGGTTGAACCGTGGATTAGTGCCGGTTCCGACGGATCAGCAAGAGGATTCTTAAAACACTTCCCTGCAAGCGATTTTGTGGCGGCTCCGGCGCGGGTCGCTTAGCATAGCTATTGATTGGCACTAATTTGCTATTGCAGCAAACTGAATTGGGAGTAGATTATAAATTGCGTAACGCGCAAAGGGTTGAGAGACCCTCTCTCTCAATTAGTAATCTGCTAGGGGAATATTTATGTTCAAGAAACTTATTTCAGCCCTCTTCGGCCTTCTAATAATAACCGCCGCACCAATAACACATGCTGAAGACTGTCTTGCTAAATGCGAAAGGACTTACGACTGCGAACATAGCAACGACAAAAACTGCCGAATCAATTTAGATAACTGCGCAGCCAAGTGTCCGGAAATTAAATAACTTTCTTCAATATCTGATGGCTGGTCCTGCCTTCAACTTAAATGCTTAATGATCGCAGGGTTAGCTATCTAGCTAGGTCAAGCACTTCCGCAAATCAATTAATCAGACTTCTTTTTCTATGGGGCAATTATGACTAGCAAACAAAATGAAGATGATAATTCGGCCAACACAACAGAAATTTCTCCCGGAGTTGGTGACCATATCAAAGGCTACTGGGGGCACTGCAATCGATGCGGGTGTGGGCACTTTGATCCAGACACGATACAAACAGGCGAAGGGGAAAGAACAATTTGCGCAACCAAATTCCCTGGCGTTGCTGGTGCCGTCCTTTGCGGCCATAGCCGAGAAGAGCACGAATATATTTCTCGCTAATTGGTTCAATTAGACTTCGGTAAAGGGTAGCTTACTTAGGCTCATCAGTGAGCACTCTCGCCGTGTGTATGAAATAACGCAGATGCACCCTACCTTTAGCGGGGATAACAAAGCAATCAAACGGCGATAGGTGACACTTTACTTCTGAGTGGCTGAGAGCCTAATATTTACTGTATGCACATACAGTAAATAGGTGGTTTATGCCTGGGATTAAATATCAGGTTGGTGGCGGCTGGCAGATCATTCAACCGGGATCGAATCGGGCAGAAATCCGTCTAATAGACGGAAGCTGGCAAAGCGTCGACTTTCTTGGTTTTATTTGCCAGCACGCACTTAGCGTACTGGTTGGCGGCAAGTACGCCAAGATTAACGTAAGGGCCACCGTAAGCGGCGATGTATATCCCACCTGTATTTGGAAGTGGCATCCGCTCGGATCGTATGGCCTGGGTTGGCGCGCAACTGTATTAAGCGGTAAAACTGAGCACGTAGGAGTATATGCAATAGTTGATGATGCAGGCTGGCCGATCATCAAGATCGATACAACTATCTACCCTCCCCGCCCGCCTGCCAAAGTCTTCTTGATGGCTAGCAGCGCTAAGGGTGCGTGTTAGCTTCTTGCATTTTTAACAACACCGGAGCGCGGCATGATTTTTTACAACACCATTTGGGTATCCTTGCTCAAAAAGAACAGCGCCACCTGCAGAGGCACGTATACGAACAATTATACATCCCACCATCCCAGCGACCCACGGCGCAGCAGCGGGTCCATTATAAAAGGCTCCGCTCCAATCGACTTCAACTTGTAAAAACAACGTAGATCCGGGCCCATTAGCGACAATGGTATCTCTACATAGGCCTTCAATATCCGACATTAGCGGAGCATTTGTACCATCCGATAACCCTACTAAATTAGCCGCGCTACTCCCATCGCCGCCAAGCTGTTTGCCAATTAAATGACCGCGCTCATGATGATAGGGGTGAGCATTCCCCATGTGACCTCTGACAAGATGATTATCTACAGATGCAGCAGTTCCTCCCGCCGCTGCACCAACCAGTGCGATTGTCGCTTCTGCTCTTATAGGACGTCCTGTTGCCACATCGGTCGTATAAACTGTGTGCACGGGCATGGCTTGTACCTTGTTATTAAAATTGGACCCCAAAGATAGTCAATATCTGTTCAGTGCGCAACACGTTAATTTTCTGTTTCACACTAAACGAAACCTAGGCATGTGTTATGGTTGCATGAGCTACTAACTAGCTGTAAAGACAGATGGCCGCCTTTTTATTATTTATTATTTCTGCTTGGGCTGCCTAAAAAAATCGTTCGTTCAAGACACGCTTCGCGTTCGATTTAAATTAGTCGGTATTTCGTCAGCTGGTCTCTGGTGATTTTTGCAATTCTGCTCGCAGGGCTTCGGTGTAGAAGGCGGCTTTTTCGGCGTCGCGGGCTGGGGTGTTTTTGAAGTTTAGGCGGCAGGTGTATTTTATTGAATTACCCAATAAAAACCCTTGGTATTGTGCTGGCGATAATTTTGCTTTGATTACATCCAGCACTTCTATACCGCCTGCATCGTAATAAAGCGATTTTGGGTCTTTGGCGGTCTCTGCCAGCGGTGGCTTGCCGCACGTTGATAATGTTGGGTTCTGCAGAAAGCCCAGCATTCTGAATGATTCTGGGGTGTACATTTGTTTTATATATTCGTACACCTCTGAATAACTCAAAATATTATCAACCACTGCCGCTGCGTCTTCGCCGACCACCACAGAATAAGCGCCGCACCGAATCCCGCAAAAGGCTTCATCCATAAAGCTGGCGGTTACTTCGAGTACCATTGAGTTGGTTAAACTCTGAAATATACTTAAAAACTGATTTTGAAAAAAATATGGTATTTGTTTATCGGTTTTTATTTTTATCATTTCTCTATTAATAATTACTTTAAATGGGAAAAATAAAGGTTGCATAGATTAGTCTCGGTTGGCCTGCAAATGTTAGATGGTTGCAGCCGCAAATTGCTGCGCCGCTTCAAATTCTCTTAAATCCAATTACCCAAACCCACGGGTTTAGATCCCAGGATTCTTCGCCGTTAATGCCACTCCACAAGTTTCGAAATTCACACCAGGCGGCTCTAGTAATAAGTGGCCAGTCGAGTATCACTTTCTTTTTAACGCCTTCAGCCAAAGCGTCTTCTTCGCTAATATCATTCAGCCGTTCAACGCGGATATTCGTTATCTCTAGCGTGATTCTTGCTGCATCGCGGGGCATAAAAATTGATGGTTTCCATATTTTCTTAATACCTAAAACATCACCAAGCCTGGTGCCGTGCTGATAGTCTGCCCTGTAGTCGTATTCGATTGGCTCGCCATTGTTGTAATCTGGATCTTGTGGAAATATCGGGCAAAAGGTTTCCCGCACCCAAAGGCGGTCTCCAATTTTCCCGTATGGCGACAAATCAAAATTACGCGATTTATTAATCTCTCCTGCAATTTCGCAAGGAGCCAATTCGCATCCTGACCCGTTTCGATCTTTTGTTGGCTTAACAACGCGCCGCGTCTGCGTTTTCTTCCCACACAATATTGCGCGAACCATTTCGCCCGTAAATAAAATTGGCCGCTCTTTATAATTACTGTTATCAATGTTCATAGTGGCCCCATTTTTCGATAATCGGCGAGTCGTTGCGTTGGTGGGATTTTAGTTTTTTTATTTTGCCGCCCTTCTTTATAAAATCTGCCACGTCTTTGGCTAACTCTTCACGTTCGGTTTTTCGGTGCTGCGGGGTGAGGTTCCAGCCCGTGTGGTCGGCGCTGTTTCGGCTGATCATTTGGTTGAGCCCTCAGTGGGCGCGCGCAATCGGGAACATAACTTTTTCGCCACTTCACTTGCCCACTTTTCCATATCTGGCGGGCCAAGTTTTTTTTGCACAAATTTCCGGGCTGCAATTAAACCGGGTATATCTCCATCGCGGGTGGTTTCGTTTTTCCACCAATTTAATGGGCTTGAGGGGATGTGTTCTTTTTCGGATTTGTCGTTTACGAAATACCAATTAGGTAGACGGCTTGGTGGCACCATCATGTGGGTCCAAGTTTTACTTTGCACTCTGGCGATGCGGTGAATTCTGTCTGGCGATATGATGTTGTGGTCGCCTGGGCGGTACTCTTTAAACTGGGTTTGCGTGATCGTTGGGTAATAATATTCTTCGGTGTAACCGCCGCATAAAATTGTGCTGATTGCGTTCCACGGGTGGCTGTGCAGGTGACGCTCGCCGTCTTCGGTAATAAATTCGTGTAGCCACTCTTGGCTTCCATCGGCGTTTTCGCGCACAAAATAACGGCGTAGGTAAAGGGCGTTATTAATGATTATTTTTTTACATGGCATATCCGCAGTGAGCACTGTGAGCGCGTCTGCCATAATGATTTTGCTGCTTAATAAAATATCGTCCATTGTATTTACCTGCTGTGTGCTGGCGTTATTTGCTGGGGATTACGGTGGCGGTAAAGCCCCACTCTTTAATAAATTTCGGGTTGCATAATTTTTTGAGCTCTTCTATGAGCTCTTCCAATAACTCGCCTATTTCTTTGCCGGTGGTATTTTCTGCGGTTAAATTGGCAGGTTGGTCGAATAATGTATTTTCGTCTTGGCAGTAAATAACTGCGGTGGCCTGCCAATTTAGCGGCCAGGTTTCTAAAATATCGGCAACGGTGTAACCCGCTGCGGTATCGCCGCCAAGCAACCTTCTAGCTTTTTCAAAATTACTGGGATGCATTAAAGCGTCTTCACCTTGGCTTGAGTTGTAGGCCAGGGTTAAACCCACGAGGGATTTTTTAACTTTCGTTAGCTCTAAATGCATGGCCCGGTGATCGCGCGCTTTTTTACTGTGCGGTTTGCGTAATCGCTTTCTAGTCTGCTTGGCGGCCATGGGTTTAAGCTCGGTAAATGTGGCCGGTGTCCATTCCTTCCTTGATAATTTTGAAGGCATCATTAATGGCGTCTTCTTTTGGTAGGTGAGGGTTTTGCAGCGTGTACCACATGCTTAAACCATCCCGGCTGACGCGGTAACGGAACCATGCTTTTATTCGGTAGGCGCTGGAGCTTTTAAACGGCTGTAAATTCACGATGAATTCTTTGGGGATTAAAAACTCCCCTGCCTCACCGGCTTTGCCTTCCATTTTTTCTTCGTAGCGAATTTGTGATTGGCCGTTATGGGTGAGTTTTTGCGATTTAAAATCCACGCCAATGGTCGCCTTAAGGGTGCTAGCAATTTCTAGCATCACCTGCCCTTCTGGCTCCTCAAATTCTTTTATGTGGTCTTCAATAAACAGTGCAAAATCTTCCTGAGATTGCGGTTTATTGTTTTTTGCTACCCACTCGCTCCACTTTTGGTGTGGTTCGCTGGTGAATCTGACTGTGTGATTTTTAAAGCTCGGGATTTCAGCCGATTTATGCCAATCCAGCGTCGCGAAAAATTCACCGTTTTCGTTATAGAAGATTGTGGATTGTTCATTTGCGTAGCGATTGAAGTATGCAATGAAATCCTGAGCGGAACCTATTACCGTGTTTTGCTCGAAGCGGCGGGGTTTATCCAGCATTTCGTCGAATTGTTTTTTAAGAAATTCAACTTTCATACCTTCGGCAACTATGGCCGCCGGTATGCCATTGATATCTATAACTTGGGTTTGTTGTTGGCCTAAGTCGTAGGCCTCTTTAAAATTCGTGGCGCTTATTTCTTCTAACATTGTTTTATCTCTTTAGGTTGGTGGGCTTTTATCACGCGGGATTAACCGACGCTTTTTACTACGGGTGCCGGAGCTTCAACTTCGCGCACTTCGGTTTTAACGTTTACATCGCGCAATTCAAGCTCGGCTTGGGCTGGGTCATTGCGTTGTAAATTGCCGTCCGGTGTGCCCCAAAAAATAGTGCCGTAGACTGGGCCTGTAGGCTTTTTGGTTTTTACATGAGGGATAAATTTGTAACGCCCCATGCCATCCGGAGAGACCTTTATCGTTAGGATTATTTCGCCATTTTTGCCGGTGTTGCTGCAGGCGGTAATTACGTCCTGCAGCTCTTTTGAACACTCTTCGGAAAATTTGCCGTTATTAATTCCGTTGAGGGTCTTTGCGTAAAGGTCTGGGATTAGCATGTGTTGCCTCATTTTTTAAGTTTGCTGTAATGCGTTTCGCACGCGGTTTTTGCTGAATCCATATTGGTAAAAACGCCTATGCATTCAGCGGTTTTGTATTTACCTGGCCGGGGTGGCCAGGCTACGAATTTTGATTGGGTGTGTACGCGGCTAAAGCTGACGCTGTAGCCTTCTTCGGTTTCCAAGTTGTATTTAGTGGCTTTGTTCCATTGCATCGGCGGCGCCATTTAATGCTTCTACCATCGCCAGGATTTCTGACTTTTTGTAGCGAATAATTGATTGCCTACTGATGCCAAACTTTATTGGCTTGGGGGCTTTTTCATCTTTTACCCAATTACGCAGCGTATTTTTACTCACACCTAAAATTGCACAGGCTTTTGCGTGGGAAATTAATTGCAGCTCGCTAGTGGCCGGCGGCTTGGGTTGTTGAATGGTTTCCTGCGGGGTTTTAAGCATGGTTGCACCTAAACAAAATATTGCGGTGAGGGTTTGGTGGTTTTAATTTTTATTGGTAGCTGCTGTTTTATTTGCGGCGCTGGTTTGCTTTCGGCCATGCAGATAAATATCCACGCAGCGATCACAAAAAATATTACGGAGCCGTAGGGTTTTTCGCGTTTGCTCATGGGTGTGCCCCTACTGTTAAATGACCGGTTTTTATCGCCTGAACAATTAATTGCGGGCCGTTGTTGGCGCGCAGTTTGTAAAATAGATTTTGAATGCGCCCCGCCAAGCTCTTTACCCCGCACCCCATTTGGTCGGCGGCGGCGGAATATGTGTAGCCAGCGGCTAGCAGCAAAAGTGCTTGCGATTCCCTTGGTGCTAGCCCTGATGCAGTCATATCTTCAAATTCGTAGCCGTTTGCTGTTTTTTGAATGTTCATAATGAAAAGTTCCTTGTAATCCGTTGATGAATATTTTTAATGCACTGATTCTTTCAGCTGAATCAATAAATGCTGTTCCATAGTTTTTGCTAGCAGGCAAATTAGCTCTTCAGCTGGCGATCGCTCGATTGCTGGCTTTTGCTGTGCTGTCGAATAGCCGGATATTTTTATTGCGAGCACGCCTGGCGTTGCTTCGTCATCGACGATAATTATTGAGGCATTAGCCATTTTCATTACTCGCATCGGGTTTTGGTTCGGGCAGGATTTGGCAGAAGGTTTCTGCTAAATAGTTTTCGAGGTCAGTTAAAAACTGCTCTTTTAAGCCGTCGGTGCGCTCGATTTTTTGCAGTTCGGCATTGGGTGCGTAAGCCATAACTATTCACCCTCAATTGGCGTGTTAATGATTTGGCTCATTTGCTGTTCGGCACTGAATTGCTCGCCAGTAGCATTAAGGCCGTGCAGTGCCATGCCCGCCGCTACGCCTAAAAAACTATGTGCGTTGCGCGCACTGCAATCATCATCGTGCCCTTGCGCCATACTCTGGGTGATGGCATCGAAGCTCCGTTCCGTCATTGGTGCACACGGAAATGAATGAAAAATTTCTAGGCATTTACTGCACGTAAGCCCACTGGATAGGTAATGGATTAGCCACCATTGGTTGGGATCAATAAGGTGCGCCGGGATGAAATTT
The DNA here is from genome assembly GCA_036520615.1 of Cellvibrionaceae bacterium. Lineage (GTDB taxonomy): Bacteria > Pseudomonadota > Gammaproteobacteria > Pseudomonadales > Cellvibrionaceae > CAMCXE01. Next base: position 5,720 of record DATDJI010000003.1, on the reverse strand, counting down.
TGGAACACGAGAATAACGTCGGCGTATTCGTCATCAGTTAATTGCACGGTCTCGTGATTGTTTGCTGCGAACGTAATGGCCTTGACTATTCCGGGTTTTAACAGCTCAAGGTGGCCCATGGTCTTTAATACGTTTTCAATAAAGCGAAACTTGGATTCGATGCTCATTGCGCACCGCCTATGCTTATAGGCATTTTTATGAAGCCGCTGACGTATCTTTCTTGTTTTATTAATTCATTGCCATTTACGTGAAAACGGCCGCCTAAGCATTCGGCAATAATTAAACTGTCTTTAGGGAGCCATTTATCCGTGTACCGAATTAAATAGGTGCCGTCGACTGGGGTTTGATTCGTGGAAAAATTCTCCATCGTTATCTTTACGGCAAAGCTTGAGGTAACGTCGGTAATTTCTGCGGGCTTGCTCATTGCGCACCGCCTTTGAGCTGTTGTTTCAAGCTGGCGCGAACGAAAGGGATTAGTTTTGGTTTTGAAATTAAATAAGCGGTGTTGCCCATGGGTACCGCGACCATGCCGGTGCGGTGTTCCAGCAGGCACAGCCATGTTGGATTTGATGCTGTTAGGGGGTGTATTAGGATCATCTTAGCTTCCTGCGGCGGTTCGATTTCCTACATATTAGCTCAACTAATTATTATGTAAATAGCTAAGCTAATATTTTAGATAAATATTTGGAATTATTTAGGATCGTGACAGGATTGCCGAAATAAACTTGCGCAGGGTGATGAGCTCCTCTGCTAGAATTTACATCAAGAGAGGTGGGCAAATGACTGTTTTTACTATTGGTTATGAAGGTTTGGATGTAGCGGCATTCATGTCTTTGTTAAAGAAGCATCGTGTAGACATGGTGATCGATGTCCGCGAACTGCCGCTGTCGCGCAAACCTGGCTTTTCAAAGAAAGCTTTAGCTAATGTGCTTAGCCTTTCGGGGTTGGAGTATGTTCATATGGTCGAGCTAGGCTGCCCCAAGCCAGTTAGGAATCAATACCGTGAGGATGGAAACTGGCGACGTTACACTCAAGGATTTCTTCAATATTTGAAGACGCAAGAGTCAGCCGTTGCCAAGCTAGCAGAAATGGCAGAGGCACATAATTGTGCCTTGCTTTGTTACGAAGCAGATTCGAATTATTGTCACCGCTCAATGGTGGCTGATGCGGTAAGTAATCATTGCGGTGCAACGGTGACTCACATTAAACAAGCTAAAGCTACAGGTACTAAAACAGCGAGGTCTGCGTCACTTGCGCTAGCTTTCGCTTAGGTGGGTAGATAAGACTGATTATTAACCACTGATTTTGAAAGCGATGTTGATTTCCCATCAAGAGCATTAAATCTTTATCACCAAATTCCGCTTCTAGTTTAGCGCGAAATGGTATTTCCCATCCCTCTCCATACATACGGCGGCAATTCCAGAAAAGTGCACCGGCCTCCCAGTCAACAATTTTATGCCGGTATTCCTTTTCTCCGTCAGGGGTGTCGCATGCATATACGTAGTAAAAGTCGAACGGTATCTTACGTAGCTGGTTGAGTTGCTTGCGCTCTTCGATTTCGTCAAATAGGCTGCCTTGCATTTGCTCCTGCATTAACTTCTGACGCTCATCATCAGTCCAGTCATCGCTACGGGCTTTCGTAATTTCTAATCTTACCAGCCGTTTAGGGCGCAGTAGCGCAAGGGAAAGCCCATTTTCCTCTTGCGCGGAGTTTAACTTATCGAAGTTTGTGAACGTTGGAATTCTATCTAGCCATTGGAGGCGGGTAGCCCACTCTCTTTTGGTGTCAACCACATCTCCACAGCTTATCGTATCAACATATAGCTTATGGCTTTCGAGCCTGTGATCTTTTGGAGCCTTTTCAATTCGAACATCCACCCATTGCCATTTTCTGAATTGTTGACTGTCCTGAATCAAGCGGAACGGGACTGGGAACAATCGACGCATTAATCCATCTTTGTTTATCCCCGCAACGCAAGAGGTTTCTACATATTGGGCGCTTGGGGACGGATAAGTCTTTGCCAGTATTAAAATTCGCTCGATCCGACTCGCGGCCATTGGTGGTCCCACCTGATAGATCCTAGAGAAAATTTGCCGCCCAACAATCGCTCAAAAGGCAGAAATTCATGCCCTTGAATGTGGCAAATCATAAAGTAATTGAGTTGGAACCAGCTCACAAATCCTTTTATATTTAGACTCTAAAGCTATTTAGAGGATCGGATAAAGTTTTATTTGGCGCTGGAAAGGAGTATTTTCGTGCCACATACATCCCAATGCTTCGCAAGGAATTTATGGCAAGCCCCCGTGAACAAGATGATGACCTAGTAGAGCCCACTCCTCACGAATTGATTCAAGCCTTTATTTCTGGTTGTCGGGTTCGTCTAGATAAGCAGAAATCATACGTGATAACGCCCGAAACTCAGAATCTCCCGCCTCGGTCAAGCGCTTGATGAGATCGCCCAGAATTTTATCTCGACCTGACACAGCGAACCCGCTAAGCAGATAATCACGGAGCGATGGACGAAGCTCAAGCGCATCAAAGCGCAGTCGCCCACCCAAATACATCAGCTGCTTATCCGGTATATGAGTCACGCCAGAAAGCCATTGCCCGATCAGGCCTTGGGTGCGTCCCACCTCAGCTGCTAAAACTTCCTGAGTCAGGTCGGGTTCAATAAGCTGCATAGCTTCAAACCGCTCTTTGACAAAAGCGGCCTCGCGGTCTTTCTTCTCTTGGGGAATTTTTTGGCTACTCATGCGCGTAATTATTAGTTAAGGTATTTTTTTCAACAATTAGCTAAGCTATTGAACAATCTAATTAGCTCGACTAATATCTCTCTATGCGAACCATCTCACTCCCTGAATTTTGTAAAACCCACGGCCAGGCAGAGGCAGCCAAGGTCATCGGCTGCACTCAGGGTGCAGTCTCACAAATGCTTGCCGCTGTCAGGCAGGTTTACTTTGTCCAAAACGAAAATGGCATCTTCGAGGCTTTTGAAACAAAAAGATTGACTAAAGCAAGCGGTGAGCAATTAAGCGCACACCGTTGGTGATATCTATTGGTGATTAACTCCGTCTCGACGAACATTATCAATCAAAGCGTTATGGAATAAGACCACTAAAAAACCCTGTACAAAAAAACACTATAAAAATATAGGCTGCCCATGAGCGACAAAAACGCCGCAATTGAAAAAATCAAAAAGTGCTTAGCCTTGGCGGGTTCTGACAATCCGCATGAGGCCGCTGCGGCTATGCGACAGGCCAAGAAATTAATGGCTTTGCATGGGCTTGAAGGTGTGCATGATGATTTCTTTACTTTGGCGCAGGAGCGAGTGACCACTAAATACAGGCGTACGCCGCTTTGGTTTAGGCGGTTGGGTGCGGTAGTGGCGCGGGCCTTTGGGTGTTCTTTCTATTGGGCTTTTAAACAGGTTATTTTTATTGGCCCCTCAAGCGCGCCGGAGATTGCCGGATATTGTTTTGAGGTGGCGCTGAATAATGTTGAGGCCCGCAAAAAGCTGTATTTAGGAAAAGTGGCTTACGTGAATGCCGCCACTAAGCGCAGCGCTGGGGAATACTTTTGCACCGGGTTTGTGTTCGGTGTTTTCGATGTTGTTAATCAATTTGCCACCGGTTTAAGCGATGAAGCTGCAATTGCACACAGAGGGTATTTAGAGCGGTCGTCCGGCTTTGAGGTTAGCGCACGGAAGAAAAAGGCGGCTGTTTTTAAGGTGAATTCGGCCTCGATAGCGGGGTTTAAAAATGGAAAAGAGGTGCAGTTGCATCAGCCGGTTTCCTCGAGGCAAAAAGCGGCCGTACTTGAGTTGATAGGTGGCGGCAATGTCTGATTTTGAGCCTACGACCCTTGATGATGTGCGAGAAGCGCTTGGGTTTGTGCGCGATTTGGCTTACGTGCGTGAAGACTGGGTGAAAATCGGCAATGCGCTTAAATCGGAATTTGGTGATTCGGCCTTTGATGTTTGGCTGGACTGGTCCAGCAATTACCCGAAGTTTAAATCCAGTGAAGCCCGCGGCGTTTGGAAGAGCTTGAAATTCGGTAAAAACTCCCTCGGATACTTGTTTAGGCGAGCGATAGCCAGCGGCTACTCACGGCAAAAACGTGAATTTACTGCGGAGGAGAAGAAACGATTTGCAGTTGAGCGGGCTGCCCGGCTTGAGGCGGTGGCGGCGCAAGCTCACATCGATGAGCAAGAAGAGCTGCGGTGGCATGAAGAAATTGCACGCGTTACTTGTGCGATTTTATCCAATACCAAGCAGCTCGGGCCCAGTGCCTATTTGGGAAAAAAGCGCGTGGGTGCGTATGGCTTGCGCTTCCCGCTTGAGCCTATGTTGGTGCTTATGGATGAGCAAAAAGCTTGGTTGCTGAAAGGTGATGAAGTTAAAGCTGGATTTGCTGAGGCGAAGGCGAAGGGCTTGAGCGTGCGGTTCATTCGGCCCGGTGATGTGTTGATGCCTCTGCGCGATTCGGCCGACGCGGTTTGGAATGTGCAAATAATTAATAAGGCCGGCAAGAAACTATTTTTAAAAAATGGCCGTAAAGCAGGGCTTTTTCACTTTATCGGGAACAACCCGGTTGAAGAACCTGTGGTAATTGTTGAAGGCTATTCGACTGGTGCGAGCATTCACATGGCGCGCGGGTGGCCTGTTGTGGTTGCGATTGATAGCGGGAATTTGCCGCCGGTGGCGGTTACCGTGCGCAGTATATTTCCTAATGATGTAATTATCATCTGCGCTGATGATGATCGAGAGACTGAGGGCAACCCTGGGCTAACGAAAGCGACTGAAGCAGCTGGGCTAATTGGCGCTGCTGTGTGCATACCTAATTTTGGCGGTGTGCAGCGTGGGTGAGTTTACCGATTTTAATGATTTGCATAATGCGGCTGGTTTGGATGCGGTGGGCGAGCAATTAGATGCAGCGCTTGCGGATTTTAGGCCTGTGGAGGCTGCGCCCAGTGCATTGGCTGAGAATGAGCTTCTGCCGCCGGATTATTTAGGCGATGTGCCGGATGCTGCAACCGACTCCCCGCCCCCCTCTGACGTGGAGCGGCCCGGAATTGATGCGTTGTTGAGGCGTTATGCGCTGTTAATGCCAGATGGAAAGATTTGGGATTCTTTCAACCGGCAAATTATTAAGAAAACCGCATTTAAAGATTTGGTGGGTGCTGCGCGTTATAAAGAATGGGTTAACGATGATGGCCGCCGAACTGTTGATAAATCCGTAACTTTTGAAAAAAAACTATCTGCCGCTGAAGACGGGGGCCGGGGGCTCATTGGTGCGCTTAACCGATATACCTACGTAAGCCCAAGTGATTTCGTTTGGGATGGCCAGATCTTAGAGGTGGTGCCTATTTCACAATTGCGTTATGCGATTGCAGATTGTTTTGATGATTGGCTTAAACACCCTAATCGAAAGGAAATCCCTCGGGCTAATTTTGTTTTTGATCCAACCCAAAAAGTTGACCCAGTTACGCACATAAATACTTTTAGAGGCTTTGCTGTTAAGCCGTGGCGCGATGACACTAAGTGCGCGAATATTCTTAATGCGCTGTATTTACTGTGTAATTCTGACGACGAAATATTTAGATGGTTGATACGCTGGCTTGCGTATCCGTTGCAAAATCCCGGTGCCAAGATGGATACGGCTATTTTGTGCCATAGCCCTGTGCATGGTTCAGGGAAATCGATTCTATTTGATGTGGTGA
>DATDJI010000002.1:0-55550 GCA_036520615.1 Cellvibrionaceae bacterium | reverse complement strand
GCCGAAGTGATCAACCTGCGGATAGCAGATGTAGCAACTGCAGTACTTCAGTTGTCGCAGTTTCCAGCCTTGGCGGGCTTCATAAAGCCTATATATGCTGAACACAAACGCATTTGGGACGTCCCAGTGTTAACACTTTTAGGCACCAACCCTGCCTCTTCTGAGCGTAACTCTTAAACGCTGACTTCATTTCCCTTTCAAATTCTTCTAGTTGATTGTGCGTTCGGCGCGGGAGAGTTTAATAAACTCAGTTTGGCTGCCTCCCTTTCGTAAACACTGTCTATACTCAGCCTGTAACCAACTCGAGAGTATTAGCCTATGGCAATACCCCTTTTAATTTGCGATGACTCTAATATGGCCCGCAAGCAGGTGGCAAAATCCCTGCCGCCAAGTTGGGAAGTTGACATCACCTTTGCCACCAATGGAGTGGAAGCTCTGGCTGCAATTGCTGAGGGTAAGGGTGAGATGATGTTTCTTGATTTGACGATGCCCGAAATGGACGGCTTTGAGGTGTTGGAGAATATTCGCAAAAAAGACCTAAAAAGTGTGGTTATCGTCATCTCAGGTGATATTCAACCGCAGGCACGGGACCGGGTAATGGCTCTGGGCGCACTGGATTTCATTAAAAAACCGGTCAGCCCAGAGAAATTGAGTGAAACCTTAGGAAAATTTGGCTTGCTTTAGGGGATACCCAAATGACTGTACCTTTTGCCAATTGGCTTGATGACTCTCACCGTGACCAGTTAAAAGAACTCGTTAATTTGGCCATGGGTGACGGTGCTAAGGCTTTAAGCAATGTGACCCTAAGGTATATTCAGTTAAGTGTTCCGCAGGTAAACCAGGCATTAACCCAGGATTTAATTAACCACTGTAAATTCGCTCGCCCGTCTGAATTCTGCTGTTGCGTTCAAGAATATGCAGCATTGGGGCAGGTTGGATGGCTATTTATCGTCATTAACCCGTCCGATTTGAAAACCTATGCATCTTTGTTGGATCGCGATTGTGTTGATGAGGCCGATCACGAGAACATGCTGGTGCAGTTAACTGGCGTTCTAGCCCCAGTAATATTGCCGCGCATTGCTAAGGAGTTACGTGTATCGCTTAAACTTGGCGAGGTGCAGCCGATACTGGGTTTACATCAGTTGCCGATGGTAGGTGCAGAAGGGGTAAGCGCCGTGAACTTAGCGTTTTCTTATGCTGTGGAGGCTCCATCAGAATCAGAGGAGCTTGCGAGAAAACCACCTGTGGAAATGGCGTTCGACGTCATCATGCGCGCGCCAGCGGATCTGGTTAAGCAGTTGGCAGAGAAGTTTTCAAGCCGTTTGGATGCCTCGTTTTAATCCTCATAGATTTCTCTCGTCACCCCTGCGTTTTCTTTCACGTTTTTAAAATAATCCATCAATGTAATCTGTCCATGTGACTTGTTCATCGCGAGGGCTATTAAACACGTAGGCTTTAAGCCCATTTGTTGCTATTTAGATTTGTTAGGACCGGTTTTGGATTTTGCGTTTATTTCCGCTTGCTCTTGCGGGGTTGGAATGCGCTCATCTAACTTCGCATCTTCAATGGCGGATTTACCTGGACCTACATCCCCTTCGTAGCGGGCCAATGCGTCCTTAGCAAAAAAAACCGTGAAGCGCTTTTCACCTAATACTTTGTCACCGCGGCGAACGCTGTAAAGATAGTCCCAGCGTTCCGTATTAAACGTGTCAACTAATAAAGGCGTGCCTAATAAAAACTGCACCTGGCGTTTGCTCATGCCGATTTTAATTTGATCGAGTTTTTTCTGATCGATAATATTGCCCTGTTGCACATTAATGCGATAAACAAAGGGAAATTTTAACTGTGAGCAGCCGCTGCCTACGCTCGCAAAGCTAATAAGAGCAAGGGCTAAGGCTAGGCTTCTCGAAAATAACGGCATGTATGTATCTCAATAATAGGATGGCAAAAACGGCGCCGGATAATACCTGAGTTTGTTGTTCAGGCAAACAACTGCTAGTAGGGGAGCGCTATCGCAGGTAAAATCCGGCCAGGTTCCAGACGCTTCATCTGGGCTTCAAGTTCCCTAATCCGGGTGAGCTTTATCGCCAGCGAGAATTCCTATGAGTAGCAACCAAGAGCTTCGCAAAGCAGGGCTGAAAGTTACGCTTCCGCGCATCAAAATTTTACAGCTGTTGGAACACGCCAAAGACCGCCATGTAAGCGCGGAAGACGTCTATAAAGCCTTATTAGAGGCGGGTGAGGATGTAGGCTTAGCCACCGTGTATCGCGTTCTGACTCAGTTTGAGCAGGCGGGATTAGTTGAGCGGCATAATTTTGATGGTGGCCATGCGGTGTTTGAATTAGACAGTGGCGAGCACCATGATCATATGGTCTGCACAGATACCGGCAAAGTGATTGAATTTCATAACGACCACATCGAGAAGCTGCAAGAGCAAATTGCCCGTGAATTAGGCTATGAACTTACTGGCCACAGCCTTGTGCTTTATGGCAAGCCGTTGGTGAGCTAGCTTTGCGATGACACTTAGCACACAGCAATTAACCACTCTACGCCAATGCGCCGAAGAGCAGTGCAGTGTTATTGAATTACTGCAAGAATTACACACTGCAGGCTCCACCCTTTCTGATACTCGCGCGCTGTTGGTGGCTGAATTAAAAGCGTTAGCGAGTAAACAGCAAATGACCTTTTTCCTAGACGACTTTGCAGCGGCCTCGACAAGGTCCATAAACGCCGCTGATGCAATTCTCCGCCTGGAGGATGATGCTACTTGGGATATGCACAGCCTGACGCAATTACATGTCAGTTGGTATGAGCCTTAACTAATCATACGCGACTGGCTTTTCGCTTCCGATTATCGGATTTAAATGGGCTGATAATTTTTAAAACCGGAGCTTTACCTGAGTTTAAAAACAGTTTCGGCAATTTAATTTACTCACCGCGCCGCTTCTGCCTGCGCAGTTGAGTAAATGGGCTAATTAAACGATACGATTAATTACTTGGAAGATTTTGACTGTCGACCTTTTCAGCTGTGATGACGGTAGATTTAATTAATAAATCGTAACCGTTTTTATTGTCTGCAAGGGTGCGTTTTATATCGCCATCGTTTACGCCACTTAACCAAAATGCCATGGCGGGGTAATTGGTAATCAAGCGGCTTTCATATTTCAAAGTATCAAAACTGCTATCGGTACCAGTTGCAGGACTAAATTCCGCCAGTCCCAAAGGTTTGCCGAGAGTTTTGTAGGCCTCGTAATCGCGAATATCCAAATTATTATTGCGCACAACAGGTGCAACAATGTCGACAAATTCCTTGTTGAAACCCCAGTCAAAACCTTTCGTATTACTTTCCGAGGAATCTAAAGGTGAATAGGCCCACAGCAGATTTTCCAATCCAGCATCATTAAGACGCTTAAATAAATCGCTCCAAAGCCCTTCAAATTCGCTCTCTTTATTATCGCCAGTTGCGTTGATGCCCCACCAGTATCGATCGGAATTCATCAGCGGTAGCGGACGGAAAATTACCGCTATGCGTCTCTGTTGTAAATCCAATAGAGCGTTAATTAATAATTTTACATTGTCATCCCAGCGAGTTTTGGCTTCACTGCTAATGCTCTGTGTGAGCGAGGGTAAGTTCACGCTGGAGGTATAGCTGGTATTAAAATCGCTCTGCCAGGGATTGGCAGGTGTCCAACTTAAAATTACTAACCCGCTTTCATCTAAGTGAGACTCTATTACATCATAGGAGGCCGCCAACTGGTTTTTATCCCAGGTGCTCGTCAACGCGTAATCTAAGCCCATGATGGCGGGTGTATTATTATTACCATTGGTATCTTTGAAGACACTGAACAACTGATTGTAACGATCGTAATTCTGCGCGTCGTTAACCGTACCCAATACCTGGCCCGATAAAACTCGCTTGGTGTTGTCGCCGTCTTTTTCGCAACTAAATGTAGCTACAAGCTTAAGAACAGCAAGTGCCTCGGCGCTGGCGTTGGTGTCGACTGCTTTGGGGTTACAAGGGATCGTAGTTGTAGATGAATTTGTAGCTAAAGGTCGGTTGTAGCCGGTTTTGCAGCCGACGAGGCTGGCACAAAACGCGAGGCAAACAATACTGGAAATTCGAGACATAGGAAGTCCTTAAAAAGGGCTGGGTGGCGATGGACAAGCCTGAGATAAGAAAGTTTGTCACAGCAGTTACGGCTTGTCAGATTCGGTGGCCAATTTTGCTAGGTTTTTTGGGTTTCTGCGGTTTGGCTAACGGGGATTGGCATGATAAAACCCTTCATCCAGTTTAAGCGCTAGGGGCGTGTTGTACAGGCGGGTCAGATTGATTTCGGTAAGTATTGCCTGCTTGCTCCCATCTGCCACCACTTGGCCTTGGTTTAATAAAACCACTCGTGTTATCTCCGGGATTATTTCAGTTAGATGGTGCGTCACCAACAAAATACTGATGCCCTCACTACTGAGTTTGCGCATCAGGCGAATTAATTCGAAAGCGCCCTGTAAATCCAGGCCGTTTGTTGGCTCATCGAGAATTAACACCCGTGGTTTATGAATTAAAGCGCGCGCCAGCAATAAACGCCTTTGTTGACCGGTGGAAAGATGAGCGTAGTAGCTGTCCGCATGGTCGCCCATACTCACTTGATCTAATGCCTGTGCAGCTAAAGCGCGCTGATCGGTATTGGGATGTTCATGCATGTGGATGCCGACTGAACCGAATAAGCCGGAGAGAACTACGTCAAACGCTTTGATGTGGCCGTCGTAACCGGACTGCAAATCCTGCGAAACAAGGCCGATCACCTTGCGCAATTCCCAAATAATTACCCGCTCGCTGCCGTTAATTTTTACGTAGCTGTGTTCGGTAACTCGAGGGTAAAGCTCGCGAGTGAGTAATTTAATTAGCGTGCTTTTACCTGCGCCGTTGGGGCCGAGGATCGCAGTGTGTTCACCATAATTAAGTGTTAGATCAAGCCTGTTAAATACCTGCTTGGCACCTTGGTAAACGTCGGCTTGATGAATTTCCAAATAGGGCTGCTTCACGAATTGCCCTTAGGGTGTTGGTGCCAAAATGGCTGGCCAATTGTGGGAGTTGAGGGGCTGGCGGTTTGGCGCTTCACCATTAAGCCTGCCAGGTATGCTGCGCGCCCGGCATTAATGGCGGCGGCAAATGCTTGAGCCATGGCTGCAGGTTGTGCTGCCTTAGCCACGGCAGTATTAAGGAGCACGGCATCAAAGCCCATTTCCATTGCTTCACAGGCTTGAGACGGCGCGCCTAAGCCCGCATCTACGATGAGCGGAACCTGGGGCAGGCGCTCGCGCAGGGTTTTTAAATTGTATTTATTCATTAAGCCCAGGCCTGTACCGATGGGCGAGCCCCAGGGCATTAACACTTGGCAGCCTGCATCCAATAGCCGCTGGCAGAGTACTAAATCATCGGTGCAATAGGGCAACACCTTAAAGCCTCGCAGGTTAAGTTCCGCGGCTGCTTCGACCAGACCAAATGGGCAGGGCTGTAAGTTGTAATCATCACCGATGACTTCGAGCTTTATCCAATCAGTGGAAAATATTTCCCGAGACATTTCTGCAAGGTTAATCGCCTCTTTAGCGCTTTTACAGCCAGCGGTATTGGGCAGTAACCGCTTGCCGGTGCTTTGAATGGCATTCCACAGAGTTTGGCCATCGCGATCTTTCGGGTTTTGTCGGCGCAGGCCCAGCGTGACAATGTCACAGGCGCTAGTCGCTACGCTCTCAAGCATCGCTGCAGGTGATGAATACAGCGCCGTACCGAGTAAAAAGCGACTTTGGAATTGCTCGCCATAAAGCGTTAATAAATCAGCCACTATTAACCGCCTCCCACTGGCGCGACCAGATCCAGAGTGTCGCCATCATTTAACGACTGCTGCTTGTAGCGGCTTTTTGGTAAAAATTCGTCGTTTAAGGCTACTGCAAAAGGGCCTTCGCTAGGGCCGACGATGCTTAAGGCATCACTTACAGTGCTGCCAGGCGGTAGTTGAATCGTTTGGTTGTTGAGGAGGATTTTCAGCATATTCGGCCAAATTAACGATTGGATATCACTTCAAACTAGTGACTGCGGACAATCCTAGGATGGTACCACCCCAAAAAGGATTAGCAAAAACTTATGCAGATTTATGGACGGCAGGCTCGTGATGACTAATCAACTAAGGCAAACCCTATGAAATCTGGGGATTGGCGTAAGCAATTAGTCGATTCTTGGGCAAATAAAGGCTAGTAAGACGTACGGCTGTCCCCGAGCTAAATAGCTTGCTTGCTCGGTGGCTTTAAATCGAAGCTATCCACGCTATGTAAATTATTTCTATAAGCCATTATTTTGAGCAAGTACAAATTAACAGTTTTTATTTAACCTCTAAGTCCGGCTGGCTGCATGAGTAAAATTTCATGGTGGCCTCTGTGAATATCAAATAGAGAAAATTATTATAAATTCGAGCTTGAGCAGCATAAAATTGCTGGAAGATATACTTTAGAGCGGCATATCCTTGCGTGAATTAAGAATAATTACTAGCGAGCCTGATTTGCATTTGAGTTGCTTGCATATGCCCCTAGTAGGTAAATAAATGTATAGCGTTGTGTTTTGTTGTAGCTTGCATGTTTTACATGGATTTAATTTTTATTGGGTATTGCTAGGGAAAGAAAAGCACCTATAATCCGCGCCTTCAATCGACATCAAATGGAAAGTTGCTTATGTTTATCCTGAAAAAAGTGCGTGTATTTTTGTTGCCTATTGCCATCATCGCATTATCCGCTTGTGGCAGCGGTGGAGGCGGCGGCAGTCCCAAACCTATACCAAACTCATCCAGTTCAAGTAGTTCTTCATCTAGCAGTTCAAGTTCTTCAACCAGTTCATCGGGGGAAATTAAACCTACTACTAGCAGCTCATCGTCCAGTAGTTCGAGCAGTTCCTCCAGCTCGTCTTCAGGAATTTTAGTTTCAAGCAGCTCTAGTAGTTCTTCGAGTTCCACTAGCTCTTCCAATTCTTCAAGCTCGAGCAGCTCGTCCAGTTCAAGCAGTTCCTCAAGTTCAAGCAGTTCCTCAAATTCAAGCAGCTCATCTAGTTCAAGCAGTTCCTCAAGCTCTGGCAGCACCGTCGCAACTGAGGTCAGTGTTACTGTCGAATCCGTTGGAGACAAAAAAATATCCGCGCAAAAGCTTGTGGTAACGCTGACACTATTAAATAGCGCTGATCAACCTGTCGCCACCTTGCAGCCGCTCGCTGCAGCAGATCAAACCCAGACTAAATTTACAATTAATACTGGTATTAGCGGTTTAAATGCCACAGCTTTACTCGTAGATATTCGCCACGAAGGGTTTACGAGTTTTTCTCGACGTACACCTATTGAGCCGTCCATTTATTTGCAAGCTAATTTGGAAGCTTTAACTGAAAGTATTGTAATGCCTGCTCAGGCCGTTTCCATTTCTGGCGCCACTACCAATGGTTTTACGTTGCAGGTGAAAGATTCAATTGATGGCAAGCCTAGCATGTCAATTAGTATTCCTGCGTCGACCTTACCTGCAGGCACAGGATCGCTTACGGCGGCTATTAAAACTTATGATCCGAATGATCCTCAGGAAGCCCAATATTTTCCAGGCAGCTATGCAGACTCCACGGGCAACGGCTTAGTGTCGGTGGCTTTTAACTATGCAAACGTCAAAACCAATAGTGGGGAAACACTGCAAGCTATAGCGCAAAATGACCGCATCCTGCGTCAAAAACCAGGGGCTGTTGCATTTTTAGATCCACCAGAACCTGTGATTATCAACCGTGATATTCCCGCCAGCAGTTGCAGTACTTTAGAAAAATTAGGCGATGCCAATACATCGCTGGCCGGATTTCAAATTCCTGTTTATACCTATAACCCTAAGGCAGGGCTTTGGGATTTAATAGGTTATGGCTCAGTGTTTACCGATAATGGTGCGGTTGTTCCGGCAGAGACTAAAAACTTTAATTGCGCAGTCAATAATTATGTATTGGAAGTTAAAGTCACTAATGAAATATTCCTAAGTGACTGGTGGAATCTTGATTATCCATTGCAATTTACACTGCCTAAAAAACATTGCGCGAGTTTGCATATTCTTAATGAAGCGAACGAGCCCTTATCGGGCGTGCAAGGCTTAATAGCAGGTGACGGCGATTTTTCTAGCAAATATTTTGTATCGGACGCAAGCGGCAACGCCACTGTTTCAGTAGATGTATTTAGTGATGATGTTACTGCCGCAAATTATTCTATTTGGGGCGATGGCGGTGCTTACGGAACTATAAATCTATCTTCAACCTGCCCAGCCGCGCCGCAAACTATTATTATAAAACGCCCGCAGCTTTGTAAAATTAAAGGCCACGTAGAGTACAGTTCAGGGAAAAGCGTTAGAAATATTGCTGTATATGCATTAGGAGAAAAGAAAATATCGACTGAATATTTCTTTGCCTTTACCACGACTAATAATGAGGGTGATTACACTCTGGATGTTGCTTGTAACGACCCTTATACGGTGATGTTTATTTTAGAAGAGCAAAAATCTACTGGTATTAATGTCAATGGAAAACCAGACCCGAACGAGCTTTCCGATGATGGAAAACAGGTTACGTTACCGCCAGTTGTTTTCGATAAGCTCCCATTCGAGACTGCATTTTCGATTGGTTATGATGCCGAACTAAAAGAGGGGGTAGTGACGTTTTACGGGATGTATGATGCTTTCCCCATTAGTTATGACTTACAACTTAAAAACACCGTTACCGGGCAAGTTGTGGCGAGCGCAAAGGGAGAGTTAGCGTTTGACACTTCGTTATTAGATTACGACTCGGCCGGATGGTTTTTGCGAGGCGGACAAATAAAGGTTCCGGTCACATTGCCGAGCGATCTCACTAACTATGCCGTAGTAGGCTCCTATACAGATGGCTTCGGAATAAAGGTCGCTGTAAATCAGTCTGTGGGATTGAATGAAGACGAGCAATTAGATTTAGAAGATTGAAATAATTGGCACACGGAAGTGCCTTTTTAAATTATGCTTTTAAATCCGAGCGGAAAATATCTGATCTGTTTGCGCAATCAATTCTTCCATTAATTCTGAAGCGTTTCTTCTTCGCAACAGAGGCGCCGATTGCCCACACCATAACGACATAAGCTCTGGGCGATTTTGTTCGTTGGCCGCTTGTTTGAGTTTCCCTGTGAGCCAATTTTGTATTGGGTAGGGTGCAGGTGTGCTATCGCTAAGTTCATGCATAAATCGATTGCGAATGCCGCGCGCTAAGCGCCCGCTAAAAACACGCGTTAAGCCCGTATAGCGAGCCTCGCTGCTGAATATTTTATCGCGGTGCGATTGGCTTGCGCCTGATTCAGAACAGGCGAGAAACGCCGTGCCTATTTGCACTGCGGCAGCGCCGAGCGTTAATGCAGCAGCGATACCTCGGCCATCGGCAATACCACCAGCGGCCACAACGGGGATAGTAATGGCATCAGCCACTTGTGGAATTAGGCTGAACGTGCCGGTTAATGACTCCTCCGGCGCGCGCAAAAACGACACACGGTGGCCGCCCGCTTCAAATCCACTGGCCACGACCATATCGACGCCCGCTTTTTCCAACACAACGGCTTCATCAGCGGTGGTGGCAGCGCCCAGTGTAATTATTCCGCGCGATTTACATTGTTCGATAACCCAAGATGGCGGCACTCCATAAACAAAACTAAATACCGCAGGCCGGGCTTCGAGCAACGCCTGCATTTGTTCATCAAAGGCGGGAGCATATGCCTGCGGCTGTACAGGCACATTAAGCCCAAGCTCGATGTAATATGGCTTGAGAGGCTCAAGATATTTTTGAAATTCAATTTCAGTGGGCTGGTAGTCACTGCTATCGAACGGCAGCCATAAATTAAGTGCAAATGGCTTTTTGGTTTGCTCCCGTATCGCGGCGGCAATTTGCGTAATTTGCTCTGCCGTTAAATGGTGTACGCCAAAAGAGCCGAGACCACCCGCTTGCGATACAGCGGCAGTTAGGGCGACGCTTGATAAGCCGCCGCCAAATGGCCCTTGAATTATCGGTACCTGTACACCGAGTAATTGGCTAACTCGGCTATTTCGCCAATTCATTACAGTAAACCTTCTGCCTGCATAGCGGCGTTTACGGCAGGGCGTGCTTGTACGCGCTGCAAATAATTTTGCACATTGGCCAAGTCCTCAATGGGTAATTTCACTTGAGCCGCCCACCTGGTTACTGCAAAAAGATAAGCATCGGCGATCGTAAATACATCGCCAATTAAATATTCCTATTGCGCTAACTGGATGTTTAGCCACTCGTATTTTTTGCGTAAAAGCGTATGCACAACAGCTTTGGCAGCAGCGTCAAACTGGCTATTAAAAAGCGGTGAAAAAGATTTGTGCAGTTCGGATGTAATGTAGTTTTGCCACTCAATAACACGATAGCGCTCCATACTACCTGCGGCGGGGAGTAAATTGCTTTGCGGTGCCTGATCAGCAATAAACTGTGCAATGACCGGCCCTTCGGTAAGACAGCTTCCGTCCTCAAGTTTTAACGTGGGGACTTGCCCCTTAGGGTTAATCGTGTAGAAGTCCACACCATCTTCAGTACGATGAGTTTTAAGATCGACTTTTGCCAGCTCAAAAGTCAGTGCCGCTTCGCGTAATACGATGTGTGGTGAGAGCGAGCAAGCACCGGGAGAGAAGTAGAGTTTCATATAAAAATCCTCATTGGGTTAGTGATAGCGGCAAGGATAATTTTTGCCGTGAAGTTAATAAATATGTGAAAATTCATTTCATATATTACATGAGGTAACAAATGGCCCGTCTATTTAATGAGGTAATGCTGGGTAGCATCGAATTATTTTGCCTCTGTGCGGAGCAACGTAGCTTTACCGCTGCTGCGGTAATTGCGGGTATTACTCCTGCAGCGGTGAGCCGCAGTATTTCACGCCTTGAAGAGCGCTTAGGAGTTAGCGTTTTTACACGCAGCACACGCAAGATTAGTTTGACTGATGCCGGGCAATTATATTTTCAGCGCTGTAAAGAAGTACTTGGGCAATTGGCCGATGCCGAGCGTGAACTAACCGGCAATCAATTATTGCCAGCGGGAGTAGTACGCATC
Source organism: Cellvibrionaceae bacterium (assembly GCA_036520615.1). Classification (GTDB taxonomy): domain Bacteria; phylum Pseudomonadota; class Gammaproteobacteria; order Pseudomonadales; family Cellvibrionaceae; genus CAMCXE01. The sequence goes on along the minus strand of DATDJI010000002.1, from coordinate 44,418 downwards.
AGTGTACCCACGCCATTTGGCCACTTCCGTGTTGTACCGCTCTTACCCATTTTTGCCATGCGCTACCCAGGCGTGCGGCTTGAAGTGCAGTTAAGTAATCAAAATGTAGACCTTACAGGCCCTTTCGATTTAGCCATTAGAGGCCGCCATTTAGCGGATTCCAATTTAATCGCGCGCCATCTTGAGCATGCGCAGTTGGTGATCGTGGCATCGCCAGACTATTTGGCGCGTGCTGGACGGCCCAACACCCTTGCACAGCTGGACCTGCACAATTGCATTCAATTTCAATTGCCAAGTACCGGCCAATCGATACCTTGGCTTTTTAATATTGAAGGCGCTGAGGTGGAAAAGATAACCAACGGCACTATATGTTTTTCAGAAGATATTTTAGGTTGCGTAACTTACGCACGGCATGGAGGCGGCATTATGCAAACCTACAATTTTGTAGTTCAAGAGATGTTGGACCAGGGAGAGTTAGTAGAAATATTGCCAGAGTTTAAAGGCTGTTCGCGGCCTTTTTCCTTGCTGTATTCTAAAGATCGGCATATGCCGACTAGAATAAAAGTTTGCATTGATTTTTTAGTGGAGCATTTGAGTGCGGTGAAAATTGGGACAGGTTTGTAGCTAAAAACAGTAAATTAACAATCCAGTTAAAATTCAACACCCACGCAATAAAAATTATCGCGCCAATAACTATTGGCAAGTAATTTTACTGTCAATAAACCGTACGTTTTATCAATTTTAAAGCCTATAGATGATCGACTGTAAGTGTCAGAAAATTGTATTCGCATTCTTCATGGGGCTGCTTATGTCCTGAATAATGACTTTGGGTATTAGTATTTTTAACGTCGGGTCAGCAATATTATTTCTGGCTTAAAGCTTGGGTGTTTGCTTTCATCGTTGCGTTCCCGACTATTACAGTAGTTGCGCCGCTGGCGCATAAGCTAGTTAACTTAGTGCTCAAACCGGAAACACAGGCTTAACCGGCTTGAATTAATTCTGCGCTTTGCGCGCCAGCGAACAGTTGTGACTGGCGCTATTTCCTAGTATTGCGCCTAATTATAGGCTTGCCTGTAGTTTTGATAAAAATTCTGTATGCATATGCGGTTTTAACTTCAGCGTGTATGTTTCACTTTTAGATTTTTGGCAGCACTAACCAGGCTAAAGCGGTTTTACCTTTATTGGAGTTTTGTCCAAATGAATAGAATAAAATTAGTCTGGTTGGTATTCTTAACTATTCTGCTGTCGGCCTGTCTTGGAACTCCAGATAACGTAAAGCCAGTAAACGCGTTTGACGTGAATCGCTACGTGGGAAAATGGTACGAGATTGCGAGACTCGACAATCGTTTTGAGCGCGGCTTGGAAAAAATAACCGCTGATTATGCTTTAAAACCAGATGGTGGCGTGTCAGTGGTTAACCGTGGTTATTCATCGCAAGAAGGCAAATGGAAAGAGGCGGAAGGCAAGGCGTATTTTGTAGACAAGAAAGACGAAGGTTATTTAAAGGTTTCATTTTTCGGCCCATTTTATAGCTCTTATGTAGTATTCGAACTAGAAAAGGATCGTTATGAATATGCGTTTATCTCCGGCTCTGATAAGTCTTATTTGTGGCTGCTGTCGCGAACTCCACATCCGTCTCAAGAGGTAATTGACAAATTTAAACAGCAGTCCAAAGCATTGGGGTTTAAAACTGAAGATCTAATATTTGTTAAACACGATTAAACGAGCAGCAATGTTTATTGATTTGCAAAGGCTAATTCTCCAATGCCCGGTTTAACGAAAGGTAAGTATGAACCCTGCTAAAGTTATCCGTGAGCGTGTCAGTACGCTTACAGATCTGCCTAATATCGGTAAGGCAATGCAAGCCGATTTAAATTTATTGGGCATTGCTCGGCCGCAGGACTTAATAGGGCGATGCCCGTATGAAATGTATGAAGAACTATGTGACATAACTGGGGCTAACCATGATCCTTGTGTTATTGATGTATTTATCTCCGTCGCCTCGTTTATCAATGGCGGTGAGGCGAGGCCCTGGTGGAAATTCACTGCCGAGAGAAAGCGCGCACTCGCAAAAAAATCTAATAGATCGCTTTAGCCGTTTACAAATGTGTTGCGCGCTAAAATAAAAATTCTGACGGTGAGAAGAGCTAGAATCCTTAAACCGTTTAATGTCACAAACAACTGCGAGCACTTATATGTCACGTCGCACACTGCAATTAGATGATTCGTTGTATGACTATGTACTTACACACTCCCTACGTGAGCATCCCGCCCAGGAAGAACTTCGCGAAATTACGCGCACCTGGCCGCAGGCGAATATGCAGATCTCGCCGGAACAAGGGCAATTTATGGCGCTGCTTGTTCGCTTAATCGGCGCCAAGCGCGCTATTGAGATTGGTGTATTTACCGGTTATAGCGCGTTGACTACCGCTTTAGCGCTGCCTGCGGATGGTTATCTATTAGCCTGTGATATTACCGACGCCGACGTGCGCGTCGGCCAGCCATATTGGCAAGCAGCAGGCGTTGCTGAAAAAATCGATTTGGTTATAGCGCCTGCGCAACAAACTTTGCAAGCAAGGCTTACAGCGGGAGAAGCAGGAACTTATGACTTTGCATTTATCGATGCAGATAAAGCAGCCTACAAGGATTATTACGAGCTGTGTTTAGAACTGCTGCGGCCTGGCGGATTAATTGTCATCGACAATGTGTTATGGAGTGGAAAAGTCGTGCACCGTGCAAATGGCGACGCCGATACAGAAGCACTGCAGCTATTAAATGCAGAAATTCATCTGGATGAACGTGTGGATATGTCGTTGCTGCCTGTAAGTGATGGGCTTACTTTGGTTCGAAAACGCTGAGTATTTAAATTTGAAAATAGACGGTTAATTGGTTGGGTAGGTCGGAAAGCGCAGCGCCTTCCGACGTGAACACAATTGTTTCTTTGTTGAATAATGTGGACGGTGGCTGATCGGAAATGTCGGAAGGCGCTGCGCTTTTCCGGCTTACGTTAAGAAATTAATCCGGGTTACGCGTTGCGAAGCCGATGGTGGGTTGCTTCGCGAGCCAATCATACAATAGAACAGCCTTACGAGATTTTAATTTTTGACAACGCGCCGAATCTTTGAGCTTAATTGGACCACTTTATTGCGGCCCCCGTTACAATGCAGGCGACTAACATTACCGGGAAAAGAAAAAACCAACAGGCAAAATATGCAGCCACGCCTATGAAGCCCTGCTCAGCAGCCCAGACAAAAAGAAACACTACACCTATAAAAAAATATTTTATTAGAAAGTATCCAGCAATCAAAAGTAGAAAACCAATACCTATATAAAATATGGGTTCCATTACTTACCTCCAGACAGGAGACAGATCCAGTCTATTTGACCTTTGCTATAGATTCTTGAGCGACCTGCGTTTTCCCAATGAGCTGCCACTAAAGTTGGCATAATTTTGCAGCCACCATTGTAACTTTTTGCATATCCACTAGGAGCTCCCGTAATATATTTTTCGTCAGAGTTGGTGCTGCTGGCCATAATGCCAAGGCAAACGGGCAGAATAATTAATTTCTACTTTTATGTCTTTTGTTAATTTCTACGCATGCAGGATATTTCCTGGTGCCGCGCTCATATGCAGTTTCAAATTGCGGTTTTAGAAACTGATTTGTAAAAAATCAGAAAATAGCAACCTACAACCTGATAGGCCGATATGAAGCCCCGGAGCGGCTTGCCATAGCTTGCTACTTTTCTATTGCAAACAACGAAACATAAGCTTTTAGTGAACCTCTATACTCCTCAAGCCATTTTTCGGTTGACACACCTTTATTGCGTGCCGAGAAAAAGTCAGTGAACGCGTTTTGGCCCGAAATAAAACTTCCATAATATTCGTTTTCAGTGCTGGAAGCTCTACCTATTTCTTGTTGTATTTCAGCCAGCTCTTCCTCTCGGTAAACGAATTTAATCGCTGTTGCAATTAGTTGCGCTCTATAGTTCTCAACGATATAACCCGCGGATAAATCTTCAAGAAAACCAGTAATTACTCCTAGCATATATTGGGCTAACACACTTCTAATCTTCGGTGGAAACCCTTTCGGGTCACCTTCATATTTCAAAGCTCTCAAAGAAATGATCGCGTGCAAAAAGAGCCAGCCCAACGACTCGCAAACAAAATCAAGATGATCTTTATTTAGACGTTTTCGAGGGTCTCTCTTTTTAAATAATTTTTCAAACACATTTCTCTCCAACCTAACATTTAAATCGTGGCCTCAATGGCAGTTTTTGCCTGAGGCGTTATTTCATTGGCTGACCACGACGAAAACTCGCAAAACACGCCCCGTTAAGCTTATTAGACTGAGAAACCTGTCAGCGAGCCCCAAACTCCGGATATGGCCTGGTGTAACGATGTACTGAATTTACCTATCTGCTTGTGATTTTAAGAAACCTCGCCGACCTGTCGTCCTTCATGACTATTTTTTTGCCTAGCAATACTTTTGAGTGATACCTGTTAAAGTCTAATAGCTTGCAAAACAGTCGTTATATGGGAACGCTTGTACAGAAACATTATATTCCGGCAGCAATTGACACGCTCGGGCAATCCAGTAATGTTCACTAACAAAGACCTAATCCAAAAGTAAATTGATTTAAATTAAAGAATTGATATGCTCAAGTACCCGCTCCACCAAACAAGGCGCCAATAAATACCCATGCCGATACAACCCATTCACCCGCACAAACGGGCAGCCATTATTTAATTGCCCACTATCAACCTGCGGCAAATTATCCATCAAACTCGGCCGCAAATTCGCATCCAGTTCTAAAATCCGCGCTTCGGCAAATGCGGGATTTAACGTGTATAAGGCGCTGCCTAATTCCAAAAGGGATTGCAGACTCATCGGTGAGCGATCTTCGCTTTCTAATTCAGTTGCACCAATAATAAAACGCCCGCCAGGTTTGGGCACGATGTAGAGTTTGTAGCGCGGGTGCATTAAACGAATAGGGCGGTTTAACTGTACTTCGTCGGTGTGTACCCAGAGCACTTCACCGCGCACGCCGCGTATTAATTGTGGGGTGGGGCCGTCTTTGGCGCCTGTGCCACGGCAATCCAGCCATAAATCAAAATTGCCGTGTTGCTCGGGTGTGTCGAGATTTACCGTGAAATGCTCGTGTAATTGCACACCCAAATTAATTAATTGCGCTAATAAATTAGTGAGCAATTGACGGTTATCTAAATGGGCTTCAAAGGGTAGCAATAAACCACGGGCGAAATTGCTGGAGAGGTCTGGTTCTAATTGTTTAAGCTCCGTGCGGTTTAACCAGCGGGCACCGTGATCTGTACCCAAATGATGAATTAAATCCTGATAAAACTGCTGTAATTCTGCTTCATCTTGCGGGTGGGCGATTACAACACTGCCTTGGTTTGAATAACTAATCGCTGGTTGTTGCTGTTGATTTAATTGCGCAATCCACTCTGGCCAAATGGCGAGGGATTGCATGCCCATGTCGTAAATAAGCCGTTCACTGACCACTACTTCAGATAGCGGGCTAATCATAGCTGCGGCGGTGTGAGCGGCGTTTTTAGGTTCGTGCATCGAGCCTGCATCAAATAAATGAATGCGGTGCCCAAGTAGTGCTAAACGCCAAGCCAATAAACGCCCCATTAGGCCTGCACCGGCGATGGCGATAGTTTGCTGTGCCATTAAACGGCCCAGTCAATAACCGGCAAACCCTTATCGCGCAGCCATTGGTTTGTTTGAGAGAAGTGTTTGCAGCCGAAAAAACCGCGATGGCTGGAGAGGGGGGAAGGGTGCGGGGCTTTTAATACGCAATGTTTGCGCGTGTCAATTAATTTACCTTTTTGTTGCGCGTAGGAACCCCACAATAAAAATACTAAATTTTCTCGCTCGCGATTAAGCAGGTCGATAATGCGGTCGGTAAATTGCTCCCAGCCACGCCCTTGATGGGAGCCGGCCTGGCCTGCACGCACGCTTAACGTGGCGTTGAGTAATAACACGCCTTGTTTGGCCCATGGAGTTAAATTGCCATTTTTACTAATAGGCAGGCCTAAATCCGCGTGAATTTCTTTAAACATATTGACTAGCGATGGCGGCGGTGGCACACCATCGGGTACGGAAAAAGACAAGCCGTGAGCTTGCCCTGGGCCGTGGTAAGGGTCTTGGCCCAGAATCACTACTTTTACCGCATCAAATGGCGTGGTATTGAGGGCGTTAAACATCAAAGGCCCCGGTGGGTAAACCACCTGGCCCTGCTGTTTTTCCTGTTTTAAAAACGCCCGCAGTGCTTGCATATAGGGCGCATTAAATTCCGCCTCTAGGTGCGCAAGCCAGCTAGGTTCAAGTTCAATTGTTTTGCCCATAAACCGCGCCAAGTTTTAAGCTTCTGGCCGCATGTGCGGAAACAATAAAACATCGCGGATCGAGGGCGAATCGGTCAGCAACATAACTAAGCGGTCGATACCTATGCCTTCACCAGCGGTTGGAGGCAGGCCGTATTCCAGTGCACGGATGTAATCAGCATCAAAATGCATGGCTTCGTCATCGCCGGAATCTTTCTCTGCCACTTGGCTGTGAAAACGCTCAGCTTGATCTTCGGCATCATTTAATTCTGAAAAGCCGTTGGCTATTTCCCGCCCGCCAACAAAAAATTCAAACCGGTCGGTTACAAACGGATTGGCATCATTGCGTCGCGCCAGTGGAGAAACTTCGGCTGGATATTCGGTAATAAATGTCGGCTGTTCTAAACGGTGTTCAACGGTTTTTTCAAAAATTTCGATCTGTACTTTGCCTAAACCCCAGCTGGCTTTTACTGGAATTTTTAAACTCTCAGCAACTTTAACCGCGCTTTCAAGTGTGTCTATATCAGCTGCTGTTAATTCTGGGTTGTACTGCAAAATCGAATTAAATATTGAAAGTCGTGTAAAGGGTTTTGCAAAATCGTAAACAACTTGCGCAGCTTCTTCGCCATCTTTTGCAGGCTTTGTGGAAGTAACTTCAGTTGTGCCGAGCACTGCAAGGCTTAATTGGCGCAGCATGTCTTCGGTGAGGTTCATTAAATCCTCATAATCTGCATAGGCCTGGTAAAACTCCAGCATTGTAAATTCAGGATTGTGCCGAGTGCTTAGGCCTTCATTACGAAAATTGCGGTTAATTTCATAGACGCGTTCAAAGCCACCTACGACTAAACGCTTTAAATAAAGCTCGGGCGCAATGCGTAGATACATTTGAATATCCAGCGCATTGTGGTGCGTAATAAAAGGTTTTGCCGTGGCGCCGCCGGGGATTACCTGCAGCATTGGGGTTTCTACTTCCATAAAATCCCGGCCATTTAAATAACTGCGGATAAAATCAATTATTTTTGTGCGCAGTTTAAAAACGTCGCGAATTTCCGGGTTTACTACTAAATCTACATAGCGCTGGCGGTAGCGCAATTCCTGGTCGGCCAAGCCATGGTATTTATCTGGCAGTGGGCGCAGAGCCTTGGTTAATAGATGGTATTGCTCGCAACTGACGTATAAATCCCCTTTGCCGGATTTATGCAGCGCGCCTGTTACGCCGACAATATCGCCAATGTCCCAATTGTGCCAGCGCTCTTTCATTTGATTTTGCGCTTCTTTATCGGCATACAATTGAATGCGACCGGATGCATCTTGCAGCACAAAAAACGGACCGCGTTTGGCGAGAATGCGCCCGCTTACGGAGACTTTAAAATCAAGCGCTTCTAAGTCTTCTTTGCTGAAATCCCCGTGGGAATTTTGCAAGGTTTGCGCTTCATGGCTGCGGCGGAATTGATTGGGAAACGCATTGCCGTTAGTGCGAATATGCGTAAGTTTGCCGCGGCGTTCAGCAATTAATTTGTTTTCGTCTTGTGGTAAATCACTCATGGTACGGCTCGTTGCTAATTACAGCCCGGCTTTTAGGCTGGCTTCGATAAAATCATCCAGGTCACCGTCTAATACGGCCTGGCAGTTACTGGTTTGCACTCCGGTGCGCAAATCTTTAATACGCGAATCATCCAGCACATAGGAGCGAATTTGGCTGCCCCAGCCGATATCCGCTTTGCTGTCTTCCAACGCTTGTTTTTCCGCATTGCGCTTGAGCACTTCCTGCTCATACATCTTTGCGCGCAGCATTTTCATCGCTTTATCTCGGTTGGAATGTTGCGAGCGCTCGCTTTGGCAGCTCACAACTACGCCAGTGGGAACGTGTGTAATACGAATGGCCGAATCGGTTTTATTCACGTGCTGGCCACCGGCACCACTTGCGCGGTACGTATCGACTTTTAAATCCGCAGGGTTAATATCAATTTGTATATCGTCGGAAATCTCCGGTGATACAAACACCGAAGCAAACGATGTGTGGCGGCGATTGCCAGAATCGAACGGCGATTTGCGCACTAAGCGGTGCACGCCCGTTTCCGTGCGCAGCCAACCAAATGCATATTCGCCCTCAAAGCGAATTGTGGCGCTTTTAATTCCGGCTACATCGCCGTCGGAGCATTCTTCAAGTGTCGTTTTAAAACCTTTGGCTTCGCCCCAACGCAAAAACATCCGCAGCATCATATCAGCCCAATCCTGTGCTTCGGTGCCACCGGAGCCTGATTGAATATCCAGATAGGCATTACACGGGTCCATTTCCTTGCTGAACATGCGGCGAAATTCTAATTTTGCCAACTGAGCTTCGAGCTGGTCGATCTCCTTTTGAATATCAGCAAGGCTGCCCTCATCGTTTTCCTCGACGGCCATTTCTATTAAATCGCGGCAGTCGGCTACGCCTTGATCGAGATTGTCGATGGTTTTCACCACCAATTCCAACCCGGCCCGTTCTTTTCCTAAAGCTTGCGCTCTTTCCGGGTTATTCCACACATTGGGTTCGGCAAGCTCAAGCTCAACCTCTGTTAGGCGCTCTTTACGCTCTGCGTATTCAAAGATACCCCCGTAGGGAATCGGCGCGGGCTTGCATATCGGTGAGGGCATTTAATAGAGGATTGATTTCCATGGGGCATGGCTCTGCTAGCTATAAAATGGGCGAGGATTGTACATGAAAGGGGGGGAGGGGTGGGTATAGTCCAGGCCGCAATCGGCTTCGTACAGCTGCAGAGAATAATTAGTCAGGCACTCAAACTATTCAGGCGTTACAAATTGTCTGTATTGCCAATGCTATGTGATTAGGATTGAGCTAAGTGTAAGCGAGGAGTTATTAAAAGAGCGATGACTCAGTTGTTGTAGGAGCTAACTACCTTTCGGATTATGCCCCGAAGCTCCTAGCTGATTAGCCCTAATGAGATTGACCTATTTACTGTATTAATCGCTGCGACGTTTTTACTTGCCTATTTAACGTGGAGATATGTGGAATTGCTATTTAGACACAGGCAAAGATTTAACAGGCGGAAAATTTTTGCTTCAGCCGCTGTATTAAGAGTATTTTTTTGCTTTGTGGTTTGGTTGGGTATAAAACCGATGGTGGGTTCTATCGGCCGGGATTCAAGGATTCTGTGGAAGCCTTAGAAAAACGTATATCAATCAATAGTGGATTGAGTGATAGCTGTGACGGATTTAATGTGTTGTCTGAGCATTGCAGAAATGATGCTAATCCAGAGGTTTTAATATGGGGGATTCATTTGCAATGCATCTTGTTGAAGGTTTTATAGCTTCAAACTCATCAATCAAAATAATGCAAGCGACTGCTACTATGTGCGGCCCAATTTTGGGCTTAGCTCTTTTAGCATTACCAAACTAAGGGCAGAGTTGGGCGGCAGATTGTATAAAGTTTAACAATCAAGTATTGGCGTTTTTGAAAAATTCAAACTCTGTAAAATATGTTGTGCTAAGTTCTCCGTTTAATCAGTATGCCAATGCTGATGCTCGTGTGCTTATCGAGGGTGGTAGCGTGGAAAAGGGCAAGGATTATTTGTATAGCTATTTTGTAAAGACACTTTCTGAAATTAGAGCGTTGGGTATTGTACCTGTCGTTTTTTCACTGCCGCCAAAAAGTGGGTATAACTTAGGGCAGTGTTTGCTTAAGGCGCAGTTTTACCGAGAACGCATCGAAAAATGTGATTTTGATTTCGCTGTTGCTGAGCAGAAACAGCGAGACGTCATTGAGGTTTTAAAAAAGGTAGATGTTTTAGATAATGTAATTTGGCTGTCTGATTATATTTGCCCGGGAAGTCACTGCAAAGCGAGTAATGCTGGCGTACTTATTTATCGAGACGAAGGACATTTAGCTCGAGAAAGCAGTCGATTGGTTGGCAGGGGAATGAACTTTTATAAATTGCTCATTGATTCCAAATGATGTCTAAAATTTCAGATATTAAGCTTGCGGATTATTATATTGGTTTGTCGGGAGCTGAGTTGCTTAGCCAATAAGGTGGCTGGCACTTTTAAGAACTGAAATCAGCTTTAACAATTAATTAAAATTCAGTTCGAATTGTGAGGTTGGTGTGGTGCGGGCATGTAGCCCGTTCTGCAAGGTTAGCAAAGTCAGAAAATAAATTCTAAGCCTATTCGAAAGTTTGGGAATGCAAAACTTATCGTCAAGGTTAAGTTTAATTCGCTAGCGGTGGAGCGCTAATATTAAAAAATTTCCATCGGATTTTAAAAGAAGGCGTCTATCCGGCAGGCTTCAACGATCCCGCTTCCAGGGTCGTTTTTAAAGTCCTCTCACGGTTGTCCTCCCAAGTTGATCGAATATACTGCCCGCTTACTTTTACTACCGAGCAGCTACATGTCCGGCGTTCCTTTTGATATACCGCAGTTTTTTAGCGCACCCAATGCCCCGGAAGATACTCAGCTGGATAGGTTTTTGCGCCAGGGAAAGTCTGGGTTTGAGGCCGAAGCAGGGCAGGTGCATTTTCACGCAACGCAGATTCCCGATGCTCCTGAAACACTACAGACCTATTTGGATTATTTGCACCAGGAGGTAGTAAATCATTCGGTGCGTTTGGGCGATCCGCGTTTTATCGGCCACATGACGTCCGCCTTACCAAATTTTCTCGCGCCGCTTAGCCGCATTGTTAATACGTTGAATCAAAACGTTGTGAAACTGGAAACCTCTGGAGCTTTCACTGCATTCGAACGCCAGGCGTTGGGACTCTTGCATCGGTTGGTATTTGCTCGCGACGATGCTTTTTACGCCGAGCATACGCAAGACCCAGAATCTACGCTTGGCATGATGGTAAGCGGCGGCACTCTGGGCAATGTGGCGGCGCTTTGGTGCGCGCGCAACCGCTGTTTCGGCCCGACTGGTGATTTTGCCGGGGTTGAGCAGGAGGGTTTCGCGGCTGCGTTGCAGGCCTACGGTGCGCGCCGCGCGCTGGTTATCGGCTCCTCGTTAATGCATTACTCACTGCGCAAAGCCGTTGGCCTGTTGGGTTTGGGCGAGCGCAATCTATTGGGCCTGACTCCTACCCGCCAAGGCTGCTTGAATCCAGACCAACTGCGCAAAGTGATCATTGAGCGGCGCACGGCTGGGGACATGGTCATGGCGATAGTGGGTATTGCAGGTACCACCGAGACAGGCGCTGTGGATCCGCTTAATGAATTGGCTGAGCTTGCTGCCGAGTTGAATATTCATTTACACATAGATGCCGCTTGGGGTGGACCAACGTTATTTTCTGATAAACACGCTTATTTATTAGCAGGTATTGAGCGAGCACATTCGGTAGTGATTGATGGGCATAAACAGCTTTGGCTACCGATGGGCACGGGCATGGTGATTTGCAAAGACCCGAGCCTTGCGAAAGGTATCGAAAAAACTGCCAATTATATTATTCGCAGCGATTCAGGTGATTTAGGCCGCCGCTCGTTGGAAGGGTCGCGCCCGGCTACTGCCGTGTATTTGCATGCTGCTTTGCATTTATTAGGACGACAGGGCTACGGGACTTTGATTGATGGAGGTATCGCCCGCGCAGTATTTATGGCGGAGCTAATTCAAGCCCATCCAGCGTTCGAATTGGTATCCGCGCCGGTACTCAATATTCTTACCTACAGGTATATCCCTAGCGAATTGCGCGCTCATCGCGGAGTATTTAGCGGCCAGGAGCAGGCACGCATCAATGCATTTACCGTGCGTTTGCAAATGCGTCAGCGCGACGCTGGAAATAGTTTTGTCTCGCGCACGCGGCTTTTTCATACTCAAGCCGGCGAGTCCATCGAAGTGTTACGGGCGGTGCTTGCTAACCCATTAACTAGCGAGGCGGATATTCAAGCGGTATTAGGTGAGCAGGCGCAACTGGGCGATCAGCTTGAACAGGAAGCGGCAGGGCTGTTTGATTTATTTGCCGAGCGCGTACTGTGTAGCCCGCAGACAGTGGCGCTGTATGAACACGGCCAGGCAATTAATTATGCTCGGTTGGCGGAAAAGGTTACCCGCGTAACTCTGCAGTTGCGCCGCGCACAGATTGCCCCAGGTACGATTATCGGCCTGGCGGCTGAGCGCTCTGAGGCCTATATGGCGGGCATGCTGGCCATCATTCAGGTGGGTGCTTGTTTTATGCCCCTAGACCCTGGTTACCCTGCCGAACGCCTGCGCTATATGCTGGCGGATTCTCAAACGCCCTTAATATTGGTAGATACGTTCGGAGCAACTGCTTTGCAACAGTTTAATGCTCGTTGTGTGCGTATTGATCAATGGCTGAGTGATTCAAGTGCCTGCGCGATTGATCTGGCAGCGGTTAAGCGCTCGGCTGATGATGCGCTTTACGTCATGTACACGTCCGGTTCCACAGGCGATGCCAAGGGCGTGGTGGGCTTGCAAGGCGCGACGCTCAACCGGTTAGAGTGGATGTGGCGGCAATTTCCATTCGCCGCCGATGAGATAGCCTGCCAAAAAACCTCACCGAGTTTTGTCGATTCCATTTGGGAGATGTTAGGGCCGTTGCTCGCAGGTGTACCTTCGGTAATTATAAACAGCGGTGCGCTCACTGAGCCTAATGCGCTTGTCGAAACCTTGGCGGACCACCGAGTAACACGGATAGTGCTGCTGCCCAGCTTGCTCAAAACTCTGCTCAGCCAATTACCAAATTTGGCTGAGCGTCTGCCAGCACTCTGGTTGTGGACGGTCAGTGGTGAAGCGCTACCGCGCCAGCTCGCAGTGGAATTTCGCGCGCAGCTACCGCAGGCGTGCCTGTTGAATGTATATGGTTCGACGGAAGTAGCTGCCGATGTAACTTATTGGCCGTTCACGCCTACCGCAGCTCTACCCGATTCAGCCACTGCGCCGATTGGGTTTCCTATTGCGAATGTTCAGGTGCATTTGCTCGGCAGCGATGCTCAACCGGTGGCCGAAGGCTGTGAAGGGGAAATCTATGTATCCGGCGCGGCGCTTGCGGCAGGTTATTTACATAGGCCTGAGTTGACGGACGAGCGGTTTGTCAGTCTGCCTGCAGTTGCTGCGGGCCGTTTGTACCGCACCGGTGATAGGGCCAGGCGCTTGGCCGATCAAGCTTTGGTATTTACTGGCAGGGTGGATGATCAAGTAAAAATTGCTGGGGTTCGCGTCGAGCCAACTGAGGTGGCGCGTGCGTTACTGGAGCTGCCCGATGTGCTGGACGCTACAGTATTGGCGTCTGCTTCTGCTAATTCCGCTGAATTACAATTGATCGCTTTTCTAGTAGTGCGGCCCGCGGCAGTTATGACGCAGGCGAGCGTTCAAAAAGCCTTAGCTTGCGCTTTAGTGCCTGCCGCATTGCCTTCAATTTATGTGTTTTTGCCAGAATTGCCACGCACGCCGACTGGCAAAGTGGCGCGCAGTGAATTGCTCAAAAGTATCTAACGTACCGATAGTGAAAATGGGCTTTCACAGCTGGCTTACGTTTGAATTAGTTTTAAATCTGATCTGGCTTTCTGCTCCTGCAATTGGATTTGCATTAATGCTGCCAAACAGGCCGCGCTTTGCCATGGGCTTATAACCCCTTATACTGCGGCCCCTTTTCCTAAAGCCCTAATGCGGAATGTGCCCATGCAATGCGCCGAAATACGTGACGCCTTTTTAAATTTCTTTGCCAGCAAGGGGCACACAATTGTCCCTAGCAGCTCTTTAATTCCGGGCAATGACCCGTCGCTGTTGTTCACTAACTCGGGCATGGTGCAATTTAAGGATGTATTTATCGGCGCGGATAAACGCCCATACACAAGGGCTACATCCAGCCAGCGCTGTGTGCGTGCTGGCGGCAAACATAACGATTTAGAAAACGTAGGCTACACGGCGCGGCATCACACTTTTTTTGAAATGCTCGGCAATTTTAGTTTTGGCGATTATTTCAAACGCGATGCCATTTTCTACGCCTGGGAATTTTTAACGCAGGTTCTCAAACTGCCCGCCGAACGACTTTGGGTCACCGTACATATTAGTGACGATGAAGCTGCTGATATATGGATAAAGGAAGTTGGCGTCGATCCCGCGCGCTTTTCCCGCTTAGATGAAGACAATTTTTGGCGCATGGGCGATACCGGCCCCTGTGGCCCCTCCTCGGAAATATTTTTTGACCACGGCCCTGGCGTGCCAGGCGGCCCGCCAGGCAGTCCAGATGATGGGCTCGATCGTTACATTGAAGTTTGGAACCTGGTGTTCATGCAATTTGAACAGCAAAAAGACGGTGGCTTAATTCCACTGCCGAAGCCGTCTGTAGATACCGGCATGGGTTTAGAGCGCATTGCAGCGGTCATGCAACACGTGCATAGCAACTATGAAATTGACTTGTTTCAAGCGTTGTTAAACGCCGCCGCAGAAGCAACCGGTTGCACCAATCTGGAAGAAAAATCCCTGCGCGTAATTGCCGATCATATTCGCTCTTGCTCTTTTATGATTGTCGATGGTGTCATTCCGTCCAACGAAGGACGCGGTTATGTTTTGCGCCGCATTTTGCGCCGGGCGATTCGCCACGGCCATAAACTCGGCCAGAGCCAGAGTTTTTTCTATCGTCTGGTGGCGCCTTTGGTTGCACAAATGGGCGCGGCCTATCCGGATTTAGCCGCTCAGCAAGCCCAAATAGAAAAAGTTGTCCTGGCGGAGGAAGAACAATTCGCCAAAACCCTCGATAAAGGCATGAAAATTTTAGAAACCCAATTAGTGCACTTACAGGGCACGCAGCTGCCTGGGGATTTGGTATTTAAATTACATGACACCTACGGTTTCCCCGTAGATTTAACCGCTGACATCGCCCGCGAGCGCAATCTTACAATCGACTTAGATGGCTATAACGCGCTGATGGAAGAGCAAAAATCCAGCGGTGCTGGCAGTGCCTTTAGCGTTGACTACACCCAAATCAGCCTGAGCGAGCGCACTGAATTTAACGGTTACGAACAGCTGGCCCACGCGGAGTCTAAAGTAACCGCTCTAATTAAAGACGGCGCTCAAGTGCAAACCCTCGCAACTGGAGATGAGGCGGCTGCCGTGGTCCTCAACCAAACTCCTTTCTACGCGAACGCAGGGGGGCAGGTGGGTGATAGCGGCTTATTGTTGGCTGACGGCGTGCGGTTTGAAGTGACTGACTGCCGCAAAGCGGGCGATAGTTATCTACATATCGGCCGCTTGGTCTCCGGCAGCCTAGCGGTAGGGCAAACGTTAACCGCTCAAGTTTCTGCCGAAATCCGCCTATCAACTGCGCTTAACCATTCAGCTACTCACCTATTACATGCGGCATTGCGTCGGGTTCTGGGCGAGCATGTCAGCCAAAAGGGCTCGTCGGTAGATGCAGAAAAACTGCGTTTTGATTTTTCCCATTTTGAAGCGGTTACTCCTGAACAGCTCAAAGCAATCGAGCGCATCATTAACGAACAGATTCGCGCCAACAGCGCTATCACTACTGATATCTGTGATATGGCGACTGCTAAAACCCGTGGGGCCATGGCTTTATTTGGTGAAAAATACGGCGATTCTGTTCGAGTACTTACGATGGGCGACGGCTTTTCAGTCGAACTTTGTGGTGGTACGCATGCTAGCCGCACCGGTGATATTGGGTTGTTGCGTATAACCAGTGAGAGCGGTGTGGCAGCGGGTGTTCGCCGTATTGAGGCAGTTACCGGTAGCACTGCACTGCGTTATGTGGATCAGACCCAGCAGCTGCTACAACAGGCTGCAAGCTTATTAAAAACCTCACCGGATTTATTGCTCGATAAACTCGAAGGCTTAGTTGCGCAGAATCGTCAAAACGAAAAAACCCTCGCTGTACTCAAAGGCAAGCTTGCTGCAGCCTCAGCTAATGACTGGCTTGACGATGCGCAAATAATTGGTGGCATAAAGCTATTGGTTAAGCGTTTAGATACCGCCGATGGCGAGAGTCTGTTGCAGCTAGTGGACCAGCTAAAAAATAAACTAGGCGAGTCGATTGTTTTATTGGCGGGTGTGGAAGAGGGCAAGGTGACGTTGGTGGCCGGTGCCACAAAGGCCGCAAGCGCTAAAGCACGCGCCGGTGATCTCGTAAAATTCGTTGCAGAACAGTTAGATGGCAAAGGCGGTGGGCGGCCCGATATGGCCCGTGGTGCAGGTCACGATAACGGCAAACTACCGCAGGTGCTTGAAAGTGTGCCTGCTTGGTTGCAGCGCCAACTGGGAAATTAGCCGAAAGGAGAATAATTCCCGTCACCGCTGTTAACAATTAACTGCAATTAGTGTTTAATTGGCGCCCTTTTTCGCCTCCCGTGTTGAGCGGCGTTTGCAATTAACTGGAGACTCACTCAGCCATGAGTTTAATAGTGCAAAAGTTTGGTGGTACCTCGGTAGGCACAACCGACCGCATTAAAAATGTTGCGGATAAAATTATTAAATTCCGTCAGCAGGGGCACGATCTCGTTGTGGTCGTATCTGCAATGAGCGGCGAGACCAACCGTTTAATCGGCCTTGCTAAAGATATTCAAGCGGAACCGGACGGCCGTGAGTTGGATGTTTTAGTCTCCACCGGTGAGCAAGTGACAATCGCTCTGTTGTGTATGGCACTCAAAGAGCGAGGCCAAGATGCGCGCTCTTATACAGGTTCCCAGGTGCGCATATTGACTGATAACGCTTACACCAAAGCGCGTATTCAAGAGATAGATGTAGAACGCATGCGCGCAGATCTCGACGAGGGCAAGGTGGTCGTTGTCGCCGGTTTCCAAGGCGTCGATGAAAACGGTAACATCACGACACTCGGGCGCGGTGGTTCAGATACCACAGGTGTAGCCTTGGCGGCAGCGTTAAAAGCCGATGAGTGCCAAATTTATACCGACGTAGACGGTGTATACACAACGGATCCTCGCGTTGCCGACCGTGCGCGCAGGCTCGATCGCATCACCTTTGAAGAAATGTTAGAAATGGCGAGCCTCGGCTCGAAAGTGTTACAAATTCGTTCGGTCGAATTTGCTGGCAAATATAATGTGCCTTTACGTGTGTTATCGACATTTGACGAAGGCCCTGGAACACTCATTACTATTGACGAGGATTTTCCTACGATGGAACAACCTGTTGTTTCTGGCATTGCATTTAATCGTGATGAAGCCAAATTAACTATTCGCGGCGTTCCGGATAAGCCCGGTGTTGCTTCTTTAGTGCTTGCCCCAATCGGCGAGGCGAATGTAGAAGTTGACGTAATAGTGCAGAATTTATCTGCCGATAACACCACCGATATCACCTTCACGGTAAATCGCGGTGATATGAGTAAAGCTAAAGGAATATTAGATTCAGTGGCCGCTGAAATAGGCGCGCGTGAAATTGTTGCGGACAATACTGTGGTTAAGGTGTCTGTGGTGGGCGTAGGTATGCGTTCACATGCTGGCGTTGCTGCCAAAATGTTCAAAACCCTGGCGCAAGAAAATATCAATATTCAAATGATTACAACGTCGGAAATTAAGATTTCTGTGATCATAGAAGAGAAGTATCTAGAGCTGGCTGTACGCGCATTACATACGGCATTTGGTCTAGATAAATAACATCAACCCATTGTCCCCAAAAGGCTTGCCTTTTGGGTTGCCCGTCGGGCATGGCAGATCTTGGGGGTTCCACACTAAGCGCATAATTTATTTATGCATCTATACTAAAAACCGGAACCCGGATCGCAAGGTCGATGTCAGCAGCCAGGCAATAAATGCTGTCATTCTCACAGGAAGCAGTAGGAGATATTTTTATGTTAATTTTAACCCGTCGTATTGGTGAAACCCTAATGGTTGGTGATGAAGTTACCGTTACCGTTTTGGGTGTGAAGGGAAACCAGGTTCGCATTGGTGTGAATGCACCGAAAGAAATTGCCGTTCACCGTGAAGAAATTTATCAACGTATTCAGCGTGAAAAACAAGATCAAACTGACCCTGGCAACCGCTAGTCATTTTTGAATCAATTGTGATTCGCGTCGGTAAGTTATGGGTTTAATTAGATATTTTTTTAAATATTTGTTTATTAAACTTTAACTTCCGGTGATATGTTGGTATTATGCCGCCCGCCGAAGGATGCAGGGTAACTTGCAAACAGAGGCGGAACGCAATTTTATTTACAGTTCTATATAAGTTATAGATTAATTAATTACGGCGTTTTTGCTGTATTACCGGAGAGGTGGCCGAGAGGCCGAAGGCGCTCCCCTGCTAAGGGAGTATACCTCAAAAGGGTATCGAGGGTTCGAATCCCTCCCTCTCCGCCATTTCTATAATTCACCCCTCTTATATTTTATTCATCCCTCCATAAAAGTTAGTCCTATTAGTTAATTTGCGTAATTAGTAAATAATTGCGGCATTCGCAAATTTTATTTATAGGTATTCGCCAGTCCATGCACAGGCGATGATAAAAAATAAATTAAATTGTTGTGCAGTGAGAATACGTGTATTAACGCACGGCGCTACTATATCTAATCGTTTGGTTGCTAATTTTTACAGCTTTCGCATTGCTTTGTAATCTGCATTTTGCAGTTCATGGGGTGTAGTAGGCGGATATAAATCTCGTCTATAGTGCTCTTGTCTGCGAATTATTTATTTTTAACAATTCATTCGCCAGTTCTGGTTTCAATTGCGGGTGCAGTAATTCCTTGCGTCTAGGTCAATTGTGTTTATTGAAGTGTGGATTTTGCTAAATACAAAATATGATAAAAATTATCTAGGTGGATAATGTGCGAATAAAAATAGCAGTAATGATGCTTATCTGGCTGTTCGGGTGCAGTCGTTTGCTTGCAGCCCAGCCTTATGTAGTAAGTGCCAATGGGGCCCTGGCGGTCAAAGGAGCGCACATTATAAATGCGCAGGGTAAATTGGTTGCCTTTGCTGGACCGAGTTTGTTTTGGAGCAATACAGGGTGGGGCGCTGAGAATTTTTTTTCTGCGCAAACCGTTGTTTGGGCCAAAAATAATTGGCAGGCGACTTTAGTGCGCGCTGTATTAGGCGTGGAAGGCCCGGGAGGTTATTTAGAATCTCCGCAAGTCAATAAACAGCGGGTTTTTGAGGTGATTAACGCGGCTATTGCTGAGGATATGTACGTATTAGTTGATTGGCATGATCACGCTGCTGAGAAGCACACGGACGAGGCAGCGATTTTTTTTGGGGAAGTGGCAAAAAAATACGGCAAAAATCCTCATGTTATTTATGAAATTTATAACGAGCCTAAAGAAGTATCCTGGGAGGGCGACGTAAAACCCTATGCGCAAAAAATTATCAAAGTGATTAGAGCTTACGACCCGGATAATATTATTGCAGTGGGTACACCTCGTTGGTCGCAGGATGTCGATATCGTTGCGAAAGCGCCGCTGAAAGGATTTACTAATATTGTGTACAGCTTGCATTTTTATGCAGGTACACACCATCAGGCTTTACGGGATAAAGCACAAAAAGCCATTAGTGCAGGATTGCCATTAATGGTCACCGAGTGGGGTACGGTTAATGCGGACGGCAAAGGCGAGGCGAATGTAGAGCAGACGCGCCTTTGGATGGAGTTTTTGCACAAACATAACCTTAGTCATTGCAATTGGGCGCTCTCAACAAAAAATGAGGGCGCATCCATTTTCAAAGTGGGCGTAAAACCTGGCGTTGATTACACGGATGCTCAATTGACAGCATCTGGGCTATTGGCAAGGAAATGGGTGCGCTCTTGGTATGAGCTGGCTCGCTAACTATTCAAAATATGTATACCGATGCAATTGGGCTAAATGCATAAATTTATTCAGCTTCGCCGTCGGCACTCAGGCATTTTAATTTTTAATATTTAAAGCTTACACTTCCGCCAAAAAGCCGCCTGACTGATGCGCCCATAAATGAGCGTAAAGGCCGCCAAGCTGGATAAGTTCTTCGTGGTTGCCTTGTTCAATAATTTTGCCATTATCTAGCACAATTAATCGATCCATGGCGGCGATTGTGGAGAGTCGATGGGCGATCGCCAATACGGTTTTCCCCTCCATTAGTAACATTAAATTTTCTTGAATTGCTGCTTCCACTTCGCTGTCGAGAGCGGACGTGGCTTCGTCGAGAATTAAAATAGGTGCATTTTTCAATAATACTCGAGCAATGGCTAAGCGCTGGCGCTGGCCGCCAGAGAGTTTTACACCGCGCTCGCCAACATGTGCCTCAAAGCCTTTTCGACCTTTTCCGTCCACTAACTCTAAAATAAAATCTTCCGCTCGGGCTTGTTGAGCAGCATGAATTAATTCTGCTTCGCTCGCCGCAGGTTTACCGTATAAAATATTTTCCCGCACTGATCGATGCAATAAAGAAGTATCTTGCGTAACCATGCCGATATTGGCGCGTACACTTTCTTGGGTTACTGCTTTTATATTTTGCCCATCAATTAAAATACCGCCCGAATTTACATCATAAAAACGTAACAATAAGTTGACGAGCGTTGATTTCCCCGCGCCTGAGCGGCCAACAAAACCCACTTTCTCGCCGGCTTTAATTGTTAAATTTAAATGATCAATGACATTGTTCGTTTTGCCATAATCAAAACATACATCTTTAAATTCAATGGCGCCTTGAGTTAACTGTAATTGTTTGGCGTCCGGCGCGTCCTGTAATAATTGTGGGCGGGCAATGCTGGTAATGCCGTCGTACACCGTGCCTATATTTTCAAATAGGCTGGAGACCTCCCACATAATCCATTGGCTCATGCCATATAGGCGTAAAACCACACCAATAGCTGCCGCGATAGCACCAGTGCTAAGTGCTTGGTCCTGCCATAGGGATATAGATAAAGCGGATGTAGAGAAAATAAGTAGAGCATTAATAACCCATACACTAGTGCTAAATAGCGTTACCAGACGCATTTGCGGATGGACAGTAGTTAAAAATTGTTGCATGCCTTCAAGTGCATATTCCGCTTCACGACGGTGATGAGAGAATAATTTCACCGTTGGCATATTTGTGTAGGTATCTACTATGCGACCGGTCATTTCACTGCGCGCATCTGCTTGTAAGCTGGCAACTTCTGTCAGCCTAGGAATAAAATATATTAAACAGCCAATGTAGGCGGCGAGCCAGCCTAAAAATGGAATACATAGGCGCCAATCTAATGCGAATGTCATCGCTAATATGCCGCTAAAAAATACCACCACATATAAAAATACGTCGAGCAATTTAAGAATGGTTTCGCGCACGGCTAATGCTGTTTGCATTAATTTTGTCGCGATACGGCCGGCAAATTCATCTTGATAAAAACCCACGCTTTGGTCGAGTAAATATTGGTGAATTCGCCAGCGAATTAACATTGGATAATTACCCAGCAGGCTTTGGTGCACTAATAAACCGCGTAAATAAACTGCTATTGGTAGGCCTACTAGGATTAAAAATGCCATAAATCCTAAATCGTGCCCGGCTTGTTGCCAAAGTGTTTGTGGGGTGTGTTGATTAAGTTTATCTACGAGAGAGCCTAAAAAATGAAACAGGCTGACTTCTATCCCAGAAACCGCTGAAGTGGCTATGGCCATGGCAATTAAAATTGGCCAAACTCCTTTTGAATAATGCGCGCAAAAAGCCCATAAGCCTTTGGGCGGTTCGGTAATGGGGACGGCTTTAAAGGGGTCTATTAAGTTTTCGAACAATCGAAACATCATGGAGGACTATCTAATATTTAAAAGAAAGGTAACAGGCCCGTCATTAATTAATGAAACCTGCATATCGGCGCCGAATTTGCCCGTTTGGATAGTATTCCAGCGCTCGCGCATGAGCATTACAAATTCAGCGAACAAAGCTTCTGCGAGCGGGGGTGGGGCGGCAGTGGAAAATCCTGGCCGCAAGCCTTTGTCTGTATCGGCGGCCAACGTAAATTGCGATACCAATAAAATGCCGCCATTGACCTGCTGCACATTCAAATTCATCTTGCCATCAACGTCATTAAATACGCGGTAGGCCAATAATTTATTGGCCATTTTGGAAAGCGTTGCACTGTTATCGGTAGGTTCTAGGCCTACGAATGCCAGCAGCCCTTGATCAATTTGGCCAATCAGATTGCCCTCTACATGCACAGCTGCTGAGCGAACCCTTTGAATCAATACGCGCATTTAGCCTGTTTTATCCTCTGCCAGCGGAGCTACTTGTACTCTAAGAGGATCGTTGGTGTGCAAATGGATATCGCGTTGCGGAAATGCAATATTAATTTTCGCGTCCGTAAACGCTTTAAAAATAGAAAAGCGCAATTCACTGGCTATTTTTCGTGGGCCTAGATCGCCGCCGAGATCTAACCAGTAATAAACATTAAATACTAATGAGTCAGCACCGAAATCATCAAATGATACTTCAGGGTATGGGTCTTTAAGTATGCATGCGTGATGCGTGATGATGTCTTGCAGTATTTCTCGTACGCGCTCTACCGGGCTGTTGTAATCCACACCAATAGAAAATTGAAATCGTACGGTATTATTTGAGTAGGTCCAGTTGGTAAGTTTTTGTTCAATTAATAAGCTGTTCGGCACTAGGGTTTCCACTCCGTTGCCGCCGCGGATTGTGACTGAGCGGATGCCGATATTTATAACTGTTCCTTGCACTGAATCTAATTCAATTAAATCACCAATGCGCAAAGGCCGCTCTAATAAAAGCATGACGCCGCTCATAAGGTTTTTAAGTAAATTCTGTACACCAAAACCAAACCCGATGGCTAAAGCACCACCCATAAATGCAAATACACTTAAGGGAATATTGGCCCAGCTCAAGGCGCTAAGCGTAAGTACTACAAATCCGAGACCGTGAATCCAACGGCGGGCCAGGCGCGCAGATTCTTTTCGCCAAAACCATTTTTTAATAACGTAATGCTCGCCCCAGCGGGCCATTAACACTACCGCTAAGGCTCCTAATAACACTACGAGTAATACTTTGGATAATTTACTGACCGTTACGCCTCGGCTCGCGGTAACCGCTTTGCCATCTATTTTTACTGTGTCTTCAACGGAAAATACTTCGTAATTCCACAATTGTTTCAGTTGATAAAAAAATGTTTGGCGACCATTTTTTAGCTGAGTGGTAATAGAACCATCCGATAAATCGGAGTTGATTTCTGCATCGAGTTGTTTGGCGAGCCATAAAACGCGTTCGGCATCATCCATAATGCGCTCACGTAGCACCTGATAATTCACTTTACCTTTTAGTTGGCGAGTTAGCGTTTGTTCGTCAACGTAATCATGCTGTACTTTGGCGATTAATAAATCGCTACGGCCGGAAACCCAGCGATTAGCATTGTTAACCGTTTCCCGCGCGCTGGCTAAAACCTCCGGCGTCTTTTGTTGGAATGCTTTATAGCGCGCCTCCCAAAGCAGCCGTTTAACTCCAGCAATATCAACTGAATGCTGAACCATTTCCACAAGGCGGTCCGCGCGCTCAAGCTCGCGAGTTAAATCATTAAATTGATTATTTAGCTCAGCCAGTTTTTGCTCGCCGGCGGTATCCTCTGGGGTGCGGGGTTTTTCTTTTTCCGCCGTTAGATCTTGGCGTTTGCTGTCGTAATCGCGGCGAACTTGCTTAGCATATTTGTATACGGTTTCGCCTTCTTTGGCGTAGTCTTTTTGGTTTTGCGTGTATTTTTCTGTTAAGCGATCAAGGTCTTCTTTTTTAAAAACTACCTTGCCTTTTACCGTATCAAGATTTTTCTGTGCGGCTTCACGTTGATTTTTCTCAAGTTCCAGATAGGAAAGGTTGTAGCTGATATTAGCTTGAGTCAAATTTAATGTGCTTTGAATTTCCTTTAGGCGCAGCCGTTGCAGTTCTACTTGTTGTTGTAGTGTGCTGGTAAGAGCCGGGTCGCTGTTGCTTTCGAGATTTTCTTCCTGCTGGCGTACGGAGGCTTCAGCATTTTTTAAATCAGTAATTTGGTTTTGCAATTGCTGCTGCAAAAACTCTATTTGCAATTCGCGCGCGGAAACGTTTGCAACTGTGCGCTCATAAATGCGCTGCAATTTGTCTTTGTAGGTGATCGTATACGGAGGGCCTTTTTCCGGGTCTTCTTTTTGGTCGCGCTCCTGTGCGAATACGTCTTGACGCTTTTTAAGATCGTCTCGTTTCTGGTCGAAGGCAAGTAATTCCTCTAGTGCCCGCTGCACATTATCCAAACGGTTGCGCTTTTCACTAACATAATCCTCGCTAGGCTTGTCCGTGCTATTGGGCGGGAGTGCTGCGAGTGTTTGGTTAAATGCTGCCAATTCATTTTTGACATCGGCGATTTGCTCTTTAAGCGTTTTCGCAGGCGCCGATGCCAGTGCGCTAGTGGATTCAGCAGGGCTATCGTCGAGTGGGTTTAGTAAGCTGGGTTCTGCCGCAAGTTTTGGTTGCCAAATGATTAAGCCTGCGGCAATAAAAACTGACAGCGGGAGTGAGCAACGAAAAGTCATAGTATGCGGCCGAGAAAATGAAGAGGGCGCATTCTACCCAAAGGCACCACAGCTTAGGGATTTCTGTACCCTAAAAATCCCTATATTTATTTATCGTTGTGCTGTTGAAAGTAGATTTTTGGGTTAGAACGCAGTGTAGGCAATCTGGCACATAACCATTTCTGTAAGATATTGGCTATTGGCTTGATAGTGCTCAACAGCGAGGCCTAAAGAGAGGCGTTTGATCGGCTGATAAGTGAGATTTAACCCTGTGCTGATGAGGTTGTCGTCATCGCTAAAACTTGCTGAATCCCAGTGGCTATATACTCCAAGGCTTAAATCTTCACGCCATTGCCAGTCAATTTGGGCGCTCAAGCTTGTATTGTTATCCAGTTCATCGGGGCCGCCGGTGCCTAATTGGCGAGTGAACTCTCCATTAATGCTTGCACTTATCTCTGACCATAAATAGGTGGCGCCCGTCATTAAATATAAGGCCTCGCGACCGGTACCGAGATTTTGATCTGGGTCCGCATTGGCCGCTTTAACCCCCCCGCCGAAGCTCACTTCGAGATTATCATTAAGAGGCCAGTAATGGTTTGCTGCCAAAGTTGCGTCACCTGCGCCTGAGACTGATTGCCCATAGGTTGCATCGGGTTGTGCCAGGCATCGGTCAACAGTTTTCTTTGTTACACGTGCAAGCCGCAGCCAGCGGGCGAGCTTTTGTTGGCTCGCGCGCTGAATGCGGGCGCACAAATTCGGAGTTTTGCCTGGCTGCAATTGGTAGGCGGAATCCATGGCTATAAGCGGCAGGCTAAGGCGTATATCCCAATTTTCATCGCGCCACAGGCTGCTTAATTGCAATTGTGTCTGCTGTTGAGCCGGGCCCACTGTGAAGGATTGCTGGCTCCAGTGCAGGTCAGTTTTTGCCTGCCAATCGAGTTCGCCAAAAGCTGAGTTAAAAGGTAGGGCTAAACCGAAGAATGCTGCCAGGTGAACGTGTTTGATGTGTGTTGGTAAGCGGTACAGCATGGATTACCTATTTTATTAAACGGCGTTGGATTAAACGTTCGCGAGCGTTTTGGCGCTGCTCAGGGCTCATGGCGCGGATTTTCTGCCGAAGCGCCTTGCGTTGCTCCGGGCTCAGGCCGCGCCATTTGTTGCGCAAAGCCTCCTGCTCACTTGGCGGTAATTGCTTGAACCAGGCCCAACGTTGTTTTACCTCTGCTTGCTCTGCCGGGCTTAATTGTTGGAAGTGCTGGAAATTTGTCTTCAGGCGTTGCTTTTCTGCCGGTTTTAGCGCTTGCCAGCGGGCAAACCGCTCGCGCACTTGAGCGCGTTCATCTGCAGGCAAGGCTGCATATTGGTCGGCACGCTGGATCAGCTTTAACCGTTTTTTTTCTGGCATCTGATCCCAGCGGTCTTTAACCGGCGCTAATAAGCTTTGCTGCTCGGCTGAGAGCGAAGACCACTGTGAATCCTGAGCTTTAAGCGCGGGGCTTAGTAGGAGTAAAAGCAAAAATACATATATGAATTTCATAAATTCTCCGGTGCGGCGCTGGACTGTGGCTCGCGGCTGGGTGTTATGGGTTCTTTAGGCGGAGGAATTTCCTCAGGGGCGGGAATGCGTCCGTCCTCGTCGGCAAGTTCATCGTATAGCTCCCAAAATTCACTATCGTTTGGCGCGTCAATGTTTTTAGCCGCAGGTTTGCCTGCATCTGCACGTGCAGAGAGATGCACAGCCGTTTCGCCCCCAGTGGCAGATAGCGCAGCGAAGCTTAATAGCGATGGCCAAACTAGCATGTACCAAGCAGGCTTCATGTCTCGTCAACCTCGGCCAGAGTTTCCAATAGATCAATCTCGTTAAGCAGTTGATCATCTGCCTGTAAAAGCTCCAGTGCCATGGCGTCAGTATCTTGAGGTTGATAATTCCACGTCATGGCGCCGATGGCCAATAGCAATGATGCCGCTACCGCCCAAGGCCAGTGCTTGTGCTGAGCAGGCCGTAAAGCCTGCTCGCGGCCTGCAGTTAGTGCGGCTTGTGTGGAATCGGGCAATTGCTGTGTTGCCTGATCCAGGTTTTTTACAATAGCCGCAACAAAATCATTCATGTGTGGCTCATTGCTTGAGCGAGCGTTGTCGTCAGGGTGCATGGCTAGGCTCCTGTGGGGTGGGGCAAATCATCGCTTTGCTTAATTTTTCTAGCGCGCGGGAGTAATGAGTTTTAACACTACCGGTACTTATTCCCAGCGCTTGAGCGGTATTTTCGGTATCAAACCCTTCCCAGGCGCGCAATAAAAAACACTGTCGTTGTCGCAGCGGCAATAATTCCAAGGCGTTCAATACGCGATTTATATCCTGTTGGGCAATGACAATAGCGGCGGGATTAATATCTTTAGGGTCGGCAAATTGATGCAACGGATCCTCTTCGTTTTCGTTTGCATCAATTTGGCTATACAAACCCTGTTGACGCTGCCGCATGCGCACCCAGTCCACAATTCGATGCTGCAAAATCCTTTGGAATAACTTCGGCCATTCCTCGGCCGTATGCTCGCGGTAATGCTGCACCAATTGCAACATGGTATCTTGCACAATATCCAGCGCATCAGCCTCGCGTCGCGTAGTGAGCAGCGCACTCTGATACGCGCGCCGCTCCACACCCGTTAGGAATTGCTCTAAAGCCTGTTCGCGGGCTTTGCGGCTAAAAAAGGCCAAAACTGCCATGAATTAATTTATTTATTACGCTGTATACGGGTAACGCGGTGAGATACCTGCCCGTGTCCGTTTACTCGCGTAACGTCTACCGTTCGCAGCCCCTGGCCGCGCGCTACCACTTTTAGTTTTTCGCGGGTTTTGCCGTTGGACGTTACCTTCGTAGTTTGTTTAATAAAGCCCGAATCTGTAGGCGTGCGTGTTGAATCCTTGCTATAGGTTTTGCCGTTAAACAAAGTGCCATCCACTGCGCGAGTGACCGCCCCGGTGACAGGGTCGCGGGAAACCTCAGTATGACGTTCGGCTACTTTGCCATTTGGCTTAGTAACTACGCGATCGCGCGTCCAACCATCAGCCGTCACCTCTTGGTTCACCGACACGGCTGTAGTTCCCCTCGCGCCGGTTTTAATGGTTTCGCGCTCGTAAGAGCCGGGCTCGGCCATAGCGGCGCAGCTCATCACACAAAGGCCAGTGAGAACGACGCGGTTAATAAGCTGTTTCATAATTATTCCTCTGCATTTAGCGGGTTAGATCCGAGCGATAGATAATCTATTGGCTCGTGGTACTGGCGCATATGAACTCCAGTTACCTGTAATAACGCAGCCTTTACAGTTTGGTTGACACTGCGACGAAAATTTTTATTTTTAGGCTATACGTGGGCTGCTGTAAAACTCTCGCCGGCGCGCATTGCGGCCTCGTGAACGCTTTTAGAATCCACATAAGTGACAAAGTATCGTTTATTACCCGTATACAGCGCAGTTTTTAAGTATGCCAGTGTTTGATTTTGCTAGACGAAACTTCTCATAGGATGGCTAATCATGCACACTTTTGTTGGATAAACGAAATTGTTAGACCGTTTTTTTACAACGGGTGGCTAATATATTTTCAGCGCTATAATCCACTTATAGCCAATTGATTTTTAATGCTTCGTATAGTCTTAAGTAGTTAAAATTAGTTTAAGTTATTTTTTAACAGAGTTTATGCATTTGCATTTTTATTTAAAGCGCATTTTTACATACTGATATTTAAGTTTATAGGATGGTTTGGATGTGCTCTACGCCTAACGTTTTCAATTGCTGGGCTTTGAAATTTGTTGTATGAATTCTGATTTTTTAGATAAACGAATATATGATGGCTTAAAGGTTTTGGCCGCAAGCGCCTTTCCCAAGTGGTGTGCACAATGCGGTGCGGTATATACCAGTGCGGAAGATTTTTTTGCCAAAACTCAAACTCAGCCAGGTAAAAGTGGCTTAGTTGAAACAACAGATGAAGACGGTTATACCGTTGTTGGGCTATATCGAGCCTGTAGCTGTGGGCATGCATTGACAGGATTTTTTGACGACCGCCGGGATTGGAGCGAAAATGGTTTAAAGCGTCGCCAGAGATTTGGTGCACTCTTGGATTATGTAGTTGAGCGCGGCGTGGAACGCTCTTTAGCGAGGCAAGAGTTATTAAAAGTTTTGCGCGGTTATACCAGTGATATTTTACGAAGAATTACGCCGCCGAAAATGTAGCGAGGTAATGTGAATCTCGATTTTTATTTTCTTTAAAGTATTCCAGAGCGTTTAACTGACAAATAATAGTTGGCCAATGTGGCTGCCAATTGGCCAGGTTCAACACTGGCAACCAGTGCACCCTGGTTTTTTAATGTGTTGAGGCTATGTTCGTGCTCGCGCTCAAACTGTTGTAATGCTGTATAAAGTAGCGCATCGTCCAAATTGGCGATTTTTTTAGCGCGCGCTTGTTGCAGTTGCGTTTCCTGTAAATCACCAATTAACACTAAATGTTTCTTTTTAAGTTGGCTGATCGCTTGAATTAAATCGTTATGATCTTCGCTGCGTAAATTAGTAAGCACAACAATCAGCGAGCGTTTAAGCTGTTTTTGATTGATAAGCTCAGCGGCACGTAAAAAGTCTGATGCAGCAGGTACGGCATCAAGGTCATAAACGCTATTTAAAACTACTTGCAGTTTATCGGTGCCTTTTTGCAGCGGCACCCAGCGCTCGATAGGGCCAAAGGTTTGTAATGCAAAATGGTCGCCCTGGTGTAGAGCTATAAAACCCAGCAATAAAGCTGCATTTAACGCGGAGTCAAAATGCGTCAGCGTATCTTCCACTGCCCGCATGCGCTGGCCAGTATCCAATAAAACAATTAAGCGTTGATCTTTAGCGTCTTGATATTCTTTGCTGATTAATTGTTGCCGCAGCGATGTAGCTTTCCAGTGAATATTGCGCAGTGCATCGCCTGGGCGGTATTCGCGCAATTGCGCAAAATCCGCCCCTTCACCGCGCCGCCTGCGTTTTTTAATGCCTAATAAATTGGTATGTTGCTCACGCGCTAAAAGTTTAAATGCACTAATGGCAGAAAAATCCGGGTACACCTTAAGTGCATTGTGCACCGGCAGTGAGCCTTGTTTTAACCACATTTTCAAGGGGCTTTGCACACGATAAAAAACCTGCACTAAATTAAATGCCCCCCGCCGCAACGCTTTTATTCGGTAGGTTAATTCGCTGATTTTTTGCGGCACTAGGTGAGCGATACACGGCTGCTGATCACTAACTAGCCCATCACCAATACCGTCAAAAATTTCCACCGCAGTGGGATAAGTAAAATCGTGCGTAATGCTCAAGTGCACAGGCGTCCAGCGGTTAACCGGGAGCACCGCGCCACTATGGCGTTTGATGTGCAGGGCTGGCATTTTTATCGCGGCAAAGGCATCGCCTATCAATAGCAGCACCACCGCGGAAAATACGCTGAAAATAAGTGTATCAACGCTAGTTAAATTTTCAGGGAAATAGGCCTGAGCAATACGCGCGAGCAAAAAAAATCCCGCCAGAGTTAACCAGCAGATGATTTGTTTGCGGCTGGGTAATAGATAGTGTTTGGCATTCAATGGGTGGCTCCTTTAGCTCGCATGGCGTGAGGCCGTTGTACCTAAATTATTTTTCCGCTGGTTAGGTCTCACAGCCTAAGTCTAGTCCGACGACCCACATCTTACGCCTGTCACAATAGCGTCCGTATCACTGCAAATATTGCTGCGCCCAGGATGAGGCCGCCTACACCTAAAACGATGAGAATTGATGGCCGATATTGTGCGAAGCCCTCACCAAGCAGATGCTCATCCGGGTGGTCTCCCAGTGTGGCCGCCCGCAAAAAGAATGCAGCGGTCGATAATATTAAAACCCATTTTGGAGCGTTTAATTCCACGGCAGCCCAGAGCGCAAGTGCGAGAATGAATAGCCAAATGTACTTGCTCATGTAGGATACAACTTGGTCAATATTGACGAGACATTAACACGAAGACCTAACCGTTATTAGCCAAGACAACCCAATTAATCTGTTTTACCTGGTGGATGTTCTTCAAACCAATTAACAATGTCAGGCATATGTCGCTCGAAGTTACCCGGTGCGGAAAAATTTAAAATACCTGCGCGAACCGCTCCGCGATTTTCAAAATCGTGAGTTACTCCGCCCGGCACAAGAATAAACGAGCCTTTTGGTGCTTCTTTCCATTGTTCACCAATAAGAAAGCTCATGGTTCCTTCTATAACGAAAAAAACGTCGTCCTCTGTGTGGCTATGAGCACCGGGCCCTTTTGTGAAAGGCTCCAGCCACCATTCTGAAATTGAATATTTGCCCGCGGATTCCTCACCGTCCGCTTTGAACAAAGCAGTAATGGAGCCCATAGCATAAGAGCGACCTTCGCCTGGTGCTAAAAATAGGGGTATTCGGTTTTCTGGTTTCATTTTGGTGATCCGTATTTTTGATCAATTAAGGCGAAGTTTTGAAGTGGCTGGAGCGAGGCCTAGGCCATCCAGCTGCGTTAACGGTAAAGCGTCTTGCTATAAAAATTTACGTTCCATGCAGATGCTGGCTCGCGAATAAATAGGATGAACACCTTTATACGTAGTTAAAAAATTATACTTTTTATAAAGAGCGATGGCCGATGTTAGTTTGGTATTCGATATCAAATAAACTTTATCTGCCCCAACTTCTTTGAGCTTAGAGAAACACGCCTCAATAAGCATGTTTCCATAACCGTGCCCGTGAAATTTAGGCGACACTGCCATTCTTGCCAACTGATAAATCCCATTGCCTTCATTGAATAAGGCGCATACACCGACAACTGAGCTGCCCATAAGCAAACTAAAAATATAACCACCATTTTCAATTATTTGGAATGGATTTTGGGCCAAAGTAAAATCAGCCTCTTCTAATTCAAAATAGGCTGATATTCATTCTTTATTTAACTGAATAAAAGATTGAAGAAGCTCTTTTTTATTTGCGAGGATTTCCATAATTAGCCTATTTTGCATTGCAAAATCTGCGGATTTTATCGATTATTTTGCCGCGGCATGCGTTATGTAAGCCCAATTTACGCGTTGGGGGCTTGGAGGATATAAATTGCCAAACCAGCGAAGTAAGGGTAGGGTGGATTTAAGCTTAGCGTCAATCCACCAATTCGAAGCCATATCTATACTTGTAATCATCATTTGCACCGCAATAGTGAATTGCTTTGGGGATTCACCTTGTTTTTTGTAAATTAAAATCAATTTGGCTAACTAGGGTGTTGCATTGAAATCATTGTCTTAATATCTTCTATCGGATACGGTGTGTGGTTTAAAAGAACGATTCTAAGCCGAAAGTTTTTCGCTTTGGAGTTTGTTACGATTTTGGAAGCATCTGCTAGCATAGGTGGAGCGATAAATTTTTTCCACTCCCTCCAAGTTTCATATGATCCAGTTGATTCGCTCTTGAACTCAATCGCTTTATGATCGGTTACAAGTCTGTAATTTCCGTTGTAGTCCTCTTCCCAAACTTCATGGAGCATGATGGGTTGCACTTTTAGGCCTCTGGTTTGAATCCATTTTGGAGGCATTTGCGGGCGCAAAGTCCTGAGTATTTCATGCGCGACTTGCCTTGAAATCACTCTGGCCGGATTTGTGTCAAAAATGTGAGGATTTGGATCGACTTGTGTGATACCTATTGTGCCTTTGTAAGAGATGCCTGCATATGCCGAATCTAGTTCTCCGTCGGTGTGTGCGTCTTCTTGGTCACGCATTGTTTCGATGATATTCTGTCTTGAAAACTCGTTCCCGGTGCAGTCGCGAATAATAGGATCGCTCCACCATTTTTCAAAAAGCGTTAATTTTGGTGGTGAATAATTTTCTTGAGGGAATCCGTCGAGGTTAGGTATCAGTCCAGTTCCCCCCGAAACATGAAAACCGAGGATAAACAGTGGGCCATGAAGATTGGTCTGATCGATTAATTCTGGTAGCGAAGTGTCAACCATTGATTCTGGCTTGGTTCCGAGCTGAGTTAACAAGGAAACAAAATTTTTATTTGGCGCTCCGCTTTTTTTTCTGCGATCCCCTATTATTTTAATGATAGAACCCGCGAGCCTTGTGGCTTCATAATAGTGCCCTTGATCGTAAGCATCTGCCGACCGCAAAAGCATATTTAGCTCATCATTTAGACGCGCTGTAAGTTGTTCTTCAGTTAGTTTCATTTATTCTCTACATAGCCTAACGCCGAGTTGTTAACAATAATTCGTAATGTGGATTAATTTTATGGTCAGGTGGATTTGCGAAGCAATCTGCCTATCAGGATTTGTATTTGTCATTATACTTGTAATTCGGCGCCTATCGCCGCAATACGGCGAATTGCTTCGCGAATCCACCCCGATCTTCTTCGAATTGGATTAATCCGCATTAAGAGTTTGGAAAAATACGCCGCAATAAGTATATTTCATAATTCCGTCTGCGGAATATAGCAGTAGCCGAAATAAAGTGCAGCATAGTCCGGGGCCATCCAAAAGCAATAATGGGCATTGGCGGGATCCATTTTTGAAGTAAAAAAGCGGACATTAGGGACATTAGGACAACCACTTTACCTTCGTTTGCAGTTGATACAACGGGCCGACTCGTTGTGACCAATAATAACTTTCCGGTGAGCGGCGTTACTATCGGGAAACGCAACTCGGGCAAACGATGAATGGCACAGTGGTAGGTGCATAAAATTAATAGCACATTCAGTTAAATCGATGCCGATTTCCTCAAGGGCGTGGGGTGGGTCGCATATATACTGCAACCATGGCGCGCTCAAACCCAATTTTTACAAAAGGTTTGGTTGTAGCGTGTAGCCCACCTATTTTAATTAATATTTATCAAAAATTTGACTTATGACTTAACCGATGGGCAATGAATTGCCCATCCTACCCACTAAATGCAAATTGCGTCCAGTGGAGGCGCAAAGCGCCGGAACGAGTTTGAGCGACTTGATAGGTACTTTTCTTAGTTGGGAGTTTTTAAAACAAGAAATTGAATAAGCATTATAGTCAGATAGATTGTAGAACTAATTCCCATAAAAATGAAAAAACGAGCAATCGTAATTTTCCATTGTTGGACGTACGGAATCCACATTAGTGGCATATTGTTGGCAATGCATTCGGCAGAGCGTACAAAAATTAGAGCGGGTAAGTCTGCGTTAATTGAAATAATTTCAATACCAATTTCTTCTTTAGGCGATAGATTTTCAAAAATCAGAATGTGCCTGCCGTCAGCTTCAGTTACCTGTTCATAATGACGTACCGGCCAAAGATTTAGGTAATGCGGTTTCCAATTAAATACGAGCTCGATTTTTGTTGCAGTTTCGCGCCCAGTATTTACTACCTTTATTGAGGCGGTGTCTACCTCTTGAACTGGCTTGATAATTTTACCTTCTTGATCAAGTAGAGGTTGCTGAACTAAAAATCTAAATGAATGAGGATTTGTCCAAATTAATTTAGGTCTGGCCTTCAGACCGACATTTAAAAACCATGTTACAAACGGAACCAGGACCGAAACAATTTCTTTTGCGTAAGTCTTTAAAAATTCCATATGTAGTTCTCTGTAGTTTTTGATATTGTCTGACGCTAAGCACAGCAGAAACTTTTGCGGAGTAAAAGTTTTCTGCTGATGCGAATGGTTAGGTTAAAGCACAGTGATCGATGCTGCCGAAACCGCACTTAAACCCAACGAATTAATTTTGCCGTAAAAAATTGTTATGCTTCGCCAAAGAACGCGCTGATATAGGTAATTGCCGAGCCACATGTTGACAAATAGCACTGCCTCGACTTCGACTCATTTGGCTCCTTCAAATCTCTAATCCCCATACCTTTTGATAACTGCAATTTTTTTACCAATTTATCTATTTCTTGGTCTTTGAAACGCGCATCAAATGGGTGGTGTGCGAACTCGTTTCTTATACTTTTAACGATTTTGAGCTCTGTGCAAATTTCTGCTTTTATAAAACCAAATGATTCACAAATATCAATTCTTTGAGAAAAAGTTGACAATGCGCCGTTTGCACCAAAAATAGATTCATCCAGCTTTTTAGTTTTCACTTTAAATTTTGATCTCAGAGAAACACCAAGAAGGTTCTCAATATAGCTTCCAGCTAGAACGACAGCCCCCCTATCAGATTCACTCATTAAGGCTTTCACCACATCCGGAAGAGCTTCGGTTCCGAGTTCTTTAAGTTTGCTTCCCATACATTGCCTTTATGACATAACAGTTTTATTAGGTAAATTTTCTCGCATTACTATAGCTCGCATGAAAATATTTGGCCCGGTCTACAACGTTCGGGATTTTAGCGGCAAGACTAGAGCCCCATGCGCTCAACAAAGTAGACTCTTTGATATTTTCTATTCGCCCACAATTTTCTACTAAATCTTTTGATTTCGCCCTAATTATATCAGCCTCCCAAGGGAGAATATCGTGCTCGTCCGATTTGACATGATATTGAGCAGCTAATTGGACTATTTCATCGCCTAATAACACACTGATAGCTGCAATTTCTGGGGACTTCACAGACCTCTCCTAAATGCACCTAACGTTAAGTTCAGCGGCAGATTTTAAGTTGCGATTTTGTGGAATACTTTTGCGAAGCAAAACCACAAAAGCGCGACTTAAAATCTGTCCAATGAGAGCGAAGCGGAACGGTGCTGCAACGCCTTGTTAGCCTTTATGCTATTTGCACAACTCTAGCCTTTTGACATAACGGATAGGAGTCTAAAAACGCACTGATCAAATCCTTCATTTCCACAAATGATTGACCATAAAAATATAGAGCTGTTTCTGTATTTCCTTGCCAATGGCTTAGCATAGTTCCTTTGCCCACCAATAAAGAAGTAATTTCACTTATTACA
The DNA here is from genome assembly GCA_036520615.1 of Cellvibrionaceae bacterium. Classification (GTDB taxonomy): domain Bacteria; phylum Pseudomonadota; class Gammaproteobacteria; order Pseudomonadales; family Cellvibrionaceae; genus CAMCXE01. The sequence goes on along the minus strand of DATDJI010000002.1, from coordinate 8,777 downwards.
TAATTTATGTCTGAGTTTTTATATATCTCAGGAGGTAAATCTGTACCATTTAAATATAAAGCTAAACCTTCCGTTACACCAAACTCGATGATTGAGCCAGAAGAGTCAAGGGTTATTTTAGAGCCTTTTGGTGCCCCAAAACTTTCAAATATGTTTTTTATAGATTCAATAGCTTCAGGTTCAACGGACTGTACTTGGATTTCGATGTCGCAGTTTTCAATTTCACCACTTTCACTTTGTAAGGTTCCGCCGCCAGTAACAGTTCCGAGTGAAAGTTCTTGAATTTTTTGGTCAATTGGATCTTCGAAAAATTCACCTCTATGCATGGGTTGCAATTTTGCATTCAAGTTTACAATTATAAATTTAGAAGGATTTTCTTTCTTTTTTCCGAACAGCTTACCAAACATGATATTTCCCTTTTAGGCTAACGCCCAAATTTGCGGGCAACTGGAGCGAAGCGTAAGTTGCTCCGCAAGATTTGATTGTTAAATTTTTTTGCCTTTTAAGTAATAGCATTATTATCGAGGTTATGAATAATACGATTAGCAAGGCTTGGTGTAATTGCATAATTAATTGCAGGATTAAACCATTTCATCCAGAACTTCAGCATGTGACCGCAGCAAACCAATATCGTCTCTCCGCTCTATTGCATTCGCCCAATTCCTAACTTCAACATCCGAATAGATACCAGATAAATACAGTTTTAGCACATGTTTTATATGCTCTGGAGTTAGCTCAGCAAGCTCAATCTCAGAATCCCAACCGTATTGCACTAGCTCTAGCACAATAGCCTCTATAGGCTCAGCAAAAGACAGTAAGGATTTTATCAGCTCCTTTCTCGCTCGCATTCTCGACCCGCTTCCTCGAATTTAACAGTTTTATTAGACGGAAACATTCCGTTTAAATCGATGTGTCTATCTGTCTAACACGTCCTCTAAATCTTTTGATTCCAACCAGGCTAATTGAATCAATAGGTTAAACGCTAACCAAAAATTCTAATGTTGTTAGGGCCGAATGGTTCCGTCTAAGAAGGGCGAGACGGTTCTGTGCGGTCTTCCATTGTTTGCTGTTACTCACTTGCAAAGGCTCATCTATTCGGAAGCCGTCTCGCTGCTAACTAAAGCTCAACTCGTGTTAGGTCGGAAATTCGTGTGTTTATACTTGTGTCAAAGAGAAACTACAAGAGCGCAATAGCGGCGGAAATCAGCGAAGTAATAGCGCTCTGAGCAAAGTAGCCAGGTGCCCTTAATCTTAGAAGATCTAATTATCAGCAGTGATGCGACTGCCTCTATGGGCGATTTGCTAAAATATAGTTGTAAGCCATTTATATTCTCTGCCTGTCGATTAATAGCTGGTGTGTTCGACTAGCCTAAGCAAGCTGCAATTCCTCTGCCCAGTACACAGATTAACTCAGCCAATTGATCAAAACAGCAGACCCGTACGAAGGTGAACACAATGCAAAATACCCCCAAAATCCCCGCCTCTTTAAAAACGCTACCGCCCGTCGTCAGCCAGGAACAATGGCTAAAAGCCCACAAAGAATTATTAGCAAAAGAAAAAGCCCATACACAGGCGAGTGATGCACTGGCGGCGCAGCGTAGGCGGCAGCCGATGGTGTTGGTAACAAAAAAATATAGCTTTACCGGTGAGGAAGGTGAGGTGGGTTTGCTGGAATTATTTGCCGGGCGGCGCCAGTTAATTGTGTATCACCATATGCTAAAGCCCGCCGATAAAGCGCCTTGCCCCGGCTGTTGTATGTTTACCGATATGGTTGGCCATATTGCGCATTTAAATGCGCGCGATACAACTTTTGTGTTGGTTTCTCGCGCGCCGATTGATGAAATAACGCCCTTTAAAAAACGCATGGGTTGGGATATTCCCTGGTATTCCACCGCGGATAGTTTTAACGCTGATTTTATGGTGACCGACGGCCATGGGTTGAATATTTTTTTGCAGGATGCCGGCAATATTTATCACAGCTATTTTACGACCGGACGCGGGGTTGAGCATTTGGGCAGCGTGTGGACGCTCCTTGATTTGACACCGCTTGGCCGCCAGGAGCTTTGGGAGGATTCACCGGCAGGCTGGCCGCAAACTGCGCCGTATCAATGGTGGAAGCTGCATGATGAATACGAGAAAAAAGCCGGTTCCAGCTGTTGTGGTTGATTTCGACCATAGGCAATTCGGCAGTAAGACCCATTGCTCATCGCTCAAATATTTTAAGGGGCTAAGAATAGATAAAGGCATGTTGGCTAACGAACAGAACCCTCAGGTGTTCGAGGCTAATTTGGCGCCCTTATTTATTCAATGATTTACTCCATGAGGTAACCAATGAGCGCAGCTGCTGGAAAAACATCGCAGTTATTGACCTTCCCATTATCGACGGAAGCAACCTCGCTATTGCGCGAGGATCACAAATTTGTGCAGGGTTTGTTTCAGGCTTACCCCAAAATTCCTTCTGCTAACGAAAAAAGGGAGTTGGTAACAATTATATGCCAGGAGCTGGCAATTCAGGCTCAGTTGAAAATGGAAGTATTTTATCCAGCGATTAATGTATCGTTAAACGACCAAAACTTGCTAAAAGAGGCTGCCGTTAAACAGGATACGTTGAATTATTTAATGGCGCAGGTGGAGGGTAAAAATTCCGACGATGAAGTCTGCGATGCAAAAATAAAGAACCTCGCCGATTATTTGGCGCTGGTTATCAAGCATGAACAAAACGAAATTTTCCCCCGTGTTAGGCAAGCGAAGATCGATATGATTTCTCTGGGCGAAGAAATAGCCCAGCGCCGAAAACAATTGATGGATCAGCTTTACGACTAATCGCACTTCAAAATGCCTCACCCTACCAAAAGCTTTGGTGGGTGAGCGCGCTCAGGCAATTCACATCAATGATGCGGATAATTTTTTTAATTAACGGCTCGCATTACAGATTTTGAATTTTTATCTATAGCCCTCTGGCCTGGGAATCCGCCTCGATAAAATGCATTAACATCCAATTTGCTGGTATTGGCCCCCGAAGCGTTCCATCCGAATTTTATCGCTCTTCTATTTTGGGTTGAAGACGCTCCACATCTTCCTTTTATAGTCAATATAGCTGTTGTAGTTTTCTACCTAATTCTTATGTATCGTTCTCACAGCCAACGTTTTTTTATTGAGCAGTTTAATTTTATGCACTTTTGTTGCTCGTGCTCGCCGAACATGCTTATTTTGAGTGCAATCAGTCAAGCGGCTTTTTTATGGGGGATTTTACAAACCGCAAGCGAGCGAATAGGGAAAATAAACGGGGTATTAATTTTAGACTGAATTATCTTACACGCGTAATGATTAAAACGGCTTAAAACAGAATTTTTAGAGTCATGCTTTATAACGCTTATCGCTGAAAAAATAAAAATTATTTTGCTTAATTTTTATTTCGAATATAGGGTGTGTCACAGTGAGTTTTTTCTGCTGGTGTTAAAGTGGCCGCTTAGTGTTAAAGCCCTAGATATCATCGCCAATAAGATTAAAGAGCAATAAGGCAGGCAACACGCACATTAGCGGCTACACAATTTGATTAATTATCGTTGGTGTATGAGATGAGAAATAAAAGTGTGGCTCCTGAGCGAAGACGCGTTATGCGTAGTATCTTCGCTATTTCCTTATTATCGGCCGTTGTTAGTGCCTGTGGTTCCGGGGCTGGCCAGCAATCGCCAGGCAACACATCAAGCTCATCCAGTAGCTCCAGCTCTTCAACTAGCAGTAGCTCGTCAAACGGTAGTAGCTTAAGCTCGTCTACCACCAGCTCTACTTCTTCGAGCAATTCTTCCAGCAGCTCATCTGGCCGTGTAGCCAGTTCCTCAAGTTCGAGCAGTTCAAGTAGTTCATCCGGGCGTGTGATTAGTTCATCAAGCTCAAGCAGTTCAACCAGTAGTTCAAGTAATTCCAGTGCAAGCTCATCGGGCCGCGCCAGCAGCAGCTCGTCAAGCTCAAGTTCTAGTAGTAGCTCAAGCTCAAGCTCCAGTTCAAGCAGTTCCTCAGGGCGTACAAGCAGCACTTCGAGTTCCAGCAGTTCTAGCTCTAGCAGTTCAAGTTCGAGCAGTTCAAGTTCCAGTTCGAGTAGTTCAAGCAGTTCCTCAGGTGGCGTCAATACCAGCGCTATTTTGTTTGAGGACGGTTTTGAAACTACTGCTTTGGGTAAATTTCCCACTGGCTGGAATTACTTTGTTGAGTACCAACAAAACCCCGGGCACATTAACCCAACCAACTATATAACGGCGGTGGCAACTGCCAAGGTGGGCAGCCGTGCCTTATTAATTAAAGGCGGCCAACAGCCTGCGATGATTACGCGCGCTTTACCTGCCGGTCTAAACAAAGTTTACATGCGCGCATGGGTGAATTCTAAACGCCAATTGGGGCAAAACCCCGGCGCTAATCATGAAACTCTTATGGGGCTGCGCGCGGATGTAGGCTCCGCCAATAACGAAATTCGTTTTGGTGAAATTAAAGGTGTTCTAGGTACAAACGAAGTACCCACCGATAATATCTCGCCGAAAATGGATCAGTGGGGCAAGGGGCCTGTGTTAGCGGCTAATACCTGGAATTGTATTGAAGTCGCGTTCCGTGGCGACATGGCCTACAACTCACTTTATGCCTACGCCAATGGCCAGTTAATTCACTCGATTACCTCCGGTTCGGATTGGCAAAATGGCCAGCTATCCGCCACCTGGATGCAAGGCAAATTTAAGGAAGCTATTTTCGGCTGGCACAGCTTCAGTGGTTTTAGTAATGAAGTATTAATAGATGATGTAGTGGTTTCTAAAGAACCTATCGGCTGTAGTTATCAAGTCGGCTCGGGCGTTGTAACCAGCAGCTCCAGCTCATCGTCTTCTTCAAGCTCTTCTTCTTCAAGCTCGTCATCGTCAAGTTCATCATCGAGCTCAAGTTCAAGCAGTTCTTCAGGTGCGAACTTTTATGCATTAGGTGAGCAGAACTACTATCGCTGCGGAAATTGTCACGGCCTGATCGGCAGCACGGGTCCTAAGACGATGAAAACTCTGGCGCTCGGCAAGTCGGTTAGTCAGTTAGCGTCGATTATTTCTACCAATGCATTAATGTCTTCGGCTAATTGCAAAGGCGATTGCGCGACGGCTGTTGCCACCTATGTGTACACGAATGTTCAAGGTGGGACAGGTTCGAGCAGCTCATCCAGTAGTTCAAGCTCCAGTTCAAGTAGTAGCTCTAGTAGTTCAAGCGGCCGAACCAGCTCAAGTAGTTCAAGCAGTAGCTCATCCAGCAGTTCAAGTTCAGGAATAACCGGCAATAGCGCAAACGGAAAAGCTCAGTACGACCTGCAATGTAAATCCTGCCACGGCGTAGATGGTATCCGGGCTAACGGCGCTAAATACAGTTTGTCCATTAGCAAATATCCAGCAGATATGTTTGCTGCATTGGTGGAAAAAATTGATTTAGAAATGCCCTACAGCGATACGGATCCGAACGCCTGGATGAATTGTGTCGGCCAATGTGCTGTAGATATCGCCACCTATTTACAAACCTGGCGTGCCTCAGCTACGGAGTGCTCCGCTAGCCAAACAGTAACCTATGGTACACGCGGGCTGAAGCTTCTAACGGCTGCTGAATATCAAGCCTCGCTAGAAGATTTGTTAGGTGTAACCACGGATTATTCAACGCGCGTGGTGAACGACAGTTATTTAGGCAAATTCCCGAATAATTCTGTTACGCAAGTCAGTGATAGCCATGCAGATAAATATTTGGATAACGCTCAGGAAATCGCTGCTTGGGCCGTATCCAATAACAAACCTTTTGCCTGCGCTGACACGACCACTTGCCCACAACGTTTTGTAAACGAATTTCTATTAAAGGCCTTCCGTCGTCCGGCTGATAGTGCAGAAACTACGGCTTATACCGGCTTGTTTGCCACTTATGGCGCTAAAGCAGGTATGACGGCGGCATTAACCGCTGCGCTAAATTCACCGCAATTTCTTTATCGCTCAGAAATGGGTGTGCCAGTGCGCGACGCAATAAGTGCAGGCATTACCACGGGTACGCCAAATAAACTTACGCAAGCGGATCAGTCGGCGTTTATTTTGACTCCCTATGAATATGCAACTGCGTTGGCCTACACGTTAACCGGCAGTACGCCAGATGATACTTTGCTTGCAGCTGCAAAAGCAGGCACGCTCAGTACCGATGTGCAAATTCAAGCGCAGGTTATTCGCCTGTTGGATACCAATCGAGGTAAAACACAAATAGGGCGATTTGCCGGCATTTGGTTTAATACCGACAGCGTAATAAATGAAACGCGCGATACGACGAAATATCCTAAATATACGCTTGGCGTGCAAAAAGCCATGGCGCAGGAAGTGCGCGAAATATTTAAAAATATTTTCTACGATACCTCTGTGCCTTTTAGCGATTTGTATGATGCTAATTACACCTATGTAAATAAAGAATTGGCTGATTATTATGGTATTTCCGGCGTAACGAGCAGCAGTTTTGTCAAAGTTAATAATTTGGAAAAACGCGGTGGCATTACTACTACCGGTGCATTTTTAGTATCCAATGCGCACCCAGATCGCTCATCACCCATTCAGCGTGCGGTACGCGTAAGGGAATTAATGCTTTGCCAGCACATAGATCCACCACCGAATAATTTGGCGGCTGACCGTACTGCACTGCAAATGAAGGTGGAGGAACTGAACAAAGCGGGCACGCTCACGACTCGTCAGTTCTATGAAATTAATACTGACCACAGCAGTTGCGCAGGCTGTCATGCAAAAATAATTAATCCTTTATTTGGCACGGAAGATTTCGACCAAATGGGTATCTGGCGCAGCACGCAATTAGGCGCAACAGGTAGTACGTTAAATATCGATGACGCAGGCATATTAATAGGTGTTGAAAACCCCAACGATGGTCTGTCGGTAAATTTCAACGGCGCTAAAGGTTTAGGCAAAGCGATTGCTAAACTTGATGTTAGCAAAGCCTGTTTTGTTGAGAAGAGTTTCCGCTTTTTGATTAATCGCCCATACGACGTTGCTATTCGTGATGAGAATGAGCCCGTGTTAACGGATGCGGAAAAAGCTGATTACAAATGTGTGGCCTCGCAAGCTCGCGCAGCTATGACCACAAACAACAATAGCCCACGTGCCGTGTTTAATAAGTTAGGTACGTCCGATTTGCTACGTTTCCGTAAATAGATTCGATCGGACTATGGCAGGGCGCTTTTGCGCCCCGTTCAACCTGCACAGTTAAAGGTTTTAATATGAAAGACACTAAACAATTCGTAAATAGCGAACGCCGCAAATTTTTTGCACTGATAGGAAAAGCAGGCGTTTCTGCTGGATTACTGCGCGCATCGCCTTTTATTGCCGGTATTTTTGCAAACCGTTATGCCCAAGCGGCGGGTACATTGTCAAAGCGGGTAATTTTTGTGTATACGCCGGATGGTGCCCCTGGCGGTTTATGGCTGCCCAGTGGGTCCGGTAGCGGTATGGCGTTAAATACTGCAACTAAAGCTTATGAAAGCGTAAAAACCTATTGTGCGTTTCGCTCTGTAACTATGGCGCGCGGCGGCGGCCACGGTAATACTCACCAGGTATTAGGGACTGGCAGTTACGATCAAGATTGGAAAGGCGATACGATGGATGTGCAAATAGGCACTCTATACGGCCAGACTTCGCCATTTGCTAATGTTGCTTTAGGTGTTCAATCAAATGTGGGCAATCAGGGTTTAATTGGCCGAAAATCCGGTCAGGCATTTCCCAGTGAAGATTCACCGGCAGCTGCATATAAACGTTTATTTTCTGGTGCAACCGGTGGTGGCGGCACTGGTGGTATTGATCCTAATGCGCAATTAAAAAGTGTGCTTGAACTTAATCAGCAAGCATTAATTTCGTTAAAAACAAAATTAGGCTCGGCCGAAAAAGAGCGTTTAGATGCGCATTCATCGGCGTTAACGCGTATTTCTTCGCGCTTGAGCAGTACGGGAGAACAGCCATCGCAAGCTTGCGGCAGCGTTAATTACAATCCAAATAGTTATCCCACCGATGGCGGTACCGCCAACGCGTTTCGCGGCCAAGCGGAATTACAGGCGGAAATATTAGTGCAGGCTATGGCCTGTGGCTTAACTAAGGTCGCCACACTGCAGCTGGCCAACCACCAAGCTACTTGGGTTGGCCATAACACTACTTTTAAAAATGATCACCATCAATCTTGTCATGCGGCCGGTAAACCTGAGCAAGCGGAAATGGTTAATTATTTAAGCGGCTGTGTGGCCTTTTTAATTCAGCGCTTAGCTGCAGTAACTGATCCGGTTACCGGCGGCAAAATGATTGATAACACTTTAGTTGTGCAAGTTTCAGATATGGGCGATGGTGCCGATCACAGCGCTGGTAACGCGCCTAATATGATTGCAGGCGGCAGCGGATTTTCCACATTTAAACGGGGCACAGCCGGTACGGAAACTAATAACGAATCTATGTTAGCAGCCGTACCTGTATTGCTCGGTATAGATGCAAGTGTAGGCGCAGGGATTACGAGATTTTCAAGCGTTGCAAGTGTTGTTTAAATTGTTTTTTTACCAATTTAAAAAACCCTCATTGAGGGTTTTTTAGTTTTTAGCAGCGATTTAATTTTTATACGCATTATATCGATGGTGAGGGGCTAAATATATTTGCGCAGAGCAACGCGGTTTTCATCAGTTGCGCCGGCAGTTCTTTTATTGCTCTTGAGAATTTAAGCCTTAGTCTGCGCGAATTAAAAATTTCGCTTTA
>DATDJI010000001.1:0-2714 GCA_036520615.1 Cellvibrionaceae bacterium | reverse complement strand
AATAAGATGCAGGCTTTGGGCGCTGCTATGCGCAAGCTGGTGCATATTTGCTTTGGCGTCTTGAAGAATCAGAAAAAATACATACCGCAAGTGGCTTAATTGGCGACTTGCGGTGGTATGGGAGAGATGGTATCTACTTGCGTCAGTTTGCCCAGGCTCGCGATTGGGAGCAGTTTCACAACCCTAAAAATTTATGCATGGCCTTAAGTGTTGAGGTGGCCGAAGCCTGTGAGCATTTTCAATGGCTCACAGCGGAACAAGCGCAAAACCTCACCGATGCACAACGCGAAACTGTTGCACTTGAGTTGGCGGATATTCAGATGTATTTGGTGCGACTTGCCGACCAGCTAAATATCGACCTCTGGCAAGCCATTAACAAAAAGACCAAAATCAACGAAGCAAAATATCCCGCTGATCTGGTGCGCGGCAAAGCCGCTAAATACACGGCATACAGTGATCCTTCTCAGCGGTTAAACTTGAACGTAAGCAGCAAACTCACTAAGTGACAAAATCGCACCTCAGCAAATAGAGTTTCTAAGGCTTAAATATGTGGCTAGTAACCGATGTCTCAGGCGAAGAACTTCTCCCATGGATACCACAGCGAATTTTCTGTATCGGCCGCAACTATGCCGAACACGCCCACGAAATGGGCCATGACCCATCAATCGAACCCCCCTTTTTCTTCACCAAGCCCTTATCCGCACTCTGCTCAGCGCAAGGCAATTGGCACCTACCGGACTTTTCCTCGCAGGTAGAGCACGAGCTTGAATTGGTAATTGGGTTGCAAGTACCTCTTAATCAGGGGCGCCACGCCAATGCTGAACAGGCCAGCAACTGGATTACCGCAGCGGCATTAGGCATTGATATGACCTGCCGCGATATCCAGCGCGCCGCCAAACAGGCAGGCCAACCTTGGGATATCGCCAAAGGTTTTGATACCTCAGCACCCTTAACACCGTTACTACATCTGGGCAAAGAGGGGCTTGAAACCTTAGGAGCCATGGAACTGTCCGTAAACGGTACGCGGCGTCAAGTCGGCAACTGGCATGACATGCTTTGGCTGCCGGGAGCTTTAATTGCCCATATATCTCACTATTTTGCACTACAAAGCGGAGATATTATTTTTACCGGCACACCGGCAGGTGTTTCACCACTTAAACCTGGCGATCACCTACGGGCACACTTAGACGGTCTACCTCACCAGATAGATTTACGTATTAATGCGGCCAAATTTGCACAGACTTGATTTGATTCGGCTTTATTGAATTGCCTGCCGGCCCTCAACAGATTTCCGAGCCAGGCAATAAATCCCATTCATCAGCCTTTTTATAAAGCGTAAAATGGCGCTTTTTCCCCGAGGTTACCGTGTCCAAACTCAACGCTCGCCAACAAGAAGCCGTCCGCTACATCGATGGCCCTTGCCTGGTGTTAGCTGGGGCAGGCAGCGGTAAAACCAGTGTAATTACACGCAAAATCGCCTATTTAATTGAAGACTGCGGCATGAGCGCGCGTCATATTGCGGCCGTAACATTTACCAATAAAGCTGCCCGCGAGATGAAAGAGCGCGTAAATAAACTTATCAAACGCAAAGATGCTCAGGGTTTAACCGTATCTACATTCCATAATTTAGGCCTAAATATAATTCGCCGTGAATATAAAACTCTTGGCTACAAACCAGGCTTCTCCATTCTGGACAGCGAAGATGCACGCAGTATTTTAAAAGAATTAATGCTGCGTGACGGCGATTTAAATACAGAAATTCTCGAAGCGGTACAGAGCCAAATTTCCAACTGGAAATCAGCTTTAATTACGCCAAGCCAAGCGCTAGAGCGAGCAGAAAATACCAGCCAGCAAACCTATGCCATTGTATACGGGCGCTATTTGCAAGCACTGCAAGCTTATAATGCTGTGGACTTTGACGATTTAATTTGCCTGCCCGCACAATTATTTTTAAGCCATGAGGAGGTTTTACATCGCTGGCAACAACGCATCCGTTATTTATTAGTCGACGAATATCAAGACACCAATTCCAGCCAATATATTTTAGTGCAGCAATTAATCGGTGTGCGCGGTGCCTTAACGGTTGTGGGTGATGACGACCAAAGTATTTATGCTTGGCGCGGTGCAAGACCGGAAAACTTAAGCCAGCTCAAACAAGATTTCCCAAATTTACACGTGGTAAAACTAGAACAAAACTATCGCTCCACTGCACGCATATTAAAAGTTGCCAACCAAGTTATTAGTAACAACCCCCACGAATTTGATAAAACCCTCTGGAGCGAATTAGGTGTAGGTGAAGTATTACGCGTTATTCGCTGCCCATCTGAAGATGCCGAGGCCGAACGAGTAGCTAATGAAATTCTCAGCCAGAAGCTAAAGCGACAAGCTCAGTTTCGTGATTTCGCAATTTTATATCGCGGCAACCATCAAAGCCGTCTAATTGAATTAAAACTCCAGCAATACCAAATTCCTTATAATATCAGCGGCGGCACGAGTTTTTTTGCAAAAACAGAAATCAAAGACATCATGGCGTACCTACGCCTGCTGGTGAACTCAGCCGATGACAATGCATTTCTGCGCGTAATTAATACGCCGCGTCGTCAAATCGGCACTAACACGCTGGAGTGCTTAGGCCGTTATGCTACAGAGAGAGAAATCAGCCTATTATCCGCTTGCCAGGAAATAGGCATACAAACGTTAATTACAGGCAAGAG